>NZ_JBQTCE010000001.1:813587-1202057 GCF_052665095.1 Streptomyces sp. NEAU-174 | reverse complement strand
CACCCGTTCGCCACTAATCCCCGGCCGAAACCGGTTCATCGTTCGACTTGCATGTGTTAAGCACGCCGCCAGCGTTCGTCCTGAGCCAGGATCAAACTCTCCGTGAATGCCTCCGGGATATCCCGGTGAACACTGCACGAGAGCGGAACCACCAGAGGAATAATCCAGTGGTTCACAGCGTCCTCGCTGTGTTTTTCTTCAAAGGAACCTCGTCCACGAGTGGACGGGGTATCAACATATCTGGCGTTGACTTTTGGCACGCTGTTGAGTTCTCAAGGAACGGACGCTTCCTTCGAAACCGTTTCACCGGTTTCTCCGGGCGCTTCCCTTCGGTGTTTCCAACCTTACCAGACCCGATTTCCGGTTCGTTTCCCGATCCGAATTCCGTTTCCGGCCCCCTGCTGGAGCGGGGTCTTTCGCGCCTTCCGGCGTGTCCACTACTTTAGCGGATTCCCCCGGATGCTCATAATCGAGTTCCCCGGTCCGAATTCCGGCATGCCGAAATCCATCCCGATGAGGGGCCGTGCAGTAGTGGTTTGCCGCCGGTGCGGCTCGAGTGCTGCCCGGTGAACCATGAAGGCTCCGTGGCAGCTCGGAGTACATTACGGATCGCCCGGACCCGTGTCAACCTCGGCTAGGCCGAATGCCTCAGTCGAGGTCGCTCAGCCGTCCATCGGCGTCGGGTTGGTCCTCCTCCACCCGGCGCAACACACGGGTGAGCATCTCGCCGAGAGCCCCGCGCTCCTCGCTGGAGAGGTCCTGGAGAAGGTCCGCCTCGAAGACCGTGGCCTGGCGCATCGCCTCGACCCACTTCTCCCGGCCATCCGGAGTCAGCTCGACGATGACGCGGACGCGGTTGTCCGCATCACGCTCACGGGTGACCAGGCCCTCGTTCACCATGCGATCGATGCGGTGGGTCATGGCGGCGGGGGTGAGGCCCAGCCGCTTGGCCAGGTCGCCGGGGCCCAGGCGATAGGGAGCCCCGGAGAGGACGAGCACCTTGAGGACCTCCCACTCGGAGTTGCTGATCCCCAGCGTGGCCGACTGGCGGCCGTAGGCGACGTTCATTCGCCGGGTGAGCCGGCTGAGCGCGCTGACGACCTGCTCCACCTGAGGGTCCAGGTCCTGGAACTCACGCTGATAGGCCGCGATCTGCTCCTCGAGGCTCAGCAGGTGGTCCGGGTCGGGGGTCTCCGCCATGTGCGGAGTATGACACGAAACTCATTGGCGCTGAAGTCCTTCGATCTGTACTCTTAAGCATTGAAGTTTAGCTTCGAAGTCTTCAGACATCGATCCTCCGGGCTGACCCGCAGGTCAGCCCGTAGTTCTGTGACCCTCCTCGACCTAGGTAGGTGAGTGTGACCACCGCGATGGGCGCAGCGCTGCGCCGTATCCAGCTGGGCAACGCGCTGAGCGCGTTCGGCAACGGCTTCACGGTCCCGTTCCTCTTCGTCTATGTGGCGCAGGTGCGGGACCTCGGCGCGAATACCGCGGGCATGGTGCTCGCGACGTTCGCCGTGGCCGCACTTGCCGTGCTGCCCTTCATCGGTCGGGTGATCGACCGGCGAGGGCCGCTGTCCGTTGCCGTCGCGGGCGCGGTCGCCGCCGCTGTCGGATCGATGGGGCTCGGGCTGGCGGCTAGTGAGCCGCTGGTCATCGCCGCGGCCGGAGTGCTGGGCGCGGGCATAGCGGCCATACAGCCGGCGCTGGCCACGCTGATCGTCTGGTGCTCGACGCCGATCACCCGGTCGCGGGCCTTCGCCACTCAGTTCTTCCTCGGCAATCTGGGGCTCGGCGTCGGCGGGCTGCTCGGTGGGCTGCTGGTGGACACCTCCGCCGCCTCGAGCTTTGTGCGGCTCTTCGCGATCGACGCGGTGATGTTCCTGGTGCTCGGCGCGGCGGTGGCGACCGTAAGGCTGGAGCGGACGCCGGTGTTCAACGACCCGGTGCCGACCGTCGATGAGCGGCTCGGCGGCTCCGGCGGCTGGCGTGCCCTGCTCGGCCACCGCGCCATGGTGCAGCTGTGCGTGCTGGGCTTCGTCATGTTCTTCGCCTGCTACGGCCAGTTCGAGTCCGGGCTGTCGGCGTTCGCGGTGGATGTGGCCCGGATATCGCCGTCGATGCTGGGCATCGCCCTAGCCGCGAACACGGCGGCGATCGTGCTGGCGCAGTTCGTGGTGCTCAAGCTGGTCGAGCGGCGGCGGCGCAGCCGGGTGATGGCGCTGGTCGGACTGGTCTGGACGGTGGCGTGGTGCGTCGCCGGGACCGCCGGGCTGATACCCGGGAGCCAGGCCGTCGGCGTCACCGCGATCATCTCGGCGTACGCGCTCTTCGGGCTCGGTGAGGCCATGCTGTCGCCGACCGTCGCGCCGCTGGTCGCCGATCTGGCACCGCCGTCGGCACTCGGTCAGTACAACTCGGCGTTCGCGCTGGTCAAGCAGCTGGCTTTGGCGGTGGGTCCGGCGGCCGGCGGGCTGATGGCGGGCGCCGGGCTGTATGGGGCGTACATCGTGACGCTGATCGTCTGCTCGCTCGGCATCACCGCGCTCGCGCTGATCCTCGGCAGGCGGCTCACGGCCGAGCAGGACAATCCGCTGCGGGCGGTCGCCGGAGCCTCGGTGCCCGCGCCGCGGGCGGCCTCGTCGGACGAGGTGACCACCGCGGCCTGACCCGGCCGTGCATGCGGCCTGACCCGACATTCCGTCATCGCCCTGGCACGGCGAAGGAGCCAATCGGCTCCGCCGTGCCAGGGCGATCTGTCGATCAAGGGGCGGTCGTGTCTCCGCTCAGGCCCGTGCTGCCGGGCCCTGTCCGGCGGATCTTTAGTCCGCCGGCAGGGCGAACTCGCACCACACCGCCTTGCCGCCGCCCGGGGTGCGGCGTGAGCCCCAGGACGAGGCGATGGTCGCGACGATCGAGATGCCGCGTCCGGCCTCGTCCACCGGTTCGGCCCGGCGGCGGCGCGGCAGATGCTCATCGCCGTCCGTCACCTCGATGATCAGGCGGCGGTCGGTGCGGCGCAGCCGCAGCCGCATGGGCGGTGTGCCGTGCTGGAGGGAGTTGGCGACGAGTTCGCTGGCGGCGAGCACGCCCAGATCGCGCAGTTCCATGGGGAAGCGCCAGCTGGCGAGGACCCCCGAGGCGAAGGCCCGGGCGCGCGGTGCGGCCTCCACCCCGCCGAGAAGCTCCAGCGCGGCGTTGTGGAAGAGCTCCGCGTCGTGCCCCGTACGGGCGGGGTGCTGGAGGACCAGCACCGCCACATCGTCGTCGTGCTCCGCGGTGATGCCCAGGGCCCTGATGAGGCGGTCGCACATCACCTGGGGCGAGCCGGTCGCGCCCGCGAAGACGCGCTCGAGCGCGGCCACTCCGTCGTAGATGTCCTTGTCCCGCCGCTCCACCAGGCCGTCGGTGTAGAGGACCGCGCTGGCCCCGGGGCCGAGCGGGACCGAGCCGGTGGTGTGCAGCCAGCCGCCGGTGCCGAGCGGCGGTCCGGTGGGCTCGGAGGCGCGGCGCACGGTGCCGTCCGGGTCACGGACCAGGATCGGCAGATGGCCCGCGGAGGCGTAGACGAGGCGGTTCTCATTGGGGTCGTGGACGGCGTAGACGCACGTGGCGATCTGGTGGGGGTCGATCTCGGCGGCCAGGCCGTCGAGGAGTTGCAGGACCTCGTGCGGCGGGAGGTCGAGCCGGGCGTAGGCGCGGACGGCGGTGCGCAGCTGGCCCATCACGGCGGCCGCCCGCACCCCGCGGCCCATGACGTCGCCGATGACGAGGGCGGTGCGGCCGGCGCCCAGGGTGATGACGTCGTACCAGTCGCCGCCCACCGCCGCGTCCGTGCCGCCGGGCTGGTAGGTGGCGGCCACCCGCAGGTCGTCGGGCTGCTCCAGCCCCTGGGGGAGGAGGCTGCGCTGGAGGGTGACGGCGGCCTCGCGCTGGAGGCGCTCGCTGGCGCGCAGCCGCTCAGCGGATTCGACCTGGTCGGTGACGTCGGCCCCGAAGACGAGCACGCCGCGGACCGGCTCGGTGGCCGGGTCGGTGCCGGTGGCCGGGCCGGGGTCGGCGGCGACGGTCTCGGTGGCGACCGCCTCCGGCACGGCGACGGCCTTACGGATGGCACCATCCCGGATCGAGCCGTCCACCGGCAATCCGTCCACGGGGTTTCCGTCCACCGGTGTTCCGTCCACGGCCCCCTCCCCCGCCCGCTCGTCCGCCGGCCGCGCGGGGGCGACGGCAGCCTTCGGCGCGGCCATCTCGATCGGGGAGCAGGTGAAGGTGTAGTAGCCGTGGCGGAACCGGCCGGGGCCGGGGGCCGCGCCCTCCTGCCGCGGCCCGGGCGTGGTCGCCGGGCCGCCCGCGGGCACCCGCCGGGACTTGACCGTACGGGGCTTGCCGCTGCGCAGGACCTGGTCCATGAGCGGCAGCAGCCCCAGCTCCCTCAGCTCGGGCAGGGCCTGGCCGGCGGGTGTGCCGGGGGTCCGGGAGCCGAAGAGCTCGACATAGGTGTCGTTGAGATAGGCGATGCGGTGCTCGGGGCCGTAGACCACCGCGACCAGCGCCGGCACCTGGCCGAGCAGGTCATGGGCGGACAGCCCGTCGAGGGTCGGGACGGCGGCGGGCGGCGCGGCGTCGCAGGGGGCGGCAGCGGGAGGCTCACCGTGCCCCGAGGGGTCGGCGCTCTCGCCCCGGGCCGCCGGGACGGAGCCGCCGCCCGCGGCGGCCGCGGGCTTCGGCCGCCGCGCACCGCGGTCTGCCCGGGCGGCGATGCGTCGCTGGGTTCGGGGGAGCCGGGCGCTCCAGCGCGTGAAGTTCACTGCGGATTACCTCGTGGGGTGGTGGCTGAGCGGCGCGCCGGCGCGGGATCGGGGAGATGGGTGCGGGTACGGGGGACGACCCCCAGGGGAATGCAGCAAACTTCCGAATCCTCGCGATTGTCACTCTTTGCAGATACGAGCCCACCCATGGTCACACGACCAGTGTGGCCGACCGGACTGACATCCGTGAGACGCCGATCGTGGGAGGGGAGTTCCCGGCTCCACCCCGATCGGCTCAACTGGCCCCGGGATGGCGACCGGTGTCCGCCGCGAGTTTGAACTCGGCGCGCGGGTTCTCCAGCGACCCCAGGGAGACGATCTCGCGTTTGAACAGCCCCGACAGAATCCATTCGGACAGCACACGTGCCTTACGGTTGAACGTCGGCACCCGGCTGAGGTGGTAGACGCGGTGCATGAACCACGCCGGGTAGCCCTTCAACTTGCGCCCGTAGACGTGTGCGACTCCTCTGTGCAGCCCCAGGGAGGCCACGGAGCCCGCGTACTTGTGCGCGTAGTCCGTGAGCGGCTGACCCGCGATCGCGGCGGCCACGTTTTCGGCGAGGACCTTGGCCTGGCGCACGGCGTGCTGTGCGTTGGGGGCGCAGACCGCATCGGGCCGGTCGGCCGTCAGGTCGGGCACCGACGCGGCGTCCCCGGCCGACCAGGCGTGCTCGACGCCCTCGACCTGGAGCGCCGCGGTGCATTTGAGCCGGCCGCGCTCGTTCAGGGGCAGATCGGTGGCGGCGAGGATCGGGTGCGGTTTGACACCCGCGGTCCACACGAGCGTGCGGGTGGGGAAGCGCGAGCCGTCACTCAGTACGGCGACCCGGTCGGCGCAGGAGTCCAGGCGGGTCTCCAGCCGTACGTCAATATTGCGGCCGCGCAGCTCCCGGACGGCGTACTTGCCCATCTCCTCACCCACCTCCGGAAGGATCCGGTCGGTGGCCTCGACGAGGATCCACTTCAGGTCTTCGGGGGCGATGTTGTGGTAGTAGCGGACGGCGTACCGGGCCATGTCCTCCAGCTCGCCGAGCGCCTCGACGCCCGCGTATCCGCCGCCGACGAAGACGAAGGTCAGCGCGGCGTCGCGGACGTCCGGGTCCCGGGTCGAGGAGGCGATGTCCAGCTGTTCGAGAACGTGGTTGCGCAGGCCGATGGCCTCCTCGACGGTCTTGAAGCCGATGCCGAACTCGGCGAGGCCGGGGACCGGGAGGGCGCGCGACACGGATCCGGGGGCCAGCACCAGCTCGTCGTAGTGGATGTCGACCGTGCCGGTGCCCTCTTCCTCCGTGGCGAGGGTTCTCACGGTCGCGGTGCGTTTGCCGTGGTGGATCGCGGTGGCCTCGCCGATGACGACGGTGCAGTCGGGCAGCACCCGCCGCAACGGCACCACCACATGGCGGGGCGAGATCGATCCGGCCGCCGCCTCGGGCAGGAACGGCTGGTAGGTCATATACGGCTCGGGGTCCACCACGATGACCTGCACGCCGCCGTGCCTCAGCTCCCGCTTCAGCTTTCGCTGGAGGCGCAGCGCGGCGTACATCCCGACGTAGCCACCACCGATAACGAGAATGCGCGCTGGTTCCTTCACCCTCCCATGAGGCACGCGCGACCGCGGTTTGTCCACAGGCCCGACGAATTGTGTGACCGGACGGCTCACTCGGCCCCGAGCCGACGAATCGGTTACACGTACGAAATGTCCGCAGGTCAGCCCCGGGATGTGTGGGGGCGGGCGGACGGACAGTCGGAAAGAGGCGGTCTGCTGCTCTGATCGGGGGGCGTTCTGTCCCGAGCTACCCTCTTCTTTCTTGACCTGCGCTCAACTATGTTCGTACTTCGTCGGGGTTGTGACTGCCTCGACAGTCTGGGCGGGGAGTCTCCGGGGGGAGACATCATTACCGGGGGATCACTTATGCACCTTCAGGGTTCGTCATGGTCCGCAGCCGTCGCGTCGTCGGACGGAAACGGCGGACGGAACACACCGTTGCGCGTGGACGCGCAGCGCAATCTGGAGCACGTTCTGCGGGCGGCGCGCGAGGTCTTCGGTGAGCTGGGGTACGGGGCTCCGATGGAAGACGTGGCGCGCCGGGCGCGGGTAGGGGTGGGCACCGTCTATCGGCGGTTCCCCAGCAAGGACGTGCTGGTGCGCCGCATAGCCGAGGAGGAGACGGCAAGGCTGACCGATCAGGCGCGGGCGGCGCTGGGTCAGGAGAACGAGCCGTGGTCGGCGCTGGCCCGGTTCCTGCGTACCTCGGTGGCGTCCGGCGCGGGCCGGCTGCTGCCGCCGCAGGTGCTGCGGGTCGGGGTCGACGTGGAGACCGAGATCCGGCTGCCGCAGCAGCGGCAGGCGGCGTTAGCCGCACCGGCTCAGCCGGAGCTCCGGCTGGTCGAGCGGCCGATGGTCGCCGAGGACGAGCCGGACGACGCGGGCGCCGCGGCGCTGCTGGAGGTCGTCGGGCAACTGGTGGAGCGGGCACGGGCGGCGGGCGAGCTGCGCCCGGATGTGACGGTCGCCGATGTGCTGCTGGTGATCGCCACGGCGGCGCCCTCGCTGCCGGACGCGGCGCAGCAGGCGGCGGCTTCGGCCCGGCTGCTGGACATCCTGCTGGACGGGCTGCGGTCGCGCCCCATGGGGTGATGCCGGCGGCCCCGGAGTGGGACGTGTGCTCGTCTTCGCGGGTCGGTTTCAGGCTCGTCTTCGCGCGTCGGTTTCGGGGGGTGAGCGGCGCGTCTCGCCTCCTCCGTATGAGTGACGACATATGACGGTCGGCCGGGGTGTCGCACCTGCTGCTCGTACCCGCGTCAGCGGGCGGGCGGCGGGGCGGCGCTCCGGCCGGCGGTCACGGCCTAAGCAGGTCGGAGGAAGTCCGCTACGGTTCGGGCAGCGCCGTGAAGGGGCCCGGGGCTGTGTCGATATGCGGCTCCGCCGCGGCTGTGTCGATATGCGGCTCCGCCGCGTGGGCGACCAGCCACGATGCGGCCGCAGACGCACGACGGCATTTCGCGGCACTTCCCGCGGAGCGCTTAGTCGGCGGTCGCGGCCTGGGTGCCGGTGGTGCCGGTGGTGTCGGAGGCATCGGCGGCGCCTGAGGCATCTGTGGCATCTGTGGCGTCGAGAGAGCTCAGCGCCTCGTCGAGCAGGCGGAGGGCCTCCCCTGGGGTCAGGGTCGTGCTCTCGGTGCGCAGCTTCTCCACCGCGTCCTGGCCCAGCGCCTCGCTCGCGCGCGCCGCGGTCGCGCCGACGTCCCCGGCCACCAGCGGTGAGCGCGGCAGCCGACCGCGCCAGCCGTCGGCGGCGCCCAGCAGCCGCGCGGCGAGCGGCTCCTGTCCGCATCCCGCCAGGAGCTCGGCCGCCGACTCCGCCTGATGGGCCAGCAGCAGCTCCATGGAGTTCACCGCGAGGCCCTCGCGCAGCGTGTTCCGCAGCTTGCGCAGTCCGCCGACCAGATCGCCCTCCAGGCCGGTGATACGGGCCTCCAGGCCGTTGGCCACGACCCAGAACTGCGGTGGCGAGGTGCCGCGCAGCGCACGCCGTCGCGCGGCGTCGCAATACGTCCTGGCCCGTGCCAGATCGCCGCGTACCAGCTCGGCCTCGCTGCGCACGATGTCGTTGAAGGCCAGCACGTCATGGGTACCGCAGCGCTCCGCCTCCTCCTCGGAGCGCTCCACCAGCCCCAGCGCGCCCTCCACGTCCCTTTCGTGGACGGCGAGGTCGGCGAGGCGGGTGTAGAGGAACGGCACCTCGGTGTGGGCGCCGAGCTCCTGTGCGAGCCGCGTTGCCCTCTCGTACGCGGCCTTCGCCTCCCCGAACCGGCCGCGATGGGTGGCGATCTCGCCGCGCGCGCCCTCCACCTGGGCGAGCATCCAGCGGTCGCCGACGCGGGCGGCCAGCTCGCGCAGCTCGGCCATGTCGTCGCCGGCGCTCTCGACGCCGCCCGGCATGTCGATGGCGAGGTGGGTGCGGTACATCAGCGTGACGCCGAGCGCCCAGTCGTCGCCGTGGGTCCGGCAGTGGGCCACGTTCCGGTCCATGAGCGGCAGCATGTCACCGCTGAAGCCCTGGATGACGAAGGCCGCGAAGGGCCACAGCAGACCGGGGAAGGACGCGCTGCGGGGCCCTGAATGGCTCGCGTAGGCGTCGCGCATGCGTATGGCGGCGTCCCGGATCTCGGGGTCGCTCGGATCCGGGCCGGTGCCCTGCTCGGCGAGCAGGAAGAAGAGCAGCAGCCGCAGGTCCATGAACTGCCAGTACCGGGTGGCTTCCTCGTCGACGCCGTCCTCGCCGTCCGGGACCCGGGCCGGGATGAGCGGGAACTGGTCGAGGGGATGGCTGCCGTCCGGTGCCCGGTCCGCCTCGCCACCCGGTGCCCGGTCCTCCGCGAAGTCCGTGCCGTGGGGTCGGTTCTCCAGGGCCAGTGCGCGGCCGACCCATGCGGCGCCCTCGTCCCGGTAGTTGCGCAGCCACCAGAACCATGCCAAGTCGCGGATGAGCGCGAAGACGGTGTCCTCGTCCGCGGTGGTCAGGGAGCGGTGCAGCGCTGCCCGGATGTTGTCGAGGTCGGTCTCGACAAGGCGCAGCCAGGGCAGCTGTCCGGCAGAGCGCAGACGGGGCTCGGCGGTGCGGATGAAGTCCCGGAAGTGGGCGGTGTGACGGGCCACGGCGGCCTTGTGGTCGGCACGGGCCGCGACGTCCTCGGTGGCGCGCTCGCCGACGTACTCGTTGATGGTCTCCAGCATCCGGTAGCGGGGCTCGCCTGCCGCCGGGCCGGAGGACTCCGCCGCCGCACCGTGCGACGGATGGTCGACGATCAGCAGTGACTTGTCGACCAGCGCCCCGAGCAGTTCCAGCACCTCAGCGGGGGCGATCCTGGCCTGGGGACGCGCATGAGAGCGCGCGGGGGCGCGCGCCTCGGCATACGCAACCGTGTCGCCCGGCTCCGGCGTGCCCGCCATCGCGTCCTTCGCGTTCTTCGCGTCCTTAAGGACGTCACGGATACCGACGCCGTCCTCGATGACGCCATCGGTGTCCTTGTCGTCCGCGTGATCCGTGTCGTCCGTGTGCTCCGTGCTGCCCGTGCCGTCCGTAAGGGCGCTCGCGCCGGGCGGGGCGTCCGCGCACACCGCCTCGGCCGCGGAGAGGGTCCACCCGCCCGCGAAGACCGACACCCGGCGCAGCACAGTGCGCTCACGCTCGTCCAGGAGGTCCCAGGACCACTCGACGACGGCCCGCAGGGTCTGCTGGCGGGGCAGCGCGGTTCTGCTGCCGCTGGTCAGCAGGCGGAAGCGGTCGTCCAGCCGGTCCGCGATCTGGCGTGGGGTCAGCAGCCGCAGCCGCGCCGCGGCCAGTTCGATCGCCAGCGGCAGACCGTCCAGGCGCCGGCAGATCTCCGCGACCGCGGCCGCCGTGTCCGGGTCCGCCGCCGGGTCGAAGCCGGGCCGTACGGTGGCCGCGCGCTCGGCGAACAGCTGGTGGGCGGGGGCGGGCGGCAGCGGCTCCACCGGCCTTACGGTCTCGCCGGGCACCCCCAGCGGCTCCCGGCTGGTGGCGAGCACGGTCACCCCCGGGCAGTGTGCGAGCAGGGTCTCGGCGAGCCGGGCCGCGGTGTCGATGACGTGCTCGCAGTTGTCGAGCAGGAGCAGCAGCCGGCGGTCGGCGCAGTACTCGACGAGGCGGCTCGTCGGATCCCCGCCGTCCGCGCCCGTGGTGCGGCTCTCGAGCCCGGAGGCGAGCAGCATGGTGTCTCGGCGGCCGACCGCGCTCAGGACCGCGCCGGGGACGGCGGAGGGCTGGTCGAGCGGGGCGAGTTCGGCGATCCAGACACCGTCCGGGTAACCGTCCGTCACGGCCCCGGCGGCCTCCTCGGAGAGGCGGGTCTTACCGGAGCCGCCGGGGCCGGTGAGGGTGACCAGCCGCGCGCCTTCCAAGTCATGGAGGATGTCGCCGATCTCCTTCTGGCGGCCGACGAAGCTGGTGAGGCGGGCCCTGAGGTTGCCATGTGGCAGAGGCGGCACGGCGGTGCGCGAGCCCGCGATGCGTGATCCCGCGGCGCGTGGTCCCGCGGTACGCGCGCCCGCGGTGCGCGAGCCAGCCTCCCGACCGTCCACGCGGCTTCCCGCCCCACCGTCGGTTCGTCCGCCCCCGGCCCGGCCGTCGAACGCGCTCCTGGCCGCCCTGCGGCCGTCGATCGCCGTACCGTCCGCCCGGGTTCCACCCCCGCTCCCCTCGTGGCCGTCGGCCCTCGGCGGAGCGGTCTGCGCGATGGGCTCCCCGCCGCGCGGCTCCTGGAGGGCTTCGGCGTCCGTCGTCAGCAGCCGTCTGTGGAGCTCCTTCAGCTCCGCTCCCGGGTCGGTGCCGAGGCGGTCGGCGAGGATCCTGCGGACGTCCTCGTACGCCGCGAGGGCGTCGGCGGAGTGACCGGCCGCCCGCAGCGCGCGGATCAGCTGGGCGTGGAACGTTTCGTCGAGCGGATGGTCCGCGACGAGCTCGCGCAGCTCCGGTATGACATCCGTAGGGCGGTCGAGCGCGAGGTCGGCGTCGATCCGGCGGTGCAGCGCGGTCAGCCGGAGCGCCTCGGGGCGGGCGGCGGCCGCGTCCCGGTCCGGCAGGTCGGCGAGGGCAGGGCCGCGCCACAGGGCGAGCGCCTTACGGAGGGTGGCGGCGGCCGTCTCGGGGTCGTCGGCGTCCAGGGCGCGTATGCCCTCGTGCGTCAGTCGCTCGAAGCGCAGCAGGTCGACGTCGTCCTGGGGCGCGGTGGTCGCGAGGCGGTAGCCGCCGGGTGAGGAGACGACGGCGTCCCTGCCGATGGCCCGGCGCAACCGGCCGACGAGCGCCTGGAGCGCGGCGGGCGCGTCATGCGGAGGGTCGTCGGCCCACACCTCGTCGATCAGGGCGTCGACGGAGGCCGGGGCGGTGCGTGCGGCCCTTACGGCGAGCGCGGCGAGCAGCGCGCGGATCCGGGGGCCGCCAAGGGGGAGCGGGTCGCCGTGGTCGTCGCGCGCTTCGGTGGTGCCGAGGATCAGATACCGCACAGGGGCCATTCTCCTAGGTTGCGGATTGCCGCTGGGGGAGATGGTGCGGAGCGGCGGCGGAGGGGTCCATTCGTTTTCGTCCGCCGTAAGGACACCGGTTTCGCTTCCGCCGTAAGGACACCGGCTTCGCGTCCCCCGTACGAACGCCCGGCTTCCGTCCCCCGTAAGAACGCGCTCCCCGGGGCGAGATGTCACAAGGCCGCCTCATGCCCCCTCGGTGCGGAAGCCGTCACAGGCTCGGCCGCGGCACCACTCCGCCCGCCACAGCCCGCTGTCGCGGCGCAGCCGTCCCCGTCCAGCAGGTGCCGCGGCGGGCCAGCAGGCGCCGCAGCCAGACCTCGGTGGAGACGAGCTCGGCCAGGCCGTCCAGGGGCAGCCGCTCCCCCTGCGCGGCGGCGCGCAGCGCCTTACGGACGACACGGGCCTCGATCAGGCCCGCGTCGGCCAGCAGCGGCGCGTCGAAGAGGGTCATCAGCTCGCCCGCCCAGGTGCGCATGCCGGTCCGTACGGCGGCGGTGTGGGCGGCGTGGGAGGTGGCTCCCCAGCCGGGGGGCAGCTCACGGATGCCCGCTCCGGCGAGGACCGACCGCAGCACCGCGGCGCGCGCCCCCGGTTGCACCCGAAGCGCTTCGGGGAGCGCGCGGCAGGCCCGTACGACCTGGTTGTCGAGAAAGGGCGCGTGCAGGCGCTGGCTGCGGATCTCGGCGGCCTGCTCGAAGACGCGGTGGTCCGCCGCGTAGCGGGCGAGGGCGGCGTCGGCGCGGCGCTCCCCGGGGCGGCGCAGCAGCACGGGGCGCACGGCCGCCTCCTCCAGCCGGACGGACACCTCGGCGAGCGTCTCGCCGGTGAGCCAGCGGGCGGCGGGCCCGGGGCGGCACCACGTCAGGGCGGCGAGGGAGGCGGATACGGCACCGGGGCCGTGCAGCGCCTGCTCGTCGGCGAAGTGGCGCTCCATAAGGCGCGCGGCGGCCTCCTGGACGCCGTCGCGGTAGGAGGTGCGGGCCAGCCGTCGGGCGGCCCGGTAGACCGTGAAGGGCACGAAGAAGGACTGCGCGGAGGGGCCGTCGGCCTTGGCGAGCGCCGTCGCGGGGCGCAGCAGATGGCGTCTGCGGCGGTCGAGCAGCAGGTCCGCGAGGCGCGCGGGGTGGGCGTCGAGCACCTGGCGGGCGCCGTGCCCGATGAAGTGGTCGGCGCTGCCCGCGGCGAGCCGGCGCCGGTGGCGTTCGGCGATGACGAGGGAGGGGCCGGGCTCGTCGGTAAGGGCGCCGGTGTCGAGGCCCGCGTACGGCAGGGCGTCCTCGCCCGCGGCGACGACCACATGGTGCAGCCGTGGATTGGCGGCGATGGCTCCGGCCCGTTCGAGTTCGGCCTCGCGGGTGCGGGCGCCGCCCGCCGTGGCGAGGTCGTTGAAGGTGACGGCCAGGAGCCGCTCGCCCGCCTCGGTGCCGTGCCCGAAGAGGGTGCCGGGCATCCCGGGGAGACCGGCGGCGAGCAGGGCGAGCGTGGCGGAGGCGCTGCCTCCGGACAGATCGGCGCCGATGCCGGGGGCCGGGGCGCCGCGGGCCGCCCGCCGCTCGGCGGGTCCCATGCCGGGCACCGGGCCGGGGTCGAGGTCATCGGTCTCGGGGGCGTGGCGCGGGGCGGTGAGCCGGGCCCGTACGGCCTCCACGAGGGCGTCCCGGACCGCGTCCACGGCCTTGTCCTGCTCGAGCGGGGGCGCGGCGACGGCGAGGGACGCGGTGGGCTCGTAGCCGGTGATGTCGCGGGCGCCGTCGCGCAGGATCAGCGCATGGCCCGGGGGGACGCGTCTGACGCCCATATAGGGCGTGCCGTCGCCCATGGCCTCCGGCGAGTCGGGGCAGGCGAGCAGCGCGCCGAGGTGACCGACATCGAGCTGGGCCTCGATGAGGTCGGCGAGCGGGAGCGCGGCGGTGGCGTAGGCGGTGCCGCCTGCCCAGTCGGTGTGGAAGACGGGCCGGGCGCCCGCGAGGTCGCCGACGATGGTGACGCGGCGGCCGGCCTGGGCCACGGCCGTGTAGCTGCCGGGCCAGGCGGTCAGATGGCGCAGGGCGCCGCCGCGGGCGGCGAACAGGCCCACCCGCAGCTCCTCGTCGGAGGCGCCGCAGCAGCCGAAGACGGCGAGGCGGGTGAACGGGTCGGTCTGGACGACGCGTACCTCATCGGGCCGCCAGTCGCCGACCGCCCACAGCGGATCGGGGTCGGACCACAGGAGTTGGGCGCCGACCGGCTGGATCGCACGGCCCTCCGAGGAGACCGGGCCGGATGCGGTACTGCTCCACCCCACCAACCACCGCATCGCCGCCTCCACAGGCTGTGGGCATCCAGGGCAACCAAGAAGTAGGTGCCATCATGCACAGCATGTTGACGGTTTCGGCATCGAACCGGACAACAACATGGATCTCCTGGATGTCCTGTGACCACAGATGACCGCAGGAATCGCAGAGTTGATCCCAGGGGGTGGCACCTCTCACGAAGGCATCCGTAAGGAGCCCGCCGAGGGAACCACCGCCGGTAGCGACCCACCGTTCCGCCGTGGCCCATGCTGCCATGATTGGGGCGCGCAAGAGCGCAAGGGCATCGATGAGTGTGCGGAGCGGCGCACAAGAGGCGCACGAAGGGGCGCACGGAATGAGCGCCAACCGAGCGTCGATCGAGCGCCGATCCAGCGTCAACCCGCAGACCACACGGGGTCCTTACCGCCGCGCGCCGCGATGGCCGCCGTACGCGGCGGCATCCGCGGCATGTGCTAAGCGCGTTCACCGCTCCGGGGGAGAACTGGGCGGAATCCGTGCCGAATCCGGGCGCGATCCACGCGGAAGAGGGCTTCCCGCGTCGGGCCTCCCCCTCCCCGGCCCGACGCGGGAGCCCGGCCGTGAGGGGCGATATTCAGCCAAATTGCCGTGGCGCTCTCGTTGGTCTTGCGGACGACCTGTAAGGACTCGACTTCCGCCTCTCGCGCCTCCTGACACGACAGTCCGGGAGGCGGCATTCGCCTCCCGGACCGTTCCGCCGCCCGCGGGGAATGAGGCGGCGGCGTCCCCCAGCCCACTGGATCCAGTACAGCGGGCCGACCCACGCAGGACCCATCGAAACGTCCTCGCCGCGACTGAGACAGAGCGCACACACGGGCGCACAGCCACACACACCGGGAGCACACGTCACGCCCCGCACGCCCGTTCGTACAAGAATCTCGCCATCCGGGACACCACCTCTTAACGGTCGGGATGCGGCGAACTACGCTGGGTTTACGAATGCCCCGCGCTTATGCCGGGGCGGCCGTCGGTGCTGTCGAGGGGTGCGCATGTCCAGGGAGCCACGCGGGCCGAACGAAAAGCTCGGCACCGTTCTCGCCCTCGCGGGGATCAGCAATGCCGGGCTCGCGCGCAGAGTCAACGACCTCGGCGCCCAGCGTGGCCTGACGCTTCGCTACGACAAGACGTCCGTCGCGCGCTGGGTGTCCAAGGGCATGGTGCCCCAAGGCGCCGCGCCACACCTCATTGCGGCTGCGATCGGGAGCAAACTCGGCCGCCCCGTCCCCCTGCATGAGATCGGCCTGGCCGATGCCGATCCGGCCCCCGAGGTCGGGCTTGCCTTCCCGCGCGACATCGGCCAGGCCGTCCGCTCCGCGACCGAGCTCTACCGGCTGGATCTCGCGGGTCGGCGCGGCGGCGTCGGCATCTGGCAGAGCCTGGCCGGATCTTTCTCAGTAAGCGCGTACGCCACCCCGGCCTCGCGCTGGCTCATATCCCCCGCCGACAGTTCGGTGGCCCGCGAACCCAAGGACGCCGAGGACGGAACCACGGCCGCGAGCACCTCGGGCACGGCGGCGCCGGACGCCATACCGCCGCAGCGCGTCGGCCACAGTGACGTCACCAAGCTGCGCGAGGCCGCCGAGGACGCGCGCCGCTGGGACTCCAAGTACGGCGGCGGCGACTGGCGTTCCTCCATGGTTCCCGAGTGCCTCAGAGTGGACGCGGCGCCCCTGCTGCTCGGCTCCTACAGCGACGAGGTCGGCCGCTCCCTCTTCGGCGCCACCGCCGAACTGACCCGGCTCGCCGGGTGGATGGCCTTCGACACCGGCCAACAGGAGGCCGCGCAGCGGTACTACATCCAGGCGCTGCGCCTGGCCCGCGCCGCGGCCGACGTCCCCCTGGGCGGCTATGTGCTGGCGTCGATGAGCCTCCAGGCCACCTACCGGGGCTTCGCCGACGAGGGCGTGGACCTGGCCCAGGCCGCCCTGGAGCGCAACCGCGGCCTGGCCACCGCCCGCACCATGAGCTTCTTCCGACTCGTGGAGGCGCGCGCCCAGGCCAAGTCCGGGGACGGGCCCGCCTGCGGGGCGGCCCTGAAGTCCTCCGAGGGCTGGCTGGAGCGCTCGCGGGCGGGCGACCCCGATCCGTCCTGGCTCGACTTCTACAGCCATGAGCGGTTCGCGGCCGACGCCGCCGAGTGCTATCGCGATCTCCGGCTGCCGCGCCAGGTGCGGCGCTTCACCGAGCAGGCGCTGGCCCGGCCGACGGAGGAGTTCGTACGGTCGCACGGGCTGCGGCTCGTGGTGTCCGCCGTCGCCGAACTCGAGTCCGGCAATCTGGACGCGGCCTGCGCGGCGGGCGCCCGTGCCGTGGAGGTCGCCAACCGGATCTCGTCCGCGCGCACCACGGAGTACGTACGCGACCTGATGCGGCGCCTCGAGGCGTACCGCGACGAGCCGCGCGTCGCCGAGCTGCGCGAGCAGGCGCGGCCGCTGCTGGTGGCGCCGGCGTGAGGCGTGAGGGCGCACGGGGCGTGAGGGGGCGCGGGGCGTGAGGGGGCGCGGGGCGGATGCGAGCGGCACGGAAGCGGGTGCGGGTGACCGTGATGAACGGTGAGGCGAGAGCTGCTCGGAATGGGCGACTCAGAGGTGGTCAGCCCGGAATGGGTGGTTCGAGATGAATCGATCCACATGACCGGTCGAGCTAGCCCGGACCCTAGTCCTCACTTGGGTTTCGGGCCGTTGTCAGTGGCGCAGGTCATGATAGGGATCGACGGTCGGGCGACTGGACGGTGTGGCGCGTGGGGAGGTGACATGGCGTGACGGCGTTGGACTGCGACGTGCTGGTGATCGGGGGCGGGATCGTCGGCATGTCGACGGCGTATGCGATCACGCGCGCCGCGCCCGGCACCCGCGTGACCGTGCTCGAGAAGGAGGCGGGCCCGGCCCGCCACCAGACCGGGCGGAACAGCGGCGTGATCCACAGCGGTATCTACTACCGGCCGGGGTCGCTCAAGGCGCGGTTCGCGGTGCGCGGCGCCGCGGAGATGGTGAAGTTCTGCGCCGAGCACGGCATCCCGCACGAGGTCACCGGCAAGCTCATCGTCGCCACGGAGCGCTCCGAGCTGCCGAGGCTCCACGGCCTCGTCCAGCGCGGCAGGGAGAACGGCATTCCGGTGCGCGAGCTGGGCCCCGCCCAGATCGCGGAGTACGAGCCATGGGTGCGCGGCCTCGCCGCGATCCATGTCGGCACGACGGGCGTCTGCGACTTCGGCGCGGTGACGGCCCGGCTGGCCCGGCTGGCCCAGGACGCGGGCGCCTCGGTGCGGTACGGGGCGCAGGTGCGCACCATCGGCCGACGCCCCTCCGCGGTCGCGGTGCGCACGGCGGACGGCACGGTGCTGCGCGCGCGGGCCCTGGTCAACTGCGCGGGGCTGCACTGCGACCACGTCGCCCGGCTGGCGGGTGACGACCCGGGCATGCGGATCGTGCCCTTCCGCGGTGAGTACTACGAGCTGGCGCCCTCCCGCGCCTCGCTGGTGAACGGTCTGGTGTATCCGGTGCCCGACCCGGCGTTCCCGTTCCTCGGCGTCCATCTGACCCGCGGCATCGACGGCGGGGTCCACATCGGGCCCAACGCGGTGCCGGCCCTCGCCCGCGAGGGGTACGCCTGGCATACGGTGCGCCCGCAGGAGCTGGCCGGCACGCTGGTGTATCCGGGCTCCTGGCGGATCGCCCGCCGCCACTGGCGGTACGGGGCGGGTGAGCTGCGGCGTTCGCTGTCCAAACGCGCCTTCACCGACGCCGTGCGCCGCCTGCTGCCGGATGTGACGGCCGACGACCTGATAGCGGCCCCGGCGGGCGTGCGCGCACAGGCGGTGCTGCCGGACGGCACGCTGGTGGACGACTTCCTGATCTCGCAGTCGCCCCGGATCGTCCATGTGCTCAACGCCCCGTCGCCCGCGGCCACGGCCTCCCTGCCGATCGGCCGCGAGGTCGCCCGCCGAGTGCTGGAGACCCTGCGGACGGGGTCGAGGGGGTAGAGACCCTGCGGGCGGGGTGACGGGGCCGGGTGGGGTTGAGGGGGAGGGGTAGGGGCGCAGGCCCATCGCCGCCGCGGTACGGCCGGGACCGTTGCGGCAGGCACGGACGGGCCGAGGCCCGCCCCGTACGGCCGGGACCGTTGCCGAGGCACGGGCCGGGGGTCAGCCTCCGCCGTACGCGGGCCGAGCCCCGCCGCCGTACCGACCAGGCACCACCGCCGAGGCACGGGCCAGAGCCCGCCACTTCCGTACGGGCCGAGCCCAACCGCCACCGTACGGTGGAGCCAGGCCCCGCCGCCGTACGGCCCAACCCAGCCGCCGCCGTACGGCCGAGTACAGCCGAACCCAGCCGCCACCGTCGAGGCACGCCCAGGACCCACCACCCACCGCCCAGCCCCACCCGGTCGGCGCGGCCGAGCCTCCCGCCCCGCCCGTAGAATCGAAGCACTGTGTCCGAGAAGCCCACCGCCCCCGATTCCCACGTGGAGCGCGCTCTGCCCGCCCCCCGTGACCGCAGCGAGCCGATGTTCCCCGGCGGCCCCGCGGCCGATCCTGCGGGCTCGCACCACGAGCGCCGCATCCGCTCCTTCCGCCCCCGCCGCGGCCGGGTGACCCCGGGCCAGGGCGAGGCGCTGCGCCGCCTGTGGCCGCAGTGGGGCCTGGACATCGACGGGCTGAGCCGTATCGACCTCGGTGAGTTGTTCGCCACAGAGGCGGGCCCGCGCCCCGGCCTCCCCGTCGTCCTGGAGATCGGCTTCGGCATGGGAGAGGCCACCGCGCAGATGGCCACCGCCGACCCCGGCACGGGCATCCTCGCCGCTGACGTCCACACCCCCGGCCAGGGCAACCTGCTCGCGCTCGCGGAGCGGAACGGCCTGGACAACGTCCGGGTCGCCAACGGCGACGCGATCATCCTGCTCCGCGAGATGCTGGCCCCCGCCTCGCTCTCCGGGCTGCGGGTCTTCTTCCCGGACCCCTGGCCCAAGAAGCGGCACCACAAGCGCCGCCTCATCCAGCCCGAGTTCATCGAGCTCGCCGCCACCCGGCTGAAGCCCGGTGCGCTGCTGCACTGCGCGACCGACTGGGAGCCGTACGCGGAGCAGATGCTGGAGGTTCTCTCCGCGAGCCCCGCCTTCGACAACTCCCAGGCCGACGGCGGCTACACCCCGCGCCCGGACTTCCGGCCGCTCACCAAGTTCGAGGGCCAGGGGCTGGACAAGGGACACGTCGTCCATGACCTGATCTTCCGCCGCAACGACACATAACGACCCCAAGGGGATGGGCATAACCCCTGAGTCCCCCTCCCCCTTTCGTTAGGGTCGGTTGAGTGCATCAGTCCCCGCCCCCGCAAGAGCCGCCCGAGCCACGACCGGCCACGCCGCCGTACGAGGCGCCGCAAGGAGCGCGGCACGATGCGTCAGACGGCGCACCGCACGGGACACCGCAGGACGCTCCGCACGGGGACGCGCCGCATGATGCGGCACAGACAGCGCCGCACGCCGACGCCCCCCATGCCGGCGCCCCGCACGCCGACATCCCGCATGCCGACGCCCCGCATGCCGACGCCCCGCATGCCAGCGCCCCGTACGGCACGCCCTACGGCACTCCGTACGGTGAGCAGCACCCGTGGTTCCACACCGGCGCCGCACCGGCGGGCTGGCCGCAACCGCCCCGCCAGCGGCTGTGGGGCCCGGGCGGCCGCCTCGCCCGCGTCTGGCACAACAAGGCGCTCCGGGCCACCGCGCTCACCGGTCTGCTCTCGCTCTCCGGCCTGATCATCCTGGCGCTGGTGCGCGAGCAGACGGGCACCAAGGGCTTCCTGGTGGGGCTCGGCCTCGCCGTCCTCCCCGTGCCGCTGATCATCGCGGTCTTCCGGTGGCTGGACCGCGTGGACCCCAAGCCCTGGCGAAACCTTTTGTTCGCCTTCGCCTGGGGAGCGTGCGCGGCGACGCTGGTCGCGCTGATAGCCAACGGCTTCGCCACCGAATGGCTCATGACCACCGTGGACTCCTCGTCCCCGACCGGCCAGGCCGACGCCGACGCCTGGGGCGCCACCTTCATCGCGCCCTTCGTGGAGGAGAGCGCCAAGGCGGCCGCCGTCCTGCTGCTCTTCCTCTTCCGCCGCCGTGACTTCAACGGGCTGGTCGACGGGGTCGTCGTCGCCGGAATCACCGCCACCGGTTTCGCCTTCACCGAGAACATCCTCTATCTCGGCTCGGCCTTCGTCAGCGACCAGACCCTCGGCTACTCCGGCATCCGCTCGACCACGGCCGCGACCTTCTTCATCCGCGCCGTGATGTCCCCCTTCGCACACCCCCTCTTCACCTCGATGACGGGTGTGGGCTTCGGCATAGCCGCCGCGGCGGCGCGGCACCAGCGCGTCCGCCGCGTCCTCATACCGATCGCGATGCTGCTGACGGCGATGGTCCTGCACGGCGTCTGGAACGGCTCGGCGACCCTCGGCGGCTATGGCTTCCTCATCGTCTACGCCCTGTTCATGGTCCCGGTGTTCGGGTTGCTGACCTGGCTGACGATCTGGTCCCGCACCAAGGAGCTGCGTGCGATACGGGAGCAGCTCACCGCCTACCAGACGGCCGGCTGGCTCACCCCGCCCGAACCTATCGCGCTGTCCTCGATGCGCGCCCGCGGGATCGCGCGCGACCTCGCCCGCCGCACCCACGGCGCGGCGGCGGCCCGTACGGTCGGCGAGTACACCGCCTTCGCGACCTCGCTGGCCCTGCTGCGGCGGCGTGCGTACCGGGGTACGGCGGGGCCGGACTTCACCGCGCACGAGAAGGAACTCCTGGACCGGCTGTGGGAGCGGCGGGAGACCGCCCAGCCCGCCCTGGCCCACGCGGCGCTGTCGGTGCCGCTCCCCCACCCGCGCCGCGTACCCCGGCCGGCCCCGGGCACGATGCCCGCACCGTTCTGGCCCGCGGGGCCGTACGGCGGCGGGTACGCATATGGCTACGGAAGCGGTCAGGGCCACGGCTACGGAAGCCCCGCGTCCGGCTACGGCTATGGCAGCCCCGGACCCGGCTACGGTTATGGCAGCCCCGGATCCGGCACCGGCCACGGCGGATCCGGCACCGGCCACGGCGGCCCCGGGTCCGGCTACAACCCCGGCTCCGGTGCCCAGGCGCAGTACGGGCCCCACCCCACCTACGCACCGTGGAGCGCCCCTCTCCCGCACGGCCCGCAACCACCGCGAACGCCGCAGCCACCGCAAGCCCCGCAAGCCGCGCAACCCCCGCGGAGCCCGCAGCCGCCCGCGAATTCGGCGACGCCGCACACCTCCCCCGTGCCGTACGGATCCGGCGGCCCCGAAAGTCGTCTGTAACCTCCCGCCCCTTTCGGACGTGTTCCTACATAGAAGCGGGGAGCACGCGGGGGCGCGGGGGATTCATGTCAGCAGCATCACCTTCATCCACACCATCCGATTTCGACCAGTTCTATACGGCTACGGCGAAGCGGCTCGTGGCCGCGGTCTACGCGGCGACGGGCGATCTCGCCGAGGCCGAGGACGCGGTGCAGGAGGCGTATGCCCGGGCGTGGCAGCGCTGGGACCGGCTGACCGCCGAGGGTGATCCCACGCCGTGGGTGCGCACCGTCGCCCTGCGCCTCGCGGTCAGCTCCTGGCGCCGCGCCCGTAACCGCATGCGGGCCCACTTCCGCCATGGCCCACCCCCCGATCTCCCCGATCTCGCCCCTGACCGGGTGGCGCTGGTCCATGCCCTGCGCGGGCTGAAGCCCGAGCAGCGTACGGCCGTGGTCCTGCACCACCTTCTCGATCTGCCCATTGAGCAGGTGGCTCGGGAGACGGGCGTCTCCCCCGGCGCCGTGCGCACCCGGCTGAGCCGTGCCCGCAAGGCCCTCGGCTCCCATCTGGCCGACCCCGAAGCCGATGCCGCCAGCGAGGCACCGACACCGATGCCGGCATCGGCTCCCCATCCGCCCGTCTGCCACCCCAAGGAGGTGCCCTCCCATGGCTGATCTGGACGAGCGCCTGCGCGATATCGCTCGCGATGTCGAGCCCTCCATACGTCTGGCGGGCCCGGAAGCCGTGCGTGCGCGGGGCCGTCGGCGCCGTGCACGGCAGCGCGTCACGATCGCCGCCGCGGCCGTCCTTGCGGTGGCCGCCGTGACCGCGGGCTCGTGGCGGCTGCTGCCGGGCGACGACTCCACCCGTACGCTCCCGGCGGCACCGCCCGCCCCGCGAACGGACCGCGTCCCGGGGGCGCCGATCCCCGCGAGCGCCCTCCTTCGCCCCTCGGCGCTGCCGTTCGACGCGATGACGCGCTGGAAGACGGCCGACTCCGCCACCTCCACCGACAGCGGCCGGACACCGCTGCTCGACCTCTCCCCCAGCTGCCGCCTCGACGGTCCACGCCCCCTCGCCCAGCGCACCCGCGACTACCAGGGCCGCAAGGCGGAGCAGGCACGCCACACCATCAACGCCTATGCGAGCGACGGCGAGGCCGCGAAGGTCTTCGCCTCCCTCGAGGAGACCCTGAAGGACCGATGCGCCCGCCCCAAGGAGCTGGGCACCACCTCGTCACCCAAGCTCGCGGCCGGCCGGCCGACCACCATGACCTACGGCTGGCACCCGCCCCGCGCACCGCATGACGCCCAGGTCGTCCTGATGCGCTCGGGCACCCGGGTCGGGGTTCTCCAGGCCCAGGGCATCGGCAGCCCGTCCGGCGACTACACCGACGGCCCCTCCGCCTACTGCATATCGGTCTCGCTGTGGCGCCTCGATCCCACCGCCACCGCCTCCCCCGGCCCGTACCGGGCCAACCCCGAAGAGGTGAAGAGGCGTTGCTGACCCGCTTCTCCCCTCCCACCACCGCTCCTCACGACTCCCGCAAGAGGTCCTCTGTGCTCTCCGTACGTTCCCTGCGCACCCTCACGGTGCCCGCCATCGCCGTCGCCCTGCTCGCCGGATGCCAGTCGGCGTCGAAATCCGCCTCGGTTGATCCGGCCGACGCCAAGCCCGCCCGGATCACCATCACCCCCGGCAGCGACTCGGCGGCGATAGCCCCCGACGCCCCGGTCAAGGTGACCGCCTCCCACGGCACCCTCACCAAGGTCCGCATCGCCCCCGACGGCGCCGGTTCCCAGGCCGTCACGGTGACCGGCGCCCTCTCCCACTCCAAGACCAGCTGGCGCTCCAACCGCACCATGACCCCGGGCACGACCTACACCGTCGAGGCCACGGCCACCAACGCCGCCGGCAAAACCGCCGTCCAGCACTCCACCTTCCGCACCCGCTCCGCCCAGCAGGTCAACGGCGTCACCGTCACCCCGTCCAAGAGCGCCACCGTCGGCGTGGGCCAGCCGGTCTCCCTGGCCTTCGACCATCCCGTCACCAACAAGGCAGCGGTGGAGCGCAGCCTCTCCATCTCCACCAGCCCAAAGGTCGAGGGCTCCTGGGGCTGGGTCAAGGACCCCCTCACCGGCATCGAGCGCGTCGACTGGCGCCCCAAGACCTACTGGCACAAGGGCACCAAGGTCACCCTCCGCGCCCGCCTCAGCGGCGTGAACACCGGCGACTCCCGCTACCTCCGCCGCGATGTCTCGACCACCTTCACCATCGGCACACCCCGGATCTCCAAGGTCGACATCAAGAACCACACGATGACCGTCTACGAGGACGGCCAGAAGCAGAAGACCATCCCCATATCCGCCGGCCAGCCCTCCTACCCCACCTGGAACGGCACCATGGTCGTCCTCGACAAGGCCCCCATGGTCAACATGACCAGCGAGTCCGTCGGCATAGCCGACCCCTACAACAAGGACGTCCCCTGGGCCGTCCACCTCACCACCTCGGGCACCTACGCCCACGCCGCCCCCTGGAACGAGGGCCTCGGCTACTTCGGCCAGACCAACATGAGCCACGGCTGCGTCGGCATGTCCCTCGCCGACGGCAAGTGGTTCTACAACCGCGCCACCCGAGGCGACATCGTCGAAATCACCGGCTCCACCCGCGCCACGGTCTCCACCGGCAACGGCTTCGGCGACTGGAACCTCCCCTACTCTTCCTGGCAAAAGCTCAGCGCCCTGCGCTGAGTCTGCCCACATAGCTGTGCCCTCCTACCACCTCGGTAGGAGGGCACAGTTCTGCACACCTTGCTTAGACGCGGCCCGCACTCGCATCGGTCACGCCGCCTCTGCGAAGCTGGTTCCATGTCCGACTCTGAGCAATGGGTGCCACCGCCGGGTTCGTGGGCTTCCTCCGCAGCGCGGCGCCGGAACATGCAAGCGATCAAAGCGCGTGACACCAAGCCTGAACGCGTGATCCGCCAACTGCTCCACGCTCAGGGGTTCAGATACCGTGTAGCCGCACGTCCACTAGCGCACTTGCGCCGGACGGCCGACATTGTCTTCCGACCGGTACGAGTCGCCGTGTTCATCGACGGCTGCTACTGGCACGGCTGCCCCGAACACTACGCTTCCCCAAAGACCAATCCCGGTTACTGGTCGGAGAAGGTCGCGCGCAACGTAGCGCGTGACCGTGACACCGACAAGAATCTCACCGAGGCGGGATGGCTCGTTCTCCGGTTCTGGGAACACGAACTGTCAGAGACGTGCGCCGACAAGATCGCCGCTACAGTCATCGCCCGCCGGGCGGCGGGAGCTAACGGTAAGGGCTGAGATGGGGAATGCCTCCACTTGGTAGGAAACTGAGTCCTGACCAGCAGATTCCTCTGGGTCTTCCATTTCATAACCTTCGAGCAATGTTTCACGCTCTTCCGGGCGCAAAACAGCTGCAATGGCACGGCCGACAGCTTCCGCAACGGGCGGCGGGAAAGCATTCCCGACCTGCCTATAGCGCGCCGTCTTTCCTCCCTGGAACTGCCAGTCCTCCGGGAAACCCTGAAGCATCGCAGCTTGCTGGACAGTCAGCATCGGGCCCGCAGGGCGGAACAAATCACGCTCTGGATCGCAATCCTCAGGGTTATTGGCCACTCCTGTGGCGTCAACACCCATGGCCGCCCACGCCCGCTTTGCCCTAGTGGGCCCCAGATCCGCACCGCCATGCTTTCTTGAGCCACCCACGAGAGTGGGTGCGATACCCTCAGTGGAATTCGACTCGGCCTTCTCAGCCAGTTCCAGCCAAGTATTGAAAACCTGACGCCCTGAACGCTGCTTACCCCGCGCGGGCTTGCCCTGGTAATTCTTATCCCAGAATTCTTCGCACCGCCGAAGCATGCTGTCATGGAGAATCTTTCTGACCGAGGCAACCTCACCTCTCACCCTCTTAGGCCAGACAAAATCTCCAGCATTCGCAACATCTTCATGAATGACCACCAGGATGGCCCGCGGCCGCAGCTGAGGAACGCCAAAGTCACGAGCCTCAAGCAGTCGCCAGACAGACCTCATGACCTTATCTTGTCGCTCAACAGGCCAATCCGGATCAATCTCGGGAACGAGATATCCCAAACTCCCCAGCTGTGCCAAAATCCGCCGACGATACTCAATGAAAACATGCGGAGGCTCGAGAATGCCACGCACATTTTCAATCATTACCGCTTTCGGCCGAAGCTCCTTGACGATCTTGAGCATTGCCGGGAAAAGGTCACGCTCGTCATCTTCACCAAGGCGTTTCCCAGCTAGTGAAAACGGAGGGCACGGAACACCGCCGGCAAGGAGAGAAAGGCGCTCATTTCCAAGTTCGAGGCCCTTATGCTGTTCAGATTCAAGGAAATCGTTGACGTCCTGAGATTTGAGCTCCTGGGCCTTTCCCGAATCCCACCAAGGCCAATTCTTCACGTTGGCCTTGAGGGTCTCCACCGCATGCGAATCCCACTCGACGAGAGCCCGATGTTCAAAGCCCGCCTTGTGCAGCCCAACGGCCTGGCCACCAGCCCCCGCGCAGATTTCGACTGAGGTAAGAGGCGGGCTGTCCTGCGGACTGCGTGGGGGGCTGGCGCCCATGAACGGTCCTCCTGGCTGAGACACGCAAAGTTGCTACGTTACCAGGGGACAGCGTAGACGCTAACGGATCAGGTGACCCACAGCATCCGTCTACTGCCGAAGAGTTCCGTTTCTACCGATGTGGCGGATCAAGGCCTCCACATCGCTGGGCGCGAGCCCGGCGGCAACCGAAGGCTCCTCCTGCAAGTCAGAGAGTTGCTGCACCGATGGATCATCCAGGATCTTGCCCATGAACTCCAACTTCAGATTGAGCCGTGCCTCGACCACCTCGTCAATCGTGTTCCGCACCGCGAGCACAGTGACCCTGGTGTCGGTGCCGGGAGCAAGGCCAAGGCGGTGGATACGGTCCAGGCTCTGCAGGAACCGTCCTGCGATGAAGTCACGGTCCACGTATACGGCGTCGTGGCAGACATGGTGAAGGCTGATGCCCTCACCCAGCGTCGCCGGGTTGGAGATCAGCACCTGACACCCGGGATCCTCACGGAAGCGGCGGAGTTGTTCCTCACGGTCAGGCGTCCCGCCATAGACAACCGCGGGGCTGTACTTCTCCAGGAGTTGCGCCAATGTGGTGAGACTCCGAACGAACGTCGTCCAGACCAGGGTCTTCCGGCCACGCTCGGCATTCTCCGCGACGATCGCCAGGGCTTCCTTGTACTTGGGCGAGAGCTCGTAGTCCGGGAGGTTCTGCATGAGCGCGTACAGGGAACCGCCCGCCGGGATCTCCAGAGGCGGCAACTGGTAAGCCAGGGGCTCGTAACGGGTAGCACCCTCAAGGAGCAGGGCCGGACTCGTCGCCGCCATCAGCAGCCTCAATGCGGTCTTGCCGAGGGAGCTGAGATCCTCTCGCGCATCTCCCGCGCTGATGCCCCCCACCAAAGAGCTATAGATCTCGCCGTGCAGGTCAGGCATGTCCACATACCTCATCCGCAACTCCATCGGCGGCAGCCCGAGTTCATGCTTGGTCGTGCGTGTGAAGAGCGGTCGGAGCACAGTGCTGGCGTAGGCCAGATCTCCGCCGGCCACCGCCATTGCCACGGACCGCTGGCCGTGTCCCGGCCAGACGAAGCCGAGCAGACTCTCAAGATCCTTCGAGCCGTTGGGCGCTGGAGTACCCGTAAGGATCAGTCGCCGCTGCGCAAGCGGGCCGAGCGCCATACAAGCTGCCCCGTATGTGCCTCGGACACCGAGCTTCATCCGGTGCGCCTCATCGAGGATGATCATCGCAGGGGCAGACTTCAGCCAACCGGCGAGAGTGGAGAGTGAACGGTCCAGCCTCTCGTAGTTGACGATCAAGACCTCCGCCCACTGATCGAGGGAGCGGTCCAGGACGTGCGTGCGAAGAGGATGAGAGAAGCAGACGGCAGTCTCGTACTGCCACGATTCATAGGCCGATTTCGGGCAGACGACCAGGACTCTGCTGACCTTGCCCTGCGCCTTCTGAGCGGCGTACACCGCAAGTGCCACCCGGGTCTTGCCGGCACCTGGAACGCTGAAGTTGGCCCCGTGCTGAAGGGACAGCAGCTTGGCGATGTCCCGCCGCTGGAACTCGCCCAGCTCAGCCTCCCATTCCTCCCCTAGGAGGTCGAGCACATCCTCGGGGAGGACCTCACCGGGGTGGTCGGAAGTCTCATGGAGCCGCTTCTTGACCGCTTCCGCGTCTTGGAGGACCCCCACCACCAGTGACTGCAGATCTGGAGCCCACGTCACACCAACGGGGTGCGGCCAAGCACTTATCGCGTTCAGCTTGCCCAGGAGATCGTCCAGTTCAACTGACGCGGTCAGAGGGCCGAGCTGGCCGCCCGTACGAAAACGGGCAGCCAGCTGGACAAGATCCTCTCGGTATTTCTCTGTGGTCCTCAGGACAACCCGGGTCCTAGTTTCATCGAACCCGATATGCAGTGAAGTTTCGGCGGCGGCTTCAGCCATCAGGAGCCCTCTACCGCCACAGCGTCGATGAGCCAGGTGACACCATCGCCGGGGCTCGGGACACCGCGTCCTGCCTGCTGCGCCAGCTTGTGGAGACTGTCCCGGAGTTTCAGAACCGCCTCGTCAAACGCCTCCTCGTCCAGGGAGCGCGAGGCACGAGCCTGCACCAGGTCCACGACGCACTGGTCGATATCAGCGCACGCATCAGCCAGGCGTGCCGGGGCCATCTGCTTACGCTTGCGCACACGGGCGTCCCGGCCGGCAGCATCGATCGCTTTATCGAACGCATTCTTGGCATCGTCGAAGAGATTCTGCGCGCTGCGCTTCTCGCTATCCAAAACAGTGGGATCAGTACTGAGCATGGCCGCCTTAGCCCGCAGAATCCGGTCGTTGAGCGCCCGGGCTGCCGAGACCGCGGACGAAGCAGCCGGGACCGAGACGCCGAGTCCTGGCACGGTCACCGCTTCCTCCTGTGCAGGATCGGTGTTCAGATTCGTCGGCAGGGTGCGCTCCAGATACGTGTTCCGGAATCCTTCTTCGATGTGGCGTACATCGGTCTTGGCGAATCCTAGTGTGATGGCAGCCATTCGGAGTTCCTTGAATTCCTCCGCCTGGTCAGGGTCTGTTGCGCTCAGTTTCTCGTAAGCCCGGTGAAGCTCCTTCAGCTTCTCCTGGTCTTCCTCGAAATCCACAAGGCGCAGCGCCACGCCGCCACCGCTCCTGCTGCGTTCGATCATGTCTCGGATTGTGCTCAGGATCCAGCGCTCTTGGTGATACCTGGGCGTCCTGATCCGGAAAGCCTTGGCAATCACCTCTGGCGTACGGCCCAATGCGGCCTGTTCCTCCATCGCCAGAAGACGGTTGATGTACGAATAGTCGCGACGGTGGTCATCACGCAGCTGCAAGGAGAGTTCGACGGCGTTGATGTCCGCCGAAGTGAACGACTCAGGGAGAACGCCTACCCGCATGGACTGCGCACCGATCTCCCGTAGTGCGGCAGCTCGGGTGTTGCCATTCACGAGGACCCCGTCATGGGTAACCAGCCCTGGGTCGTTCTGGCCGAACTCCTTCAGGCTCTCCTTCAGCCTGTCGAAGTCAGGGTCCCGGCGGTTAGGGTTCGCCGGCTCAGCCTGAAGCAGGAACTGAAGATAGCCCTGGCCCTCTGCGCTGTACGGATCCCTCTCCAAGACCTCGTTCTTCGCAGGGTCATGACTCCGCTGGGCACGGATACGGTGAGTACTCGGGTTGAAGTACAAGCCATCGAGCGGGAGGTCGATGACCTCGACGTGCAAGGGCTGTTCATTCCACTCAAGGGTGACCGTCTCCCGAGTGCCTCCCGCCGCCTTGACCTCCTCCAGCCTCTTCTTGATGAGTTCGCTGAACTCCGCCGCCCGTGGCGGGGTGAACTCCCGCTTCATAGCCATCCCCCTCCCCTTCTCAGCTGTCCTCGTCGGTCACGGCCTGCTTGACGGCCGCGCGCGAATCGGCCGGCAGCGTCCTGTAGACCCCCCACAGCTTCTCAAGCGGGCCGAGCGTCCGACGGTCGGCCTCCATCCAGGCCGCAAGGGCCTTCCGCTCCAACGGGGCCAGCGCCTCAATCGTGCCGAGCAGTTCAGCGAGGTCCGCCTGACGCTCGCCAGCACGCGTGCCGCACCGCTTGCACTCGGTGACGTACTGGAA
Source organism: Streptomyces sp. NEAU-174 (assembly GCF_052665095.1). Taxonomy (NCBI): domain Bacteria; kingdom Bacillati; phylum Actinomycetota; class Actinomycetes; order Kitasatosporales; family Streptomycetaceae; genus Streptomyces; species Streptomyces sp. NEAU-174. The sequence continues at coordinate 1,172,358 of NZ_JBQTCE010000001.1, read as the reverse complement.
CTCAGTAGTCCCGTCCGGCATCAGGACCTCGCGGCGGGCGATGTTCAGCTTCGACAGTTCGATGCCACCATCGTCGTACGGCTCACCCACGCCGACGCCACAAGTGCGGCACAGGAAGTTGTCGTCCTGCCAGACCTTGCGCCGCTGTGCGTCCGTGAGGCTGTTCTTGTGCTTGGCAGTCTTCGCCTGCCCCGGGATCCAGACCTCGGCGCCCTTGGTGACGTACCTCTGCTCTTCCTGCTTCAGCGCAGGGTCGTCGCGGCTGGTGTCGATGCGCCAACCGTGATCGCGAAGATCCCGGACCCGCCGGTCGATCTGAGCGTCGTCCGGAAACGCCTGGCGCAGCTGTGCCTTCGTGAAGATGTTGCCTTCCCCCACCTCGGTCTCAAGCCACAGAGCCGCACGGATCTTTCCTCCGAGCTTCTTGCCCCCGAACGTCTTGTCCTGCCACGACGGCAGCAGCGCCATCTTGAGTCTCCACTTCTCCCGTATAGACACGCCTAGGAAACGTCATGCCGCGACACTCGTCGTCAGCCATGACGCTCCGCCCCCGAATCTTCGGCGGTCGTCCCATTAAGAACCGGGGGCAGCCTCAGGTCCAGTGACTACTCGCGTTGCGCGCTAACGCGTCAAATCTCTCTGCTGCACAATTGGTTGGCATGACCGGCAGCAGTATGCAGAGCAGATCCCATATACGGAAGAACAGATTCCGGATGCGAACAAGGCAGGCCAGCCCGAAGCCCAGCCATGCCGGACCGAAGATCAGTGAAGACGTCCCACCGGGAAGACGGGCGTTGGCTCAGATGCTGATCATCTTGTACCAGCAGCTGGGCAGCCGCCTGAAAGAAGTGGCTGAGGCACTGGCGCCGCGCGGATACAAGAAAAACGTCAGCGATCTCTCTCGTTATTGGAGCGGGCAACGCGTTCCCCAGCAGGGGTTCGTCATCGCGCTGCACCAAACCGCTGCTGAACAGGCCGGAGGGGAAGACAAGCTGGGCATCTCGCGGGACGACGTACTTGAGGTGTATGCCGCAGCCGAGCAGCGGCCTTGCCAGGTCTGCCCGGACCTGCACCACAGGATCCGCCGTCTGCGGAGCAGACACCGCCGCTTGATGCGCGCTAACCAGCATCTCCTTGAGTCAAGGGCCGGCCTAGAGGCGGAGTTGGCCGATGCACGCAAGGGAGCGGCACTGCTGCCGGTCCCCCCTTCGCACGGGGACCGGCAGCAGAGTGCGTACGACGTGGCCGCCGCGACGCAGATTGCGACCATGGCAGAAAGGTTCGACAGTCAGGAGAGACCCGGGAACGTTGTCGCCATGCTGAGACAAGCCGCAGAGGTACTTACTCCCTTGGAGAGCGCTGCTTCCCTCGCCGTTCTCCGGCAGGAGCACCAAGACCAGATTGCCGACACCCTGATTCAGATCTACGGGCGCGACCAGCCCGAAAAACAGGTGATCCGGGCGGCACTGGAACTCCATGAGTACGGCATGCCTGCTGATGCCGGCGCGATGCTCCGTGCTGCCGCGCGCTGACGCGCCGGCACAGTGAATATCACGCGGCCTCTGCCTCGAAGTGGGTCTGGGCGCGGTCGAGGATGTCGTCAGGATCCAGGCCTTGTGCCCTCAGCCAATGGAGCATGTCCAGAATCAGGCTGGTCGCTGACTCCTCCAGCACCGCGCGATGGGTGAGCCATGCGGCCGGGCTGCCGACTGCCAGTCCGTAGGTCTCCATCACCGTCGTCACGCGCTGGATGCGGCGGCGGGTTTCGTCCAGGGCCAGCGGCAGTTCGCACCACACCGCCTTGCCGACCGTCGTGCGAACCGTACCCCAGGTGGTCGAGAGGGCTCCAAGGATTTGCAGGCCGCGGCCGGATTCCTCGTCGCAGGCGGGGTGGAGGTGCTGCGGCTCCTTGCCGCTCTTGTCGTGCAGTTCCATGCGGAGCTGGCTCGGGCCGGCGTCGAGAACGAGAGTCGCCACGGAGCCCTGGCCTACGTGTTTGATCACGTTCGACGCCAGCTCGGTGGCGATCAGCTGCGCCTCCTCGGCCAGCGCCGACATTCCCCAGGCGGTGAGTTCGGCCTTCACCGCTCGACGTAGGTTGACCAGTTCGGGTGGTTCGGCCCCGAAGGGGACGATACAGCGGCGTGGTTGGGGGTCGGTGACTGAGTAGCGAAGCATGGCCACACTCCTTGTGCACTACGTCAGTGCTGCGCCCGGTCGTGTCCGTACGACCGCACTGCGTAGTCTCGCTGATGCGAGTATGGCACTGGGAAGTCTCTACATGTAACTTCTCACGGACTCTCGAAAGGGTGAATCCGGTGGTGTGGCAACTTCAGCCGCCCATAGCCTTGTTGCCGCTGGTCCCGTCGTGGCCAGCTCGGAGGGAGAGATAGCCGTCATGCCAGCGCGGGCCACTACTCGTCGGCGCCAGCTCGGCGTCATGATGCGCAAGCTCCGGGCCCGTAAGGGAATGACGCTGGAGGAGGCAGGTCAGCTCGTCGGGGTCTCGAAAGCGACCGTCAGCCGGTACGAGACACAGGAAGGGCCTGTGAAGTGGCCCATCGTGGACGCGTTGTGCCGTGAGTACGGAGCGAGTGAGGCGGAGCGGAAGGCCGTGGTCGGCCTGGCCAAGGACGCGAAGCGCCAGGGGTGGTGGACCTCCTTCGCGGATTCCTTGCCGGAGAGCATGAACCTGCTGTTCACGTTGGAGGACGAGGCGGCTCGGGAGGATCACTTCGCCTGCCTGTACGTGCCGGGGCTTCTGCAGACTCGCGTCTATACGGAAGCGGTGCAGCATGCCTCGGAGATGCGTCTGTCTGCGGAAGAGATCGAGCGGCTGGTCGACCTTCGGATGAAGCGGCAGGAGATTTTGAGCCGACCGAAGCCACCACACCTGTGGGCCATCCTCGATGAGTCCGTGATCCGGCGCGTGGTCGGTTCGCGTGAGGTGATGCGGGAACAACTGGATCACTTGCTGCGCGCCAACGAGTCACCCGACATCACGCTCCAGGTCCTGCCGTTTGCCAAGGGCGCGCACTCAGCGGCTATGGGGAGCTTCGTGATCCTCGGGGGTGCCGAGCCCTCGCTGGACGTCGTGTACGTCGACATCCACGTCGGTTCGCTCTTCATGGAGAAGGACGAGGAACTGGAGCGCTACCGGGTCGCGTTCGACTACCTTCGCGCTCAGGCGCTGGACATGGCCTCGTCCTCCGCCCTCATCGAACGCGTCCGTGAGGAGATCTGATGCGCGAGCCCTGCATATCCGACAGAGACGGTGGCTGGTTCAAGTCCTCCTACAGCGGTGCCGGCAACACCGAATGTGTCGAAGCTGCTTTCCGTCCGGGTTCGACCGTCGTGCGGGACTCCAAGGATCCGGGCGGATCCGTGATCGGGGTCTCGCACCGGGCGTGGACGGACTTTGTGACAGCCCTGCGGGATGGGCAGTTGGGTTGAGGTCCGTTTTCGCGAAGATCTGACCGTCTCCTTCGTACCTCGATCTGACTGCCCTAACAAGGCCGCTTGCCCGGGGCAATGGCTGCGGACGATCATTCGGGGATGAGAGCCGAGGTGCGGGCGTTCGTTGCCGATGGGCCGCTTCCCGATGTGGGGGCGAGTGGAGAAGAGATCGACAGGCGCGTCGAGCAGCTGGACGCGATCCCGAGACCGGTCACGGCCGAGGAGGCCAGGGCTCTGGCCGACTCCTTTGGGCCGGACGACTGCCATGGCGTCGCCTGGACGCTGCTGCACCTCATCGAGACGGGCCCGAACCCCGTCCTCACCGTCAAGCCGGAGCCGGACGCCAACGAATGGCACGACCGTCTCTGGATGCGGGCCTTGAATGCGGGGCTCGTGGAGGGAGGCTGACGGGCCGGCCACGGTTCCCCGTGTCTGCTGCGTAGGGTCGGGGCGAGGAGATCCTTCAAGTGGGAGGTATGGGGATGGCTGGAGTGCCGGCGGGGGTTGTGGCCGCGGGTGGGTTGGTTGGGGGGTATTCGGTGACTCGGTGGACCAAGCGGCGGCCCTTGGGTGGGGTTGCCCTTGCGGCTGCCGGGGCGGTGGCCGCTCGGGGGTGGCGGGAGAAGGCCGGGAACGGGACCGCCGCCACGCTCAGTGCGGCGTACGTCGCCGCCTTCGCCGGGTCGCATCCGCTGGCGAAGAAGATCGGGGCCTGGCCGTCCGTCTTCGCCGTCGCCGGTGGCGTCGCCCTCGCGTCCTGGGCCCTTGCCGATCGGCGGTAGGGGTCCTGGGTCGTAGGTAGCGGTTCGCGTACGTGCGGGGGGCTCAGGCGGGCGGGGCTTGTGGCCCGCCCGCCGGCTTCCGATCAGTCCGATGCCGACGTCAGCAGGTCCAGTTCCGGCTGGGTCAGCTTGAGGTCGATTGAGGCCAGGAGGGCGGGGAGCTGGTCGGTGGAGCTGGCGCTGGCCAGGGGGGCCACGACCGTGGGCTGGGCGAGGAGCCAGGCCAGGGCGACCGTGGCGGGCTCGGTGCGGTGGTTGGCGGCGACGTCGTCCAGGGCGGCGAGGACCTTCTGGCCGCGCTCGGTCTCCAGGTGCTTGGCCGCGCCCGTGGAGCGGGGGCTGTCGACGGCCGTGCCCGGGCGGTACTTGCCGGTGAGGAAGCCGGACGCCAGGGAGTAGTACGGGATCGTCGCCAGGTCGTGGCGGGCGGCGACCTCGGACAGCTCGCCCTCGAAGGTGTCGCGCGAGACCAGGTTGTAGTGCGGCTGGAGGGCGACGTAGCGGGCCAGGTTCTCCCGGGTGGAGAAGGTCAGCAGTGCCTCCAGGCGGTCCGCGCCGACGTTGGACGCGGCGATCTCGCGGACCTTGCCCTCCCGGACCAGCTCGTCCAGGGTGGTGATGATCTCCTCCACCGGGACCGACGGGTCGTCGTAGTGGGTGTAGTAGAGGTCGATGTAGTCGGTGCGCAGCCGCTGGAGGGACTCCTCGACGCCCGATTTGATGGCGGACGAGGTCAGCCCGCGCGGCTCCGGGGCGCCGCCGCCCACCTTGGTGGCGAGGACGATGTCGGAGCGGTTGCCGCGGGAGGCGAACCAGTTGCCGAGGATGGTCTCGGACTCGCCGCCCTCGTTGCCCGGTACCCAGGCGGAGTAGACATCGGCGGTGTCGATGAAGTTGCCGCCCGCCGCCACGTAGGCGTCGAGCACCCGGAAGGACTCGGCCTCGTTCGCGGTCCAGCCGAAGACGTTCCCGCCGAGGGAGAGCGGGAAGACGGACAGGTCACCGATCTTCTGTGTGTTGTCAGCCATACGTCTCTACAACGGTTGGCCGGGCGGGGTTGTTCCGGCCCCGGCCCCATCGATCGGCACCTGAACCGGCGGCCCTGGCGTCAAGGGGGGAGAGAGCGCCAGGGCCGCCGGGGTATCAGGGGTTCAGCCCGTGCTGGCGCAGCCAGGGCATCGGGTCGATCGGCGAGCCGCCGCCCGGCCGGACCTCGAGGTGGAGGTGCGGGCCGGTCACATTGCCGGTGGCGCCGACACGGGCGATGACATCGCCCGTCGACACCTTGCCGGAGGTGACCACCATCGAGGACAGGTGGCAGAACCAGAGCTCGGTGCCGTCGCTCATGGTCAGCACGATGCGGTAGCCGTACGAACCGGCCCAGCCCGCCTGGGTGATGGTGCCGCCGTGCACCGCCTTGACCGGGGTGCCGGTCGGGGCGGCGAAGTCCTGGCCCGTGTGGTTGGCCGACCATATGTCGCCCGCCTGGCCGAAGCTGGCGGTCAGGGTGTACGAGGCGACGGGGAGGGTGTACTGGGCGGCGAGCCTGGCCTGGCGCTCGGCCGCGGCCTTCTTCTCGGCCGCCTCCTTCGCCCGCTGCTCGGCGGCCCGCTTCTCCGCCTCGGCCTTGGCCTTCCGCTTGGCGGCCGCCTCCGCGGCCTGGTCGGCCGCCTTGTCCGCGGCGGCCCTGGCCTCCTTGGCGGCGGCCTGCGCCGCGGCGGTGCGGCTGTCCTCGTCCGCCGCGTTCTGCTGGTTCTCGGCCTGCTGGAGGATGCGGGCGCGGAGCGCCTCGCCCGCGTCGGTGGTGCCGCGCTGCTCGTCCTCGCTGGTCAGACCGGCCTGGGAGAGCGGGGCTGCGGCGGTCTGCGCGCCGCTGCTGTCGTCCGACGCCCAGGAGCCGATGCCCGGCAGGTCCTTGGCGGCGGGCAGGCTGGCCTTGACCTGATCGGCGACATGGCCGAGGTCCGGCATGGATATGGGGAGCTGGGGACGGTCCTTGGCGCTGGCCATACCGCCCGCACCGACCGCCGCGATCACGCCGACCCCGAGGACGGCGCCGCTGCGCGCCATGGTTCCGCCGCGCTGCTTGGCCACGCGGTGCCGGCCGCGTACGGGAGCGATGGACTCCTCGGTGGGGTTCCACTCCTCCCAGGTCTCGGCCTCGAATCCGGCACCCGGGCCCTCGGAGGCGCCCTCATCCGCGTAGCGGTCGTCGGGGGCGAAACCGTATGGGTCGTATGAGTCGTCGGGGGCGAATCGGCCGTCCCCTGAGCTCATCCCGCCACCGGCGTCGAAGCCGGGGCCGTAGGCGGTGGCGGTCCCCAAACCGCCTCCCCGTGTGCGATACGGGGCCTCGGCCAGGACAGACCTGTTGGACGCCACGGAGGCGCACTCCTTTCCTTCCCTCTCGCCTACCGGGTTAGCTGACGGGTTCGGAGCAGGAAGGTCTCCTACGGGTCAGGTTCGACCCGATTCACCCCAAGGTGTTGGTTCCCCGGTTCCCTTGGTGCTGCTGGTGGTGCGGTACTGCCGCTGTGCGTACGGGATTCGGCGACGGCGCACGGTGCCGCCCTTGCGACGGTTGTGACGACCGCGCTGCGTTATCGAACGTTAATAGAGAGCGCGATGTGATTCCAAGCTGTTCCGAGGAATCCGCGCACCTTTGGCATGAACTTAGCGCTCAAGGAGGGACAGATGGGGGCGAGTCGACGCGCGGGGCAAGAGTTGGCAAAACCGCATACGGATCGATCGTGCATCAATTGTTATGCGGAGGGAGCTCGGTCGGTTACGCAGGGTGTGCGGTGCGGTGCGCCGGGGTACGGTGCGCCGGGGTACGGTTGGCCGGTCGGCTAGGAGGGCGTGGGGTTCGGCCTGTTATCGCCCCCACCGGGGCCCCCACCGCTCTCTCGCCCGTTGTCCCGCCTGTTGTCCCCGTTGTCCCGTCCATTGCCGCGGGCCCGCGTCCGACGGACCGCCAGCAGCGCCATGTCGTCCGACGTCCCGCCACCCGTATGGCGCTCGACATCGGCCACCAACACGTCCAGCAGCTCCTGCGGACCGGCGAAGCGGCGGCCGCGCAGCCGCTCCTCCGGGTCATAGAACTCGCCATGGCGGTCCCGGGCCTCCGTGACCCCGTCCGTGAACAGCAGCAGCGTCTCGCCCTCCGCGAACGCCAGCTCCATCACCCGGTCCGGCCAACCCGCCAACTCCCCCATCCCCACCGGCAGCGCCGACGCCTCCGGCTCCAGGGCGCGCACCGCGCCGCCCTCCTCCAGGAGCAGCGGCGCCGGATGGCCGCGGTTGATCAGCCGCAGGGTGGAGCCGCCACGGGGAATTTCGGCCACCACGGCCGTCGTGAACCCCTCGGCCACCTCCAGGTCGGCCCGCCGGGCACCCTCGCGCTGCAACGCCCGCTCCAGGCGGCCCACGAGCGCCTCCAGGGTCGTCTCCTGCTCCGCGGCCTCCCGGAAGCAGCCCAGGAGGATCGCCACGACCTCCACGGCCCCCAGCCCCTTGCCGCGTACGTCCCCGACGGTCAGCCGTACGCCGTGCGGGGTGTCCTGGACCGCGTACAGATCACCGCCGATCGCCGCGTACTTCTCCGCCGGTACGTAGCGCGCGGCGATCTCCAGCCCGGCGAGCCGGGCGGGCGGCGCGGGCAGGACGGCGCGCTGGGCCGCCTCCGCGACACCGCGCGCCGAGGCGAGCCGGTGGTGGCTGCGGCGTACGACGCGGTTGATCACCACCGCCAGCACGGTCACGGTCGCCACCGTGATGATCTCGGTGGCCGCCTGGGTCGGGTCCCTGACCCCGTGCAACTCCGCCAGCAGACAGGTGGTGAGGACGGCGACGACGGCCGTGCCGATGGTCTGACGCAACGGTAAGAGCGCCGCGGCGACCAAAGGGGCGGCGGCGAAGAACGGCGAGGCGGTGTAGCCGGGCGGGGCGGCCAGGTCGAAGGCGATGCCGCCGAGGACGAGGACGGCGGGGACCCAGCGGGCCATACGGCGGCCCGGGGGCTCCTTACCGTTCTCATCGGCCGGAGCGGGCCCCGCGGTGGGCCCGGCGGACGCGTCGGTGGCGGCACCCGCCGCGGCACCGGCCGCGGCACCGATGTCGATGAGCGTACGGACGCGGGTGGTGGGGCGGCGGCGGGCGAGCGGGCGGGTCAGCCGGGGCCAGGCCGTACGCCGCTCCGTAACGCCCTCCGTACGGGCGCCCGTACGAGCCCTGCTCCCTCGCACCCGCACCGGCTTCTCTCGCTTCCCTGGTCCGCGTCCCGCCGCCGTCACGGCGTCCCGCCGCCGTCACAGCGTTACGGCGGCATCGTCGTCACGGGGTCACCGTCGTCACCAGGCTTCCGGCTGACGGGCCGCCAGGCGAGCCGGTGTCGGCCAAGCGGGTGCTCGGTGGGTGGGATGGGAAGGATGGGGATGGGAAGGGTGGGGATGGGAAGCGTCAGATACCGCGCACGTCAGAGGTCGACGCCCAGCGCGCGGGCGTGGCGGTCCGCCGCGAGCTCCGCCGAGACCTCGTCGAGGTACACCTCGCACACCAGCCGGCCGTCCCGGGTCAGGTTGTGCTCCAGCTCCCACAGCACGATCTCGTCCCCTCCGGCGAGGAGGAAGGCGTGCTCATAGAAGCGGCACCAGGTCGCGTCGGGACCGCCGGAGCGGCGCCGGGGCTTCGGCGCGAGGGCGATGTCATGGGCGAACGCGGTGGCCAGCAGCCGCTCGGTGTCCTCGCCCGGGCGGTCGGGGTTCTCCGCGCGGCGCAGGACGCGACGGGCGTGGTCGGCCGAATTGTCGGCCACATACGCACGGGAGTTCTCCACCGGCTCGGCCGTGTGCAGCAGCTGGTCCGGGAGCCACAGCGGTAACCCGTCGAGCTCCTCCCAGCGGGCGCCGCCGAGGCGCTCGTGGACGCGGCGCTCGGCCAGCGTCAGGGCGTCCTCGTCCGCGTAGAGCTCGTACAGCGGGCGGCCGCCCTCGCCCGTGTTGTGCTCCAGTTCCCACAGCAGCAGGCTGCTGCCGTCGGGGAGCAGGAAGACATGCCGATAGGTGCTGTACCCGAGCTGGCCGCACCGCTCGTTGCACTGTCGACAGGACCGCAGCTCGGACTGGTGCATCAGGGCGCTCCGCGCCTGGGCCAGCACCGCCTCGCCGATCTCGAAGCCGTTCTGCGCACGGGCGAGCAGCCCGTCCATCAGCTCGGCAGGGGTTCCGTCCCCTCGTGAGTGCCCCATGTCTCTCCTCCCGCCTCCCGGCGTTGATTCGCCGCGCCCCCCGGGCGACCACCTCGCGCACTTAGCGTAGCGGCGTGAACACGCGCCGCGCTGCGGTTCCGCGAAGCTGTCGGTGTGACTGTGCCTCACTCACTCCTGCGTCGTAGAGCCTGGATGTATCACTCGTCCGACCGGTCGAACAAGTGCGGGGGCCGGGGGCGGGGTGATCCGGCCGTTCGGCGTGGGGCCGTCCCCCAGCCGCCTTCCGGCCGTCTTCCGGCCGTCCCCCGGCCGCCTTCCGGCTGCCACGTGGCCATCGGCGCTCCACCGCCCAGCCACCACACCGTCACCGCACCGCCATCGCCCGGCCGTTGCCCGACAATCGTCCGGCTGCTGCCCGGCAATCGTCCGGCCGTCGAGCGTCCGGGGATCACCGCCGTGCCACCGCCTCGCCCCTCGGCCGGGAGGCCGCCCCACCGCCGCCCGGCAGCCGCCCTCCCCCTCCTCATAAAAGGGATTCGGATTCCGCTGGGCCAAATGGAGCTCGCATTGGTCCCCCTTAGCGGGATTCTCGGATAACACGCACCGGAAGAGCCGCACTATGCCGGACGGGTGAAGCTGACTGGCGGCCCGAAGCCTTAACTGATGAGCTTCGTTGTGTCATGCGTCCGTGAATTCGCGGAGCAACCCAGACGGAGGATTTAAGTGAACATCGGCAAGAAGGCAGTTCTTCTGACCGCGGCCGCCGGCGCTCTGGTCATCGGTGGCGCGGGCGGTGCCCTGGCCAACAACAACGACGACTTCATCGTGCAGCTGAACCACTGCGACACGGCCACCGGTGCCACCACCAACACCGCGGGTGCCGCCCCCACCGGCGACATCAACATCGGCTCGGACTGCATCAACTTCACCAACACCAGCGGTTCGGTCATCCAGTCCAACGACTGCGACACGGCCACCGGCACGACCCTCGTCACTGGCGGTGCCGCCCCGACGGGCGACCTCAACATCGGCTCCAACTGCGCGAACATCGCCGTCGACGACGACAGCGTCCACCGCTACTGAGTCGCTGACCCTTTCATGGTGTTCCCTCCCGCGGTAACACCATGAGGCATCCCCCCGTTGGGAATCGCGGCCCTGGAAGCCTCCCTTCCAGGGCCGCTGCCATGAAAACGGCTTTTCGGTGACGGTGCTGAGCGCGCCGCGCCCGAAGCCCGATTGGAGGCTCTTTATGCACAAGCGCAAAAGGACGGCGCTTCTTGCGGCGACCGTGGGCGCGCTGCTCATCGGCGGTGCGGGCGGAGCCGACGCCGCCGAACCCGGTCCCAGCCGCTCGGCCGGCGCCAACGGCGGGACGCAGAGCAATCGCTGCACCACCAGTTCCGTCATCGGCACCATCACCGTGGCGGCCGGCCCGACCGAGATCAGCAATCAGACCGACTGCGTCAACACCGCCGAATCGGGTGTGACGACGCAGGAGAACCGCTGCCGTACCCACTCCGTCATCGGTCCGATCACCGTCGCACTGGCTCCCGGATCCGAAATCAAGAACGGGACCAACTGCGTCAACGTCAGCAAGTCGGGCGGGGTCACGAGGCAGACCAACGACTGTCGCACCACCTCCGTGACGGGCCCGATCACGATCGGCCCCGGCTCCGACGTCACTACCGAGACCAACTGCGTCAATGCCGCCGGCGCCGACCCCGAGAACGGAACTCAGGGGAAGAGCGCGAGCGGCAAGAAGAGCGGCAAGAGCGGTGGCCAGGGAAACCGTCAGCGGTCCTGAATCATCGAACCCCCGGATCTCACCATCGAACTCCGGAGACATCCGCTCACCATGAACGCGGCCTTGGGGAAATTATCCCCGGGGCCGCGTTCATTTTTTCGTTTCCACGGACGACTGAATATACCTTTACTGTGGCGGATGGGTGATGCTTCGCCTATTCCCGGATCCAGGCCTCCGGAAATATCGTTCAAGAGGTGTCTGCGGATTATTCGCGGAGAACCCGATATGGAGGCACCAGAACAATGCAGATCGGCAAGAAGGCAGCTCTCATGGCCGCGGCGGCCGCGGGCACAATGGTGGTCGGCAGCGCCGCTAGCGCGAGTGCCCATGGCCTCTTCCCGCAGTCCAGCGGGGCTCAGCGAAACCTCTGTGACACGGCCATCGGCACCACCACCAACACCGGCGGTGCCGCGCCCACCGGCGACATCGACCTCGGCTCGGACTGCATCAACTTCACCAACAACGCCGACTCGGTCGTCCAGGCCAACGAATGCGACACGGCCACCGGCACCACGCTGATCACCGGCGGTGCCGCCCCGACAGGTGAGGTCAACCTCGGCTCCAACTGCACGAACATCGCCCTCGACGAGCCGGACCCGGTCGTGGTCGTGCACAAGGACCCGCCGAAGAAGCACCACAAGGCCAAGGACCCACACAAGGCCAAGAAGCACCACAAGGCCAAGTCCTCGCACAAGGCCAAGGACCCGCACAAGGCCAAGGACCCGCACAAGGCGACGAAGCACCACAAGGCCAAGGCCAAGAAGAAGGACTGCAAGCACTGACGGTCGAGCAGGCGGTCACGCAGGCGGCGCCCCGGAAGAACAGCTTCCGGGGCGCCGCGGCGTTCAGCCGGGTCGTTTTGGCGGTCGTCACGCTTCTTTCAGCATCCCGCGAGGGCCGGTACGCACTGGTTCGGGTTGTTCCCGGTGACCGTGGTCGCGGAGAGCGTGATCGAGCCGCCGTCGGTGAAGATCCCACCGCCCTGGCCGCCATTGGCCGTATTGCCGGTGACGGTGTCACCGATCATTTGTGTGGTGCCCGCGTGCTGGAAGACACCGCCGCCATTCAGCGTGGCGGTGTTCCCGTTCACCGTGGTGGCCAGCACCCGCAGTGCGCTGCCCATATTGGCGATACCGCCACCAAAACTGCCGGCGGTGTTCCCGTCAACCCGGCTGCCGCTGATCGTGAAATCTCCGACCGCGGTGGAGATTCCGCCGCCCTCGAAGTTGGTGGTCCTGTTCCGCGCGATCCCGACAGCGCTCAGCAGCGTCGTCCCGAAGTTGCTGACGCCGCCGCCCGAGCTGTCCGCGGTATTGTCGGAAATATTCCCGCCCGAGACGCTGAGGGTGGCCGACGTATTGATGTGAATACCGCCACCGTCGCCCGCGGAATTGTGCGTCACATCCGTACCCGAAAGCACCGCCGAGCCGCCCGAGGCGATCTCGATGCCCCCGCCGACGTTGCTCGCGGTATTGCCCGTGACGGTGGACTGGATCAGCCGCAGCGAGCCCCCGTCCAGGATGCCGCCGCCGTCGGTGCCCGCCCCCGAGGTCGCCCGGCCGCCCGAGAAGGTCACGCCGTTGACCGTAAGGCTTCCGCCGGGCGCGATCTCCGCGATCCGGAAGTCCGCCGCCGACGCACTGCGTCTGATGGTCGCCAGGGTCCCGCTGATGGTCACGTCACGGGTGATGAGCGGCAGTCCGTCAGCGCCGTTGGGGCCGGTGAACGCCGCGGAGCCCAGCGTGTACACACACCCCGTGGTCAGGGCGACGGACCCGCCCGAGGGCGAGCTGTTGGCCTCGCTCACCGCGTTGACCAGCGCCGCCGTGTCCCCGCAGGGCACCGGGGCCGCCTTCTCACCCTCCTTACCGCCGCCTCCCTTTCCTTCGGCGGACGCCGGAGCGGAGACCGCCCATGCGGATACCGCCAGCGCCATGACGGGGATCAACCCCCGGATCGTTGTCGCGAGTCGCACGAGGAGTCTCCTTAAGCGTTACCGAGCAGCGGGCCAGACGCAGCAGGTTCAGGCTCTTCGCTCGAGTACCGTTCGGCATCCGCTCAAGCGCCGGTCGAGTGAGACTCGATCTTCTGTACGACGGGGGTGGGAACCCCCTGGTCCCGGGGTGCCGAAGACAGCGCGACGGGACCCTCGGGAACGAGGAAACCGCAGGTCACCAATGGCGCCTGCGGTTTCAGAGGTGGGTCATCAGGGGCTCGAACCCTGAACCAATGGATTAAAAGTCCACTGCTCTGCCAATTGAGCTAATGACCCGCACCCCCGCAGCATAGCTCGGCGAGGGGCCAACACCCGAGCCAATACCCTCCGGGAGCGAAAGGCCGTGCAACAGCGTGGTGTTGCACGGCCCTCGGCACGGCCCGGTCAGCCGTTGCGCGCGGCTCGATCAGCCGTCGCGCACGGCCCGATCAGCCGCTGCGCACGGCCCGATCAGCCGTTGCGCTTCCAGCGCGGCTTGTCGGCGCGGCGGTCGAAGGACCGGTCGTGCGAGCTGTGGGAACGCTCGTACGAACGGCCGCCGGTGGCACCGCCCCGGTGGTCGTCACGGCGGCCCGGACGGTCGTCGCGACGGTCGCGGTTGAACGGACGGTCCCCGCCACGGTGGTTGTGGTCGCGGCGCTCGAAGGAGCGGCCACCACGGTCGTTGTTGTCCCGGCGGTCGCGGCCGAAGCCACGGTCGTCACGGCGCTCGTACGGACGGCTGCCGCCACGGTCGTCACGGCGGTTGAAGCCGCCACGGTCATCCCGGCGGTCGCGGCCGAACGAGCGGTCGTCACGGCGGTCCCGGCCGAAGCCACGGTCGTTGTCCCGGCGGTCGTTGTCCCGGCGGTCCCGGTCGCGGTCGCGGCCGAAGCGGTCGTCCCGCCGGTCGTCACGGCGGTCATCGCGCCGGTCATCGCGCCGGTCGCGGTTGAAGCCGCGGTCGCGGTCGCCGTCCCGGCGGTCGTACGAACGGCCGCCACGGTCGTCCCGGCGGTTGAAGCTGCCACGGTCGTCGCGCCGGTCATCCCGCCGGTCGCGGTTGAAGCCGCGGTCCCGGTCGCCGTCCCGGCGGTCGAAGGAACGGCCACCACGGTCGTCCCGGCCCCGGTCGTTGTCCCGGCGGTCGTACGAGGAGCGGCGCGGCGCCTCGCCGTCACCCGCGCCCTCCGCCGACTCCGCGCCCTTCACGTTCACGGCGGGCACGGTCGCGGGCTCCGCCGTACGCTGCGCGGGCAGCGTCACAGCGGCGGCCTCGACCACCGTCTCCGTCCCGGTGCCGGTGCCGGTGCCGGTCCCGGCCTCGGCCGCGGTCCCGGCCGCGGACTCCGCCGGTGCCACGGTCTCGCCGCGCTCGCGCGCCACCCGCGCGGACAGCCGGTCGGCCTCCTCGCGGAGCTCGGCCGCGCGCCGCTGCGCCCGCTCCAGCTCCCGGCTGAGGTCCTGCGCCTCGCGCTCGGCCTGCTTGGCCGCGTTCGAGGCCGCCTCCGCCTGCACCTCGGTGAGCGAACGCGCGCCCGTGATCTTGGCCACGTCCTCGTCGAAGGCGCCGCCCCCGCCGACGATGTGGCGCGAGGCGTCGACGCCCGCGTCCTCCATCAGCCGGAAGATCTGGCGGCGCTGGTGCGGCAGGGCCAGCGAGACGACGGTGCCGCTCTGGCCCGCCCGGGCCGTACGGCCGGAGCGGTGCAGATAGTCCTTGTGGTCGCCGGCCGGGTCCACGTTCAGCACCAGGTCGATGCCGTCGACGTGGATACCGCGCGCGGCGACGTCCGTGGCGACGAGCACATTGACGTACCCGTCCTTGAAGTCGGCCAGGGTGCGGGTGCGCGCGCCCTGCGTCATGCCGCCGTGCAGCGCGTCGGCGCGTACGCCCGCGTCACACAGCTGCTCGGCGACGCGGTCGCAGCCCAGCTGGGTGCGGACGAAGATGATCGTGCGGCCCTTGCGCGCCGCGATGGCGGCGGTGACCGGCGCCTTGTCCTTCGGCTTCACCACGAGGACGTGGTGGGTCATCGTGGTCACCGCGCCCTGCGCCGCGTCGACCTCATGGGTGACCGGGTCGACCAGGTAGCGCTTCACGAGGGTGTCGATCTCGTTCTCGAGCGTCGCGGAGAACAGCAGCCGCTGGCCGCCGGCCGGCACCAGGTCGAGGATCTCGGTGACCTCGGGCAGGAAGCCCATGTCGGCCATCTGGTCGGCCTCGTCGAGGACCGCGATCTGCACCCTGTCCAGGGACGCGGCACCGCGCTCGATGATGTCGCGCAGCCGGCCCGGGGTGGCGACGAGGATGTCCACGCCGCGCTCCAGCGCGTAGATCTGATTGCCCATCGAGGTGCCGCCGCAGACGACCTTGAGCTTGAGGCCGAGCACATCGCCGTACGGCTGGAGCGCGTCGCTCACCTGCATCGCGAGCTCGCGGGTCGGGGTGAGGATCAGCCCACGGGGGCGCTTCTTCTCGGTGTGGCCGCCGGCCAGCGTGGTCAGCAGCGGAAGGCCGAACGAGAGGGTCTTGCCGGAGCCGGTACGGCCGCGGCCGAGGATGTCCTTCCCGGCCATGGCGTCGGGGATGGTCGCGGCCTGGATCGGGAAGGGCGTGGTGACGCCGTTCTGCGCCAGCTTGCGGACGATCTGCTCGGGGAGGCCGAGGTCGGCGAATGTGATGTCGGGCGCCTTAGGGGTGTCGGGGGCTTCCGTGGCGGCTTGCTCGTCCTGCTCCGACGGCTCGAACGGCGCGGCCGGGGCGGTCAGCTCGCTCAATTCGCCCGACTCTTCGTGAGCGGGCATGACGGCGTGATCAGTGGAAACGGACATGCGAAATGCGAAACCTTCCGGAGTCTCGGCACGCGCCCAAACTCCGTGTGTTGTCGCAAACGACCGCCTCTATGCGGTCAGCCACGGGATGGCAAGGAACGCGCCTCGCGGCGCACTTCTACGAGGCGCCGGGCAAATGGGATCAAACGATCTACCACCATACGCACCTCCACCCCTCAAGAGCAAATTCGCTCCATCCGCGCTGGCCGGCGACGGCTGGGGGCTGTCCGGTGGGCCCATGCCGTGGGCCTGTGGGCGTATCCCGTGGACCCGTGGGCCTGCCCTGTGGGCCCGTGGCCTATCCCGCGGGCTGGTCCGATGGGGAGGCGGGCGCGGTCGGCGGCTCGGCGTCGGTCGGCTTGGGGTCCGGCGCGGTCGGCGGCGGGCTCGAAGGCCGGGGCGCGGGCGGCGCGTCGGGCGGGGTGGCACCACCCGGCTGCGGCGGGGCGGAGGGGGCCGGGCGGTGACGCGAATCACCCTTCTTACCGGGCGGAGCCGAGGGCTCGTCCTCGGGGTCGGTCGCGGAGGCCGAGGCCGACCGGTCCTCGCCGTCCTTCTTCTTCCCCTTCTCCCCCTTCTTCCCCTTCCCGTCCTTCTCGTCCTTCTCGTCCCGGTCAGAGTCCGCGTACGGCCGCCCCCTGCCGTCGGAGCGCACCACGGCGCCGCCCGTGTCCGCCGCCTCGCCCTTCTGGTGGGAGCCGCGGTGTTTGTCCGGCCGCTCGGGGTCGTCGGAGATGCTCATGCAGCCGCCCAGCGCCATGGCGACGGCCACGAGCGCCGCGACCGCAGCCCCGCGTACGGCGGCGCGGGGCACGCGCCGGGAGGTGCGGGGGCTCCCGGGAGAACGGGGGCTCCGGGGGCTTCGGGGGCTCCGGGGGGAACGGGCGGTGCGAGGAGCGGGGGATCCGGGCACGGGAGATCCGGGCATGCGCGGGACACCTCCAGACGGCAGGGATGTGACGCCCTGCCCAACTGGCCCCGGCCCGCCCAGGACACGCTTGCGGTACGGACCCGGCCCGTCCCGTAGACCGCGCGTCCGGCGTCGGTCGTAGGCGGGGGCGGATGGGGGCGGATGGGGGCGGAGGCGCATGTGGGCGGATAGCGGCCGGCGGGCCCGGGGCCGCCGGACGGGGTCAGCCGTACCCGAGCGCGTGCAGCCGCGCGTCGTCGATCCCGAAGTGGTGCGCGATCTCGTGGACCACGGTCACCTCGGTCTCCTGGACGACGTCCTCCCGCGTCTCGCTCAGCCGCAGCGTCGGACCCCGGTAGACGGTGATCCGGTCCGGCAGGACGCCCGCGTACCACTCACCCCGGTCGGTGAGCGGCGTCCCCTCGTAGAGCCCGAGCAGCTCGGGATCGTCCGTGGGTGGCTCGTCCTCCACGAACACGGCGACGTTGTCCATGAGCCGTGTCAGCTCCGGCGGGATCCGGTCCAGCGCCTCGGCGACCAGTTCCTCGAACTCCTCGCGCGTCATCTCCAGCACGAGGCCATTGTCAGGCAGCCGGGCCCGGAAAGGAGCCGTCGGCGCCGAGGTATCCGCGCCGGACGCCCCCGGCCGCCTCCGACCGCCCGGCGCACCGCCACCCGGACCGCCACCCCGGACCGCCACCCGCACCGCCACCCGGCGCCGACCCACCCCCTGCCCGCACCCCTGCCTCGCCCCGCGCCGCCCAGGCATACGCCCCCGCGCGGACGGGCATACGGGAGCAATGGCCCGCGAACCGCTCCGGCTGCTCCGTGCCACCGCTCAGCGCGCGGGCACCGCGGCCGTCTCCCCTCTTCGCCGCATCCGCCGCACTTCTCGCCGCTTCCGCCGCCCGTCTCCTCACCGCCTCCTCCGCCGCCCCTCGCAGACCCCCTCCCCCGCCGCTTCCCCCAACCGCATGCCCGCGTCGTTCGACCCCGCGCCGTTCGACCCCACGGCGCTCGATCCCACCGCCCCCGCCCGCCCCCTCGTCCGCGCCGCCGGGCTGGCCGCCGTGACCGTCCTCGGCGCCTGGATCGGACTGCTGGTGGTCGGCAGCGTCCACATCTCCGTGGGCCCGATGGACACGCGGATGGCGCTGCGGCCGTCCCTCACCGGCGGCACCAAGATCAACGTGGCCCCGCTGGGCGCGCTCGAGCTGAACAGCCACCACGCCCCGCTCCGCCTGGACGTGGACGTGGACCGGCTGGACCCCATCCGGTCCCAAGCCCTCGTCGACCACCCCGAGCGGCTCTCCGGACTCCAGGACGAGGTCGCGGGCGACATCACCCGCGGCACCCTCGGCCTCGCGGTCCGCTCCTGCGTCGCCGTGGTCTTCGGCGCCACCGCGCTGGGCCTGGCGGTCTACCGCCGCCCGCGCCGGGCGCTGGCCGCCGGAGGGCTCGCGCTCACGCTGCTGACCGCCTCCGGGGGTGCCGTCTACGCCACGTGGAACCCGAATTCCGTACTGGAGCCGCGCTACTCCGGGCTGCTCTCCAGCGCCCCCTCGGTGGTGGGCAACGCGCGCAGCATCGTGACCGACTTCGACGTCTATCAGCGGGAGTTGGCCCGGCTGGTGACCAATGTCACCCAGCTCTACGAGGCGACCTCGACGCTCCCCGCGTACCAGCCCGATCCGACCACCATGCGGGTGCTGCACATCTCGGACGTCCATCTCAATCCGGCCGCGTGGCACATCGTGCAGTCGCTGGTGCGGCAGTACAAGGTGAACGTGATCATCGACACCGGCGACACGATGGATCACGGCACCTCCGCCGAGAACGGCTTCCTCGACCCCGTCTCCGACCTCGGCGCCCCCTATGTCTGGGTGCGCGGCAATCACGACTCGGCGTCGACCCAGCGCTACCTGGCCAAGCGCAAGGGGGCGCATGTCGTGGACAACGGCGATGTGGTCACCATCGCCGGGCTGCGGGTCGCGGGCATCGGCGATCCGCAGTTCACCCCCGACCGGTCCGCCGCGGCGGCCGGTGACGCGGCCGAGCACAGCGCCGGACGGCAGCTCGCCGAGGCGATCCGGGACCGCGAGGCCACCGGCGCCCCGGTCGACATCGCCCTCGCCCACAACCCGATCGCCGCCCGCGAGACCGACGGCACCGTGCCGCTCGCCCTCACCGGCCATGTCCATCACCGCCGTACGGAGGTGCTCCCCGGCGGCACCCGGCTGATGACCGAGGGGTCGACGGGCGGCAGCGGGCTGCGCGCGGTGGACGACGGCACACCGGACACGGTGCAGGCGTCGGTCCTCTATCTGGACCGGGACACGCGACGGCTCCAGGCGTGGGACGAGATCGATCTGGGCGGTCTGGGCCTGGCGAAGGCCGAGGTCAGCCGTCATCTGCCGGCCGAGAATCGCCCGGGCGCGACACCGACGCCCACCACTCCGTAAACCGTTTTGGCGAACCTCACCGGCATCCCATATGCTTCTCGCGTCCCCGAAAGCGCCGCGAGGCGCCCAGGTGGGCCATCGGCCCTCATCGTCTAGTGGCCCAGGACGCCGCCCTTTCAAGGCGGTAGCACGGGTTCGAATCCCGTTGGGGGCACCACCTTCTTTGAGTCACCGCAGGTCGAAACGTACCTGCCGGTGACTTTTTTCATGCGCGCCGCACGCGCCGCACGCGCCGCACACAACGCCCCTGCGGCTCCCGCGCCTCCCGGAATGCCTCCCTCCCCCACGCGGTTGTACATACGCAACGGCACGGCACCGAATCCGCCGCAGGCCCCACGCGAGGGAGCGCAGATGACCGTCCAGGACGTCGACCGGGTGAGCTTCGCCGAGGAGTGGGAGCGCTGGCACCGCGCCCATGAGCAGGCGCTCGCCGACCCCCACGGATTTCTCGCGATCACCAGCCTGCACTGGCTGAGCCCGGAACCGAGCCGCTTCGAGGACGCGCCCGGGGCCTGGTCCAGCGGCCCGGAGGGCGTGGTGGTCGAGCTCGCCGACGGCGAGGAACTGACGATCGACGGCACGGCGGTGCACGGTCGGTACGTCTTCGGCGCGATCGCCGAGCGGGCCAGCCTGTACGCGGGGTACGGCGACGCGGTGATCGAGATCGCCAAGCGCGGCGGCCACGACATCGTCCGCCCCCGCCACCCCGGCAACCCCCTCCGCACGGACTTCACCCGCACCCCCACCTACGCCCCCGACCCCCGCTGGGTCCGCCCCGGCCGCTACCTCCCCTTCGACGAGCCGCGCGCGATCACCGTGGGCGCCGTGGCGGAGGGTCTTGAGCACGTCTACGACGCACCCGGGCAGGTCGAGTTCGAGCTGGACGGCGAGACGTTCCGGCTCACCGCCTTCAACGGCAAGCGGCCCGGTGCCCTGATGGTGCTCCTCACCGACGCGACCTCCGGCGTGACCACGTACGCCGCGAACCGCTCCCTCCAGATCGACGCCCCCGACGAGACCGGCCGCGTCACCCTCGACTTCAACCGCGCCACCAACCTCCCCTGCGCCTACACCGACCTCGCGACCTGCCCCCTGCCACCCACCGAGAACCGGCTGCCGGTCGCGATCGAGGCGGGCGAGAAGATCCCCCTGGAACGCGGCGGCCGCCCCTGATCCGGACCGAGACGGAGAGACCTCCGCCCGAGCCCCGGCCCGCCCGGTGACCCGCCCGGTGAGCGGTCAGAACACGGCCGGAGTTCTGATACGCTGATCCAGCGACAACGACGCGGCGGAGAAAAATCAAGGCCCCGGTTCGAAGATCGCGAGGAGTGCGAATCCACCACGGGAAATCCCGTTGGGAGCGCACCCCACATGTGCGAGACTCGTGCTCGTACACGCAAGGTCCTGTGGAGCAGTTTGGAGTGCTCGCCACCCTGTCAAGGTGGAGGCCGCGGGTTCAAATCCCGTCAGGACCGCTGCGGCTGGGTAGCTCAGTTGGTACGAGCGTCCGCCTGAAAAGCGGAAGGTCGCCGGTTCGACCCCGGCCCCAGCCACCACAGCCCTCACCAGGGCACACGCCCTCTCCGAAGATCATCGGAGAGGGCGTTTTCGTGCCCGTGACATCACCTGGTGGACTGGCAGCACAGCCCGGCGGCGCAGCGCTCCGGGCTTTTGCGCTGCGCGTCGCATTCGAGTGCGTCAGCTACACCCCTGCCGCCCGACGTCCACAGACGACCATTTCCAAGATCCTCCGCACCGGTTCCCCGCGGTGAACAGGCAATTCAAGACTTTGCCAAGGTTCCTCTCCAAGCCTGGCTGCCACGGTCGTGCCTGACCGAGCCCCTCGCTGGGACGGACACAGCCGTCACCGTGACCAATGGAGGTAACCATGCAGACACGCCGTCTTCTGGCCGGCGCCGGCGCCGCCGCAGCCGTCGCACTCGGCCTCGTGGGCACGCCGAGCGCCCAGGCCGCCACCGACGCCGCCGCTGTCACGTGCGGCAACGCGTACTGGCCGCACACCAACGACGATCCCTTCGGCGGCAGAGTGAGCAAGTCCTCCCCCGCCGCCATCCACACCGGACCGTACGGCGACTGCACCACGGTGGGACATGTCTCTCCGGGCGCCTGGGTCGAGTACGACTGCTACGTCACGAACGACCTCGGCCACACCTGGACGTGGGTCAGAGACGAGAACAACAGGAGCCTCGGCTGGATCTACGACAAGTACCTGGACGACGGGGGCTCCAACTTCCGTTGCGGCTGAACGTCCGAGGGCGGCCAGCTACGGCCGACAACGACGGACGGGCCCCCTCCCGGTGCATCCGGAGGGGGCTTCTTCGTTGCCCGTGACGTCCACGGCACGCACCGTAAGAGCCCTGGACCAGGAAGTGACATGCTGGGCACCGCGTCAACGGAGGGGAGTGGGTTCATGCGGTGGACCGTCCATGGCGAACGGCAGATCTACAGCAACCCTTGGGTGAACCTGTGGCTGGTCGACGTACAGCAGCCGGACGGACGCCGCTGGGAACACCACGTCGTACGCATGCGACACCTCGCCGTCGCCGCTGTGGTCGATGACCACAAGCGCGTCCTGATGATGTGGCGCCACCGGTTCATCACGGATTCCTGGGGCTGGGAACTGCCCATGGGGCTCATCGAGCCCGGCGAGACCCCGGAGCAGGCCGCCGCCCGCGAGGTCGAAGAAGAGACCGGCTGGCGGGTCGAGGCGATGAAGCCCTTGGTGTACGCGCAGCCCGCGAACGGGATCACCGACTCCGAGCACCATGTCTTCCGCGCCGATGGGGCCACCTACACCGGGCCGCCGACAGAGCTGAACGAATCGGACCGGATCGAGTGGATCCCCCTATCAGAGATAAGGGGGATGATCGACCGCCGCGAGATCGTCAGCAGCGGCAGTCTGGTCGGCCTGCTGTATCTGCTGCTGGACGAGGCCACCAAGAGCGCCGGCTAGCCAAGTGACTCTCGCATCCGCTGCTCGAACCTGATCACCGGTGCCTCACGGGCGTACGGGGCCAGACGGCGGTGGAATTCATGGAGATGCCCAGCGACTCGGGGAGAGTCGATCACGCTGCTGAGCTCGAGTGCGAGTCCGGCGCTGTGACATGCGTCGCCGAGCTTGCCCTGCTCGAGCTGGGTGCTGGCGAGCCAGAAGGCGTGCAGGGCCCGTCCGCGCTGCTGTCCGGACGTTTCCCGGCGCAGTCCCTCGGCGATGAGGGGTTCGGCCCGTGGGGCCTCGCCAAGCCGGGCCAGTGCGATTCCCGTGTCGACGATGAGCTTGGTCTCGTCGAAATAGCGCACCCAGGAGGGCGCCTCGTCCGTCCGGCCGCGTGCGCATTCGAAGGAGTCGCGGGAACGGTCGATGGCCTGATGGCAGGCGGAGGCGTCGCGAAGGGTGGCGTGGGCGAACGCTTCGCGCAGGTGCAGCATGGACATCACCAGAGGCTGGTCACCCACTGCCCGGGTGACGTCCTGAGCCTTGCAGGCGAGAGTGATGGCCTCTGCCGGATTGCCGTCATAGGTGGCATGCAGGCTCATACAGGACAGCACATTGGCCACGAAGAGACGATCTTCCTGCTCCCGCGAGAGGCTGAGGGCCTGGCCGAAGTAGATACGTGCCGTGCTGTACTGACAGGCGTCGAAATACGCCCAGCCCGCAAGGCGGGCCAGCTCCGCGGCGAGGGACCGCAGGTCCCGGCCCAGTGCATCCCCGGCATGCCGCATTACCTGCGTTACGTAGGTGAGGCTTCCGACGACCGCGGGCCGCAGTGGCGCACCACCGTGCTGGTCGTCCCGACGCCAGTAGTCCTCCACCGAGGAGCGCAGCGCGGCGAGCGTGGAGCGGGTGACCTGTGAGTCGGCCAGTGGCAGTAGGTCATCCAGGCTTTCCCCAGCAGCAGGACCTGTAGCCGTTGCCCCCGGTGCAAGCCGTGGCCCGGTCACCTGGCTCCGCTCGCTCTCCGGAGCCGATGCGGGAATCTCCCAGGGCCGATGCGCCAGGC
The DNA here is from genome assembly GCF_052665095.1 of Streptomyces sp. NEAU-174. Lineage (NCBI taxonomy): Bacteria > Bacillati > Actinomycetota > Actinomycetes > Kitasatosporales > Streptomycetaceae > Streptomyces > Streptomyces sp. NEAU-174. Next base: position 1,148,906 of record NZ_JBQTCE010000001.1, on the reverse strand, counting down.
CCAGCATCGCACCGGGGATGCGCAGCCCGTCGGCGACTCTCTCGATCACATCGATGTGGGCCAGACCACGACGTCCAGCCATGATCTCGCCGACCCTGCTGGGTGTCATGCCGCAAAGGGCGGCGATGCGCGAGGGATAGATCCCTGCCTTGAGCTTGACCAGCTGGAAGATGCGGGTGAAGTCGCGTTTCTGGCATGCGTCCTGCCACTCAGGGCTGGCCAACAAGGCTGCTGGCAGCAGTCGATGAGGCTGCGGTGCGGACACTCGTGCCCCTCTCCCTCGTCCCGCGGCATCAGGCTGTGCGAGCGGTCAAGCCCTGATGATTTTACCCACGTTGGGTAATCACCATGATCTGTTTCAGTGACGACCGTTGCGATGAGCTAGCCCCCTGGAACCACCCGCGACGAGGGGACGCAATGCTCCCGATGACCAACGACAACCAGCAGCACACCATCGCCCAGCACTGGGCGATGCAATTCACCTCCACGCCCAGGTGCGTCCGCCTCGTCCGGACCCTGGTCGACAAAACCCTGCTGAGCTGGGGCTACGGACGAGAGGACATCGACCGTACGGTCCTGGTCTGTAGCGAGTTGGCGACCAATGCCGTACGGCACGGCCACAGGCGCGGTCACCGCTTCGAAGTCCGCCTGAGCGACGAAGGCGCCACATGCCTGGTCGAGGTCTCCGACGCCCTCAGCCGTCGGTTTCCCCGCCTCATGGAAACCAGCGATGAAGACGAACACGGTCGAGGGCTCCAACTCGTCTCCGCGCTCGCCAAGGAGATGGGACACCGCGCCCGCAACCCCATTGGCAAAACCGTCTGGGCCCGCATGGCTCTCGTCACGCCGGAGGAGGAAACCCGTGCATGAGCTGATCGCCGCTCCATTCCTCGACCATCACCTTCTCGTCCGTCCCGGCAGCACCAAAGCAGCCCGGCTCCCGGCCACCGCGTACCAGGAGTTGGAGACGGCCGTAGCCTCCGGTGCGCCATCACCCGGTTGGCTGGTGGACGTGTCCCGGAAGGTATGGGGTCTAAGCCTCGACAAACGTCTGACGCGCGATACCGTCCTCGTCCGCTCCTCCTCGCCGCACGGCTACGGACGTGCGTCGTACGAGCTGAACCTGGGCTGCAACTACGACTGCGAGCATTGCTACCTAGGTCTCAAGCGGTTCTCGGGGCTCGAATGGTCCGAGCGAGAACGGCTGCTTCAGGTCATCCATGACGCCGGCGTGCTGTGGCTCCAGCTCACCGGCGGCGAACCAATGATCGACAAGCTGTTCCCCGAGACATACCGGCGGGCGCACGAGCTGGGCATGATGGTCGAGATCCTCACCAACGGCTCCCGTCTCGCGACCCCCAAGAGCCTCACCTTGCTCACGGAGCGCCGCCCGAACCGGATCACGCTCAGCCTCTACGGCGCCACAGAGGAGTCTTACGACGGGCTCACCCGGCGCAAGGGTGCGTACCGGATGTTCATGAAGGGCCTGAACGCCGCCCGTAAGGCCGGGCTGCCACTCGATCTGGCGCTGATCATCACACGGCACAACGCCCACGAGCACGACCGGATGCGCGCCTTCGCAGACCAGTACGCCCTGCCGTACCGCGAGTACACCCATATGTCCCCGACCATCTATGGCGGCGCCGAGACACTCGCCTCCCAGGCACTCGACTACCTCACCGACCGTGAACCGTTCCGCGGCTGCAACGCCGGCCACACCTTCTTCCACGTCGATCCACACGGCATGGCGTCCATCTGCAAGGTCGGCCGCGACAACGCGATTCCTTTGCTGGCCGAAGGAGTCGAGGGCCTCAGCCGCCTGGGCGGGATCGCCGATTCCCTGATGCTTCGCACCGGTGGCTGCTCCGGCTGCCAGCTCTCCGGCACCTGCCGGGTATGCAGGCCGCTGGCCAAGGTCTACCAGGAGGCGAAGGCACCACTGCACATCTACTGCCAACACACCGCGAAAGGGAACTGAACCATGACAACGGTGATGGTCGAGATCACGCCGCCCCGCCCCAGAGATGCTGACTTCAAAGAGGACATCGTGATCCTCGACGACGTCGATGCCTTCGCCCGGGCCGCCACTCCTGGCTGCGGCGACGACAACCCCTACAACTGATCACCCGTGGCGGGGCCTTCCGACGTGTTCGTGCGCCGGAAGGCCCCGTGCGCACGTCCCGTCTGGAAGCCTTTCCGTCATGGCCCTGGCCCCCGTCGCCTTCGACGACCTTCCCCGCTCGGTCCGTAGCGCGATTGAGGCCGAGACAGGCACGGTCCTTGAGGCCGAGGCGGTTACCGCCGGCAAGAACAGCGCTCTTTCGACACGCGTCCACACCACCGACGGGACCGTCTTTCTCAAGGGACTGGAGAGCGATCACCGTTGGGCCTGGACCCAGGGACGTGAGGCGGATATCAACCCGTATGTCACGCCCCTGGCGCCTCGCATGCTCTTCCACCTCGTCGTCGAGGGTTGGGACATCCTCGGCTTCGAACTACTCGACGGCCATCACGCCGACTACTCTCCCGGCTCGCCGGACATCCCGAAGGTCGTCCAAGCCCTACGCAGGCTTGACGACATGCCCTGCCCCAACATCGATCTCCGCCAAGCGGAACAGCGCCTGTCCAAGTACGTCACCCACCCTGCCGATGCAGAAGCGTTCGCAGGCGATGCCCTGCTCCACACTGACTGGAACAACCACAACGTCCTCATCACCGATGCCCGAGCCCGCCTTGTCGACTGGGGATGGGCCACCCGAGGAGCCGCCTGGCTCGACCCCGCCTACTGGATCATCTGGCTCATCGCCTCCGGACACAGCCCGGCCCAAGCTGAAGAAATTGGACAACGCATCCCCGCCTGGGCCACAGCGCCTCCCACAGCCGTGGATCTTTTCGCCGACGCGAACGCAGCGCTGTGGAATGAGATCGCGGGGGACTCCGCAGACGTCTGGACAGCGCGTCTACGTTCGGCCGCAATGAAATGGCGGCACCACCGACGTGGGTGACCGTCCGCAGACGTGTCGGCGAGTGCAGGTCCAAACAGGGAAATCGTATGCGTGTCACGCCCAGCTCATAGCCCCCGAGGCAGGAGTCACCACATGCTGAGGCCCCTGCCACGCCCCGGCTACTGGTGCGAATGCTGGACGCGCTCACCAACCACAGGACCCCGCTTAGTGCTGCTCGCCTCCATCGAAACCGACAGCCCGAGCGAGGCCACCGGTTGGGTCCGCGTCACCGTACGGACCATCGCCTCAGCACTCGACCGGGAAACAGCGAACAGTTCTCATGCCCCACCACACACAAGATCCCCCGACACCAGGCCAAAAGCCACTGAGTTACAACCTTCTCTAAGTTTCAAGGCGGCTCGCTCCGCTCCCCGCGCGCGGCGCGGCCGGGCGGCCGCGCCGCGCACAGAGCAGGCAGCCACTTGCCCTCAAAGATTGATGCCTCCGGCGGGGGCGCTCAGGCTCCGGGATGGACGGGGCGCCATACGCGGGTGGCAGTTATTTGTGGCGTGAGCGGGGAGCTCCTATCCCGTCTGCCGTCGAAGGGCGAGCGGTCATCGAGGCCGTTCTCGAATAGCTCGAACCCGAGTCGAACGAAAACCCGGTAGCTGCGAAGCAGTTGCCTAGATGGTTGTAGCCGAGAGTCACAGCCATAGAATCAAAGCGACGATCACTACGAGTACAAGGAAGGGACTTGCTACTGCCTTGCGAAGCTCCCGTTCGCCTTTGCCGGGAAACATGGGGTCATCACCTTCGTCGGTGAACTGAGTCAACGAGCCTGCCTTGCCCGTCAGGATGTCACTCGCATCCCGGACCAGCGCTGCGGCCGCCTTCACATCGCCCGATTCCTTCAGCATCACATCTACCTTGGCCAGCATCTCGGGCGAGGAGACCGCCAGGCGCCGTACATTTTGCTTTGTCTCTTCGTCAATTCCCTCATTGTTAATGATCGTCTGGAAAACGCTACCGTTATTGGTCTGAATATACTGGTCAATCGCCTGAATCCCGGCCATGGTCCCTCCCGCCACATTTCGTGTTGCTCACCAGTGATGGCGCATGTTCCACGCTTAGGCGAAAGGATGATACGCATTCACCTTCGCTCTTGGACTGGCCGAGCGGGCCAGCAAGAATGAGCGCGATCAAAACGGCGGCGACAGCCGAGACGGTGGCGACGCCGACCCGCGCAAACGGATTGAGAGCCTGTCCGATCGTCTTGACCAAGGTGGGCCACTTGTGCGTGACCCATAGGGCGGACGCCACACCGATGACGGCGAAGACGAAGACTCGATCTCGCACAAATGCCCCGACGTACTCGTCAGAAGACAGCTGCACGAGGCGCCCCATGAGCCATTCGAGAGCTGGCAACGCGTAGGGGAAGTAGTCATTGATCAGTCCGACGCCGACCAAGGCTGCCAGGATGGCCAAGACAGCGCCGGACACGTAATAAGCGATCCCAAGCCACCCCCCGCTGTTGGTGGTAGGAAGCTTCACCGCTTGCCGTCGCGGTAGTTGGTCTGCGACACGGTGCCATTGTTCGTTTCGATGAACTGCCCGTTGACGGTGACGCCGCCCGACCGCGTGTTCTGAGGGGAACGGGGAGTGTTAGCGGTGACGCCGTCCGGCTGCGTGTTGCTGGTGGGAGGCAAAGGGTCGGAGACATGGTTGCCGGTGGAACGTGATCGTGTCCACCGAGCGGTGATCACGGCGCCGCCGAGTAAGAACATTCCGCCGATCAAGGCGGTGATTATCTCGATCATGGAGCCCCCTGAGTGCCCGCGAGAAGTCACCAAAATCCTACCCAACAAGAGGAGTTGAGGACCCGAACACTCGACAACGAGGGCAGACAGCAACAACTTCCAGCAGTCATCGGTAGCGGCGCCGCACGAGTCGGCTACGGCGCAGGGCAGGGCAGGCGGTCATATGTAGGCGGCTTCGGCTCCTTTGCGTCTACTTATGGAGCAGCACGCACGGTGCCGATCAACTGTCACAACCGCCTCCCATCAAGCACCGCAGCAAGATAGCGTGACGACCGTCACACCTGGAGGGGGACAGCATGGCGTTCATCTCGAAGAAGAGCCCAGAGCAACAGGCACAGGCCGCCGCAGACAAGGAACGCAAACGGCAGGAGGCCGAAGAGAAGCAGCAGGCCGAGCGACTCGAACGTAACCGACAAGCGTTCCTGGCAACACCAGTGGGTCAGGCACGCCAGTGCTTCGAGCGGGGGGATCTCGTATATCAATGCTCGATCGACGTTATGGGCCAGCAAGCGGTCATCGTCGCGATGGTTGGCAGCATGACCACCCAGCAGACAAAGGATCCTGTAGCGGTCCTCAACGCCGTGTGCCGGGAGGGGTGGGAACTGGTGAACGGTTCATTCGTCTTCGTAGAGCAGGGACAGCAGAGCCGCGACAAGTTCATGTCGTCCGGACAGAACGTCGCGATCAAGGGGGAAACCGTGGGCTACTACCTCTTCAAGCGCTGCGAGGCGAACCGGCGCGAGTTTTGACCGGCAACTGGCAGACAGTGTCGCTGTGCCGGACGGAGAGTTATGGATCAGTAGGATCAACGACGCCAGACGGGGGCGAACACCCACGTCTCTGTCCGACCCTCGCACCAGACGTTGACCGCAGCAGGAGCGGGCCCGGACCGAACTTCTAAAGCGGGGACCACGTGTCCTAGCCTGCCTGCTGACGCCAGCCGTGACGCCAACGGCCGCGTACGCCGACGCCAGCAGCGGACGTCAGCGGACCGCCCAGAGGTCGCCGGTTCGCCCCCGGCTCCAGCCACCGCAGCCCCTACCGGGGCAAAGCCCCCTCTCGGGTCCATCCGGAGGGGGCTTTTTCGTTGGCCGGGGAGGGCTTCGGGGGCATCACGTTGAGCGCGGCAGTGGTGTGTTAGCCGTGGGTTAGCCGATCGGTAGCGGCGGCGAAGAGGGTTGTTTGCAGGACGCGGAACGCACCGTGGACAGCGCACCGCGTCCGCCTACACCTCAACCTCCCTGGGGGGATCCCATGTCGCGCACGACCGTTCTCCGCCGTACCCGCACTGTCGCCGTCGCCTCGCTGATCGCCGCTGCCGCGTTCTCGCTCACGGCCTGTGGAGGCGGCGAATCCGACAGCGACGCCAAGGGGGGCTCGGCCTCGGCGGCCGCGAGCGGCACGTCGGGGGGCTCCGGGGGCTCCGGGGGTTCCAGCGGCGGCTCGGGTGAGGGCATCGGCGCCGAGGCGGGCAGCGCCTCGGGGGGTTCCTCGTCGGCGAGCCGCTGCACCACCGGCCACCTGGAGGCCGCGTGGTCCAACTTCGAGGGCGGTCCGGACATGACCTACGACAGGCAGCAGACCGCCCGGGTGGTGCTGAAGAACACCGGCAGCAGCGACTGCACCATGGTCGGCTTCCCCGGCGTCCAGCTCCAGACCGAGCACGGCGAGACCTGGGATCTGCGGCGCACCGACGACAAGCCGAAGCCGGTCCGGGTGAAGGCCGGCGGGCGGGTCACCTTCGACATCACCTTCCTGGCGTCGACCCGCGACGACGACAAGAAGTTCGCGCCGGACCAGGTCGTGATCACCCCGCCGAACGACCGCAGGAACATCTCGCTGGACTGGCCGTACGGCGGCGCGCTGCTGGACCAGTCGGGCGCCACCCACCCGGGGACCTTCGTCGGCCCGGTCAGCACGCCGGAGTGAGCCGGTCACTTTTGCCCCTACCAGAGCACAGCCCCCTCCCGGTGCGTCCGGAGGGGGCTTCTTCATTGCCTGCCACGCCCACGGGGGCGCTCTTGTCCCGCATGAACGATCAGACGTTGGCGCAGATCGCGAAGACGCTGATGCCCACGTTGTCGGCGGAGGTCTGGCGGCCCAGCCCGATCCAGCCCCGTGCGTCATCGGTGGGGAAGCTGCCGACGAGGATGGCGGTATTGCCCCGGGCCTCGGCACCGCCGCCGATGACCTTCTTCCCCTTCGGGCAGTACACCGTGCGCCGCTGGAAGTTCGGGACGTTCTCATTGGGCAGGGTGACCACCTCGTAGCCGGGCACGCCCTCGTCGTGGCGGGGGGCTCCGTGGGAAGCGGCCGCCTCCGAGCTCTGGGGACCGGTCGACTCGGAGGTGTGGGAGCCGGTTGTTGGCTCGGAGCTGTGTGAGCCGGTCGCCTCGGTGCTGGCGGAGTCGGTCGCCTCGGAGCCCGGGTACTTGGCCCCCTCGGAGTCTTGGGCCATGGTCGCCTCGGAGCCCTGGGCCATGGTCGCCTCGGCGCTGTAAGAACCGGTCGTCTGGTCGTCGCCGTCCTGTGTCGCCGACGCGACGCCTGGCGTCAGCGCCATGGTCAATGCCGCGGCAGCGATGGCGAGCCTTCCACGCATGTGTGTCTTCCCTTCGTCACGGGCCCCTGGGCGGGACCGACACCGTGAAGGCGTGACCAGGCGAGGCGGCGAGTAAGGCGTGAAAGTATGCAAATCCCACGAACGTGGGGCGCGTGAGAGGCGTACGGGTGCAGCTCTCCTGAGTGGCGGAAAACCGCCGGTTCGCGTCCTGTCCCGGTGAGCGGAACGCCGCCATTCCCGCCATGAGAACCAGCGGCGAACAATCCCCCAACACACCCGAGCCGCAGGCCTTGATCCCATTCGAAGCGGCCATTGGAGAGCCAATATGGCAGACGTGAAGGGCGCCCCGCGCGAAGTACGCAAGGCAGCGATCGCAAGTTTGTTCGGTAGCGCATTGGAGTGGTACGACTTCTTCCTCTACGGCACGGCCGCCGCGCTCGTCTTCAACTCCCTCTTCTTCCCGACCTTCGATCCGCTGGTGGGAACGATCGCCGCCTTCGGCACCAACGCGGTGGGGTTCCTCGCCCGGCCGCTCGGCGGCATCGTCTTCGGGCACTTCGGTGACCGGATCGGCCGTAAGTCGATGCTGGTGACCACCCTGGTGATCATGGGCGTCGCGACCTGTCTGATCGGTCTGCTGCCCACCTACGCCACCATCGGGGTCTGGGCTCCGGTGCTGCTGATAGCGCTGCGGATCGTGCAGGGCATCGCCGTCGGCGGCGAGTGGGGCGGCGGGGTGCTGATCGTCAGCGAACACGCGCCGAGCCACCGGCGTGGCTTCTACTCTGCCTGGAGCCAGACCGGTGTGGGGCTCGGGTTCGTCCTCTCCGCCTCCGCCTACGCGCTCGCCCAGGCGGTGACCACCAAGGAGTCCTTCCTCGCCTGGGGTTGGCGGATTCCGTTCGTGGTCGGCATCCTGCTCACGGCCGTCGGGCTGCTGATCCGGCTCCGGATCATGGAGACGCCCGCGTTCCGGGAGAAGGAGTCGGAGCCGGGGTCGGGGCCGGGGCCGGGGGCGGGGCCGGAGAAGTCCCGTCCGCCGCTCATCGACGTCATCCGCACCCACCCCAAGTCGATTCTGATCGCCTTCGGGGCGCGGGTCGCCGAAACCGGTGCGAGCTATCTCTTCCTCACCTTCAGCCTCTCCTACGCGGCCGAGGTCGGGGTCGGCAAGGGGGTGGTGCTGGCCGCGCTCGTGGTGGGGATGCTGTTCGAGTCGTTCGCGATGCCGATGTTCGGGGCGCTCTCCGACCGCATCGGGCGCCGGCCGGTGTATATCGGGGGCGCGATCGCGGTGATCGTCTGGGCCTTTCCGTTCTTCGCGATGTTCGACTCGGGCAATCCGGTGCTCATCTTCGTGGCGATCTTCGTGGCGGTCGTGATCGGCCATGGGGCGATGATCGGTACCCAGCCGGCGTTCTTCACCGAGCTCTTCGCCAGTCGGGTGGCCTACAGCGGGCTGGCCCTGGGGCATGAGCTGGCGTCGATGATCGTCGGCGGGTTCTCCCCCATCGTCGCCACCGCGCTGCTCGCGTGGGCGGGCGCGTCCTGGCCGATCGCGCTGTTCCTGATCGGCATGGGCGCGGTCACGGTCTTCGCCGTGGCGGCCGCGCCCGAGACCAACCCGGCCGTCCGCAAGGGCGGCAAGGGGCGGGAGGGGTCGGAGGCGTCGGAGGAGACGGAGGAATCGGAGGAGTCGGAGGTGACGTTGGAGGCCGAGGTGAAATCCCGGATCGTCTGACGGGCCCGTCCGCCTCGTTCCCGTATCGCTGCCTGGGTGCGCCGCACCCAGGCGGCGTGCGTCCTGGTTGGTCCCCTCTGAGCTGCGCAGACTCGGGGTCGAGAGTCGAGTCGAGAGCGGGACGAGGAACGGAGCACCCATGTCTGGACGTCTGCACGGCAAAGTCGCCCTGATCACCGGAGCGACGGGAGGGATCGGCGCGGCGACCGCCGAACTCTTCGCGCGGGAGGGAGCACGGCTGCTCCTCACCGATGTGGCCCCGGAGCCCCTGAAGGCTCTGGAGGAACGGATCGAGGTACGGGTCGAGGAGCGGATCGAGGGGCGCGGCGGCAGCGAGGTGGCCTCGGCCGTTCTCGACGTCTCCTCGGCGGAGGCGTGGGGCGATGTGATCGCCACCGTACGGGAGCGCTTCGGCCGCCTGGACGTGCTGGTCAACATCGCCGGGATCCTGGACTGGCCGGGCATCGAGGGCACCGATGAGGCGTCCTGGGACCGCGTGATCGAGGTGAACCAGAAGGGCACCTGGCTGGGGATGAAGGCGGCCATGCCGCTGCTGCGCGCGAGCGGCAGGGGGTCGGTGATCAACACATCCTCGGTGCTGGGGCTGGTGGGCAGCGGTGCGGCGGCCGCGTACCAGGCGTCGAAGGGCGCGGTCCGGCTGCTGTCGAAGACTGCGGCGGTCGAGTACGCGCGCGACAACGTCCGGGTCAACTCAGTGCATCCGGGGGTGATCGCCACTCCGATGATCCAGGACCTCCTGGACGAGCAGGGCGACCGGCAGCCGGACATCGTGCGGACGCCGATGGCCCGCGCGGGACGGGCGGGCGAGATCGCACCGGCGATGCTCTTCCTCGCGAGCGACGAGTCGTCTTTCGTCACCGGTTCGGAGCTTGTGGTCGACGGTGGGCTCACCGCGCACTGACGATCGCGGCGTCTCGTGCGGCCGTCGCGTTCGTACGGCCGCGGCATCTCGTACGGTCGCCGCGTCTCGTACCACCGCCGCGTCTCGTACGACGGAATTGTCCGTTCCCGCCGTACGCTGGGCGGATGACGCGGCTGATCGTGGCGGGCGGAGGAGGCGGGGACGCCGTGGCCGCCGCGGTGCTCGACCGGGCTCTGTACGGGCGCGGGACGGGCGATGACCAGGCGGTGGTCCTGACGTACGCCTGGGACCGGCTGCTCGTCGACCCCGTCCCCGGGCCCCGGGCGGCGGCCGACTTCACCGGTCTGCGGGCGCTGACGCCGAGCGTGTACGCCGTGCCCGAGGACGCGAAGCCCGTGGCGCCGGCCGGGTCCACACTGCCCCGTCTGGCCGCCGAGCTGCCGCACACCTTCGCCCTGCTCGACCCCCACCACGGGGTGGAGGGCATGGTCCGGCAGTTGGAGGAGCTGATCGAGCATCTGGCCCCGGCGTCCATCGACCTGCTGGACGTGGGCGGCGACATCCTCGCGCACGGCGATGAGCCGACGCTGCGGAGCCCGCTCGGGGACGCGCTGTCGCTCGCCGCGTGTGCGCAGGTGAACGCCGAGATCCGGCTGCTGGTCGCCGGGCCCGGGCTGGACGGGGAGATTCCGGTGGAGGCGCTGCACGAGCGGCTGGAGCGGGTGGTCCATACGCTGACTGCCTACGATGTCGCGCCCATCGGGCCCGTCATGGAGTGGCATCCGTCGGAGGCCACCGGCATGCTCACGGCTGCGGCGCGGGGGGTACGCGGGCTGTGCGAGGTGCGGGACGCGGGGCTCACCATTCCCCTGACGGACGGCGGGGCCGTGATCCATGAGGCGGATCTCGACACCGCGTTCCGGCGGAACCGGCTGGCCGGGGCCATCGCCGATACGACCGGACTCGCCGAGGCCGAGCGGCACTGCCGGGAGATCTGCGGCTACTCGGAGATCGACTACGAACGGGAGAAGGCCGCGCGATTCGGGGCGGTGCCCGAGGGTCCGTTCCAGCCCAGGGCCGTACTCGCCGGGGTTGCCCGCTTCGCGGAGGAGGCCCGCGCTCGCGGGGTCAGCCACACTACGTTCCGCCGTCTTACGGAGGTCCTCGGGCTGAGCGGGGTTCAGCGCGCGGATCTGCGGGCCCTGCTGATCGGGACTCAGCCCGAGCGGTACGACGCTCCGCTGTGGCGGCTGTGATCCCCCGGATGGGGTATAGTTGATCTCGCAACGCCGCCCCGGAGGGCGGGAGTTGATGCGTCGGTCGTCTAAGGAAAGATACTCGTCTCCAAACGAGGGATGTAGGTGCAAGGCCTGCTCGGCGCTCTGTAGAGAAGTCCCTCCCCTGATTGTGGGGGAGGGACTTTTTCGTTGTGCGCGTGTGTCCGTGGGCCCGTGGGCCGGCGGGTGTCTTTCCCCTCCCCGCCCCTTCCCGATACCAGGGGCTTCGCCCCTGGACCCCGAGGCCTGGGGCAGACCCCTGTCACGCGGCGGAGCCGCATACCGATGCCACGGGAAGGCTCCGCCCCCCAGCCCGGGGCCCGGCGGGGGCGGAGCCCCGGACGGGGGGCTGGGGCCACACCGCTGGCGCCGGGGGCTGAGCCAGAACCCCGGGCCGGGGGCTGGGCCACAGCTCCGGACGGGAAGCAGGGCCAGAGCCCCGTCCCGGGGGTTGAGGCGAACCCCGGACAGAGGCCAGGCCAGAACCCCGGCCCGGGGCTGGGGCAGAGCCCCAGACAGGGGGCTGGGGCCACACCCCCAGCCCGGAGGCCGAGCCAGAACCCCAGCCCCGAGGCTAAGGCCGAACCCCAGCCCGGAGGCCGGGCCACACCCCCGGTCCGGGGGCTGGGGCGGAGCCCCGGTTTTGGGGAGGGGCGGGGAGGGGGACAGCCCGCCGCAAGCGGCGCCAACCGTCGGGCGGTCCCTCACCTCCCTCAGCACCGCGTCGGTGTCGCCCTCGGTGGGCGGCCACCCGGGTGGCGGTGGCGCCAGGTCCAGAAGACCACGGCGGAGAGCAGACACCAGGCCACCAGCACCAGGAACGGAAAGGCGTGCTGGTGGGCGCGGAAGTAGATCGCGGTGTGCTGGGCGTTGACCGAGGCGCCCGGCGGGAGCCAGCGGCCGACGGCGCCGAGGAGGGAGGGGAGCAGGGGCCAGGAGACGGCGCCGCCGGAGGAAGGGTTGCCGAGGAGCACCATCAGGCCCCAGGTGGGGATGAGCGCCCAGCGCCCGAAGAGGACGTTGAACATGGAGAACACCAGCCCCGAGGTGAACATCGTCAGCGCCAGGATCGCCCAGGACTCCGGGAAGGGGAGCCGGAGCGCGCCCAGCCCCTGGTCGACGATCACCGCGATGGTGAACCCGCCGAGCAGGGCGTACGCGATCATGAAGGCGATCCGCTCGGCCGGGTTGAGCTCGGCGGCGTTCACGCTGAGCTGGATGGCGCCGAGGAAGCCGATGATCGTGGCGGCCAGGGAGATGTAGAAGACCGCGAGGCCGCGCGGATCGCCGGGTTGCAGCGGTTTCACGTCCTTGACCGTGACCGGCACCCCGGAGACCCGGCCGACCTTGCCCGCGGCCTGGCCGAGCACCTGGGCGACGGTCGCCCCGGCCGCGCTCGCGACGTCCATCCGTACGCCGCGGCCGCGCACCTGGAGGACCGCGAAGACCCGCTGCTCCTCCAGGGACCAGCGGGCCTTGGCGTAGCTGGGGTAGGGATGCAGCCGTAGGGAGGCGTTGAGGGCCTGCTCCATCCCGGCGAGGAACCGGTTCAGCTGGGCGGCGCCGTGGTCGGGGGTCACGACGGCGGTGGGGACGTTCCGGGGGGTGGGGTTCGCGAAGGCGTAGGTGTACGAGCCCGCGAAGAGCCCGGCCCCCGCGGAGATGATCAGCACGATGACGGTCGCGGGGAAGAAGGGGGACCGCTTGAAGGCCGCCCACCCCCATCGCGGTGATCCGCGTTCGGGCTCGGGGTCGGGCTCGGGCTCGGGCTCGGGCTCGGGCTCGGGGTCGGGGTCGGGGTCGGGCTCGGGCTCGGGGTGCTGCGCCTGGTCATCGGCCATGAGATCACGCTAAAGCGACGAGCCCATACATATCGCACATATCGCGCAACGCGGCGCGGGCGGAAATGGTTCGCCAGCCGTTTTCCGGAGGTGAGATCCTGGGGTCCGTATGTCCACCACGCCTGCCCCCGCCCTGCCCGCCCTGCTGGAGCGGCTGCCCGAGCTGATGCTGCGCGACCAGCAGCGGCTGGGACGCCGGCTCGACGGTGCGCGCCGGATCCGTAAACCCGAGGCCCGTGCGGCCGTGCTCGGCGAGATCGCCGAGGAGATGACGCGTGCCGAGCTGCGGGTCGCGGACCGCCGCGCCGCGGTGCCGGCCATCACCTATCCGGAAGAGCTGCCGGTCAGCCAGAAGAAGGACGCGATCCTCGAGGCCGTCCGGGATCACCAGGTGGTGATCGTCGCGGGTGAGACCGGCTCCGGGAAGACCACCCAGATTCCGAAGATCTGTCTGGAGCTGGGGCGCGGCGTCAAGGGCCTCATCGGCCATACGCAGCCACGCCGGATCGCGGCCCGCACCGTGGCCGAGCGCATCGCCGAGGAGATGCGCTCGCCGCTCGGCGAGTCCGTCGGCTGGAAGGTCCGCTTCACCGACCAGGTGGGCAAGGACACCCACGTCAAGCTGATGACCGACGGCATTCTGCTCGCCGAGATCCAGACCGACCGCGAGCTGCGCCAGTACGACACGATCATCATCGACGAGGCCCATGAGCGCAGCCTCAACATCGACTTCCTGCTCGGCTATCTGGCCCAGCTGCTGCCCCGCCGCCCCGACCTCAAGGTCGTGATCACCTCCGCCACCATCGACCCCGAGCGCTTCTCCCGCCATTTCGGCGACGCGCCGATCGTCGAGGTCAGCGGGCGTACCTATCCGGTCGAGGTGCGCTACCGCCCGCTGCTCGAGGAGGGCGGCGAGGACAGCGACCGCGACCAGATCACCGCGATCTGCGACGCGGTCGACGAGCTCCAGGCCGAGGGCCCCGGCGACATCCTGGTCTTCCTCTCCGGCGAGCGGGAGATCCGGGACACGGCCGACGCGCTGAACAAGAAGCAGCTGAGATCCACCGAGGTGCTGCCGCTGTACGCGCGGCTGTCGCACGCCGAGCAGCACCGGGTCTTCCAGAGACACACCGGCCGCCGGATCGTGCTGGCGACGAACGTGGCGGAGACCTCGCTGACCGTCCCCGGCATCCGCTATGTGATCGACCCGGGCACCGCCCGGATCTCCCGCTACAGCCATCGCACCAAGGTCCAGCGGCTGCCCATCGAGCCGATCTCGCAGGCCAGCGCCAATCAGCGCAAGGGCCGCTGCGGCCGGACCAGCGACGGCATCTGTATCCGGCTGTACTCCGAGGACGACTTCGTCACCCGCCCGGAGTTCACCGACGCCGAGATCCTGCGGACCAACCTGGCCTCCGTCATCCTCCAGATGACCGCCGCCGGCCTCGGCGACATCGAGAAGTTCCCCTTCATCGACCCGCCGGACCGCCGCAACATCAAGGACGGCGTCCAGCTCCTGGAGGAGCTGCACGCCCTGGACAGCAAGCAGAAGGACCCGCGCAAGCGGCTCACCCAGGTCGGCCGGAAGCTGGCCCAGCTGCCGGTGGACCCGCGGCTGGCCCGGATGGTGCTGGAGGCGGATCGCAACGGCTGTGTCCGCGAGGTCATGGTGATCGCGGCGGCGCTGTCCATCCAGGACCCGCGCGAGCGCCCCTCGGACAAGCAGCAGCAGGCGGACCAGCAGCACGCCCGCTTCAAGGACGAGTCCAGCGACTTCCTGGCCTTCCTCAATCTGTGGAAGTACGTCCGGGAGCGGCAGAAGGAGCTGTCCTCCTCCGCCTTCCGCCGGATGTGCCGCAATGAGTACCTCAACTACCTGCGCATACGCGAATGGCAGGACATCTACAGCCAGCTGCGCACGGTGGCCAAGACCATGGACATCCACATGTCCGAGCAGGACGCGGCGCCCGACCACATCCACACCTCGCTGCTGGCGGGGCTGCTCTCCCATGTGGGCCTGAAGGACACCGAGAAGAACGAGTACGTGGGCGCGCGCAGCGCCAAGTTCGCGGTCTTCCCCGGCTCGGCGCTGTTCAAGAAGCCGCCGCGCTGGGTGATGTCGGCGGAGCTGGTGGAGACGTCCAGGCTGTGGGCGCGGGTCAACGCGAAGATCGAGCCCGAGTGGATCGAGCCGCTCGCCCAGCACCTGGTCAAGCGCACCTACAGCGAGCCGCATTGGGAGCAGAAACAGGCCGCGGTGATGGCGTATGAGCGGGTGACGCTCTACGGGGTGCCGATCGTCGCCCAGCGGAAGGTCAACTACGGCCGGATCGACCCCGAGACCAGCCGCGACCTGTTCATCCGGAACGCCCTGGTGGAGGGCGACTGGCGCACCCACCACCAGTTCTTCCACGACAACCGCAAGCTGCTGGGCGAGGTCGAGGAGCTGGAGCACCGCGCCCGGCGCCGCGACATCCTCGTGGACGACGAGACGCTCTTCGACTTCTACGACCAGCGGATCCCCGAGCATGTGGTCTCCGGCGCCCACTTCGACTCCTGGTGGAAGCACAAGCGGCGCGAGGAGCCGGAGCTTCTCAACTTCGAGAAGTCGATGCTCATCAACGAGCGGGCGCAGGGCGTCACCAAGGACGCGTATCCGGACTCCTGGCGCCAGGGGAAGCTCAAGTTCAAGGTGACCTACCAGTTCGAGCCGGGGGCGGACGCGGACGGGGTGACCGTCCACATCCCGCTCCAGGTGCTCAACCAGGTCACTGCGGACGGCTTCGACTGGCAGATCCCGGGGCTGCGCGAGGATCTGGTCACCGAGCTGATCCGCTCGCTGCCCAAGCCGGTCCGCCGGCACTACGTCCCGGCGCCCAACTACGCCAGGCGCTTCCTGGAAAGCGCTGTCCCCCTCCAGGAGCCGCTGACGACCGCGCTGGGGCGGGAGCTCCAGCGGATGGTGGGCGTGCGGATCGAGCCGGAGGACTGGGACCTGGCGAAGGTCCCCGACCATCTGAAGATCACCTTCCGGGTGGTGGACGAGCGGCGCCGCAAGCTGGCCGAGGACAAGGACCTGGAGACGCTGCGGCAGCGGCTGCGGCCCAAGACGCGGGCCGCGATCTCCAAGGCGTTCGAGTCCTCCAAGGAGGCCGTGGGGATCGAGCAGCGCGGCGGGCTGACCCGGTGGACGGTCGGCACGCTGCCGCGCACCTTCGAGACGCGCCGCGGCGGCCAGCCGGTCAAGGCGTATCCGGCGCTCGTCGACGAGGGCGCGTCGGTGGCCGTACGGCTCTTCGACACCGAGGCCGAGCAGCGGGAGGCGATGTGGCGGGGGACGCGCCGGCTGATCCTGCTCCAGCTCCCGTCCAACCCGGCCAAGTTCGTCCAGGGCAAGCTCTCCAACCAGGCCAAGCTGGCGCTCTCCAGCAGCCCGCACGGCAGTGTGCAGGCGCTGTTCGACGACTGCGTGGCCGCGGCGGCGGACCGGCTGATCGCGGCCCGTGGCGGCCCGGCCTGGGACGAGGAATCGTTCGGCAAGCTCTTCGACGCCGTCCGCAGCGACATCATGGACGCCACGCTGGAGACCGTGCGCAAGGTCCAGGAGGTGCTGGCGGCCTGGCAGTCGTGCGAGCGGCGGCTGAAGGCCACCAGGAGCCCGGTACTGCTGCCGTCGCTCACGGACATCAGGGAGCAGCTCTCGGAGCTCATCACGCCGGGTTTCGTGACCGCCCACGGCGTACGGCGGCTTCCGGACCTCATGCGCTATCTGGTGGCCGTGGACCGGCGGCTCCAGCAGCTTCCGGGCAACGCCGAGCGGGACCGCGCCCGGATGGCGAAGGTGCGGGAGATGCGGGACGAGTACGCGTGGCTGCTGGAGCAGTTCCGGCCGGGGCGCCCGGTGCCCCAGGAGGCGCTGGAGATCCGCTGGATGATCGAGGAGCTGCGGGTCAGCTACTTCGCGCACGCCCTCGGTACGGCCTATCCGGTGTCCGACAAGCGCATCGTGAAGGCCATCGACGCGGCGGCACCGTAAGGGTGCCGCGGGGCTCCGGCGGCCCGCCGGGGCCCCGCCGGGCGCGAGTTCGACCGCACCCCCTGACCTGCTGTAGAGTCTGCATCGCAGCGCACGGCGGCGGAGCCGCAAGCGTCACTGTTGGTCCTGTGGAGCAGTTTGGAGTGCTCGCCACCCTGTCAAGGTGGAGGCCGCGGGTTCAAATCCCGTCAGGACCGCTTACCCGGAAGGCCCGGATCCCATCATGGATCCGGGCCTTCCGCGTCTTGACGGCACACCACACACAGAGGTACCCAAACTAAAAGGTGTGCGCGGGGGTGCGCGGGAGGTGCGGCGTATGACGACGTCCGCGAAGCATGAGACCAGGGCGCTGCTGCGCGCCCATCTGGCGGCCGCCGCGGGCAACCGCCACTTCACCCGGCACTGCCCGATCTGCCATCGCCTGCTGCGGCTGGCGATGGAGCATTCGGCGGCCGACGAGGCGGGTGACGGGGCCGAACACGAGGAGCGCGAGGAGACGACGGCGGCCGCGCCACCGTCAACTCGGTAAGCCCTTACCGCAGTTGTTCTTTAGCGCAACCACTGGGCGCAGGGCAAGGGTTGGGAAGTGTGACGGGAGTCACCGAATGAGTTTCCGGAGTGAGGGAACTTACACCCCGCTCACCACAGGTCAATTTAATATGTGCAATTGCACCCTCTGTCCGTGACCCTCCCGAGCCCCCCGAAAGCGCTCCGCGAGGCTTCCTCGAGCCCCTTGCGGACCACCCCGCACACCCCGAACGATTGCGCTTCCAGAGGCACTTGAAGACCCCCGGAGGCATCCTCCGGAAGACCTCCCCAGGGCATAAAAAGATCGCGCCGGACCCGGCGGAGTCCGGCGCGATCAACGACGCACCCATGTCGAGCGGTGGAGGGCCTGTTGGGGCAGGCACCCGTCGTGGTGGAGCCATACAGGCGAAAGCCGGGCTGGGGGGCCCGGAAATGCCCGGTTATGCGGTTGTTCAGCCCTCGCTGCGCTGCTGCGGGATGCCCGCAAGAAGAGCACGGACCTCCGCTTCGCGGTAGCGCCGATGCCCTCCGAGCGTGCGGATCGACGTGAGCTTGCCTGCCTTCGCCCAGCGAGTGACCGTCTTCGGGTCCACGCGGAACATCGTGGCAACCTCAGCCGGGGTCAGCAGCGGCTCGGCATCAGGGGTGCGAGCGGTCATGAGCGGCCTCCTCGGGAGAACCGAACCATCACGGTTCTTTCCTCTAAATTCTGCACCTTGACCCACGTTGCCCGAAATGGCGGACGCGGGCCGAGTCGGTTATAGGACGAACGGCTTGTCCTCGGCACTACAACTACACCATCTGTCCAGCCCCGTCGGCCAAACCGATGGAATTGCCCTCTCAGGTGACCAACCTCGACGGAAGCCGATGGACCATGCCATAACGGACTGTCACACGGCCGTGACGATCAGTCACAACAGGATCAGGGGTCACCAGATCCGTCAAGGAGTGCAATACCGATGAATCCGCCCATAGTTGGGCGGAAGGAGCCCCTCCCGGACTCCTTGTCCTATTTTGACACGAGGATGGGTGATTACCGCAAGGCCCGAAGTCAGTGCTTTAGGTCACGATTGAGGCAATGGCCCGGATAGGGACCTACGTCCCCTCTGTTCCGGTGGACCGCTCAACCGGTCGCCCGGAGCCCGCCCGGCCGGGCGCTCAGCTCGCGTTCTGCCGCCCGCGGACCACGCTCCAGCGGTCGGCCAACCGCTCGTACGCGACGCCCGCGCGCTCCCCGTCCCCGTCGCGCAGCGCCGCCAGGCCCTCCGCCACATCCGCGGCCGAGTGGTCGTCCTCCAGCTGCCCGGCCGGCAGCGCGTGCACCAGACCGCCGTAGTCCAGCTCGACCAGCGACCGGGGGTGGAACTCCTCGAGCCACCGGCCGACGTCCACCAGCCCGTCGATCAGCGGCCCTTCCCCGAGGGCCTCCTTGAGCACCTTAAGCCCACGCGCCACCCGGCGCCTGGCCTGGACCATTGGGGTGCGGTAGCGGAGGATGAGACCGTCGTCACCCTTGGTGAACTCGCGCTCCTCGTCCCCGAAGAGCACGAACCAGCGCACCGGCACATGCCAGGTGGCCGAGCGGATCCACGGCCGGGCGTCCGGGTTGCGCTCCAGCCACCGCTCGAAGTCGGCCACCGCCTGCCGGCGCACCACCGGGGGCAGGGCCGCGTCCAGAAGGGGCCCGGGAAGGCGCTCCGGCAGCTCCTCCAGGGCCAGCCAGCCCCTCAGCCGGGTACGCCACGGGCAGACGCAGGTGACGCCGTCCACGAGCGCCACGAAGGCGTCCGCGCTCTCGTGCACCGGGACCGCCACCGGGGGGACCGGCAGCAGGTCCGCGAGCGAGCGGCGCAGCTCGTCCTGCGCACCCGGCAGGTCGTCGCGCTTGGCATACCGCGCCCAGTGCGATCTCTCCGGCTCCGGGAACGCTGCCAGTGGCTCATAGACCCGGAGATACGCCGCGTACGGGACAATCACCGAAGACGCCAAGGTCACACGCGCTCCCTCAAGGCTGAGACCACCGCCAGGGGCTCCCTTACCCCCACCTGACGGCATCGTCCCATGCCCGGCATACGGACTCGTCGGGGACATGGCCGATCCCCTGGGGCCCCAGGGCTTACCCTCTTGCCCACGGCCCTCCCCACCAGCCAGGAGGGCGTCTACCCCGACCTATGGGAGTCACCACCGTGACCGACGTACGTCACACCGTCAGCGCCGACGGTCCGACGGAGAGTCGCGTGCCGAACCCTCTCTCACCGCTTTCGACACTGTTCCGCTCCGATCTCGGCGGGCATGAGCAGGTGCTGCTCTGCCAGGACCGGGAGAGCGGCCTCAAGGCCGTCATCGCGATCCACTCCACCGCTCTGGGCCCGGCCCTCGGCGGCACCCGCTTCCACGCCTACGCCTCCGAGGAGCACCCCGAAGAAGCGGCGCTCCTCGACGCGCTCAACCTCGCCCGCGGCATGTCCTACAAGAACGCGCTCGCCGGGCTCGACCACGGTGGCGGCAAGGCGGTGATCCTCGGCGACCCCGAGGAGATCAAGACCGAGAAGCTGCTGCTCGCCTACGGCCGCTTCGTGGCCTCCCTGGGCGGTCGCTACGTCACCGCCTGCGACGTGGGCACCTATGTGGCCGACATGGACGTCGTCGCCCGCGAGTGCCCCTGGACCACCGGCCGCTCCCCCGAATGCGGCGGCGCCGGTGACTCCTCGGTGCTGACCGCCTTCGGCGTCTTCCAGGGGATGCGGGCGAGCGCCCAGGCATCCTGGGGCGCGCCCACGCTGCGCGGCCGCAGGGTCGGCATCGCGGGGGTCGGCAAGGTCGGCCACCACCTGGTGGAGCACCTGCTGGAGGACGGCGCCGAGGTCGTGGTCACGGATGTGCGCACCGAGTCGGTGGACCGCGTGCTGGCCCGCCACCCCCGCGTCCAGGCGGTCCGGGACACCGAGGCGCTGATCCGCGCCGACCTGGACGTCTACGCCCCGTGCGCGCTCGGTGGCGCCCTGAACGACGCCACGGTGCCCGTCCTGACCGCGAAGGTGGTGTGCGGCGCGGCCAACAACCAGCTGGCCCACCCGGGCGTCGAGAAGGACCTGGACGGCCGCGGCATCCTCTACGCGCCGGACTACGTGGTGAACGCCGGTGGTGTCATCCAGGTGGCCGATGAGCTGCACGGGTTCGACTTCGACCGGGCCAAGGCCAAGGCGGCGAAGATCTTCGACACGACGTTGGCCATATTCGATCGGGCACAGACCGACGGCATCCCGCCCGCCGCGGCCGCCGACCGGCTGGCCGAGCACCGGATGGCGGAGGGCCACGACGCCTGAGCCGTGCCCGTGGCAGACCCGTGGCAGACCCGTGGCAGGCCCGTGGCAGATGCCGCGGGCACGCGCCATGGGGCCGCCCGAGGGCCTTGGGAAGCGCCTGAGAGCGTCTGAGGAGTGGTGTGAGGCGCGCGGACGGGCCGTGCGGGGCTCTTGCCGGAGGCCGCCGTACGGGGGACGTGAGAGCCCCCTGGGGGCCATCGGGGAGAGATCCCTCACGACCCGTCGGCGGGTCGGCGCACAAGACACGTTAAAATCGCAGCTGACCAGCGAGGAACGGGCTCCTCGCGGGTTCTGCCTCGTGGCACGTCGTGTGGGCGACGTACCGTATGGCCACAGAAGCAGGTACCGTTGAAGCCCTACGGACCGGTCTCTCTTCTGGGAGTCCGCTCTGATTTATGAACGTGAACGCGTGTCAAGACTCTGGGGCCGTCGAGCCCCGTCGTTGAGGGGGTCGAGCCATGGGGCGCGGCCGGGCCAAGGCCAAGCAGACGAAGGTCGCCCGCCAGCTGAAGTACAACAGCGGTGGGACGGATCTCTCACGCCTGGCCGAGGAGCTGGGCGCATCGACATCGAACCAGCCGCCGAATGGCGAGCGGTTCGAGGACGATGAGCTGGACGACGACCCGTACGCACAGTACGCGGATCTGTACAACGACGATGAGGACGAGGACGACGAACAGTCGGATCCGTCCCCGCAGCGTCGCCGCGCCTGAACCACTCGTTCAAGGCGCTCGGCTTATCGCCGCACACCTCCACCGGTCCGGGGCACCCGCCTCGGGCCGGCTTCTGTGCTGTCCGCGCACCCGGCGCGGCCGTCTCAGCCCGCATGGTCACCGGTCAGCGTCACCGCCTCGGCGTCCCCTGCCGTGCGCTCGGTGATCTCTCCGCCGACCCAGGCCTCGACACCGCGGTCGGCGAGCGTGGTGAGCGCCACATCCACGGAGTCGGCCGGGACCACCGCCATCATGCCGACGCCCATGTTGAGGGTCTTCTCCAGCTCCAGGCGCTCGACCGAGCCGGCCTCGCCGACCAGCTGGAAGATCGCGCCGGGGGCCCAGGTCGAGCGGTCCACGACCGCGCGCAGTCCCTCGGGGATGACCCGTGCGAGGTTGTTGGCGAGCCCGCCGCCGGTGATGTGCGAGAAGGCGTGCACCTCGGTGGTGCGGGTGAGGGCCAGGCAGTCCAGCGAGTAGATCCGGGTGGGCTCCAGCAGCTCCTCCCCCAGCGTCCGGCCGAGCTCCGGCACCTCGCGGTCCAGCGCCCAGCCGGCCCGGTCGAAGAGCACATGGCGGACGAGTGAGTACCCGTTCGAGTGAAGTCCGGACGATGCCATGGCGATCACCGCATCACCCGTTCGGATACGATCCGCGCCCAGCACCCGATCGGCCTCGACCACGCCCGTACCGGCCCCGGCGACATCGAAGTCATCCGCGCCCAGCAGCCCCGGGTGCTCGGCGGTCTCGCCGCCCACCAGGGCGCAGCCCGCGAGGGTGCAGCCCTCGGCGATGCCCTTGACGATGGCGGCGACGCGCTCCGGGTAGACCTTGCCGACGCAGATGTAGTCGGTCATGAACAGCGGCTCGGCACCGCAGACCACCAGGTCGTCCACGACCATGCCGACCAGGTCGCGGCCGATGGTGTCGTACACGCCCATCCGCCGGGCGATGTCCACCTTGGTGCCGACCCCATCGGTGGCGGAGGCAAGCAGCGGACGCTGGTAGCGGGCCAGCGCGGAGGCGTCGAAGAGCCCGGCGAAACCGCCGAGGCCGCCCACGACCTCGGGCCGGCTCGCCTTCTTGACCCACTCCTTCATCAGCTCGACGGCGCGGTCGCCCGCCTCGATGTCGACGCCCGCGGCGGCGTAGGTGGACCCGGACTCGGACATGACGTTGAGATCTTTCGTATCGGGGATGACGGGCAGGCGGCGCTCAGGGACGGCGCAGGGCGTCGCCGCCGCCGACACCGGCGGTCAGCGTCGTCACACCGTCGGCGTCACCGCTGCTCGGGGCCTGGGTTTCCGACTCCAGGAGGTGCTTGCCCAGCAGCTCCGGATCCGGCAGGTCCATCGGGTACTCACCGTCGAAGCAGGCACGGCACAGATTCGGCTTGGCGATCGTGGTCGCCTCGATCATGCCGTCGGTGGAGATGTACGCCAGCGAGTCGGCGCCCAGCGACTTGCCGATCTCCTCGACCGAGAGACCGTTGGCGATCAGCTCGGCGCGGGTGGCGAAATCTATGCCGAAGAAGCACGGCCACTTGATCGGCGGGGACGAGATCCGGATGTGGACCTCGGCGGCCCCCGCCTCGCGGAGCATCCGCACCAGGGCGCGCTGGGTGTTGCCGCGGACGATCGAGTCGTCGACGACCACCAGGCGCTTGCCCCGGATGACCTCCTTGAGGGGGTTCAGCTTGAGCCGGATGCCGAGCTGCCGGATGGTCTGCGAGGGCTGGATGAAGGTCCGGCCCACATAGCTGTTCTTGACCAGCCCGGAGCCGTACGGAATCCCGCTGGCCTCGGCGTAGCCGACGGCGGCCGGGGTGCCGGACTCCGGCGTCGCTATGACCAGGTCGGCCTCGGCCGGGGCCTCCTTGGCCAGCCGGCGGCCCATCTCGACCCGGGAGAGGTACACATTCCGTCCCGCGATGTCGGTGTCGGGGCGGGCCAGGTACACGTACTCGAAGACACAGCCCTTGGGGCGGGCCTCGGCGAAGGTGGTGGAGCGCAGCCCGTTCTCGTCGATGGCGACCATCTCGCCGGGCTCGATCTCACGGATGAAGGACGCGCCCACGATGTCCAGGGCGGCGGTCTCGGAGGCCACCACCCAGCCGCGCTCGAGGCGGCCGAGGACCAGCGGGCGGATGCCCTGGGGGTCGCGGGCCGCGTACAGCGTGTGCTCGTCCATGTAGACGAGGCTGAAAGCGCCCTTGACCTTGGGCAGGACGATGGGGGCCGCCTGCTCGACGGTGAGCGGCTTGCCGTCCTCGTCCACCTGGCCCGCGAGCAGCGCGGTGACCAGGTCGGTGTCGTTGGTGGCCGCCACCTGGGTGGCCCGGCCGCCGTCGCGGGGCAGGGCCGCGACCAGCTCCGCCAGCTCGGCGGTGTTGACCAGGTTCCCGTTGTGGCCCAGCGCGATCGAGCCGTGGGCGGTGGCCCGGAACGTCGGCTGCGCGTTCTCCCACACCGAGGCTCCGGTGGTGGAGTAGCGGGCGTGACCGACCGCGATATGGCCCGTGAGGGAGCCGAGGGAGGTCTCGTCGAAGACCTGAGAGACCAGGCCCATGTCCTTGAAGACGAGAATCTGGGAGCCGTTGCTCACCGCGATGCCCGCGGACTCCTGTCCGCGGTGTTGCAGTGCATACAGCCCGAAATAGGTGAGTTTGGCGACCTCTTCACCCGGTGCCCAGACTCCGAAGACGCCGCAAGCGTCCTGGGGGCCCTTCTCACCGGGGAGCAGGTCGTGGCTGAGTCGTCCGTCACCACGTGGCACGTCATCGAGTCTAGGCCAGTTCAGCGGTGCCTCCGAACGAGGGACCCGTCAGGAGGGCGTAAGTCACATTCTCCGCACCCGCTCCCCACCAGCTCCGGACCCCCGGGACCCGGGCCCGACCTGGGCACCGCCGGGGCCGGAGACGCCCGTTCGAGGCGAGGATCACATCTCGGGCCGGTCAGCCGAGCACGGGGAGGTGGGCGGAGAGGTCGGCGCGGTCGCCGCTCGCGGTCAGCGGCCCGGCCTCCAGGGCATCCGCCCAGGTCAGACGGCCCGTGGCGAGGCGGATCCAGGTCGGCGGATCGGTCTCGACGACGTTCGGCGGGGTGCCGCGGGTGTGCCGGGGGCCCTCGACGCACTGGATCACGGCGAACGGCGGGATCCGGACCTCGACCGAGCCGCCGGGCGCCTTCGCCGCGAGCGCGTCGGCGAGCACGCGGGTGGCGGTGGCCAGCGCCTGGCGGTCGTGGGGCACGGGGACGCCGGTGGCGGCCGCCAGATCGTCGGCGTGGACCACGAGCTCCACACAGCGGGTGACCAGGTAGTCGTCCAGCCGCATCGCCCCGACGCGGGCGGCCAGCAGCCGGTCGGCGGGCGCGACGGCGGCCACCTCGGCGAACCGGGTCTCGGCGCGTTCCAGCAGCTCGCCCGGTTTCGCCTCCGCCGCGAGAGCGCGGGTGTCGTCGTCGATCGCCCCCGAGTGCCCGGCCACCGCCGACGCCCAGCCGGTGACGGTGACGACCTCGCGCGCGGGCGGCGCGGGCCGCTCCAGGAGCCGTACGACGGACGTCACGGCCATCGCCAGGTGCGCGATCAGCTCCCGGACCGTCCAGTCGCCGAGCCGGGTGGGGGCGTCCAGGGCGGTCTCGTCCAGCCCCTCGACCGCCTTCCGCACCTGCCGTAGCTGTGCGACCACGGCGGTCCTGGTCTTGGCGGGGTCATAGCTGCGGGCACGGGCACGAGGCGGCATGGCGCCGAGCCTATCGACAGCCCCATGGGACGGACGGAGGATGGAGAGAAGGGGATAGAGAGGTAGCAATCAGGACGAAAGGCGTGAATGACCATGGGCGAACACCCCGATGCCGCCGTGGTGCGCCGTGCATGCACCGCGTTCCAGCAGGGCGACCTGGACACCCTCTCCACGCTGCTGACGGCGGACGCCATGCAGCATGTGCCCGGTGACAACGTGATCTCCGGACACCACAAGGGCCGGGACGCGTGCATGCGGCTGTACCGCACCGAGTTCGAGGAGACCGGTGGCACGCTGCGGGCCGACCTGGAGACGGTGATGCCCGACGGGCGCGGTCATGTGATCTCCACCCACCACATCCGCGCCGAGCGCGGCAACCGCACGCTGGACATGAAGACCGGGCTGTTCTTCACCATCGTCGGCGGGAAGATCAGCGACATCGACCAGTGCGTCGAGGACATCGACGCCACCAACGCCTTCTGGGGGAAGTGAGCCCCACCAGGCCCGAACGGACCGTACGGCCCGCTCCCTGACGACAGGGGGCGGGCCGTACGGCATGCGTTCTCAGGCCGGTTCTCGGGCTCGGGCCGGACCTCAGGCTCAGGCCGGTCCTCAGGCCAGCAGACCCGGGATCGTCGCCTCGTACGACTCCCGCAGCTCGGCCAGCGGGATGGAGAACTGCCCCTGGACGTCGATCGCGTCGCCGTCGACCACGCCGATACGGGCCGCCGGAAGCCCCCGGGCCCCGCACATGTCGCTGAAGCGGACCTCCTCGCTGCGCGGTACGGCGACGATCGCCCGGCCCGCGGACTCGGAGAACAGCAGGACGAAGGGGTCCAGACCGTCGGGGACGACGATCCGGGCGCCCTTGCCCCCGCGCAGACACGACTCGGCGAGCGCCTGGATCAGACCGCCGTCGGACAGGTCGTGGGCCGCGTCCACCATGCCGTCGCGCGAGGCCGAGATCAGGATCTCGGCCAGCAGCCGCTCCCGCTCCAGGTCCACCTTGGGCGGCAGTCCGCCCAGGTGGTCGTGGATCACCTGGGACCAGGCCGAACCGCCCAGCTCCTCCGCGGTGTCACCCAGCAGATAGAGCAGCTGGCCCTCCTCCGCGAAGGCGATCGGGGTGCGGCGGGCCACATCGTCGATCACGCCGAGGACGGCGACGACCGGCGTCGGGTGGATGGCCACCTCCCCGGTCTGGTTGTACAGCGACACATTGCCGCCGGTGACCGGGGTGCCCAGGGTCAGACAGCCGTCCGCGAGACCGCGGGTGGCCTCCGCGAACTGCCACATGACCGCGGGGTCCTCCGGCGAACCGAAGTTGAGGCAGTTGGAGATGGCCAGCGGCTTGGCGCCGGACGCGGCCACATTGCGGTACGACTCGGCGAGCGCGAGCTGCGCCCCCGCGTACGGGTCCAGCTTGGCGTAGCGGCCGTTACCGTCCGTGGCGACGGCCACGCCCAGGCCCGTCTCCTCGTCCACCCGGACCATTCCGGAGTCCTCGGGCTGGGCGAGCACCGTGTTGCCCTGCACGAAGCGGTCGTACTGGTCCGTGATCCAGGACTTGGACGACTGGTTCGGGGAGCCGATCACCTTGAGGACCTGCTCGCGCAGCTCCTCGGCCGTGGCCGGGCGCGGCAGCTTGCCCGCGTCGTCGGCCTGGAGCGCGTCCTGCCACTCGGGGCGGGCGTAGGGGCGCTCGTAGACCGGGCCCTCGTGGGCGACGGTGCGCGGCGGGACGTCCACGATCTGCTCGCCGTGCCAGTAGATCTCCAGCCGCTCGCCGTCGGTGACCTCACCGATGACGGTGGCGATGACGTCCCACTTCTCGCAGATCTCCAGGAAGCGGTCGACCTTCTCGGGCTTCACGATCGCGCACATGCGCTCCTGCGACTCGCTCATCAGGATCTCCTCGGGGGAGAGCGAGGAGTCGCGCAGCGGCACGGTGTCGAGCTCGACCCGCATGCCGCCGGAGCCGGCGCTGGCGAGCTCGCTGGTGGCGCAGGACAGGCCAGCGCCGCCGAGGTCCTGAATGCCCTCGACCAGGTCCTCCTTGAAGACCTCCAGGGTGCACTCGATGAGCAGCTTCTCCTGGAAGGGATCGCCGACCTGGACGGCGGGGCGCTTGGTGGGCTTCGAATCGTCGAAGGTTTCCGACGCCAGCACGGAGACGCCGCCGATGCCGTCGCCGCCGGTGCGGGCGCCGTAGAGGATCACCTTGTTGCCGGTGCCCGACGCCTTGGCGAGGTGGATGTCCTCATGCTTCATCACACCCACGCACAACGCGTTGACCAGCGGGTTGCCCTGGTAGCAGGGGTCGAAGACGACCTCGCCGCCGATGTTGGGCAGGCCCAGGCAGTTGCCGTAGCCGCCGATGCCCGCGACCACACCGGGCAGCACCCGCTTGGTGTCGGGGTGGTCGGCGGCGCCGAAGCGCAGCGGGTCCATCACGGCCACCGGGCGGGCCCCCATGGCGAGGATGTCGCGGACGATGCCGCCGACGCCGGTGGCCGCGCCCTGGTAGGGCTCGATGTACGAGGGGTGGTTGTGCGACTCGACCTTGAAGGTGACCGCGTAGCCCTGGCCGACGTCGACCACACCCGCGTTCTCACCGATGCCGACGAGCAGGGCGTCGCTCTCGGGGGCCTTCTCACCGAACTGCCGCAAGTGGACCTTGCTCGACTTGTACGAGCAGTGCTCGGACCACATGACGGAGTACATCGCGAGCTCGGCGCCGGTGGGGCGGCGGCCCAGGATGGCGCGGACGCGCTCGTACTCGTCCTGCTTGAGACCGAGTTCGGCCCAGGGCTGCTCGGCCTCCGGGGTCTGCGCCGCGTGCTTGGTGGTGTCCAGGGTCATGCGCTGACCAGCCTCTTGAGGATCGAGGTGAAGAATCCGAGACCGTCGGTGCGACCGGTGCCGATCAGCGGTTCGACGGCGTGCTCGGGGTGGGGCATGAGGCCGACGACATTGCCCGCCGGATTGCAGATACCGGCGATGTCGCGGAGCGAGCCGTTGGGGTTGAGCTCCTGATAGCGGAAGACGACGCGTCCCTCGGCCTCGAGTTCATCGAGGACGCGCTCATCGGCGACATAGCGGCCGTCGATGTTCTTCAGCGGGATGTTGATCTCCTGACCCCGCTCATAGGAGCGGGTCCAGGCGGTCTCCGCGTTTTCCACTCGCAACTTCTGATCACGGCAGATGAAGTGCAGATGGTTGTTCCGCAGCATCGCACCGGGCAGGAGATGGGTCTCGGTGAGTACCTGGAAGCCATTGCAGATGCCAAGCACCGGCATACCGGCCTTCGCCTGGTCGATCACCGAGTCCATTACCGGGGAGAAGCGGGAGATCGCCCCGGCCCGCAGATAGTCGCCATAGGAGAAGCCGCCCGGCAGGATCACCGCGTCGACCTGCTTGAGGTCCTTGTCGCGGTGCCACAGCGGCACGGCCTCCAGCCCGGCGGCGCGGACCGCGCGCTGGGTGTCGCGGTCGTCGAGCGTGCCGGGGAAGGTGATGACTCCGACGCGTGCGGTCACGACTCCGCCTTCACGGCAGTGGCGTCGGCGCCCTCGCCGACCTCGACCTTCACGGAAAAGTCCTCGATCACGGTGTTCGCCAGGAAGGTCTCGGCGATCTGGTGGATACGGGCGAGGGCGGCGTCATCGACCGGGCCCTCCACCTCGAGTTCAAAGCGCTTGCCCTGGCGGACGTCGGCGATCCCCTCGAAACCGAGGCGGGGCAGTGCTCGCTGCACCGCCTGGCCCTGGGGGTCGAGGATCTCCGGCTTGAGCATGACGTCGACTACGACGCGTGCCACTGGCACTCCCGGTGGTGTGGTGCTGGTGCGTAAGGCGGTGCCCAAGCCTACCCCGGCCCAAAATCTACGCGAGTAGATATGCAAGGGTTCGGTCACGTTTAAGCATCGTCGGTGGCAACTGGCGGGGAAAGGTCGGGGAAAAACGTATGGTCCCGATCACGGCGTGACACGCGGATGGAATTACTGGGGTTCACAATGCAATGCCAGTCACTGTACAAATGAAAAAGCATTGTTGGACACAACTGGACAGCTGACATCTTTGCACGTCAACGCAACGATGCAGCCCGAAAGGACCGATATCCGTGGCGCAGCGCGTAGTAGTCACGCTCTCCGACGACCTCGAAGGAGGCGAAGCGGAAGAGACGGTCACGTTCGGACTCGACGGCAAGTTGTACGAGATCGACCTCAACTCTGCCAATGCGTCGAAACTGCGCGACGCTCTCGCGCCGTACGTGGAGGCCGGCCGCAAGCGGGCCCGCTCGGGCAAGACGTACCGCCGCACCGCCGTCGCCCCGGACCCGGCCGCGGTGCGCGCCTGGGCCCGGTCGAACGGCATGGAGGTGCCTCCGCGGGGCCGGATCCCCAAGAAGGTCTACGAAGCCTTCGACGAGTCGGCCTGAGCCAACCCGTTCGGCCCGGGGCACCCGCGTTCAGCCAGCCCGAGGCACCCGCGTTCAGCCTGAGGCATCCCCCCGTTCAGCCGAGTTGCACACCACCCCGGGTGATCCGCTAAAGTCTGGAGCACGCCGAGGGGCGAGGCCGAAAGGCCGAAACCCCGAGGAAGACACCATGCGGGTGTAGCTCAGTAGTAGAGCGCCCCCTTTCCAAGGGGGAGGCGCAGTGTGCGATCCCTGTCACCCGCTCTCATCGTCTACCGGCCTCGTGTTGACGAGGATCAGGTAGAGTGATGCACGCGCCGATCGGTGAAAGCCGGTCGGAGGCATGCGGACGTGGCTCAGTTGGTAGAGCATCACCTTGCCAAGGTGAGGGTCGCGAGTTCGAATCTCGTCGTCCGCTCCAGATCTGAGGCGCCGGTCGAATCGATCGGCGCCTCAGTCGTTTTGGTGCGGCTCCGGGCCGCTTCACCGCCGCGCGCGGAGCCCCACCGGGGCGACATCGGGGCGGTATCGGAGCGGGCTCGAGGTCCGGGGTGGTAGTTCACCGGTCGCGGGTTTGGTTATAGTAGAGGCGCGTCGAACCGGAAGAGTCCGGCGCAGGCGGACGTAGCTCAGTTGGTAGAGCGCAACCTTGCCAAGGTTGAGGTCGCGAGTTCGAGCCTCGTCGTCCGCTCAGGGAAACGCAGGGGCCCCGGCCGATCGGCCGGGGCCCCTGGTCGTTCTTCCACCCCTTGGCGGGCTCCCCCGCTACTTCCAGCTGGTGCCGGTCAGCAGCTCGTAAGCCTCCGCGTACTTCGCGTGCGTCCGCTCGACGACCTCCGCCGGGAGCGGGGGCGGCGGCTGCTCGCCGGTGCGGTCCCAGCCGGAGGCCGGGGAGGTCAGCCAGTCGCGGACGTACTGCTTGTCGAAGGACGGCTGCGGGTGGCCGGGCTCCCACTGGTCGGCGGGCCAGAAGCGGGAGGAGTCCGGGGTCAGCACCTCGTCGGCGAGCACCGGCTCGGCGCTCTCCGCGCCCAGGGTGGCCTCCGCGTAGCCGAACTCGAACTTGGTGTCGGCGAGGATGATCCCCCGGGCGCGGGAGATCTCCCGGGCGCGGTTGTAGACGGCGAGGGTGGCCTGGCGCAGCTGGGCGGCGGGCTCGGCGCCGATGCGGTGGGCCACCTCCTCGTACGCCACGTTCTCGTCGTGCTCGCCGACCTCGGCCTTGGTGGCCGGGGTGAAGATCGGGGAGGGCAGCTCGGAGCCGTCGGTCAGCCCCTCGGGGAGGGCGATTCCGCACACCGTACGGGTGTCGCGGTACTCGGCCAGGCCGGAGCCGGTCAGATAGCCGCGTGCCACGCATTCGACCGGGACCATCCGCAGCGACCGGCACACCAGGGTCCGGCCCTCCCAGTCGGCGGGGGCGCCGGCGGGCAGCTCGGTGGACAGGACGTGGTTGGGGACGAGGTCGGCGAGCAGATCGAACCACCAGAGGGAGAGCTGGGTGAGGATCTTGCCCTTCTCGGGGATCTCGGTCGGCAGAACCCAGTCGTAGGCGGAGATCCGGTCGCTGGCGACCATGACGAGCTCACCGCGCTCGTTCCGGTAGAGGTCGCGCACCTTGCCGGTGTGCAGGTGCTGAAGGCCCGGAACCTCGACCGGCTCGGGCTTCTCAACGAATCCGGACACGCTTCCTCCTGGTGTTTTTGTCCAAGCCCTCTCGATTCTGCCGCACTGAACGGCGGCGACCTGCGGTGGGGCGCGGAGCCGCAGGGGTGCGGCGCTCCGGGTTCCGCTTCCGGCCGGTTCGGACACGTTGTACGAGGAACTCGTGGGGCAGAACACAGCTGAGGACGGCGGGGAGGGGGAGGTGCGGGATGGCCGACGCGGCGATCGTGGGCAGCGGGCCCAACGGGCTCGCTGCCGCCGTAACCCTGGCCCGCGCCGGGCTGCGGGTGGTGGTGTACGAGGCCGCCGCCGACATCGGCGGTGGGCTGCGCACCCAGTCGCTCTTCGACCCGGAGATCGTCCATGACATCTGCTCGGCGGTCCATCCCATGGCGCCCGCCTCCCGCTTCTTCCGCGAGTTCGGCCTGGCCGCGCGCGGGGTGGAACTGCTGACGCCCGAGGTCTCCTACGCCCATCCGCTGGACGGCGGCCACCCGCTGGACGGCGGCCGCGCCGCGCTCGCCCACCGCGATCTGGGGACCACCTGCGCCGGGCTCGGCCCGGACGGGGAGCGCTGGCGGCGGCTGATGGCGCCGCTGGTGCGGCACAGCGAGGGCGTGGTCGACTTCATCCTCTCCGGGCAGCGCGCCCTCCCCCGCGATCCGGCGGCGCCGCTGCTGCTGGCCCCCCGGATCCTGGTGCACGGCACCCGGCTCGGTGCCGCCCGCTTCGCCGGTGAGGAGGCGCCCGCCCTGCTCACCGGGGTCGCCGCCCATGCCGTGGGCGAACTGCCCAGCCTGGCCGGCGGTGCGGTGGCGGCCCTGCTCGGGCATCTGGCCCACGGGACCGGCTGGCCGCTGCCGCGCGGCGGCAGCGCCCGGATCGCCGAGGCCATGGTGGACGACATCACCGCGCACGGCGGCACCTTCCACACCGGGCACGCGATCGGCGACCTCCGTGAGCTGGACGGGTATCGCGCGGTGCTGCTCGACACCGGCGTCCCGGGGCTGCTGGACATCGCCGGGCGCGCGCTGCCCGACCGCTATGCCCGGGCGCTGCGGCGGTTCCGCTACGGCCCGGCCGCCGCCAAGGCCGACTTCCTGGTCAGCGAGCCGATCCCGTGGGCCGACCCCGCCGTGGGCCGCGCCGGGACCGTCCACCTGGGCGGCACCCATGCCGAGCTGGTCCGGGAGGAGAACCGGACCGCGCGCGGGGTCCGCAGCCGGGCGCCCTTCGTGCTGCTCGTCGACCCGGCCGTCACCGACCCCGGGCGCGCCCGGCCCGGCAGGCGCCCGGTGTGGGCCTACGCGCACATGCCGAACGGCGACGACACCGACCCGGTGGAGCTCATCCGCTCCCGGATCGAGACGTACGCCCCCGGCTTCGGCGATACGGTGCTCGCGGCGCGCGGGATGTCGGGGCGGGACCTGGAGCGTTACGACCCCAACGACGTGGGCGGGGACATCGGGTCGGGCGCGATGACGATCCGGCAGAGCCTCGCCCGGCCGGTACCCCGCCTCGATCCGTACCGCACTCCGCTGCCCGGCCTCTTCCTCTGCTCCTCGGCGACTCCGCCGGGGCCAGGGGTCCATGGGATGTGCGGCTACCTGGCGGCCCTGTCGGCACTACGACACCGTTTCGGCATCCGGAAGCCGCCGTCCCTGGCCCCGGTGCCGTAGAGGGTGCGCCCGACGGATCGCGCCGCCTGCGGCGGGCTGTTCCCCTCCCCGCCCCTTCCCGAAACTGGGGCTCCGCCCCAGGCCCCTGGTAGCGGTGCGGGGCCGGGGGGAAGCCCCGCACCGGCCACGGGCGCCAAACGGCACCCGACGGACCGTGACACCTCCGGCGGGCTGCTCCCCCCTCCCCGCCGTGGGCGGCAAGGTCCGTCAGCCGCGTTTGCAGATCCGGTCCAGCAGATTCGCCGTGGCCCGCTGCACCCGCTCATCCGTATGACCTGGGCGGTCCAGCGCGGGCGACCACGCGAATGTCCCGGACGCGAAGACCAGCGCGCCGCTCGGGGCCCGGTACAGGGACGTTTCCTGGTGGCGGATGGTGCCCTCCGTGTCCTCGTACGGGGAGTGGGCCAGGAGGATGCGGCGGAGGTGGTCGGGGAGGGCGGTGCGGGGGAAGTAGCGGTCGGCCTCGCCGGCGACCAGGCCGGGGAGCTCGTCGCCCTCCTCCGCGCCCGTGGCCTCCCACAGCCAGTGGCGAGCGTTGCGCACGATCAGCGGGCTCGGCTCGGGCACCCGGCCCGCGTACTGGATGCCGATGAGCTGCTGCTCGGGCGCGGTCTCGCGCCAGAGGGCCGAGCGGCCGGGGCCGCGGCGCTTGCGGCAGGTCAGCAGCCGGGCCGGGCCGGAGGGCGAGGCGGCGAGCTCGACCTGCCAGTACATGGTGTTCGCGGAGAGGAAGACCAGCGAGGTGCCGCTGTCGCGGGCCGCCTCCACGGTGCGGCGCATCGGCGCCGACCAGTACTCGTCATGGCCGGGGAAGACCAGCCCCCGGTAGCGGGTGGGGTCGACGCTGCCCGCGTGCAGGTCGCGCATCTCGGCGTAGGCGAGGTCGTAGCCGTAGCGCTCGGCCCAGCGGATGAAGTCGTAGGCGTGCCCCACATGGAGGGGCAGTCCGGCGCCCGCGTACGGCCGGTCGAAGGAGACCGTGGTGGCCGCCTCCGACTCGCCCAGCAGCTTTCCCCGCTCGTCCCAGGCGTGGTAGAGGCTGGCGCCGGTCCGGCCGTCCTCCGGGTAGAGGTTGTACGCCTGCCAGGTGAGGTCCGGGAGGACGAGGAGAAGATCGGCGGGGCGGCTGTCGCGGACGGTGAAGGGGATGTGGCTGCGGTAGCCGTCCAGGGTGGTCAGCACCGCGACATACGCGCCGAGCTTCCAGTACGAGGGGATCTGCATCCGCCAGGACAGCCACCAGTGGTGGCAGGAGACGGTGCGGTCGGCGGTGAGCGGGGGCGGCTGGACGATCCCGGACAGCCGGGGGCTGGTGGTGATCTTCAGTGCGCCGGTGCCGTCGTAGTAGCCGATGCGGTAGATGTCCACGCTGAACTGCTGGGGCGGGTCCACCGTGATCCGGAAGTCGATGGCCTCGCCGGGGGCCGCCGCGGAGCTGGAGGGGAAGCCCTTGATCTGCCGGTGGACATCGTCGGCGGTGCGGGGGCCGGGGATCCTGGCGGGGCCCCTCGCGCCGATCCGCTCGGTGGCCCGGGCGTCGGCGCCGGAGAGATGGACGTGGTCGACGTACCACGGGACCACCCGGCCGGTGTCGTCGAAGTAGTTCTCACTGTCGCGCAGCCAGGGCAGCGGGCCCTGGCCGAAAGGATCCGTCACCGCGTGAGCGAGCGCTCCCGACTCCCAGCGCCGGATCTGGTCCGTCCCCACAACTGCTCCCCTCCCTGCGTACCCGGCGGCGCCTCGCCTCGCTGTCCTCGCGCACCGCGCCGCCGCGGGTCCGGCCTTGTGGGCCGGGCTGCGGGGGCCGGTCCTGCGGTTCGGGCCGGTTGGGCCGGAACTCCTGGGCCGGGCGACAGCGACCGGTCCAAGCACATCACATTACGCACCTACTCCGTCACCGATAGTCGCTAAATTGCCGGAACAGGCACCGAACGCGCGACAAGGGTGGACATAGGAGCGGTATTCGGCGGGGGTTCGCGCCCCCACATCAGCCGCAGCCCCTACATCAGCCGCAGCCCCCACATCAGCCGCTGCCGCTACACCAGCCGGACGGGCTTCTCCGGGCGGACCCCCACCTCGCCGAGCCAGGCGCGCAGCGGCCCGTCGTCCCCGTCCTCCACCAGGCTCAGCACCGGATGCGCCAGATCGGCCCGCCGCCGCCCGCCGACGAGCAGTGCCGGCCCGTCCAGCCAGTCGAGGCCGGGGGCCGCGCCCGCGGTGTCCACGGCGGCGCAGCAGACCATGGCGGTGACATGGTCGGCGAGCAGCTCCCGGCCGGTGCGGGGCGGCTGGAGCGGGAACGCCGGGGCGAAACCGTCGATCCACGGGTCGCCGCCGGAGCCGCCCGCGGGCCCCTCGGCCCCCACCGCGGGGCCCTGGCCGTGCGCCCGGGTGGCGGCGGCCTCCTCCCGGGCCACCTCGACGCTGAGCCGGGCGGCGAGGCGGGGGGCGCCGCCGTCTGTGGAGTCTGCGGAGTCGGCGGGACCGGCCGGGGCGGCGGTGAGCCGGTCGATGACGCGGGCCAGGGTGGCCGGGGCGGGCCCGTTCGCGCGGGCCGGGGCGGGGGCGGCGCCAACGGGCTCATGGGCGTCGTCCCGCTCGTCCAGGAGCCGGTTGAGCCGGGCGGCCTCCTGCCGCCACTTGCGGTCCACGACCTCCTCCGGATACGCGCCCCAGTCGACCGGGGACCAGTCGGGGCCCGGCTCCGGCGGGCCGCCGTGGAAGAGGCGGGCGGCGAGCAGCGAGGTGGCCTCGTCCATCGCCCCGGGCTCCTCCAGCAGGTCGCAGGCCGGGCGCTCGCTCAGCCGGGAGGTGAACCCCTCGGCGAGCCGGTCCCGGCGGGAGAGCTCGGTGAGCGCCGAGACCACGCCCGCGTCCAGCCGGGAGGGCCAGCGGCCCATCCGCCAGGCGGGCAGCGCGACCCGGGTCAGCAGCCGGTCCCAGCCCGCGTAGGCGAGGCCCACCTGCTCCTGGGCGACGATCCGCAGCCCGTAGTCCACCGTCTGGGCGCGCTCGGAGGCGGCCGCGGCGACCGCGCGCTCCATCTCGGCCGCGTGGTCCCGGCAGCCGCGCAGCAGCAGCCGGGCGACCCAGCCGACGAAGGCGAAGGCGGGCCGGCGCACCGCCGCCACCAGGGCGGGCGCGGGCCCGGACGACGGCTCGCCGCCCCGGGCCGCGACCGCCACGGCGGCGTCGAGACCGCGCACGAAGCGGCGGGCGGAGGCTATGTCGGGGTGGACGGACGGGCCGGTGCCCGCGACCACCGGGGCGAGCAGCGCGCGCAGCTCGGCCACCCGCATCCACCACAGGAACGGCGAGCCGATCACCAGCACCGGCGCCCGCGGGACGCCCCGCTCGGGGCGGTCCACGACCCGGTCGGCGCCCGCCGCCGGGCCGGGCCCTCCGGCGCCGCGCACCGGGCGGGGCTCCTCGAC
The DNA here is from genome assembly GCF_052665095.1 of Streptomyces sp. NEAU-174. NCBI lineage: Bacteria > Bacillati > Actinomycetota > Actinomycetes > Kitasatosporales > Streptomycetaceae > Streptomyces > Streptomyces sp. NEAU-174. Next base: position 1,112,294 of record NZ_JBQTCE010000001.1, on the reverse strand, counting down.
CGCGAGGGCGCCGCGGTCCCGGCGCTCCCGCCGGTTGGCGTGCGCCGGATGCGTACGGTCCTCAAGCCAGCTGTCGCAGTCGGGGGTGAGCGCTATGGCCGAGGGCGCCGGGACCTCAAGACGCTCGGCCAGCTCGCGGATCAGCTGGTAGAGGTCGGGCGCGGTCTCCTCGGCGACGGGCACCGTCGGGGTGAGCGCGGGCCTGGCCCGGACGACCACGGCGGCCACGGCCGCCGCCAGCAGCAGGACCACCAGGGCGCACCCGGTCACCACCCAGCGCAGCGCCGTCCAGCCCTCGTCCTGGGAGCCGCCGATGCTGCCGGTGGCGCTTCCGGCCAGCAGCACCACGGCGGCGGCGGCCGGGAGGAGTGCGACCGCGAGCGCGGTGCTCCGGATGCGCAGTACCGCGAGGGCGCGGGCACGCGCCTCCAGGGCACCTGCTTCGGGACCTGCCACGGTTCTCATCACCCCCTACTGTCCGGCCGGTGTTTGAACAGCGGACGACGGCGGCGTTGTTTTCTCCCCACCCACTGTCGCACCGGCCGCCGACTCCGCAATGCCGGTGGGCCAGTTGCCGCACCTCGCCTGAGCGGCACACTAGTTGGGGGCCGGGCGCGCGTCAGCAGGATGCGGAACCGCTCACCCAATGGAATGGCCTTGGGTAAAACCGGGAACTTCGCGATGGCGACGCCGGGCCCCGTGTGAACAGGCGGAAGCGGCCTTCCGAACCGTTCACTGACACCCTTGAGCCCCTGGTTGAGACACTTCTTACAGCCGTCCCCGGTGCCGCTTACGCATCCGCTTCGGCGGCCGCCTTCGCCGCGATGTCGGAGCGGTGGTGGGAGCCCTCCAGGCCGATCCGGCCCACCGCGCGGTACGCCCGTTCGCGCGCCTTCGCCAGGTCGGAGCCGGTCGCGGTGACGGAGAGCACCCGGCCGCCCGCGCTCACCACCTCACCGGACGCGCCGTCCCGCTTGGTGCCCGCGTGCAGGACGTACGCCTTGGGGCCGTCCTTCTCGGCCACCTCGTCCAGCCCGGTGATCGGGTCGCCGGTGCGGGGGGTGCCCGGGTAGTTGTGCGAGGCGAGGACCACGGTGACGGCGGCACCGTCGCTCCAGCGCAGCGGCGGCTCGGCCTCCAGACGGCCGGTGGCGGCGGCGAGCAGCACCGCGGCCAGCGGGGTCTTCAGCCGGGCGAGGACCACCTGGGTCTCCGGGTCGCCGAAGCGCGCGTTGAACTCGATCACGCGCACGCCCCGCGAGGTGATCGCCAGGCCCGCGTACAGCAGCCCGGAGAAGGGCGTGCCGCGGCGGCGCAGCTCGTCGACGGTGGGCTGGCAGACCGTGGCCACGACCTCGTCCACCAGGGCGGGGTCCGCCCAGGGCAGCGGGGAGTACGCGCCCATGCCGCCGGTGTTCGGGCCCTCGTCGCCGTCGTAGGCGCGCTTGAAGTCCTGGGCGGGCTGGAGCGGGACCACGGTCTCGCCGTCGGTGATCGCGAAGAGGGAGACCTCCGGGCCGTCCAGGAACTCCTCGATCACCACCCGGCCGCAGGCCAGCGCGTGCGCGCGGGCGGCCTCGACGTCCTCGGTCACCACGACGCCCTTGCCCGCGGCGAGGCCGTCGTCCTTGACGACGTACGGGGGACCGAAGGCGTCCAGCGCCTCGTCGACCTCGGCGGGGTTGGTGCATACATAGGCGCGGGCGGTGGGCACGCCCGCCGCCGCCATCACGTCCTTGGCGAACGCCTTGGAGCCCTCCAGCCGCGCGGCCTCCGCGGACGGCCCGAAGGCCGGGATCCCGCGCTCGCGCACGGCGTCGGCCACCCCCGCCACGAGGGGGGCCTCCGGCCCCACGACCACCAGGCCCGCCCCCAGGGAGGCGGCGAGGTCGGCGACGGCGGCACCGTCGAGCGCGTCGACCGCGTGCAGCTCGGCCACCTCGGCGATGCCGGCGTTGCCGGGGGCGCAGTGCAGTGCGGTGACGTCGGGGTCGAGGGAGAGAGCGCGGCACAGGGCATGTTCGCGGGCGCCGCCGCCGATGACGAGGACCTTCACGGTAGGCAGCCTATTGCCTGGGGCGGCGGGCGCTGTGCGGCGGGGGCCGCGGCGGGGTCCGGGGGCGGCCTACGGGCGGCCTGAGGGCGGTCCGAGGGCGGTTCGAGGGCGTCCCGGCGCGGTCCGGCGCGGTCCGGTCCGGATCCCCGTGCGAGCCCCTGCGCCGTGAGCGGGGGCACTCTTTTGGGTGAGGAGTGGGCGGCCCTATACCCGATGGGGCAGCCCTTATGGGCTGAAATCCGGTGATCGGGTCATCGTGGCCAGCCGTTCGGCGGTAGGAATGGTGGTCGCGCGTCAGCCGCGCGCAGGAGAGACACCGCCGCAGAGGGAGTCGCACGGTGAGTCAGCCGGAGATGCAGCCCGAGGGGCTCCCTCGGCAGGAGGGTGCGAGGAACCAGGGTGACCTGCTCGGCCGACCCTTCCCGCAGGGCGACTGGGGGGAGCCCGCGGAGCGGCTCGACGAGCTGTACCAGTGGGTCGAGGAGGGCGCGCTGGAGGTCGCCGGGTGGTACCTCGCCGACCGGGTGTGGAAGCGGCGGGCCGCCCGGGTGCTGCGGGTGGGGGCCGCGGTGGCGGGGGTCGTGGGGGCCGTACTGCCGCTGCTGGATCTGAACGGGACGCTGGACGGCGGCGCCGGGTGGGGCGCGCTGGCGCTGCTGCTGGCGGTCGCGTGCGTCGGCGGCGACCGGTTCTTCGGGCTGACGTCCGGCTGGATGCGGGACATGGCCACGGCGCAGGCGGTGCAGCGGCGGCTGGAGGCGTTGCAGTTCGACTGGGCGTCGGAGAGCGTGCGGGAGGTGCTGGGTCCGACCGAGGGCACCGCGAGCGAGGCCGTGGAGCGGTGTCTCTCGGTGCTGCGGCGGTTCTGCGAGGACGTGTCGGAGCTGGTGCGGGCCGAGACGGCGGGCTGGATGGTGGACTTCGGATCCGGTTCCGCGCCGCTGGTCACGCAGTCGCTGATGGCTCAGGGCCCCCGTCCGGACAGCGGGAGCCCCGCGAGCCGCTTTCCGCTGCCGCCGGGCCCCGCCCGGCCCAATATGCCGCGGCAGCGTCCTCCCGAGCCGCCCCGCTGACGACGGCCGCGGGGCCTCCCGGGACGGCGGTCAGGTCGGTAGTCAGCCCCGGCGGCCAGGGCGGCGGCCAGCCCGGTGGTCAGCTGAAGACAATCATCGAACCCTGACCCAGGCTGCGCGTCGCCGCCGCGTGCAGCCCCAGCCACACATGGCGCTCCCGCGCGAAGGGGCTGTCCTCGTACGGGACCGACGCCGCCGGCTCCTCCAGGCTCGTGGGGCGCGCCGGGGGCGCGGGGGCGGCCGGGGGGTTGGACGGGTCGATGCCGAGCGCCGGGGCGACCGCCTCCAGTTCGCGCAGCAGCCCATGGCTGGAGCCCAACGGGCCGCCGCCCTCGAGGAGTTCGTCGTTGGACAGCGGGCTCTGGAAGTCGACGGGGACATACGCGCCCGCGTGGTCGTAGTGCCACACCAGATGCGACTGCTGGGCCGTGGGCTCGAACATCTCCAGCAACTGCTCGTAGTCCCCGCCGAGTTCGTCCACCGGCGTCACCGCGAGTCCGCACAGCTGGAGCAGATAGGCGCGGCGGAGGAAGTGCAGCGCGTCGTAGTCGAAACCGGCCACCGGGGCGACATCCCCGGAAAGACCCGGCATATAACTGAAGACGGGCACGGGCGGCAGACCGGCATCACCGAGCGCCTTGTCGTACGCGGCGATCTCTTCGGCGAAGGGGTTGTCGGGGCTGTGGCACAGCACATCGACGAGGGGGACCAACCAGAGGTCACATGCCACGCGATCTCACTCTCGTATCCGTACGGTCGATGGTCGGCCCAGCGTAATGCCCCACGTACGCGGCGCGAAGAGTGCAGGACGCGGGCCCTGGGGGTGCGGGGCCCATGGACCAGGTGGAGTTCGCGAAGAGTTCAGAAGGAGATCAGGGGGAGTTGACTTCCGGCTCGGCCCCCGCGCCGTTCCGCGAGCGGGTCTCCTCCCCCGCCACCAACCGCTCGATCAGCGCACGGAAATGCGTGTTGTACGCCGCTATGAGCCGCTCCGAGTCATGGGGATCCCCACGGGTGACCGCCGCCGTGAGCTCGCAGTGCCCCGTCCACAGCAGACCCCGCAGATCGGGTACGCGGCGCAGGTACGGCACCGTGAACACCCAGGTCTGCACCCGCAGCCGCTGGAGGAAGTCCGAGACGTACGGATTGCCGACCAGCCCGCAGATCTCCCGCCAGAAGCGCAGGTCGTAGCCGATGAGGATGTCCAGGTCGCCGGAGCGGGCGGCCCGCTCGGCCTCCTCGGCCCGGCGCCGCACCGAGGCCAGCGCCTGCGTGGTCATGCTGTTCAGCGTCTGCTCGACGTAGTGCCGGAAGACGCCCTCCACCACCATCGTGCGGGCGTCCACCATGTGCCGGAAGTCGTCGATGGTGAACTCGTGGACCTTGAAGCCCCGGTGCTCCTCGACATCGAGCAGCCCCTGGGAGCACAGGTCGAGCAGCGCCTCCCGGACGGGGGTCGCGGAGACGCCGTACTGCTGGGCGATCTCCTTGACGGTGAACTGGCGCCCCGCAGGGAGCCTGCCCGCGAGCACCTCGTCACAGAGCGCGTCGGCGATCTGCTGCCGCAGGGTGTTCCGCTTGACCGGGCTGGTGCCGGGCACGGGCATCGAGGACCGTCTCCTTCCACGGCCGTCGGTACAAGAAAGCGGACGGCCCTCGCATCACGATATGCGAGGGCCGTTGCGCGGAACACGCAGAGTGCGGCGGTGGTCTACACCGGGCAGCCGTCGGGTGCCGGTCGGGCGCCTACCAGGAGGCAAACGGGCGGCGCCGGGAAGCCGGTACCGGCAGCGGCTACGCCGTATGCGCGTCGGCCGCGTTCAGCGCCTCGTCCAGGATCGCCAGACCCTCCTTGGCCTCGGCCTCGGTGACCGTGCACGGCGGCACGACATGGGTGCGGTTCATGTTCACGAAGGGCCACAGACCGCCGCGCTTGCAGGCCGCCGCGAAGTCGGCCATCGGCTGGTTGTCCGCTCCGCCCGCGTTGTACGGCACGAGCGGTTCGCGGGTCTCCTTGTCCTTGACCAGGTCCAGCGCCCAGAAGACACCGAGGCCGCGCACCTCGCCGACCGAGGGGTGGCGCTCGGCGATCTCCCGCAGCGCGGGGCCGATCACGTTCTCGCCGATCGCGGCGGCGTTCTCCACGATCCCCTCCTCCGCCATCGCGTTGATCGTCGCGACGGCCGAGGCGCAGGCCAGCGGGTGGCCGGAGTAGGTGAGCCCGCCCGGGTAGGGGCGCTGGTCGAAGGTCGCGGCGATCTCGGCGGAGATCGCGACGCCACCGAGCGGCACATAGCCGGAGTTGACGCCCTTGGCGAAGGTCAGCAGGTCCGGGGTGACACCGAAGTGGTCGGCCGCGAACCAGTGGCCGGTGCGGCCGAAGCCCGCCATGACCTCGTCCAGGATGAACACGATGCCGTAGCGGTCGCAGATCTCCCGGACCCCGGCCAGATAGCCGGGCGGCGGGACCATGATCCCGGCGGTGCCGGGGATGGTCTCCAGGATGATCGCGGCGATGGTCTGCGGGCCCTCGAAGGCGATGGTGTCCTCGAGGTGGCGCAGCGCGCGCTCGCACTCCTGCGGCTCGCTGTCGGCGTGGAAGGGCGAGCGGTAGAGGAACGGCGCCCAGAAGTGCACCACGCCCGCCGAGGCGGTGTCGGAGGGCCAGCGGCGGGGGTCGCCGGTGAGGTTGATCGCGGCGGCGGTGGCGCCGTGGTACGAGCGGTAGGCGGAGAGCACCTTGGCACGGCCGGTGTGGAGCCGGGCCATGCGGACCGCGTTCTCCACCGCCTCGGCGCCGCCGTTGGTGAAGAAGATCTTGTCGAGGTCGCCGGGGGTGCGCTCGGCCACCAGCCGCGCCGCCTCGGACCGCACGTCCACGGCGAACCCCGGCGCGATGGTGCACAGCTTCGCGGCCTGCTCCTGGATCGCGGCGACGACCTTGGGGTGCTGGTGGCCGATGTTGGTGTTCACCAGCTGGCAGGAGAAGTCCAGGTAGCGGTTGCCGTCGTAGTCCCAGAAGTACGAGCCTTCGGCGCCCGCGACGGCGAGGGGGTCGATCAGGCCCTGCGCGGACCAGGAGTGGAAGACATGCGCACGGTCGGCGGCCTTGACGGCGGCGCCGGCCGCGTGGTCGGGGCTGGGCTGCACGGACACGTTCGTACCTCGGATCGCTCGCGGGTCGGGGCGGCACCAGCGTACGGACCCGGGCCCCGCGCCCGGCACCGACAGCCTGTCCGGGTTTCGGGGCGTACGCCGACATCCTGCCGGGCGGCGGGGGTGGCCGGGGGGCGGCCGAGAGCCTGTGGCCGTCGCCGGTGGGCGGGGCGCGGCTGTCCGGATTTCGCCCTCGGCGGTCCGCTCGGAGCTCCCGGGATTCCGTTCCCCGGCTCGGGGGTGAGACAGGTCTCCGGCTCGCGAGTGACACAGGCCTCCGGCTCAGGAGTGACACAGGACGGATACGGAACCGATAACGGATCGTCCGCGTCGTCCACTTCGCTCTCAGCCGCCCTTATTCTCTCCGGGGGGCTGATCAGGGGGATTCACGGGGAAGGGACGATCGACGCATGGAAGACCTGGGGGCCGAGGACCCTCGCTGGATCGGTGAGTACCGGCTGCTCCGGCGCCTTGGCGCGGGTGGCATGGGCCGGGTGTTCCTGGCTCATTCATCACGCGGGCGCACGGTGGCGGTGAAGCTCGTCCAGACCGAGCTCGCCCAACAGGCCGAATTCCGGCGGCGGTTCAAACAGGAGGTGCGGGCCGCCCAGCGGGTCGGGGGCGCTTGGACCGCGCCGGTGCTGGACGCCGACACCGAGGCCGCCACCCCATGGGTCGCCACCGGCTACATCGCCGGTCCCTCCCTGCACGCGATCGTCGCCGAGTCGGGCCGGCTGCCCGAGCGGACCGTCCGCATCCTGGCGCACGGCCTGACGCAGGCGCTCCACGACATCCACGACGCCGGTCTGGTCCACCGCGACCTCAAACCGTCCAACGTCCTGGTCACCATCGACGGTCCGCGCGTCATCGACTTCGGTATCGCGCGGGCCCTGGAGACCGTCACCGACGGCCTCCTCACGCGCAGCGGCGCCGTCGTCGGGTCGCCCGGTTTCATGTCGCCCGAGCAGGTGCGCGGCGAGCGGGTCACCCCCGCCAGCGACGTCTTCTGCCTCGGCTCGGTGCTCGCCTACGCGGCGACCGGACGTCAGCCCTTCGGCACCGCCGACAGCGGGGTGCACGCGGTGATGTACCGCATCGCCCAGGAGGAGCCGGACCTGGAGGGGCTCCCGGAGGGTCTGCGGGACCTCGTCGTCGACTGCCTGAAGAAGGCCCCGGACGACCGGCCCTCGCTGGAGGCGCTGCTGGAGCGTACGGCCGGGGCGGACGACGACGGCGAGCCCTGGCTGCCGGGCACGCTCGTCGCCCAGCTCGGGCGGCACGCGGTGCAGTTGCTGGAGGTGGAGACGCCCGCCGGGCCTGGGGTGCCCGCGCGCCCGGCCGTACCGCCGGTGGCCGGGGCGGGCCCCGCCGTCCCGCCCGTCGCCGGGGCGACCGGTTCCTCCGTACCGCCGCCGCCCGCCGCGCCGCCGTCGGCCACGTCGTACCCCCTGGCCCCGGCGGAACCCCCCACACCCCCGCCACCGACCACCCCACCGCGTCCCTCGGCGGCCCCGCTCCCCCCGGCTCCGTCGACTCCGCCCTCGGCGGGTGCGGCGCCGGGCGGGGACCCGGCCGCGCCGCGGACGGGCGAGGACCAGGGCAAACCCGACCCGGCCGCCGGGCCCCCGGCAGGCGCCACCCCGTCGGCCGACCCGCGCCGCGCACCCGAGGCAGCCGCCCCAGGGCATGGCGGGGCGGCAGCGGGGTCACAGGGCGCCACGCCATCGACGGGCACCCCGCAGGCCGAGGCGGCGGGGGCCTCCGCCGCCACACCCAACGCACCCGGCGGCGCCGCCAATGCATCGGGCGAGGCCACACCCGGCGGCCCGTCCGCCGCGCCTCAGACAGGCGCGGGACAGGCCGAACCGAGCCACGGCGCCCCGCACGCAACACCCGGCGGACCCACCGCCGGACCGCACGCGGGCACCCCGCACGCCGCCGCGCCCGGCCACGGCGCGCCCGGAAACGTCGCCCCGTCGCAGGCGGGCCCCGGTGGCGCCGGGCCCAACTCGCCCGGTTCCGGCGGGCCCTACGTTCCCGGGGCGTACGGCTACCCGTCGCACGCCGCGCCCCCGCAGGGGCCGCAGGCGGGGGCGGAGGGCGAGCCACCGGCGCCGTCGCATGGCTTTGGGCCGCCCGCGGTCACCTCGTTCGGGGCGGCCGGGTCGCCTTCCGCCGGATTCGGCGGGCCAGGCGGGCCAAGCGGACCAAGTGGGCCAGGGGCGCCGAGCGAGCCCGGGGGCGGCTCGCCGCAGACGTCCCCGCAGCCGAACCGACGGCGCCGTAAGACGCTCATCGTCGTGTCCGCCGCCGTCGCCACAGCCCTCATCGCCGGGGTCACCGCGCTCGTCATCGTCAAGGGGAACGACGACAAGGGCGACCGGGCCAAGACCGACTACGACAAGATGACCCACACCCCGCCCAACCCGGGCGGATCGGGCGGATCAGGCGGCGGCAACTCCAAGGGCTCCGCCGGGGGTTCGGGCGGCCCCGATCCGTCCGCCACCAAGCTTGAGACGTCGGGCGACGTGCCCACCGAGTACCTGGGCGCCTGGGAGGGCGAGATCAAGGAGAGCGGCGAGTCGACCGGCAAGATCCGCCGGGTCGTGCTCTCGCAGGGGCCGGTCGGCTCGGTCGTCGCCGAGACCCTGACCTCCGACTCGGACTCGTTCTGCCAGGACTCCGCCAAGCTGAAGTCGGTGGACAGCCTGCTCCTCATCGAGGACGAGGAGGTGGCCACCAGCATCCCCGAGGACAGTTGCAGCGCGGTCGGCGAGCAGACGCTGCGGCTGGGCAACGACGGCACCCTCGCCTGGAGCACCACGGACGGCTCCTCCGAGGCGACGCTGCGCCCCTCCAAGAGCGGCGGCAAGCCGATCCCCGCCGAATACGTGGGCACGTGGCTGGCCAAGGACGCGTTCGGGAAGCCCGACGCCACGTTGAAGATCACCATCAAGCAGGGCGCGATCGGCTCCGTGGTGGCTCAGGAGGTCGCGGACAGCAAGAAGTACCACTGCGAGGGTGACCGGATCCTGGCCTCGGTGGAGAAGGGACTGGTCGTCAGCCCCTCCAAGTTCACCGGGGGCACCCCCAAGAATCTCTGCGGCCCCGGCACGTCACTCACGTTCACATCTTCCGGACATGACAAGCTGCGTGTCGAATATGACGACCCGGACGATTACAGCGATGAGACGATGACACAGACGTTCACCCGCCTCGACTGATCGGCCGATCGGCAGAGGGACTATCGGCACAGGGACAGGAGCCACACCGCGATGGAGAACCTCGGGGCCCAGGACCCGCGGTGGATCGGCGAGTACCGGCTGCTCGGCAAGCTGGGCGAGGGCGGAATGGGCCGGGTCTACCTCGCCCGCTCCGCCCGCGGCCGCACCGTAGCGGTGAAGCTCGTACAGGCCGAACTCGCACGCCAGGCCGACTTCCGCGGCCGCTTCAAGCGGGAGGTGGAGGCGGCCAGACGGGTCGGCGGGCAGTGGACCGCGCCCGTCCTCGACGCCGACACCGAAGCCGAGGTGCCGTGGGTGGCCACCGGCTACATCGGTGGTCCGTCCCTGCACAGCGTCGTCGCCGAGGACTTCGGGGCGCTGCCCGAGCGCTCGCTGCGGATCCTGGCGAACGGCCTGGCCCTCGCGCTGCGCGACATCCACGGCGCCGGGCTGGTCCACCGCGACCTCAAACCGTCCAACATCCTCGTCACCATCGACGGTCCGCGCGTCATCGACTTCGGCATCGCGCGCGCCCTGGACGCCGTGGGCACCACCACGGGCGGCAATCTGACGATGACCGGCGCGGTCGTCGGCTCGCCCGGGTTCATGTCGCCCGAGCAGGTGCGGGGTGAGCCGGTCACCGCCGCGAGCGATGTCTTCTGCCTCGGCTCGGTGCTCGCCTTCGCCGCCACCGGACGCCAGCCCTTCGGCAACCTGGACAGCGGCATCCACGCCCTGATGTACCGAATAGCCCAGGAGGAGCCCGATCTGGTGGGGCTCCCCGACGGGGCGCGCGGGCTGGTCACCGCGTGCCTGGACAAGGACCCGGCCAAGCGGCCTTCGGTGGACGAGCTGGTGGCCGCCACCCAGCCGGTGGCCGATGACGGCGAGCCCTGGCTGCCGGGCGGACTGCTCGCCCGGCTGGGGCGGGACGCGCTCCAACTGCTGGAGGTGGAGGCCGAGAACGCGCAGCCGAACGCCGCGGCCCCGCAGCAGGGCCCGTCGGCGTACGGCCACCCCCAGGCCGCCGCGCACACCCCGCCCGGCCCCCCGCCCGGCCCCTCCGCGTACGGCACGCCGACGCCGTCCGCGTACGCGACCCCCCACGCCCACGCGTCCGGGGGCTCCCCGTACCAGATGTCCCAGCCCGCCACCCAGCCCTGGCAGGGCGGCTATCAGACGCCGATGGGCTACCCCGCCCCGGGCACGCGGCTGAGGCCGATCCGGGGTCTGGCCACCGCCTTGATGAGCATGTTCGGCATCTGGCTGGTGCTGACGCTCCTCGACATGGCGCTGAACATCTCGCTGCTCGACGCGTACTTCGCGCAGGACTCCGGTGTGGTCTCCGACGACCTCCACACCAAGCGGAGCGATGTCGAGGCGATGGACAGCGGCACCGGTGTCGCCGCGCTCGTGCTCGTCGTGCTGTGGCTGGTCTGGTTCCGGACCGCCTACCTCAACTCCACGGTGCTCAACCCCGGGCGGCAGCGGTTCGGCAGCGGCTACTCCGTGGGCGCCTGGTTCATCCCGATCGCCCAGCTGTGGCTGCCCAAGCAGATCGCCAACGACATCTGGACCTCCAGCACTCCGCCGGGGCCCGGCCGCCGCGGCCGCGCGGTGCTGCACTGGTGGTGGACATTCTTCGTGATCATGTTCCTGATGTTCCCGGTGAACGGGATCAGCGAGATCGTCGGCGACAACTCCCGGGAACAGCGGCCCAGCGTCGCCATCAGCATCGTGGACGACTCGATCGGCATCCTGACCGCGCTGCTGGCCATCGCCGTGGTGCGGCGGATCACCAAGATGCAGGAGCAGCGGGCCGCGCAGCCCGTCGGCCAGCCGCAGCAGCCCGCCGGGGTGTTCGGCCCGCCCGCGGCGTAAGGGAACCGTCCGGCCCGCCCGCGGCGTAGTGACGCCGGCGCGCGGGCCGCGCTCCCGGGAGCCCGGCTCCCGAGAGCCGCGCTCCCGCCGAGGGGTCAGAGGAACGAGTTGATCTGGATGGTCTCGTCGCGGCCCGGCCCGACCCCGATCGCGGAGATCGGGGCGCCCGACATCTCCTCGAGCGCCTGGACGTACTTCTGCGCGTTCTTCGGCAGCTCGTCGAAGGTCTTGGCCTGGGTGATGTCCTCCGACCAGCCCGGCAGCGTCTCGTAGATCGGCTTGGCATGGTGGAAGTCGGTCTGGCTGTACGGCAGCTCCTCGACGCGCTTGCCGTCGATCTCGTACGCCACGCACACCGGGATCCGCTCCCAGCCGGTGAGCACGTCCAGCTTGGTGAGGAAGAAGTCGGTCAGTCCGTTGACCCGGGTCGCGTAGCGCGCGATGACCGCGTCGAACCAGCCGCAGCGCCGGTCGCGCCCGGTGGTCACACCGCGCTCGCCGCCGATCGTGCGCAGCTTCTCGCCGTCCTCGTCGAGGAGCTCGGTGGGGAACGGGCCCGCGCCGACGCGGGTGGTGTACGCCTTGAGGATGCCGATCACGCGGCTGATCTTCGTCGGGCCCACTCCGGTGCCGGTGCAGGCGCCGCCCGCGGTCGGGTTGGAGGAGGTGACGAAGGGGTACGTGCCGTGGTCGACGTCGAGCAGGGTGCCCTGTCCGCCCTCGAAGAGCACGACCTGGTCCTGGTCGATGGCGTTGTTGAGCAGCAAGGTGGTGTCGGCGACATAGCCGCTGAGCCGGTCCGCGTAGCCCAGCAGCTCCTCGACGACCTGGTCGACCGCGATGGCGCGGCGGTTGTAGAGCTTGGCCAGCACCTGGTTCTTGTAGTCCAGGGCCGCCTCGACCTTCTGCCGCAGGATCGACTCGTCGAAGAGGTCCTGGACCCGGATGCCCACCCGGTTGATCTTGTCCGCGTAGGCCGGGCCGATGCCGCGGCCGGTGGTGCCGATCTTCCGCTTGCCGAGGAATCGTTCCGACACCTTGTCGAGGGTCGTGTGATACGGCGTGATCAGATGGGCGTTACCGCTGATCAGCAGCTTGGACGTGTCGACGCCTCGGTCGGCGAGACCGCTCAGCTCGGAGAGCAGGACCGCGGGGTCCACGACGACGCCGTTGCCGATGACCGGGGTACACCCGGGCGAGAGGATTCCGGACGGGAGGAGGTGCAGCGCGTACTTCTGGTCGCCGACCACCACCGTGTGGCCCGCGTTGTTACCGCCCTGGTAGCGCACTACATAGTCCACGGAACCACCGAGCAGATCGGTGGCCTTTCCCTTGCCCTCGTCACCCCACTGAGCACCGAGCAGCACAAGTGCGGGCACAGGCGTACACCCCTTCCGGGCGGGGCATGTCCAACGTGCATGGTGACGCGCGCCACCACAAGAGCCGTCGAACCGGTGCCCCGGATAGACGAAGCCCCTGGCGCAACAGCGACAGGGGCTCTTGCACCGAGAGATTACCTGAGGAAGGACCGAGGTGTCGGCTCCAGATCCCCGGCCCCCTGCGCCGGACACCGCCCGGGAGCGCCCGCTGCTCATGGTCATCGACCCCAACGCCCGCCGCACGGACGGGGAGTCGGTGCGGATCGCGAAGGATGTGCTGTGTGCGGGCGCGCAGACGAAAATCTGCCTGCCGGACGGCCCGGAGGAGGTCGAGCGGGCGCTGGCCCGCCGGGGCGCCCGCCGGCCGGTGCTGGTGGGCGACGACCGCGCCCTGCTGCGGATGGTGGAGCTGTTGCACCGGCGGCGGGAGCTGGCGGACGCCGCGCTGTCGGTGGTCCCGGTCGGCGGCTCCGCCACGGTCGCCCTGGCCCATTCGCTCGGGGTGCCGACGGACGCGGTCGCCGCGGCCCGTACGGTCCTCGACGGGACCGCGCGCCCGCGTGACCTGCTGGTGGACGAGAGCGGCGGGGTGGTCCTCGGCGGGCTGCGGATCCCCTCCGGACTCGCGCCGCACGGTGCGCACGACGGGATGCCGGGCGGCGGCCTCGGCGCGGCGGCCGGGCCGGACGGAATGGACGGTACGGACGGGCACGGCCCGGGCCCGCACGGCGACGGGGCGAGGGGCCGGGACTGCGGCTGCGACCCCTGCGTCCACGACCGCCGCCGGGCCGAGGACGGCCGGGACGGCACGGGCCCGCCCGGCCACGACCGGGACGGCCCCGGCGGGGAGGGCGACGGCCACCGGTCGTGGTGGAGCCCGGCGGCCCGCACCGCCCGCACCGCGCTGACGCTGCTCTCGCTCCCGGTGATCGGCCTGGCGGGCGGCGCCCGGCGCCCGGCGCATCCACCGCCGCAGCGGCTGCGGATCGAGGCGGACGGGGTGCTGCTGACCGACCTGGACCGGCCGGTGGAGCGGGTCTCGGTCTCGACGGCCGCGCCGGGCGGCGGGCTGGCCGAGATCGTGGTCCACCCCCATGCGGCGGGCGGCCCGCTGCGCACCCGGGCCCGGGCCGTCACCGTCTCCGGCCCGGACTTCCGCTACCACGCGGACGCGCTGATCCGCGGCCCGGTCCGCAGCCGCACCTGGACGGTCCTGGCCGAGGCCTGGAGCCTGATGCTCCCCCACCGCCCTTGAGCCCCGCTCGCGCCGCCGCGGGGCCCGGTGGGGCCGGGGCGGCGCGGGTGTGCCGGGCCGGGCGGCGCGGGCGTGCCGGGCCAAGCGGCGTGGGCAGGGTTTTGGTTTCAGCCCGCTTCGGCCTCGCGGGCCTCGGCGGCGCGGCGCTCGGCCTGCTGGACACGCCAGCGCTCGAGCATCTTGGGCAGCTCCCGCTGCACGAACTCGAAGAACTCGGCGGTCTCGGTGATCCGCAGCCCCGCCGGGGTGCCGGGGCCGAGCACCTTCGCGCCATCGCGCATGGTGCTCTCCCAGCGGGCGAGTATCTGGTCCCGGCGGGTCAGCGTCTCGTACCAGACCTCGTTGTTGTAGAGCCGGTAGCGATCGCGGCGGGAGCCCGGCTCGCGCTCCCGCACCACCATGTCCACCTGCGACAGATAGCGGATCGCGCCCGAGACGGCGGCCGGGCTGATCCGCAGCCGCTCGGCGAGCTCCGCCGAGGTGAGGGCCCCGGAGTCGGAGACGAGGAGCGCCGCGAAGACCCGCGCCGCCATGCGTTGCATACCGGCCTCGGCCAGATCGGCCGCGAACCGCTCGACGAACCTGGACACCGCCGCCTCGTCACGCGCCACTTCACCGCGCGTGTCATCGGGCGCGCCCCCCGGTTCGTTCGTCTCCCTCACCGCTTCATCATCTCCCCTCTTCGTCACATCATCATAAGTTTATACGGTTCCTTAACTTCACAAATTTGTGAAACTAGCGTAGCTTCGAAATCATGAAAACGGCAATCTCCGTGTCCGGCCTCCACAAGTCCTTCGGCCGGACCCACGCGTTGGACGGCCTCGACCTCGAAGTCGAGGCAGGTGAGGTCCATGGCTTCCTCGGGCCCAACGGCGCCGGGAAGTCCACGACCATCCGGGTTCTCCTCGGGCTGCTCCGCGCCGACTCCGGCGCGGTGCAGATGCTGGGCAAGGACCCCTGGCACGACGCGGTCGACCTCCACCGCCACATCGCGTACGTCCCCGGAGACGTCACCCTGTGGCGCAACCTGAGCGGTGGAGAGGTCATCGACCTGTACGGGCGGCTGCGCGGTGGGCTGGACACCGCACGCCGCGCCGAGCTCCTGGAGCGGTTCGAGCTCGACCCCACCAAGAAGGGCCGTACGTACTCCAAGGGCAATCGCCAGAAGGTCGCCCTGGTCGCCGCGTTCGCATCCGAAGTGGAGCTGCTGATCCTCGACGAGCCGACCTCCGGGCTCGACCCGCTCATGGAGGAGGTCTTCCGCGAGTGCGTCGCCGAGGAGCGCGACCGCGGTCGTACGGTGCTGCTCTCCAGCCACATCCTGAGCGAGGTCGAGGCGCTCTGCCGGAGAGTGAGCATCATCCGCAAGGGCCGCCGGGTGGAGTCCGGCACCCTCACCGAGCTGCGCCATCTGACCCGTACGTCGGTGACCGCCGAGCTCGCCGGCGAGCCCAACGGCCTGTCCGGCCTCCCCGGTGTGCACAACGTGGACATCCAGGGCAGCCAGGTCAAGCTCCAGGTCGAATCCGACAAGATGGACGCCGTGCTGCGGCAGCTCACCCAGGTCGGGGTGCGCAGCCTCATCTCCACGCCGCCCACCCTGGAAGAGCTCTTCCTGCGCCACTACCAGGACGACATCACGGGCACGGAAGCCGAGGCGATCGCCCGATGACCGCCGTAGCCGACGCCCGGGTCTCCCCGCGCGCCCGCGGATCGGCCCACGATCTGGCGGGCACGGGCACGCTGCTGCGGCTCGCCCTGCGCCGCGACCGGATCATGATGCCGGTGTGGGTGCTGTGCCTGGGGCTCACGGCCAGCAGCACCGTCGGCCGTCTGAAGAGCGCGTACGACACCCCCGCCCGCCGCGCCAGCCTCGTCGAGGACATGAACGGGAACGGCTCGACCCGGGCCCTCTTCGGCGCCGCCTTCGACGACACACTCGGCGCGCTGACCGTCTGGCGCGTGGGCGCCTTCCTCACGGTCTTCGCCGCGATCATGAGCCTGCTCATCGTGATCCGGCACACCCGTGAGGAGGAGGAGACCGGCCGTCAGGAGGCGCTCTCCGCGGGCATGGTCGGCCGCCGCGCGGGGCTCACCTCGGCCCTGCTCGCCGTGGCCATCGCCAACGGCGCGGTGACCCTGCTCATCGCGGGCAGCCTCGCGGGCCAGGGCGGCACCGGCGCGCTGGCCCTCGGCCTCGCCGTCGGTCTGTCCGGTATGGCCTTCGGCGGTCTGGCCGCCGTCGCCGCCCAGCTCACGGAGAACGCACGGCTGGCCAGGGGCCTGAGCTCCGCCGCGGTCGGCATCGCCTTCGTGCTGCGCATGGCGGGTGACGCCGCCGAGGACGGCAGCAAGGGCTCCGGCCATGTGCTGGTCTGGCTCTCGCCGCTGGGCTGGGCCGAGTACGCCCGGCCGTACGCGGACGAGCGCTGGTGGCCGCTGCTGCTGATCACCGTGCTCGCCGCGGCCTCGATCGCCCTCGCGTACTCCCTCGCCGGGCGTCGCGACGTGGGCGCCAGCTTCTACGCCACCCGCCCCGGCCCGCCGGCCGCCGGCCCCCTGCTGAACGGGGTCTACGGCCTGGGCTGGCGGCTCCAGCGCGGTGCCCTGCTCGGCTGGGCCGCGGGCTTCGTCTTCGCGGGCGCCATCTTCGGAGGCATCTCCGACGGCGCCAACGACTTCCTCGGCGACAGCGACAAGACCCGCGACATCATCCAGCGGATGGGCGGTGCCCAGGGGCTCAACGACGCGTTCCTGGCCGCCATGGTCGGCGTCCTCGGCACCATCCTCACCGTCTACACCACCACCTCCGTGCTGCGGCTGCGCAGCGAGGAGACCGACCAGCGCGCGGAGCCCCTGCTGGCCAACGCCGTCGGCCGGCTGCGCTGGGCAGGGAGCCACCTGGTCATCGCGTACCTCGGCCCGGTCGTCATCCTCGCGATCGGCGGTCTGGCGCTGGGGCTGGGCTACGGCATCGCGGCGGGTGATCTGGCCGACCAGCTCCCCCGCTGCCTCGGTGCCACCCTCGCCCAGCTCCCGGCGGTGTGGGTGCTCACCAGCGTGACGCTCTTCCTCGTGGGCGTGTTGCCGAAGTACTCGGCAGCGGCCTGGGCGTTCGTCGGCTGGGTGGTCGCCCTGGGCTGGATGGGCCCGGCGCTGGAGCTGTCCGACTCCGTCATGGACACCTCGCCCTTCAGCCATCTGCCGAAGCTGCCGGGCGACGAGGTGACGGCCGCCCCGTTCCTGTGGCTGCTGCTCCTCTCGGTCGTTCTCGCCGCCGGAGGCCTGGTGGGTATGCGCCGCCGTGACATCGGCGGCTGACCCCCGTCGGCCCACCACACCCCGGCAACCGCCCCCTGTTGTCCACAGGCTGTGGACAACAGGGGGCTCGTTTGTCCCCGCTGCCTTCCCCGGCCCCGCTTCCCCGGCTCCGCTCAGAGCTCGACCTGGAGCTCCCGCAGACCGCGGATGACGAAGTTCGCCCCCCGCTCCGGCTCCTTGACCAGCCGCAGCCCGGGCGCCTTGCGGAGCAGGGCGCCGAAGGAGGCGATCAGCTCCAGCCGGGCCAGCGGGGCGCCCAGGCAGTAGTGGATCCCGGCGCCGAAGCTGATGTGGGGGTTGTCGGTGCGGGAGAGATCGAGGGTGTCGGGGCGGTCGAAGCGGGCCGGGTCGCGGTTGGCCGAGCCGAACAGCAGCGCGACCTCGCTGCCGCGCGGGATGACCGTGCCGCCGACCTCGATGTCCTCCAGCACCCACCGCTCGAAGAGCTGGAGCGGGGTGTCGTAGCGCAGCAGCTCCTCCACGGCGGTGGGCAGCAGCGCGTCGGGGTCGGCACGGAGCCGGGCGAGCTGCTCGGGGTGGCGGAAGAGCGCCCACCAGCCGTTCCCGGTGGTGTTGACCGTGGCCTCGTGGCCCGCGTTGAGCAGCAGCACACAGGTGGAGATCATCTCCTGCTCGGTGAGCCGGTCGCCCTCGTCGTGCGCGGCGATGAGCCTGCTGATCAGATCGTCCCCCGGGGCCTTGCGGCGCGCCTCGATCAACTCGCGCAGATACGCGGAGAATTCGACGGACGCGCGCACGGCCCGGCGCGCCGTCTCCTCGCCCGGACTCAGCTCGTACATCCCGCAGATGTCGGCCGACCAGGGCCGCAGGGCGGGGCGGTCGGCGGGCGGAATGCCCAGCATCTCGGCGATGACGGCGACCGGCAGCGGTTCGGCGACCGTCTCGATGAGATCGCCACCGCCCGCGGTGACGAGGGAGTCGACGAGTTCCGCCGCGAGCCGCTGGATCGTCGGCACCAGCGCCTCGACCGTCCGCGGGGTGAACGCCTTGGAGACGAGGCGGCGCAGCCGGGTGTGATCCGGCGGTTCCAGGTCGAGCATGCCGTGGTCGTTGAGGGTGTGGAACGGCTCGTGCTCGGGCGGCGGCGCGGTGCGGCCGAACTCCTCATGGCCAAAGCGGTGCAGATAGGTGCGGCCGAGCCTGCGGTCCCGCAGCAGGGCGCCGACATCCGCGTGCCGCGGGATCAGCCACTGGCGGGAGGGCTCGAACCAGTGCACCCGGCCGCGCTCGCGCAGCTCGGCGTAGGCCGGATACGGGTCCGCGACGAACGACGGCCGCCAGGGGTCGAAGGCGGGGGCTTCCGCACTGCTGCTCATCCCCGGACGGTACCGCCGGGCCCGCCCGGCCTCCAGGGGGCCACCCGGTCAGTCGCCGGGGGTCACGAGCCGTGCCTCGTACGCGAAGACCGCGGCCTGGGTGCGGTCCCGCAGGCCGAGCTTCACCAGGATCCGGCTCACATGGGTCTTCACCGTCGACTCGGCGACCACCAGATCCGCCGCGATCTCCGCGTTGGACCGGCCCTGCGCGACCAGCACCAGCACCTCGTTCTCGCGCTCGGTCAGCTCCTCCAGCCGCTCCTGCGGGCCCGGGCGCGGCGTACCGGACAGCCCGGCGGCCTCGCCGAGCCGCGAGAACGTCGCGATGAGCCGCTTGGTGACGGCGGGCGCCAGCAGCGCCTCCCCGGCCGCCACCACCCGTACCGCCTCACCGAGCTGACGGGCCGACGCGTCCTTGAGCAGGAAGCCGCTCGCCCCGGCCCGCAGCGCCTGGTAGACGTACTCGTCGAGGTCGAAGGTGGTCAGCACCAGGACCTTGGCGTCGGCATCGGCCGCGACGATCTCACGGGTCGCCTCCAGGCCGTTCAGCTCGGGCATCCGGATGTCCATCAGGACCACGTCCGGGCGCAGGGCCTGGACCTGGGCGATCGCCTCGCGGCCGTCGACCGCCTCGCCGACGACCTCGATGTCCGGCTGGGCCCCCAGCAGCACCGAAAAGCCCTCGCGGACCATGACCTGGTCGTCGGCGATCAGCACGCGGACGGGCGTCATGCTTCCCGCTCCGTAGCCGTATCGGGGGCCGGGATGAAGACGGTGACCTCATAGCCGCCGTCCTCCTCCCGCGCCCCGGCCCGTATCTCCCCGTCCAGCATCGTGACCCGCTCCCGCATCCCGAGCAGCCCGTGCCCCATGCCGGGCGACGGCGGCACGGCCTTGGTGGCCGGCCCGTTGACGATGCGCAGCCCGAGACCGCCGAGTACGTACGACACCTCGACGCGCGCGGTGGAACCCGGGGCGTGGCGCAGCGCGTTGCTCAGCGCCTCCTGCACGATGCGGTACGCGGACAGCTCCACGCCCTGCGGCAGCGTGCGCACCGCACCGGTCGTGATGTGCTCGACCGCCAGGCCCGCCGCCCGTACCCCCGCGAGGAGGCCGTCGAGCGCGGCCAGCGTGGGCTGGGGCGCCTCGGGGTCGGCGTCCGTGTCGATGTCATCGGCCCGCACCACCCCGAGGACCCGGCGCAGCTCGGTGAGGGCGATCACCGCGTTCTCCCGGATGGTCGCGAAGCTCCTGGTCAGCTCCTCGGGCGGGTTCTCCACCCGGTACGGGGCCGCCTCCGCCTGGATGGCGATGACGGACATGTGGTGCGCGACGACATCGTGCAGCTCCCGCGCGATGGTCGCGCGCTCCTCCAGCGTGGTGCGGCGGGAACGCTCCTCGACGGTCACCGACTCCTGCACCGCGATCCGCCGCTTGCTCTCGTGCAGATTGCGCGCGGTGACGACGGCGCAGAGCACCAGCCCGGAGACGAACAGCACCTGGAAGGAGTCCGAGGTGAGCTGGCTGTCCGCCAGCATCTGGAGGGAGTCCGAGGTGTACCGACTGTCGGTGTCGACGTACGTGGCGACAGCCGCGAGAAGGGCCGTGAGCAGCCATATCTCGGCGGCCGCCCGGGGACGCGTCCGGGCCGCCGTCACCACCATCACCAGGACGTGCGAGATGGCCAGCGGAATGGGCCACGGCCAGCCCACCGTCTGATCCAGACCCAGGAGCCCCAGCCCCGTCACGGCGCTCGCCCCGAACGACAGCCACCAGGCCCCGACCGGCCGGAACAGCGTCAGCAGCAGCGGCACCCCGCTCAGCAGGGCCAGGACCAGGCTCATGTCGTCGGGCACCAGGATGACCGACTGCATCATGACGTAGAACGCGCAGACTGTGAGCGCGGCATGCGGCAGCCGGCACACGTATCGCCGGGCCCGCTCCGGGGCCCGGCGCACCAGCGGATGCCCCGGGCTCAACGGCGGCAGTGGACGGAGGGCGAACGCGTCGTTGATCAAATCCTCCCGCAGGCCGGACAACGCGCTGCGGGCGATGCGGAGTTCGGTCCGCGGAATCGTCTGGGTCACGTCTCATACCGTAGAGAGCGGACGGGCCCACGTCGTCCCCACCAGTACGGATTGTCCGGCGTCCGTCTGAAGTACTACGTGGCGGGGTCCGGCTCGGTGTCAGGTGGCGTGGTGCGGCTTGGCGTCACGTGGCGGGGTGCGCCCCCGCCAGGCGGGCGATCTCCTCGGCGACGGTCTGCGCGGCGGGTGTCGTGGGGTCGATGGGCGGGAAGTGGCCGCCGTCGGTCCTGATCAGCCGTACGTCCTGTCCGGCGCGGGCCGCCGCCTCCGCGAAGGCGTCCGCGACCGCCGGTGGCACATCGATGTCGGTGCCCCCCTGCACGATGGTGGTGGGGATCGCGGTGGGCAGCAGCGCGGCGGGGTCGGCGAGGCCCAGCCGGACCGTCAGCTCATCGCCGCCGACTGCGCCTTCGCCGTCGCCACTGTCACTGCCACCGCCTTCACTGTCTCTTTCGCCGAGGAGTTCGTCGACGGCGCCGGAGCAGACGTCCAGCGCACGGGCCGTGGCGAGGTCGGCGATGGGGGCGAGGGCGACGACACCGCGGAGCGGGGAGGGGGAGGCCAGATGCCATGGAGTGCCGGACGGCAGCCGATGCCGGGCCGCCGCCCACAGCACGGCGTGCCCGCCCGCGGAGTGCCCGGTGAGCACCACCCGGTCCGGGTCGACCCCGGGGAGCCCGAGCTCCCGGGCGAGGCCCGGCACGGTGTCCACGGCGGCCGCGATGTCGTCGAACGTCTCCGGCCACCGCCCCGCCCGCGCGGGGTCCGCCCCGCCGCGCCGGTACTCGACGGACGCCACTGCCAGCCCCCGCCCCGCCAGGAAGGCGGCAAAGGGCGAGACATGGCGGCGGTCGTAGGGGGCGCGCCAGGCGCCGCCGTGGAAGAGGAGGACCAGCGGGGCGGGGCGGGCGGTCCCGTCCGTCCCGGGTGGCGGAAGGTAGAAGTCCACCACCTGGTCCGGGTGTTCGCCGTACGCGGCGGTCCGGGCCGGGTCCACGGGCGCGAGCCCGAGGACCGACCTCTCCTCCGCCGCCGCCCCCGCCGTCGCCCCGCCCATCGGTCAGTCCTCCTTCAGCACATCGGCCAGCACCCGCGCCGCCCGCTCCACCTCGGCGAAGCCCGTGTAGAGCGGGGTGAAGCCGAAGCGCAGCACATCGGGGCGGCGGAAGTCGCCCACGACACCGCGCCGTACCAGCTCCGCCATCACCTCCCCGGCCTCCTCCGCCGCCGCGCACCGCAGGGCCACCTGGCTGCCGCGCTCGGCGTGTGCGGCGGGGGTGATCGACCGGACGCGGCCCGCCGGGACGTACGTCTCGACGCAGCGGAGGAAGAGGTCCGTCAGGGCGAGGCTCTTGGCCCTGACCTCCTCAATCGTCACGTCGTCCCACACCTCGAGCGCGGCCTCAAGCGCCAGCATCGAGAGGATGTCCGGGGTGCCGACGCGGCCGCGGACCGCGCCGTCGGCCGGGGCGTAGGCGGAGGCCATGCCGAAGGGGTCGGCATGCGAGTTCCAGCCGGGCAGCGGCGAGTCGAAGCGCGGCTGATGGGCCCGGGCGACATACAGATACGCGGGCGCGCCGGGCCCGCCGTTGAGGTACTTGTAGGTGCAGCCCACCGCGAGGTCCACCCCATGGGCGTCCAGCCCGACCGGCAGGGCGCCCGCGCTGTGGCACAGGTCCCACACCACGAGCGCGCCCGCCGCGTGCACGGCGGCCGTGGTTCCGGGCAGATCGTGGAGGCGGCCGGTGCGGTAGTCCACGTGGTTCACGAGCGCGACGGCGGTGCGCGCGCCGACGGCGGTCGGGACGTCGCCCGCGGCCACCGGCCGCACGGTGCAGCCGGTCATCCGGGCGGCGGACTCGGCGATATAGCCATCGGTGGGGAAGGTGGCCTCGTCCACCAGGATCTGATCGCGGTGGGCGCCGCGCTCCTGGGCGATCCTCACGGCCGCGACGACCGCCTTGAAGACGTTCACGCTCGTCGAGTCGCCCACCACGACCTGGCCGGGGGCGGCGCCGATGAGCCGGGCGACGCGATCGCCGATCCGCTCCGGCGCGGTCCACCAGCCGCTCTCCTCCCAGGAGCGGATGCGCAGCTCGCCCCATTCGCGGGCGACCACATCGGCCAGCCGGGGCGGGACGGCGCGGGGCAGCGCGCCCAGTGAGTTGCCGTCGAGGTAGATCGTGCCGTCGAGGGTGAAGGCGGCGCGCTTGGCGCGCAGCGGGTCGGCCGCGTCGAGCCGCGCGGCCTCGTCGGCCAGAGCGGTCCCGGGCAGACCAGTCCCGGGCAGACCAGTCCCGGGCAGACCAGTCCCGGGCAGACCAGTCCCGGGCGGAGCCGTCCCGGGCGGACCGGACTCGCCCGCACCGGGCCGAGTGGCGGGCGGCTCGGCACCAGCCGACCCCGTCGTGGGAATCGTCGCGTCAGACATGGCTACGCGCCGTCCACAGCTCGGGGAAGACGTTCTTGGCCGCGCGCTTCTCCAGCCAGGCGACCCCGGCCGAGCCACCCGTGCCGGTCTTGGAGCCCATCGCCCGCCGGGTCGCCACCAAGTGGTCATTGCGCCAGCGCCACACCAGCTCGGCGACCTCGGTGAGCGCCTCGCCGAGCCGGATCAGCTCGCTGTCGGGCAGGCCGGAGTAGATCTCCTCCCAGACCCGCTCCACCCCTGGATCGGGTTCATGGCGCAGGGCGGGATCGCGGTCCAGCACCGCGGCCGGGACGGCGAGGCCGCGCCGCGCGAGATGGCGCAGCACCTCGTCGTAGAGGCTGGGCTCGGTCAGCGCCTTCTCCAGCTCGGCGTGGACCCGCGGCGCGCCCCGGTGCGGGACGAGCATGGACGCGGACTTCTCGCCGAGCAGGAACTCCATCCGCCGGTACATCGCCGACTGGAAGCCGGAGCCCTCGCCGAGCGCGGAGCGGTACGCGTTGAACTGGCCGGGGGTGAGATGGGCCAGCGGTGTCCACGAGGCGTTGAGCGACTCCAGCTCGTAGGCCGAGCGCTGGAGCGCGGCCATCGCGGTGGGCAGATCGTCCTCGCGCAGCGCCCGCGCGGCGGTCTGCCACTCATGGACGATCACGGTGAACCACAGCTCCATGACCTGGGTGGTGACCAGGAACACCATCTCGCCGGGGTCGTCGGAGAGGGGGTGCTGGAGGTGGGTGAGCACGGACGCCTGGACGTAGTCCTCGTACGGCGTGGTGCCGTCGAAGTCCAGATTCGGGGCGTCGGACTCGGC
This sequence comes from Streptomyces sp. NEAU-174, assembly GCF_052665095.1. Taxonomy (NCBI): domain Bacteria; kingdom Bacillati; phylum Actinomycetota; class Actinomycetes; order Kitasatosporales; family Streptomycetaceae; genus Streptomyces; species Streptomyces sp. NEAU-174. The sequence goes on along the minus strand of NZ_JBQTCE010000001.1, from coordinate 1,088,286 downwards.
GTGGTGAGGGACAGGCTGCTGCGACATCGCAATCTCCTGAGTACTGCTCGCTACCGGGTAGCGGTCCGCCCCTTCCCTTCGGTCTCGGAGCCCCGGTCCCCTCGGGGCCCACAGCCGAAGGGGCCCCGCACGCATCATCCGCGCAGCGCGGGGGATCGGCAAGTACGGAAGGGGCCCGTGGGGCATACAACGCCCCACAGGCCCGGTGCGCCTCGCCCTGCCTCAGGGGATCAGGGGAGGCGAGATCAGGAGATGTGCATCAGGAGACCCGAATCAGGGGACCTGGTTCAGGAGACCTGGTTCAACCTGGTTCAGGAGAGCGTGTCCGCCGCGGTCGGGGAGCTCTCCCGCAGGAAGGTCGAGCAGCGCTCGTACTCCTCCTGCTCGCCGATGGACTGCGCGGCGCGCGCGAGCGCGTGCAGGGCGCGCAGGAAGCCCCGGTTGGGCTCGTGCTCGAAGGGCACCGGACCGTGGCCCTTCCAGCCACTGCGGCGCAGGGCGTCGAGCCCGCGGTGGTAGCCGGTGCGGGCGTACGCATAGGACTCGACCACCCGGCCGGCCTCGAACGCCTCGTCGGCGAGCTGCGCCCAGGCGAGCGAGGAGGCCGGGTACTTCGCGGCGACCTCGGCCGGGGCCGCGCCGGAGGCGAGCAGTTCGCGCGGCTCCGGGTCGTCGGGCAGATGGGTCGGGGGCGGTCCCCCGAGCAGGTTCTCGTGAATGGCCATGGGTTCCAGTCTGCCTGGTCCGGGGCCCCACCCGACACGCTCAAGCCATGAGGAGGACGCGGATCAGGCGGAGGGGCCTCGCTCGCCCGGGTCCAGGGGCGGCGCGGACACCCCGCAGTGGTAGGCGCACTCGGGGCGGCAGGGCGGCCCCGCCGGCCGCGCGACGCCCTCCGCGGGCACCGCGGCCCCGGCCCGCTCCGGCTCCGCCCCCACCTCCGCGCCCGCCGGCTCCAGCGCGTCCGAGCGCACCGTGCGCCAGGCGAGGAGCGCCCCCAGCAGCAGCACCCCGGCACAGATCGGCATGGCCCGCCGGAAGGTGCTCGAAAAGGCGTCCGCCGATCGGTACGCCTCCGGGCCCATCCCCGCGAGCAGCGGCAGCGCCGCCACCGCGACCAGCCCGGCCGCCCGCGCCGCCGCGTTGTTGACACCGCTGGCCAGGCCCGCGCGGGCGACGTCCACCGAGGCCAGGACGGTCGCGGTGAGCGGGGCGACCACCACGACCATCCCCAGGCCCAGCACCAGCAGCGCGGGCAGGATGTCCCGCCAGTACACCGCCCCCACCCCGGCCCGGGTCATCAGCAGCATCCCCGCCGCGCACAACAGCGGGCCGACGGTCAGCGGGATCCGCGGGCCGATGCGCTTGCCCAGCTCCCCCGAACGGGCCGACAGCAGCAGCATCAGCGTGGTCGTGGGCAGCAGCGCGGTACCGGCGGCGAGCGCGGAGTAGCCCACCACCACCTGGAGGTCGAGCACCGAGAGGAAGAAGAAGCCGCCGAAGGCCGCGTAGACGCACAGGGTCACCACATTGACGGCGCTGAACTGGCGGGAGGCGAAGATCGACAGCGGCAGCATCGGCTCGCGCAGCCTCCGCTCCACGAGGATGAAGGCCGCCCCCAGCGCCAGTCCGGCGACGCCCGGAACCACGACGGCGGCCGAGGCGCCCTTCTGCGGCGCGGCGATCAGCGCATAGGTGACCAGGGCGAGGGCCGCCGCCCCCAGCACGGCGCCGAGGACGTCGAACCGGCCGCGCGCCCGCGGATCGCGGCTCTCCGGTACGTGGCGCAAAGCCACCGGCACGCACAGCGCCGCCAGCGGCACATTGATGAAGAACACCCAGCGCCAGCCGGGCCCGTCCACCAGCCAGCCGCCGAGGAACGGCCCGATCGCCGCTCCGATGCCACCGAAGCCGGACCACAGCCCGATCGCCCGCGCCCGGTCATCGTGGTGGATCACCGACTGGATCAGCGCCAGCGACCCGGGGGTGAGCAGCGCCCCGCCGATGCCCTGGAACGCCCGCGCGGCGATGAGCACCCCGGCGTTCGGCGCCAGCCCGCACGCCAGCGAGGCCAGCGCGAACCACACCACCCCGATCACGAACACCCGCCGCCGCCCGAACCGGTCCCCGAGCGCCCCGCCGAGCAGGATCAGCCCGGCGAGGGTGAGCATGTAGGCGTTGACGGTCCACTGGAGTACGGGCAGATCGGCGCCCAGATCGAGGCCGATGTGCGGCAGGGCGACGTTGACGACGGTGCTGTCGAGCAGGGCCATGGCGGAGCCGAGCACGGTGGTGAACACCAACCACCGCCCGGCCGGTACGGATAGCCGTACCGGCTGACCATTGCTCGGAGCGTGCCCCGCCCCGGGCGTGGAGCCGCCCATACCTGGATCATGCCCGCATCGCCGTTTGTGGGCAATCGTTCCCCGGGGCGGAACGGGTGGGCACAAACGGCCACCGGGCCGCACCCGGAAACGAAACCGCAAGGGGCACGCAAACGGGCCCGGCAAACTCGCCGCAAGGCGAGGAGCCGGGCCCGAGAGGGCGAGCCGAAGAAACTACTTCAGCTTCGTCCCGGTAGACCGAAGATCCGCACAAGCCTTGGTGACCCGCTCAGCCATCCCCGTCTCGGCAAGCTTGCCCCAGCTCCGCGGGTCGTACGTCTTCTTGTTGCCGACCTCGCCATCCACCTTCAGCACCCCGTCGTAGTTGCGGAACATGTGATCCGCGATCGGACGGCTGAAGGCGTACTGGGTGTCCGTGTCGAGGTTCATCTTCACCACGCCGTTCTCCAGCGCGGTGCGGATCTCCTGCTCCGTGGAGCCGGAGCCGCCGTGGAAGACGAAGAAGAACGGGTCCTGCTTGCCGTACTTCGCGCCGACACCGTCCTGGAGATCACGCAGCAGCTCCGGGCGGAGGACGACATTGCCCGGCTTGTAGACGCCGTGGACGTTGCCGAAGGAGGCGGCCAGCAGATAGCGGCCCTTGTCGCCCAGGCCCAGGGCCTCGGCGGTGCGCAGGGCGTCGTCCACCGTCGTGTACAGCTTGTCGTTGATCTCGTGCGTGACGCCGTCCTCCTCGCCACCGGTCGGGGTGATCTCGACCTCGAGGATGATCTTCGCCTTGACCGCCTCGGCGAGCAGCTCCTGCGCGATGTCGAGGTTGTCCGCGAGGGTCTCGGCGGAGCCGTCCCACATATGGGACTGGAACAGCGGGTTCTGGCCCTTGGCGACGCGCTCCTGCGAGACCTTGAGCAGCGGACGGACATAGCCGTCCAGCTTGTCCTTCGGGCAGTGGTCGGTGTGGAGGGCGATGTTGACCGGGTACTTCTCGGCCACGACATGCGCGAGCTCGGCGAGGCCGACCGCACCGGTCACCATGTCCTTCTTGTACTGGCCACCCAGGAACTCGGCACCACCGGTGGAGATCTGGACGATGCCGTCGCTCTCCGCCTCGGCGAAGCCGCGCAGGGCGGCGTGCAGAGTCTGCGTCGAGGTCACGTTGATCGCCGGGTAGGCGAACTTGCCCGCCTTCGCCCGGTCGAGCATCTCGTTGTAGATCTCAGGGGATGCGATGGGCATCTGACCGCTCCTTGTATGTGCGGGTTAGTCGTACTTGGCCCTGACCTAGGGGCGACGTCATCGTCGGGGCCATAATCCCAGACTCCGCCGGTTGCTCCACACGGCGCACGCCGAGACCACACGGACGGGGGTGGGTGGTTTCACGTGAAACCTCCCACCTCCCCAGCCTGCATGATGCAGCTCCTGATTCAGCTCAGCCCGATCCTGATTCAGCTCAGCCCGAGGTCGGTGAGCGAGTACGCCGGGAGGTACGGCAGCCCGGCGTCCGCGATCGCGGGCGCGGCGCCGCGCTCGACGATCGTCGCGACCGCGACGACCTCCGCACCCGCCTCCCGCGCCGCCTCCACGGCGGTCAGCGGCGAGCCTCCGGTGGTGGAGGTGTCCTCGACCACCAGCACCCGGCGGCCCGCGATGTCCGGGCCCTCGATCCGCCGCTGCATACCGTGCGTCTTCTGGGCCTTGCGGACCACGAAGGCGTCGAGTCGGCGCCCGCGCGCGGCCGCGGCGTGCAGCATGGACGTGGCCACCGGGTCGGCGCCCAGCGTCAGCCCGCCCACCGCGTCGTACTCCAGATCGGCCGTGGTCTCGAGCATGACCTGCCCGACCAGGGGCGCGGCCTCGGCGTCCAGGGTGATCCGGCGCAGGTCGATGTAGTAGTCGGCCTCACGCCCGGAGGAGAGGGTCACCTTGCCGTGGACCACGGCCTTGTCCTTGATCTGCTCTAGCAGGGCGTCACGCGCATCGCTCATGCGCATGAGCTTATGCGGTGGCCCTCGAAACCCCCCAAGCCGCTCCGTACCGTGAGACCGACCACGCCAGCCGCGAGACCGACCACGCCAGGCGTGAGACCGACCGCGTCAGGCCAGGGTGCGCCAGCTCCAGGTCATGGCGATCTCCAGCGGCTCGATGGGGGTGACCAGCCGCGGCAGGAGGTTGAGGCCGTTGGGCGGGCCGGACTGCGGTTCCACGCACACCGCCTCCGCCTGCTCGTCGTAGACGACCACCCACTCCGTCCGGCTGGTGACCTTCAGCTCGAGTCGGCCGGGCCAGGTGAGCGTGACGTCCACCCCCTGCGGCATCCCGAAGCAGTCGTCCCAGGGGCCGGGCTTCGGCGCGATCCGGCGGCCGGTGGGGAGGTGGTCCTCGCCGCGCTCCTCCTGCCATGCGGCATCGAAGGCGATCTCCACATCGGGGCCGATCTCGGCATCAGGACCGCCGTCGCCCAGGTTCCGCAGGAACCACGGATGCCAGCCCGCCTGCGCCGGAAAGGAATCGCCCTCGGTCTCCACGCTCATGGTGACGGTCAGGCTGTCCGGGGTGAGCTCGAAGGCCTGGGTGACCCGGCCCTCGTACGGCCAGGGGTCGGCGAGGTCGTAGGTGAAGGCCGCACTGGACTGCCCCGTGCCGGCGGGGGCCCATTCGACGTTCCGGCCGGTCCCGTGGATCGCGTGCGGCGGGGAGTTGATGGGCAGTTGGTGGGTCCGCCCGCCGTTGCGGAACCGGCCGAGACCGGTCCGGCCGCACCACGGCACCATCGGGAACGACCCGAACCGCGGGCCCTGCCGCAGCAGCTCCGTACCGCCGATGCGCAGTGAAGCGATGCGGCAGCCGTTCTCGGGTGAGACGGTCAGCTCGGCGTCCCCGGCGGTCAGCCGTACGCCCTTGGTCTCCGTTGTGTCTTCGGTGGTCACAAACACCGAGCCTATGCGCCCGGACTCAGCGGCGGCGGCGAAGTACGCGACGGCCCACGACGACGACGGATGCGAGCACGACGGCCGCGGCGGGCGCGGCCCAGCGCAGTGTGGCGCTGGTGGAGACGGTCTCGGGCGCGGGGACCGGGGCGTAGCGGCCGCGCGGCGGGGCGTGGTCGACCTCCTCGGTGGAGCGGCCGATCATCGTGCGGCGGGCGTGGGCGGCCTCGGCCGGGGGCTCCTCGTCCAGGTCGTCGAGCTCGCCGAAGCCGACGGGCTCCTCGACTCCGTCCACCTCGTCGAGGTCCTCGAGGTCGCCGACGTCCTCGATGTCCATGTCATCGGCCGACAGCGGAAGCTCGGCCTCGGTCGGCAGCCCGGTCTCGTCGGCGGCGGCGTCCACACCCGCGTCCACCCCCGCGTCCGCACTCGCGTCGGCGGCCGCATCGGCGGTCTCGTCGGCGGTCTCGTCGGTGGTCTCTTCGGCGCCCTGTCGTGGGGCCTGTCCGGGGGCCTCGTCCTCCGTGGGCGCGCTGATCGGGGACGTCTCCAGCCCGGCCGTGAGCGCCCCGGCGAACCGGTCCAGCATGCGGCGGGCCACGGTGATGGACGCCTCGTCGTCGAACTCGGCCAGCCGTCCGTCGCTGTGGACCGTCCCGGAGCAGTTCAGCACCGTACCGCCCTCGACGGGCTTCGGCGTGATGGTCAGCGCGAGCTTCACCGAGCCGCTGCCGCGCGCCTCGCCGCCCTCGCCCTCGACCTCGAAGGCATCGGCGCGCCTGACGACACGCAGCGCGCCGCGATACGTGATGGTGGACCCGCCGATGCGCAGCCGCAGCCGCCCGGCGAGCGGACCGGCGGCCTCATCGGCGTCCTGCTGGAGCCCGGGAACGCAACGAGCGACACGGGCGGGCTCCGCGAGCGCCAGCCGGACGGTGTCGACGGGAAACGGAACGAACACCTCATGCTCCATAGGTCAAGACAGTACCCATCGCACGTTCCCTGAGACCCGTTCCCGCACAACTTTCCGCGTGCCGCTGACGTACGCAGCCGACGCGAGCCCCCGGCGCGCGGACACGCCCCGCACGCGGGCGGGCACCCGCCGCCATGCCCGCCCCACCACCGGACCCGCCGTGGCGTCACGAGGCTTTCCCCTACCCGCCCCTCCCCGAAACTGGGGCTCTGCCCCAGACCCCGGGGGCCGGGGTCCAGGGGCGAAGCCCCTGGTAGCGGGAAGGGGCGGGTAGGGGAAAGATCCGCCACAGGCGTCACGATCCGTCGGACACACCCCACAGGCCGGGGCGTCACTCCCCATAGCGCGGACGCATGAGCGTCGACGGGAGCAGACCCGCCTCCCGAGCGCGCTCGGCCGTGCGGCGGGCCGCCCGCAGCCCCTCCTCCGTCAGCGAGCGCGGCCGCGGCCGGTGCGGGGCCAGCCGCAGCCCGACCGGGGAGCGCGCCGCCAGGACGAAGCCCCAGTCGTGCGGGCTGCCGCGCCCGGGTCGCGGGGCGCCGATCACATACGGAGTGGTCCGCAGCCCGACCGAACGCATCGTCGCGTCCACCGTCCAGAACGCCCGCGGATCGGGCCGCAGCGGCCCGGCGTGGACCACCAGCCGACCGCCGGGCGCCAGCACCCGCTCGGCCAGGCCGTAGAACTCCTGGGAGTAGTACTTGGTGCTCGGGGTGAGCTCGGGCGCCGGCAGATCGCAGACCACCACGTCGTACGCCATGGACCGGCGCAGCCAGTCGAAGGCGTCCGCCGTCACCGCCCGCACCCGCGGATCGCGGTAGGCGCCGCCGTTGAGCGCGGACAGGCCCGGATCGCGCCGGGCCAGCCGCACCACCTCCGCGTCGCGCTCCACGACGGTCACCGAGCGGACCCCCGCGTACCGCAGGACCTCGCGCGCCGCGAGCCCGTCGCCCCCGCCCAGCACCAGCACCCGGCCGTGCGGCCCGGCGGCCATCGCCGGGTGGATCAGCGCCTCGTGGTAGCGGACCTCGTCGCGCCCGCTGACCCGCAGCCGCCCGTTGAGGAAGAGGGACAGCGGCCGCCCGCTCGTCCCCCCGCCCACCAGCACGATCTCCTGCTCGCCGGTGCGCAGCGCGACCCGCACCCCGGGTCCGTAGACGGCCTGCCGGGCGGCCCGCTCGAAGGAGGGGGTCAGCACGGCACCGGCGGCCAGCGCGGCGAGCACCAGCCCATTGGCGACGATCAGCGTCCACCGCGCCCGTACGCTCAGATCGCGGCGGAACAGCCAGAGCACCAGCGCGCCGCCCGCGACCGCGTTGACCGCGCCGGTGACCAGCGCGCCGGTCAGCTGGCCGAACGCGGGCAGCAGCAGAAAGGGAAAGGCGAGCCCGCCGACCAGCGCGCCCACATAGTCCGCCGCGAACAGATCGGCCACCGCACCGCCCGCGTCCTGTCGGCGCACCCGCTGGATCAGGGTCATCAGCAGGGGCACCTCGGCCCCGATGAGCACACCGATGGCGAACGAGAAGCCGACGAGCGCGGAGCGCGAGTGACCGCCCCATGCGAAGCATGCGTACAGCGCCATCGCCGAGCAGCCGCCGACGAGCGCGAGCACCGCCTCGACCGCGCCGAAGCCCACGGCGGCCCGGCAGCGCAGCCGCTTGGCCAGCAGCGAGCCGACACCCATGGCGAAGACCATCACGGACAGCACCACGGATGCCTGGGTGACCGAGTCACCCGCCAAGTATGAGGCGAGGGCGACGAGTTCGAGCTCATAGACGAGCCCGCAGGCAGCGCAGACGAAGACCGTGCCGAGCACGAGGAAGCGGCCGAGCCCCGCCCGCACCGGCAGCCGCGCCGGAGGGCCGGATTCCGGCGACGACGGCGCATCCGAGACGGCGGACATGGGCGAATCGATCACAAAGGGAACGCTACGTCACATATCGCTTACGTCTCGTCCCCCACACGAGTGCATTGCCGTTCGCACATCTGGGATCGACGGCCTCTCGGCCATGCGCGATCCCCTTCAGGCGCAGGGGACTTGGGGCGACACCCCACCCGACATCCCGTCCGACACCCCGCCCGACATCCCGTCCGCCAGACCACCGGGCAGACCACCGGGCAGACCACCGGGCAGACCGCCCATATCGAGCCCGCCCGCACCCGGCGGCCGGAGCGCGGCCGGCACCCGGGCTCCGACACAGGTGCGGGTGGTGACCAACCGCCCCTCCTGGGGGTAGGCATGCCAGGTCCGCCACCCCACCGTGCCCTCGTTCCACTGCGCGAGCAGCGCCGTGAACGCGTTCGGGCTGCCGGGGAACGTACCGGCCAGACCGTGCGGATGGTCGGCCACCAGCGCGAGCAACTCCTGGGCGCGCCCGGCGAAGGCCCCCTGCGACAACTCCTCGACGCGCGCGGCGAATTCGTATTCGCGGCCGTCGACAAGGGTGGAAACCCCCAGCGGAAGCGGGGTGCTGTTGCCGGACATACAGGCCACGGTCTCCGAGCAACGGCTGCCCTCCCCTTCGAGGAGGACCTGGTGGGAGGCGCCCAGAAGCCTCAACTGGACGGCGAAGTCATGGAGTTGAAGATCGAGCACAGCGAGGGCGGGAAGCGGCTCCCGCCCCAGGCCCCAGGCGAGGTCAGCGGCGCGGGTATCGGTGTAGGCAGTCTTGAGGGTCGTGAGCATGGATCGGCTCCGCAAGCACGCAGTGGAAAAAGTTGGGCCAACTCGCCCCGCGGGAGACCAGGGGCATGCGCATACGGCGGCTCGTGCCCGCGTGGGGCCGTAAGGTCGATTGGTGGTATACGGAATCATGAAATGCTGGGCGCCACATCGTTTTTACCCACCTTCGCCGGGTTTCCACCCCCTAGGGCGCTCCCTAGGTCAAGTGTTCAACAAGCCAGCGCCCGGCGCACGTTGGCGCGCCGGGCGCTGGCTCATTGCTTCACTGCCGTAAGGACGGCGTGACAACCGTAAGAAGGGCGTGGCGCCCGTAAGGACGGCACGGCGACCGTAAGGCCGCGCGGCAACCGTAAGAACGGCACGGCGACCGCGAAGTCCGCAGGAACCGCGGGTCAGCCACCCCCGCCGCAGCCACCGCCACCACCACCGCCGCCGCCGCCACAGCCACCCCCGCCACCGCAGCCGCCTCCGCCGCCGCAGCCACCGCCGCCGTGGTGACCACCCCCGTGATGGCCACCACCGCCGCCGTCGCCACCGGCCCACCAGCCGCCACCGGCGGCCCCGCTGGAACCGGCGCCCCAGGACCGCTTGCGCCGCCCGCTGTACCCCTTCGACCGACCGGCGCCCAGCGCGGCGAGCGCCGCGAACGTGAACGCCAGCACGACCAAGATGACAACAGACCCCATGGTCCTCACTCTCCTTCCAACCCCCGTAGCGAGGTACCGCTTCGTACCTGCCGGGTCCCATGCCCGGCCTCATGCGGGGTCAAAGCGGAGTTGAGGAAGTCCAGAGGTTCAGCGCCCGGAGGCCGCGCCGTCCACGGCCTGAACGGTGACGCGCTCGATCGCCCGCACGGCGACATCCGGCTGGTCGACGTAGATGTAGTGGGTGCTGGTCTTGGCGGTGCTCAGCTTGGCGCGGCTGGAGACCGCGAGCCACTTGCGCTGGCCGTTGGTCCACGCCCGCTCCAGGCCCGGCCCGTAGTCGGGCACCTCCGCGAGGTACTGCTTCCCGTGGCGGATCACCTCCACCGGGATGTCCCCGGCGGAACGGACCTTGCCGTCGGGCACCGTGAGCTTCTCCGGTTCCCCTCCGTGCAGGATCGCGAGGGTCTGATCGCGCAATGCCACCGCCGGGCCGGTGGCGGATTCGGGGATTCCCTTGTTGAGATCGGCGGTCTGGGTCGGTGAGGTGGCGTCCATCAGGACCAGCCCCTTGATCCGGTCCTGGTGGTCGGGCGCGTACCGGGCGGCGATCAGCCCGCCCAGCGAATGCCCGGCCAGGACGACCGGGTTGTCACCGGCGACCCGGTCGAGCACCGCGGTCAGCACCTTGCCCGTGCTCTTGAGGGTCTGCGGCCCGTCGGGCTTGTCGCTGGCGCCTTCGCCGAGCCGGTCGTAGGAGCAGACCCGGTTCTTCTCGCTCAGGGTCTTCTGGATCCCGGCCACCTTGTCCAGCCCGTCACCGCCTCCGGCCAGCAGCATGATGACCGGGCTGCCGTCCGCCGGAGTCCCCGAACAGGACACGTTCACCAACTGGCCGCCAATCTCGATCTTCTTGGTGCCGGTGAGCAAGTCCTGGTCGCCCGCCTTCTCCGAAGCGGCGGCGGACTTGGTGGCGGTCGTCTCCGCATCCGCCTTCGAGTCATCCTCACAACCGACCAGCCCCACACCGGCCACGGCGCAGGACAGCGCGATCACGGCGGACACCCTGGCATTGCGGATCATCGTTCTTCCCCCTGAGAGAGTCTGGGTCACCCGCTCCCCGCGGGCGTCTCAGACGCTATGGACCCGGAGCCCCGAAATCATCACCACCCGGAGCGCACCCGCCCGTAGCTCGCCCGGGGGACAACGCTTCACCCCGGGACCCGGGACCCGGGACCCCGGGGGTCTGGGGCGGAGCCCCAGTTGTGGGAAGGGGCGGGGAGGGGAACAGCCCGCCGCAGACGACACGATCCGCTGGACGCCCCCTAGCGATGCTCCCAGTGGACGGGGTCGGCCTCCAGAACCGCGCGGTCCCAGTCGGCCAGTTCGGCAGCCGCCTCATACGTGCTGTGCAGGAATTCGCTCAGCGTCCGGTCCGGATCGGGCGCGGTGGCGACCGCCTCGTAGGGCAGCACGAATTCACCGACATCCCGCCGGTACGAGGCCGTCGCGGGCCGGACCGGCTGATCGGCGAACCCTGCGGGCTCGGGGTAGGCGTAGGAGTAGAAGCCGCCCTCCTCCCCGCCGCCGGGCCAGAAGCCGCAGCTGGACAGCTCGACGGAGTACGCCTCCTGCGTCACCCGGTCCGGCAGGTTCGGCACCCCGCCGGGGGGATGCGGCGGCGCGGTGCGGCCGGAGAAGCGGGTGACGCACAGGTCCATCGCGCCCCAGAAGAAGTGCACGGGGCTGGCCTTGCCGACGAAATGGGACCGGAATTCCCCGAACACCCGGTGTGCGTTCAGCAGCTGACCCCAGAAGAGCCGGGTGGCGTACGGGTCGTACGCCGCATGCCGATGGTCCTCCGGGAACGGGATCGCCACGGGCACCTCGTTCGGCCGGGGGTACATCCGGGTCTGGATGCCCAGGTCCCCCAGCAGGCCCATGATCTCGGAGTAGAACTGGGACACCGGTTTGGACTCCAGCGCCAGCTCACGCCGGCTTCCGTCGCTGACCCGGATCCCCAGCCGGTGCTCGACAAAATCGAACTCGATATCGAACGCCCCGGTCCGATACGGGATCGTGGACGTGCTCAGCCCGCGCGGGGTGACATACAAGGTCACCTGCCACCACTGATTGGCCGGTGGCGCATGATCCAGCCGGATCTTGCCGACGATCTGGGTCCACATGTGCAGGGTGTCCCGGGTCTCGGCCCAGTCCTCCAGCCGAAGCCGTGGCCAGGCGCCGGCCTGCTGCGTCCTCTGCTCGGCCATCTCGCCTCCCGCGGAACTCACCGCTCTGGCGACAACGCGCGGTCGATGGATTCCGGCCCGGCCGAGTACCCGCTCACTCCGCCACTCAAAACCAGCGCGGAAATCCAGCGAGCGCGCCCCGCGCCGGGCGGGAAGGTCTGCCGACGTGGAGACGGAAGAGGGGACGCAGGATCGACCCGCTCCCGCACGACCACGGGCACCGAGCCGGAACAGATACACCGTCCTCGCCCGCCCCCGGAGGCAGCGGCACGTCCCGCAGCTTGGCGCATTTGAGCGGGCGCAAATTTGGCTGAACGCCCGCCCTCGCGGAAAGTCGGCTAACGCAGAATGTGCCGACGGAAGGACAATAACCGGCCGATACTTGGGTCGCGGCACATGGAAGTTCGGACTGAGCTGCGGCCGAAGCCGCTTGGGCGGAGCTGGCATCTCCAGCATTCCCTGACCTGACGCAGTCCAGCGTCCCGCTTGGCCAGCAGACCACGGATTCCGCACCAGAGTTCCGCACTGACCTCAGTACTTCTGTCGGCCACTCAGGTAACGGACCGGCTTTCGGCACACCGCCGGGGGGATGCGGTGGCGCGGTGCGGCCGGATCTTGCCGACGATCTGGGTCCACATGTGCGGCGTGTCCCGGGTCTCGGCCCAGTCCACCAGCCGAAGCCGTGGCCAGGCGCCGGCCTGCTGTGTCCGGAAATCGAGCAACACGACGCTGTAGCGCTGCGGTTCAGTAAACCTGCGCGCTATCTCCACAGGAAGGTCACAGCCTTGCCGCTGGGTCGCGCCTTGCAGGATGAACGGCATCCTGCAAGGGGTGATATGTCCTTCTGGTGACCACGTCAGCCCCCTCCACGAGGCCCGGTAGCCGAAATGCAAGTGAAGAAGTCGTCGCCATCCAGTCAAAAGTCCGGCTTGCCGACATGCCGCGATACCAAAATATCCCTAGACATTTCGGACAGATCGCGGTGGCTGAGCCGCCGTAGACATGGTTTGATCCACGCCACTCGGAAGATGGACCTCCGCTTCTGAGTGGCGGACGATCGTCAAGCTGGCTGGACCAGCTTGACGCCGGGCCGCTCGATACGCCCTGTGGTCACAACAAAAACGAAAGGGAGGGCCTGACGTGCGTAAGCAGATCGAGGCCATCGAGATCGCTGACAGCGAGCTGGACAATGTCTCCGGCGGAGTTCTCGGGACCGTAAACCTGACGGGTGGTGCAGAGCCCACCCTGCCCGCCCTGCCCACCCTGCCCGCTCTGGGTGGCTCGGTTTCAGGTGGCCTCAGCGGCCAGGTGGGCCCCGTCTCCGGACAGGCGGGTTTCTCTGGCGGCGTCGGCATCTGAGACGGATGCACTGAGATTTACTTGGTCTGCATTACTCACCCGCCGACCATGTGAATTCCAGGGTTGTCATGGGCCCCGGGACTACTGTTCCGGGGCCCATGGCGTTGTATCAACTGCCCGTCTTTGCGCCGGAGTGGCGTCCGTCCGCCCACGCCAGCGCCTGGCGCCGATCCTCCACCAGCTCAAGGCCCACAAGGAGCTTCCGGCCGTGGCCGACGTCCTGGAGAAGGCCAGGACGTGTGCCCGCGAGCGTAGCCCCGAAGCCGACGCGTCAGCCCTGGGCGAGGGTCTTGAGGCGGGCCACGGCGTCCGTAAGGACCTCTTCGCGCTTGCAGAAGGCGAACCGGACGAAGGGGGAACCCTGGTCCTGGTGGTCGTAGAAGACCGCGTTCGGGACCGCGACCACGCCGCAGCGCTCGGGGAGGGCGCGGCAGAAGGCGAAGCCGTCGGTCTCGCCGAGGGGGCGGATGTCGGTGGTGATGAAGTAGGTGCCCGAGGGGCGGAAGACGTGGAAGCCCGCGTCGGCCAGGCCATCGGCCAGCAGATCGCGCTTGGCGCGCAGATCGTCCCGGATGCCGTGGAAATAGGCGTCGGGGAGGGCCAGCGCCTCGGCCACCGCGTACTGGAAGGGGCCCGCCGAGACATACGTGAGGTACTGCTTGGCCGAGCGCACCGCCGTGACCAGCTCGGGAGCGCCGGTCACCCAGGTCAACCTCTGTTCGCACACATCTCGCGTCTGCCCTCTGACCTCGGGTGATGGCATGGCGCTGGCGACCAGAGACCCGGTGCCCGGCAGTCTGCGCCTATCGTGAGGGGCGAACCTCCTGGACGGACGCACGGGAAGCAGGGGCGCATGGGGACGAGCGGGGCGGCTGACGCACGCGGCATGGTGGGTACGGCGGACTGGGCTCCTGCGGCGCGGGTGCGGGACATGGGCACGTCGATCTTCACGGAGATGACGGAGCTGGCGCGCCGTACGGGGGCGGTGAACCTCGGGCAGGGTGTGCCGGAACTCGGCAGCCCTGAGACCTTGCTCAAGGGCGTCGTCGTAGCGGTGATATCGGGTAACAACCAGTACCCGCCCGCCGCCGGTTTCCCGGCGCTGCGTGAGGCTGTCGCGGAACATCAGCTGCGCCGGTACGGCCTCGACTACCGCCCGCAAGGTGAGGTGCTGATCACTACGGGCGCGACGGAAGCGCTCGCTGCGGCTCTGCTGGCGCTCTGCGATCCGGGTGACGAGGTCCTGGCCTTTGACCCCTGCTACGACGCGTACGCGGCGGATGCTCGGCTGGCTGGCGCTCGGTTGGTAGCCGTGCCTCTGGTGAGCGACGGTGACGGCTTCGCCCTTGACGCTGACGCGCTGCGCGAGGCTGTGACGACGCGGACGCGGGTCCTGCTGCTGAATACGCCGCACAATCCCACGGGCAAGGTGTTCACGGCCGATGAGCTGGCCTTGATCGCCGAGGTGGCGCGGGAGCACTCGCTGACGGTCGTCACGGATGAGGTGTACGAACACCTGGTGTACAACGGCCTGGACCACCTCCCCATTGCCTCGCTGCCCGGCATGAGGGAGCGGACGCTGACGATCTCCTCGGCGGGCAAGACGTTCAGCGTCACGGGGTGGAAGATCGGTTGGGTTTCGGGTCCCGCTCCGCTGGTCGCTGCGGTCGCTGCGGCGAAGCAGTTCCTCACCTACGCGTCGGGGACGCCGTATCAGGAAGCGCTGGCGCATGCCCTCGGCTCGGTGGAGGAGTGGGCCGGGAGCCTGCGCGAGACCCTGCGGCACAACCGGGACTTGCTGAGCGACGGCCTGACGCGGGCCGGACTGCGCCCGTACCGGGCGGATGCCGGGTACTTCCTCCAAGCGGACGTACGGCCGTGGGGCTACGCGGACGGGGTGACGTTCTGCCGTGAACTGCCGGAGCGGGCAGGCGTGGTGGCCATCCCGACATCGGCCTTCTACCAGAGCGCTGACGCTCCGGAGTGGCTCGTCCGGTTCTCCTTCTGTAAGCGGGAGGACTCGATCCACACGGCTGTGGAAAAGTTGCTCGCTGCTCGCTGAGGACTCATGCCCGCCTGGGGGTGCGGGCACTGAGGGCTGACGCAACTGCTTCAAGGGCCAGGTGCCACGGATAGTTCTCCGGTCGGCCTTGGCCCGGCTTGTTGGGTACGAATCCGCCTTCCCCGTACAGCACACGCACCCCCATCGCGCGCAGCGTGGCAACGCTGGTGTCGAACTGGGTGTGCTGGACGTAGGCGGCGTTGACGCACGGCATGGTCACGGTGGGGATGCCCTTGCCGATGGCCTCGGCCACGAATCCCACGATGAACTTCTCGGTGATCCCCAGGGCCCACTGGTTGATCGTGTTGAAGGTGGCGGGCGCCAGCACCGCGACATCCGCCGGGGGCCAGGCGTCCGGCTCCTGGGGCAGCTTGTACTGGCTGCGCACCGGGTGCCCGGTCAGCTCCGCCAACGCTGGCAGCTCGCCGTCAAGCCAGCGTGCGGCCGTAGGGGTCAATCCGAGGCAGACCTCCCAGTCGGCCGCCTGCGCTCGTTCGATGACGCCAGCGATGTTCAGGACAGGCGGGGCGGCGCTTCCGAACAGGTAGAGGACAGGGTTCGCGGTCATGTGGGCAGTCCACCGTGTGGCACCCTCCATGCGCAAACTCCCCGCCCGCTCGGCGTTGAGATCGTCGTTCGTCGTCTTCTGCCGTGGCCGAGCGGGTAGCGTCTCCGTTGAGTGAGTCACGAAAGGGAGGCATGTATGCCGTTCCCCGACGACGAGCACACGGGCGCTCGGATCGCACATCATCGCAAGCGGGCTGGGCTGACTCAGCGTGGGTTGATCCAGAAGATCCCTTACTCCTACAGCCTCCTCACCCAGGTGGAGTCCGGGCACAAGCCAGCGAGCCCCGACCTGGTGGCCGCTGTGGCGAAAGCGCTGTGCATCGATGTCACCGCGCTGACCGGCCAGCCCTATGTCACCGAGCTACAACAGGACCGGTTGGCCTCGCTGGTCCGCCCGATTCGTGAAGCCCTCGACCTCTACGACCTGGGCGCCGATCCGGCGATCAAGCCGCGTCCCACTCCTCAGCTCATCGCCGCTGCTCAGACTCTGTGTCAGCAGGTCCGGGCCACGAAGCTCCATGACGCTGCTCTTGATCTCCCCGGCACGATGGCGGAGATCACCACAGCCGCGTATCAGGCGCCGTCGTCCGAGTTGTGGGCCGCGCTATCGAGTACCTACCGCACCGCGCATGACTTGGCCGTGAAGCTCGGCTATTACGACTTGTCCACCGTGGCTCTGGACCGTATGGAGTGGGCCGCGTCGCGGGCTTCCGATCCGTTGCTGTCAGCAGTGCGCCAGTACATGCGTGCGCTGGTCTACTTCCGAGAGGGCGAGTACACCATTGGTCAGCGGCTCGTGGCTTCCGGCCAGGGGCTGTTGGGGCAAGCTCCGCAGACGCGAGAGAGTCAGGCCGTTGCCGGTCAGCTGCACCTCGGGGCAAGCATCATCGCCGCGCGCGCCGAGGACGAAGGCGCGGTGACGACTCACCTTGCAGAGGCCGAGTCCTACGCGGATCGGGTGGGTGAGGCCACGGACGTGCACTGGCTGTCCTTTGGTCCCACGAACGTCAGGCTGCACGCCGTATCCGCTCATGTCGAGATGCGTCACTACGGCGAGGCTCTGCGAGAGGCCGCGAAGGTGCGGATACCAACGGACTGGCCTGCATCCCGCGCTGCTCATTTCTACGTGGATCAGGCACGGGCTCAGATGGAGGCGGGCCGTAACGAGGCGGCCTTGAAGTCCATCGTCACCGCGCGCAAGCTGGCTCCGCAGCAGACGCGGTATCACTCAGGCGCACGAGAGACCATCAGGAGCCTGATCCACCTGTCCCGGCGTACTCCGGACACCCTTGATCACTTGGCCGCTTGGGTGGGTCTCTAGCACTTTCACCGCAGTAGCCCCCGGCTTTCACTCGACTGTGAAAGTTGGGGGCTTCGCATGTCACCAGCATGAATACTCAGCCGGTTTACACCGCCACAGGACCCCGGCGACGCGGGCATGCGCCCCGGGGCGTGGCCAACCTGAGGAAGCAGGTCGACATGCGGAACTGTATCGGCAGGATCTTCGAGCCGTTGAGGAGAGTGCTACGACCCGGCCAGGGACGCCATCGCACGGTGAAGGCAAGCCCGCCGATGACCTGCGGGGATGCCTCGACGTTGCGCATTCCTCGTGTGCGCCAGGTGTCGACTCGGCCGACGTTGCGCGGGGAAGAGGTCAGCCTCGTCCGGCCGTACGTCGTGGCGCATGAGCGGCGGCAGGAACGTGGCCGTGAGGGCTCGCCTCGCGTGGCACTGGTGTGCCCTCCGCACGGGATGGTGGTGGTCCGGTGAGTGCGCAACCGCGGCTGCTGCCCTGGAACGGTACGAACGGTCAGCCCGCCTATCTCGTGACCGACGAAGAAGGCACCGGGCATGTGTCGAAGCTCGCCGACGAGATGGAAGCGTTCCAGCTCAACATGGCCACCGAACTCGTGGGTCATGCCCTCGAACTGCTCGGCAACCCCAAGGCAGAGATGGAAGAGCTGCGCTTTCTCTCGAACCGCATGATCGAGGCGCTGCGTGATGCGCTCCGGATCGCTGAAAGTCGCGGCAGGCGCCTTGGACTCCCCGAAGAGGACGAGGACGAAGGACCGGATCAAGCGAATGAGGCGGACGGATGAGCGACAGTTCGGAAGCCTGGCAAGTCGGTCCCGTACCGGGGCGTGGCCTGCGCCGTAGTGCTGACAGCCGTCTTGAACTGCCGCTTCGCGTCATCCGCCCTGGTCGCGCGTCTCTGGCTTCGCTGGTGCTGACGGTGGCGGAGGCAGAGCAGTTGCACGCCGCCCTGTGCTACGCGCTCGGCGACGAGCCTGCCCCGGCAAACGCTCCGGAGTGCCGAAAGCCGGTCCGTTACCCGGGTGGCCGACAGCAGTACTGAGGTCGGCTCGGTCACAAAAACAACCGAAGAAGCAATACCGGACCACCCCCTTGCCTGGACAGCTTCCGGGGTGGTCCGGCTGGGGATCGATCACGAACCCCGGTGCCGATGGTACCGGGGTCGTCGTCGTGCTCTCGTTCGGCGACCCGGCATGTTGATGGTCAGACGGCTTGTAGAGAAGGGGACTTGACCGAATGTGCGGTCTGGGGGACGACGGGTTCGACGGTGAAGCGGCAGACCTGGACGCGGGGATATGGGTACGCGGAGTGGACTACGTGAGCGGCTGGCGAGACGCGCGGCAAGCGACGGCCGAGCTGGGCGACGCTCTGAGGCTGGTCGGCATGGAGACGGCAGAGATGCGCTTGCGCGCCGCTTCGGGCGCGGACGGCTCCGGAGTCGTGCGGCTGGAACTGTCGGCAGCGAGCGCGCGTGAGGTGGCGATGCTGGCTCGTGCGGCGGCGGCCCGACTGGGCAGGGCGAGCTGATCGGGGCGGCCGGTGGGGTGCGCGCGGTGCCTGGGTGGCGCGCTGTGGGCACGCCGCCGGCCGTAGCGGCTTTTGGGCGGGAGCCGCCACGGGGCGAGAGAACAGGGGGCCTTACGCTGGCCCGGCGAATCGGGCGGGTCTGTGATCCTGCCCGCGTTTGCGACCGATCGGCCCCCTGTTCTTAGAGGCTCGCCCCGTGGTGGCTGCCTAAAAGCCGCGTAGGCCGTCGGCCACCAGCCACGACGCACCAGCCCGTACGGCGGTCGGTTACCCGATGAACGATCGTGGCGCGCGTGGGAATGCGGGCGGTGGGCGTCCGCCGGGACCGGCGGCCACGCCGCAGCCCGGCGGGGCGGCCAGACCGCCCGGCGCGCCGCAAGGCGCGCCCTTGAGTAAGTGAAGACAGGTTTCGACAGCTCAGCCGCTTGGGTCACTGTGTGAGGCCCCGTGACGCTGAGACTCAGAACGGGCATGCCGCAGGTTGCTCTGCACCACGCGAGTCGTGGGATGGTTCCTGCCAAGGACCCGGATGCTATCGGTGAGGGTTTGCTCGTACATGGGAATGGCCCGACCCAGATCCCCTGCTAAATCGTAGGCGTAGGCGAGGTTGTTGCGGGTTATTAGAGTGTCGGGATGGTCCTTGCCAAGGACTCGCTGTCGGCCAGTGAGGGTTTGCTCGTACAGAGGGATGGCCCGACCCAGATTCCTCATCGTCTGGTAGATGTGGGCGAGGTCGTTGCGGGTGGTCAGGGTGTTGGGATGGTCCTTTCCAAGAACCCGAACACTCTCGGAAAGCGCCTTTCTGTACACGGGGATGGCCCGGTCCAAGTGCCCTGCCTTCTTGTAAGCAGCGGCAAGGTTGTAGCGGGCAGTCAAGGTTTCGGGGTGGTCCTTGCCGAGAACCCGGATGTTCTCGGAAAGCCCCCGTTCGTGTATGGGAATAGCCCGGCCCAGATCCCCCGCCGACTGGTAGACGACAGCGAGGTTATTGCGGAATACTAGAGTGTTAGGGTTGTCTTCACCCAACACCCGGGTGTATTCGGCGAGACCCTCTTCGTACACGGGGATGGCCCGGTCCAAGTGTCCTGCCTTCTTGTAGGCAGCGGCAAGGTTATAGCGGGCAGTCAAGGTATTGGGGTGGTCCTTGCCAAGGACTCGGATGCATTCGCTGAGATGCTGTTCGAGCATGGGGATAGCCCGGTTGTGATCGCCAGCTGCTAGGTAGACATGAGCGAGACTGTGGCGTGAGTCCAAGACACGTGGGTGGTCTTTCCCAAGAATGCGGATGGATTCCCTGAGCCCTTGCTCGAATAGCGGGGTGGCCCGGTCCAACTCCTCGATGTC
Organism: Streptomyces sp. NEAU-174; assembly: GCF_052665095.1. Classification (NCBI taxonomy): domain Bacteria; kingdom Bacillati; phylum Actinomycetota; class Actinomycetes; order Kitasatosporales; family Streptomycetaceae; genus Streptomyces; species Streptomyces sp. NEAU-174. The sequence continues at coordinate 1,068,289 of NZ_JBQTCE010000001.1, read as the reverse complement.
TTGGTAAGCGTGGGCAAGATTGTTGAGGGAGGCCGGGATGTCGGGGTGGTTCTCGCCGAGTGCTTGCAATCGGTCGGCAAGGGTCTGCTCGTATAAGGGAATAGCCCGGTCCACGTCACCGGCCGCCTGGTAGGCGACGGCAAGGTTGTTGCGCGAGGTCAGGGTGTCGGGGTGGTTCTCGCCGAGTGCTTGCAATCGGTCGGCAAGGGTCTGCTCGTGCAAGGGAATAGCTCGGTCCACGTCACCGGCCGCCTGGTAGGCGGCGGCGAGGTTGTTGCGGATGGTCAGGGTCTCGCGGTGATCCTCCCCAAGGACCCGGATGCTCATGGCGAGGGTCTGCTCGAATAGCGGAATGGCCCGGTCCAAATCCCCGGCGTCTATATAGGCGCCAGCGAGGCCATTGCGGGAGACCAGAGTGTCAGCGTGATCCTCGCCGTGGAGACGGGATGAGGCGTTCGCGGAGCGTTGAGCGTAACTGATGGCTTGGGAGAACTGGCCTTGGCCGCGAAGAAACAATGCCGTGTTGTGCAGGACGCCGTCGGTGTCTTCGGTATCTGTGTCGGGGCGGGTGTGAGTGAGGTAACTGTCTATGTGAGGTAGCAAGATCCGCCAGCGCGACCATCCAAGGGTGTTGTTCTTTGGATCGTCGGGGAGTGCACTGCGGATAAGGGTGGTGGCCGTGGACCAAGCTTCCTGGATGGCTTGGTGAGTGCGGTACGGATCGTCGGGGTCAGGGGTGCGGGCGACGGTTTGCACCAGGCGGTGGATGGCGGCAGTTGTCTCCCTAAGGGTGATCATGCTGAAGTCGTGGAGGAGAGCAAGGGCGTCGTCCTCCCTGCCGGGCTCCTCGGCCAGACTGCTGAAGAGCTCACGAGGAATGTCGTAGGGAGCGAGCCAGGCCATGACACGCAGCAGGTGGACGGCGAGTGGGTCGCGCTCGGCGATCGTGTCCAGGGTGATGCGCCAGGTCCGGGCAATGGTGATGCTGTGGGGGTCACCATTGCCGGGAGTGTTGAGCATGCGGGCGGCTTGGGTGCGCAAGCGGCACAGGTAGCCGGAGTAGGTGTTGCGTGTGCGGTGGATGTACGCACCGGCTTGTTCCAGAGCGAGGGGGAGGTGGCCGAGTTCGTCGGCCAGTTCCTGAGCGCCTGCGGGTTCGCTGCTATCGGTGGGCCCGGCGAGTTGGTGCAGCAGGCTGATAGCGGCCGATGGTGTAAGGACGTCCAGGTGCAGGGGTGTGGCGGCCAGGTCGTGCCAGCCGTAGGTGCGGCGGCTGGTGATCAGGTGGTCGCCGCTGGTTAGTCTGGCGAGGTACGGGGCGAGGTGGTCGGGATGGGTGGCGTTATCGAAGACGAGGAGCCATCCGGAGTGGGTATCGAACCAGGTGAGGGCCCATTCGGCCAAGGCTGCGCTGGGTACGCTGTTGGTATTGGTACCGGGGTTCAGCCGGGTGGTGAGCTGGGCCAGAGCACCGGTGATGGTCTCGGGGGTCTCGGCGTCGATCCACCAGACCGCTGTGTAGTCGCTGCGGTGGGTGTGAGCGAAGTGCAGTGCCAGGGTGGACTTTCCGATGCCGCCGAGCCCGGACATGGCTTGGGTGACGACGTGCGTGGTGGCCCGCTCGTACCGGGGCTCCAGTGCCCGTTCTAGGGCGGCCATCTCCGTTTTGCGACCGACGAACCGGTGCCCGACGGGCCGAGGGAGGTTGTGCACCCCGTGGGGCGCGGAGACATCGGCGGGCGGTGGGAGCACCAGAGGAGCCTGGACGGTGGTGTCTCCGGTGTTGATGATGCCCTGGTTTATGCCCACGGCGGGGGATCGGGCACCCGTCGTTGCGAGTCCTGAGATCTCCGGTGAGGTGCTGTCCATAAAGGCTTCGCCCCTGCCGGTTCAGGTAGTGGAGTCCCCGGTGTTGATGGTGCCGTAATTGTTGTGGACGGACGGTGATCTGTCCCCCGATGTGGTGATGGTGACAGTGGTCGGCGCGGCGGGTCTTGCCCAGCTGGCGATGTCAGCGGCGATGTCCGGATGGGCTGTCATCAGGCGGCGGATCTGCACGCGGAGCACGGCGGCCAGATCCGCGTCACCAGGAGCGCCGGACAGCTCGGAGACCGTGTCGGCGAGGGCTTCTTGTTCAGCGGAGGTTTCGCTGTCGGGGGTGTCGCGGCCGGTGAGGCGTCGCAGGATGCGTTGCCCGAAGGAGACGCCGGCATCGACGGCATCGCTCTCGACTCGGGCCAAGACTGCGGTCCCGTAAGCGGCAATGGCCGTAGTGGCGTACGGCGTAAGGTCCTGTGCGAGCTGGACCACGTCCACGGACATGGCATCATCCCCCCGGAGTTTCACCAGCCGCTGAAGTCCCCGTACACAGCGGCACAACGGACAACCCAGGGTAGCTAATTGGGGTGGCTCTTAATACACCTTGGACCGGCCAGGGATGCTGTCGGGCCAGCATTTGAAGGGGCAAGTCGCTCGTCAGCTGTTTCGCGCCGCACTCAGGGGCCTGTCAGCCGTGAAGCGGTAGCCGAGTTGGGCCCGGTCGGCGCTGGCGCGGAGTTCTTCGAGGATCAGCGGGTGGTCGTCGGTGCCGTAGGTGACGCGGGCCGTGTGGAGGATCGGGGTCGCGTCCGGGGTGTCTAGGGTGCTGCGCTCATCGGGCAGCGGCATGCGGGCGCTGACGGTCTCGTGCCAGGTGAGCTTGTGTCCGGCGGCGGTGAGGATGGCGTAGATCTGCTCCGGCTCGGTGTCCGGCGCCTGGGCTAGCTGCTCGGCCTGGTCGGCGGTGGCGAACGGGATCAGTACGCGGTGGAGAGCGCGGGTGCCGGTGTCGGGGTCGGCTAGCAGCCGATCGACACCGAAGAGGGCTTCCCCTTCGTCGAGTCCGAGCAGCGGGGCCGTGGTTGCCGTGGTCGTGGTGCGGTAAACGGTCGGTTCCTCGACCTGTTCCCACGCGTGGTGTCCGGTGCGGAATGTCTTGCCGCTGCGGGTGATGGTCCGCTCGATGGTGACGGCGGGTGCGGGCAGGGCGCGGACGTAACTGCCCTTGCCGTGGATGACCTCGATGAGTCCTTCGGCGCGGAGTGCGGCGATGGCCTTGCGGACGGTGGGGCGGCTGACCTTGTAGCGCTCGATGAGCTGGGCCTCTGAGGGGAGCGGGGTCCCGGGTTGGTACTCGCCTGCCGCGATGCCGCTGCGGATTTCGGCGGCAACCTGCTGGTACAGCGCTCCGGGGCGCTGGATCTCTCCCATGCCGGGCTCTCCTCGTCACCTGTCGTCGTTGGGTCTGACGTGAGCTGATGTCACTCGTAAGCATAAGTACTTGCCTCCGGCCGTCAAGGCATGCATAGTTGGCGACTCGTAAGCACGAGTGACGTCACATGATGTGTGGCGTCTCGACTGGCCAAGGAGGCCCACAACCCATGCAGTCCATCCCTGTGGACACATCCCGGCTGGGCGTACTGCGGTGCGCGGTCGGGCCCGAACCGAAGATCACGGATTTCGAGAGCAAGGAGGTCAAGAAGGATCGGGACGGCAACACGATCTACACCGTCGCCGTGACGGTGCGGCAGGACGGGCGGCGCGTGTCGGTGATCGAGATCGCCGTACCCGGTGAGCCCAAGGGCGTTGCGGAGGGCTCGGAGGTGCGGGTAACGGGCCTGGAGGCGTTCGCCTGGACCATGGGCGACCGCCACGGCGTCAGCTTCCGCGCAGCGGCCATCACTCCCGTACCGGCTCCGGCCGCGTCGGCGTCAGCGTCGGCGGGCAAGGGCGGTGGTGCGTGATGGGTTCGTTCCTGTTCATCGTCGCGCTGCTGGTAGTGGCCTGGATGGCGGTCATCGGTCCCCAGCTGCGAGACCAGCGGCCGGACTGGCACTGGTACCTGACCGGTTTCCCGCGTACCGCGCTGCGGGTGATGGTCACCTGGCGCAAGGTCGCTCACCTCAATGACCTCACTGTTTCCCACAAGCCCAATCGGCGCCTGCTGGGGGATCTGGCGGTCAAGGGCGAGCCTTTGCGCACCCGCGTGCCGCGCTTGTCTTTCCCCCAACCCACGCCGAAAGGGCTGTCGGTGCTGGTGCGACTGCACCCGGGGCAGACGCCGGAACCGTTCATGGCTGCGGCTGACGCGCTGGCGCACGCATGGCGGGTGCACGCGGTGCGGATCGTCTCCCCCGAACGCGGCGTCGTGCTGATCACCGCGTCAGCCAGTGATCCGCTGGAGCATCCGGACCGGCCTACAGGTGAGGTGTCGGCGTCGCTGCTGTCGGCGGCGGTCGGCACGCTGGAGACAGGCCACGCCTGGGTGATGGACTTCCGGCGGGTACCGCACTGGCTGATCGTCGGCGCCACACGGTCGGGCAAGTCCACGCTGATCGCCCGGCTCATCACCGAACTCGCTCCGCAACCTGTTGCCCTGGTCGGCGTCGACTGCAAGGGCGGCATGGAACTGGGCCTGTTCGAACGGCGGCTCTCGGTCCTGGCCACCTGCCGCAGTGAGGCCATCGCCGTGCTCGGGGCCCTGGTGGTCGACATGCAGGACCGCATGCGCACCTGCCGGGCGGCCGGGGCCCGTTCGGTCTGGGAACTGCCGGAGGAACAGCGGCCGATGGCCGTGGTGGTGATCGTCGACGAGATAGCCGAGCTGTACCTGACCAACGGGAACAAGGAACAGCGGGCAGAGGCCGAACAGTGCTCCACCTACCTCCTGCGCCTGGCGCAGCTCGGTGCGGCGCTCGGCATGCACCTGGTGGTGGCAGGGCAGCGGGTCGGCTCCGACCTCGGGCCGGGTGTGACGGCGCTGCGTGCCCAGTTGAGCGGCCGTGTCTGCCACCGCGTCAACGACTCCGGCACCGCAGAGATGGCCCTCGGGGATCTGAACAAGGACGCGGTAGCGGTCGCGCAGTCCATCGGAGAGGCCGAACAGGGCGTCGCGGTCACCACCGGGGAGCTGGGTGGCTGGATGCGCGGGCGGTCCCACCTCACCACCCCAACGGAAGCCCAGTTGACGGCGGCCGAATACGCGGGGCTCGCACCCCGCCTGCGCGGGATCGTCCGCGCCCTGGAAGACCTGAACGGAGGTGACGACGTATGAGCGAGCAAACGGCTCTCCCGCTGGCGCTGCTCTTCGGCCTCGCCACCGTGCTCCTGGTCCGCTCGCGCGCGGTGCGCTGGTGGGAAGCGGTGTTGATCGGCCTGTTCGGCATGTACCTGGGCCAGACACCCGTCATCTTCACGGCAGACGGCCTCGTGAACTGGCTCCTCTCCGGCTTCACCCACAACAGCTAGACCACCCTCGGGAGGTTCACCAGGTGACCATGCGCCGTGTCCGCTGCCCCATCTGCAAGGGGGAGCGCTTCCCCAAGACCCGTACCGGCCACCGGCGGCGCTGCCGCTGCTGCCGGGGCGCCGGAACCATCCGCTGACTCACCCAACCCGCTCACGAACGGGAGTGATCGCCATGGACGACATCCACCCAACCTCAACCATCCGTGCCGCTGCGGCGGCCCACCCCGGGAGGTCCCCACCATCACCGCCGAGATCACCTCGGCTGACAGGCGCGCCGTGCTCGACCGCGCGGCGCGCCTGCGTCAGCTCTCCGAAGTTGACCAAGACCTGATCCGCCTCGTCCAAGACCCCGGCTTCGGCCGCTGGCTGGAGCAGATCACCGCTACCGGCGGCTGCGCCCACCCGATCCACCTGACCGGCTCTACCACCACCCGAGACGCGGCAACCGGCGAAGTCCTCCACCACTACGACACCCGAAACGAACCCGGCGAACGGCTCCTGATCCGCTGCCGCAACCGCCGCGCAACCGTCTGCGCCCCCTGCTCCCGCCTCCACGCAGGCGATACCTTCCACCTGGTGCGCGCCGGACTCGTCGGTGGCAAGACCGTCCCCGCTGACGTACGGGAGCGGCCCCGACTCTTCCTCACGCTCACCGCGCCCAGCTTCGGCCCTGTCCACCGGGTCACCACCGACGGCGCACGCTGCCGACCGCGACGCGACGCGCAGCAGTGCGAGCACGGCCGTTTCCTCGGCTGCCCGGCCATCCACGACGTGGCGGACCCGCGTACCGGACAACCCCTGTGCCCTGGCTGCTACGACTATCCCGGGCATGTCCTGTGGCACGCGCACGCTGGGCGGCTGTGGAAGGCGTTCACGGACAACCTCTACAACCACCTCGCTGCCCGCGCCGGCCGCACCCGCACCGGACTACGCCGTTGCCTGCGCATCTCCTACGCCAAGGTCGCCGAGTACCAGAAGCGAGCGGCCGTCCATGTCCATGCTGTGGTGCGTCTCGACGGCGCACACGGGCCGGACGATCCGCCACCGGCCTGGGCAACGGCTGATCTTCTGGTGGCTGTGGTGCGCACCGCCGCTGCGGCCGTACGGCTCACCACCCCCTACAGCGCAGCTCTGGGAGAACACCAACTGCGCTGGGGCTCCGAACTCGACGCCCGGCCGCTCCGTGCCTTCGGCGGCGGTGAGGGCCTGGCCGATGACGCCGTGGCTGCGTACGTCGGCAAGTACGTCACCAAGGGAGCCACCGACACCGGGGCCGGACTCGACCACCAGGTTGCCAGCTTCCAGGAGATCGGGGCGGCTTCCGTCTCGGCCCACGTTCGGACACTCATGCGTGCCTGCTGGCGCCTGGGCGGCCTCGCCGAGCTGGAACCGCTCCGCCTGCGCGCCTGGGCTCACACACTCGGCTACCGGGGTCACATCCTCACCAAGTCACGGGCCTACTCCACCACCTACACCGCACTGCGCGCCGAACGAGCCGACCACCAATCCGGCGGGACCCAACTCGCCGACACCGACCTGAGTACAGAAGCCCACTGGCGCTACGTGGGCTCCGGCCACACCCCCGGCGCCGCGCTCCTCGCTGCTGGGATCGCGGAAGACCATGCCCGGAACCGCGAGATCGGGCGTGAAGAGTTGCACGTCGCGGGTACGGGCGGCGGTGCCGTATGAGCCAGCCTGTACGGAGCGCGGTATGTAGACGTCGGGCGTCCGAGACTGATGAAAAGTGGGCGGCGGCCGTGCGCAGGGAGGCCGCCAAGTTCCCGACACGAGTCGGGCCGAGGAGTGCCGCACGTCTCGCGCAGCTCCTCGGCCCGTGAGGGGCGTTCGTCCTCAGTCCAGCGGGTTCGGCTTGATGCTGATCCGGTCCGTGTCGAAGTTGCCAACTCCGGACGCCGGACCGATGACGATGCCGCCGAACAGGAATCGGAAGATCGCGTTGATGCGGGCGCAGTCCTCGTTCTTCTCCAGCCGCTTCCAGTTCTCTGCGGCCTTCGGCCCGGCGACTCCGTCCAGCACGACCACGGGCCGGATACGGGTCTGCTTCTGCCGCTCCCTCATCCGGGCCTCGATCTCGCGTCGCTTCTGCCGGTACTCCCGGGTCGGCATCTCGTCGGCGTCCCACATCTCGTAGAGGTCCTTGAGCTTCCGGTCGTCCCTCTCGTCCGCCTCCACATCGGCGGCCGGTCGGGTAGTGGTGGCAGGTGCCCGGCCGCTGACGTCGAGCTTCGACAGGACGTTGATCGCCACGTCCCGGGCGAATCGCTCCAGGGGCTCCGCTGCGATCGTGCGCTTGCACGCCGTACCGTCGACCGCCACCCGCCGTGTGCAGCGGTACTCGTAGACGCTCCCGGAGTTTCCGCTCATGGTCCGGCCGCAGGTGCACATGACGACGCCACGCAGCAGGTAGTAGCGGGTCCGCTTGTTCCTCTCCGCTGACTGCTCCGCGCGGAATTTCCGCCTCTCCTGAGCCTCGTCCCACTGCCCCCGGTCGATGATCGCGGGCCAGCTGCCGATGCCGTGTTCCTCGCCTCGGAACATCCGGATACCGGCGACGTGCCGTGAGTCGATCAACGCTCGTACGGTGTCGGCGCCCCATGACTTCCCGAGTGCGGTCGTCACCTCGCGCTCGTTGAGATCGCGGGCGATGGCGCGGGGCGACTCTCCGGCCAGGAAGCGACGGAAGACCTCGCGTACGATCTCCGCCTCCTCCGCGATGATCTCCATGCCGTTCTTGGTGTAGCCGTAGCGGCGGCGGCCGGTGTGCGGGGTGCCTGCCCTCGCCCGGTCGTCCATCGTGTCCTTCAACCGGCGTGAGGTGTCGTCGGAGGAGCGGCAGGCGTGGGCCACCTCGATACGGAGAATGAAGCGGTCATCCGGGTCTGACAGATCGCGTCGGTTGGCCTCACCGTGCAAGGTGATGCGGTTGCTGTCGGAGATCGTCAGCAGTTCCTCAAGGTCCCTCGGCTGCCTCATCAGCCGGTCCGGGTGATAGGCGATCAGATGACGGATCTCGCCTTCTTCCATCTCCTTGAGCATGGTGTCCCACCCCGGCCGCTTCCGGTCCCGTCGCCAAGCCGACCGGTTGTTGTCTACGAAGACCAGGGAAGGGGGGACGACGAGACCCAGCCGTTCGGCGACCTCACGGCAGATGCGCTCCTGTCGGTCTACGCCCGTCTGATCATCGTCATCGGTGTGGGATATCCGGCAGTAGATCGCTGCCTCTGTGCCGGGGGTGATGGGCAGTCGCTTCGCTGTCTTCGTCGCCATGGCGGGAGTGTATGAAGAGGGGATGACTCAGCCGACCTTCCAGCCGGTGAACGAAAACGTCTTTCCGCTGCTGCTGATGGTGACGGTCCGCTCGCGCATCCCGGGGAAGGAGACCAGCGGGGTGTGCTCGGTGCCGAAGACGAGGTGCTCGTAGACCTCGTCGGTGACCACCAGCAGATCGCGCTCGACGGCGAGCTCGGCGACCGCGGCCAGCTCATCGCGGGTGAGTACGGTGCCGGTGGGGTTGTGCGGGGTGTTGAGCAGGATGAGCCGGGTGCGGTCGGTGACGGCGGCGCGCAGCTCGTCCAGGTCCAGCCGGAAGGTGTCACCGTCGGGGCGCAGGGTGACGGGGACGCGGACGCCGCCCGCCATGGCCACACAGGCGGCGTACGAGTCGTAGTACGGCTCCAGCGCGATCACCTCGTCGCCCGGCTCCACCAGCGCCAGCAGCGACGCCGCGATGGCCTCGGTGGCGCCCGCGGTGATCAGCACCTCGGTGTCGGGGTCGAAGCCCAGGCCGTACCAGCGCCGCTGGTGCTCGGTGACGGCGGTGCGCAGCTCGGGCACGCCGGGGCCGGGCGGGTACTGATTGCCCCGGCCGTCCCGCAGCGCGCGGACCGCGGCCTCACGCACCTCCTCGGGGCCGTCGGTGTCCGGGAAGCCCTGCCCGAGGTTGATGGCGCCGGTGCGTACGGCGAGGGCGGACATCTCGGCGAAGATCGTGGTGCCGAAGGCGGCCAGTCGGCGGTTGAGCGGCGGTCGTCCCATGGCGCCCATACTCCGCCGAACCATCGGCCTCCATCAACTCTCCCTCTGCCCGGCGTGGGGTAAAGGGCGATGTCAGGGCCAGACGTTGGCCTGTGCCCGAAAGGCCTCGGGGTCGCTTTCCACGGGCAGCACGCACACCAGGTGGCCACCAGGAACGCGTAGCACCCGGCACTCCTGCCACTGCGAAACCTGCTCGGCCCCCAGGGAGAGCAGGCGCGCGGTCTCCGCCTCGACGTCGTCGGTCTCGATGTCCAGATGGATACGAGGTGCGTCGTCGACCGCCTGGACGGCGGTGACCAGCCCCGGCAGAGCCTCATGGAGCGTGGTGAACTGCGGCTCCGGCGGAAACGGCTCAGCGGTGACGCCGAGAGCCGCCGACCAGAAGGCGGTCGCCCGGGCGGCCTCGGCTTCGGGCGTGTCGAGCAAGACGGCGTACACACGGCTCCGATGCATGCACGGCAACTACCCCCATGAGCCGACGGCCAGTCGCGGCACGCGCGCCGCGTACACCGGTCACCGCTTCCGGCGACCCCCTCCCCCGGTTGGACTTCCCGGGTCGCGGGCGTCCGCGGCCTGGCGGATGGTCGGTGTGTCCGCCGGGCCCCCTGGTCCGTCCCCTCCCGGGGGCTCGGCGCAGGTCCGTCGAGTGCCCGTCGTGTGCCCGCACCGGAGGTCTCCGTGTCCGCCGACACCGCCGCGTCCACACGGATCCCGGAGCCGCCACGGCGGCCGGCGGCACGGCGGCGGGTGCCGGGGCGGGTCGGGGCGTCGCTGGGGCGGGCGTGGCTCGCGCTCGCGGTGTACGCGACGGTGCGGGCCGCCGGGATCGTGTGTGTGGCGCTGGGCGCCCGGCAGGCCGGGAAGCATCCGCGGACGCAGCTCGGGCATTACATGGACAGCCTCTGGTACGTGGGCATCGCCCAGCACGGCTACGGCACCAGCCGCCCCTCCGCCGCCCACCCCGGCCTGAGCTTCAGCGATCTCGCCTTCTTCCCGCTCTACCCGGCGCTGATCCGGGCCGTCACCGACGTCGTCCCCGTGAGCGCGGTGACGGCGGCGCTGCTGATCGCCTGGGCCGCGGCCGGGCTGGCGGCCTGGGGGATCCACGCGGTCGGGGAGCGGCTGTACGGGCGGCGGGTGGCCTTGACGCTGGTGGCGCTGTGGGGGCTGCTGCCGCACGCGGTCGTCGAGTCCATGGGGTACACCGAGTCGCTGCTGACGGCGCTGGCCGCCTGGTCACTGTACGCGCTGCTGACCCGGCGCTGGCTGTGGGCCGGGGCGCTCGCGCTGTGCGCGGGGGCCACCCGGCCCAACGGGCTCGCGGTGGCGGCGGCCGTGTGCGTCTGCGCGGCCGCCGAGGTCCAGCGCCACCGCGGGCGGGCGTCCTGGCGGGTGTGGGCGGGGGCCGCGCTGTCACCGCTCGGCTGGCTCGGCTACGCCGCGTGGGTGGGGGTGCGGCGCGGCACCTGGCGCGGCTATCTGGACGTCCAGGACGACTGGGGGACGTATCTCGATCTCGGTGCGAGCGGCTTCCGCTCCACCCGCTCCCTGATCATGGGGAGCGGCCATCTGTCGCACTACATGGCGCTGATCGTCGTCGGCGCCTCGCTGATCGCCCTGGTCGGGCTCGCGCTGCGGCCGCCGCCGCTGCCGCTGGTCGTCTACACCCTCGCCCTGGTGTTCATCGCGCTCGCCAGCGCCAACTACTTCGCGTCCAAGCCGCGCTTCCTGCTGCCCGCCTTCCCGCTGCTGCTCCCGGCGGCGCTGGCGATGGCAAGAGCCCGGCCGGGCACCGCCGTCCTGGTGGGCGGCGTGCTGGCCGGGCTCTCCTGTCTCTACGGGACGTATCTGCTGACCATGGCCACCAGCCCGGTCTGACCGATACGGCCCACGGCTTCGCCGACCGGGATACGGCGTGGCCGAGCGCTGTACGGCCACTCCGACCAGGTCCAGGTAAGGGGCAAGGCCGGGGTACGGGCTCGGTCGCTCAGGCCTCGTCGTCGCCCGGCTTGTCGTCGCCGTCGGACTCGATGTCGGCCTCCAGACCGAGCTGTTCGACCAGCCAGCGGTCGAACTCGATCGAAGCCCGCACCCAGCTGACCGTGCTGGACACGAAGTGCTCCAGGCTGACGCCGGTGCCGATCAGCATCTGCGCCTCACCGATCAAGCGGACCGTGCCGTCGTCATTGGTGTGGCTGTAGACCTTCGGCCACAGGGTGCGGCGGTTCCAGTCGTCGATCGCCTCGAGCAGCCGCGGCTTCTCATCGATGCCATGCGGCCGGTCGTAGAACGTGCGGACGGAGAAGACCTGCTGCTCCTCCTCACCGCGGAACATGAAGTAGGTGCGGAACTGCTCCCACGGCGCGGCGAGGTCCCCCTCCTCGTCGACGACGTACTTCAGCTCCATCTGCTCCAGCAGCTGCTTGACCAGGTCCTGGTCGGGCAGCACGGGGCCGCTCGGACCCGTCGGTTCGGGCTCGGGCTGACCCCCGAAATTCGGAATCGAGGACGGGTCGATGCTCACCGTGGATTTCCCTTCGTATGGAATACCGCCATCCTCCCTCACACCCGCCCCCGCCGTGCAACCCCGGCCGTACATTGCCCGATCCGGCCCAAACGGCGGCCGGGAGCCCTATTGCGCGGGGCCCACCAGCAGGCCGTCGCCGACCCGGTCCACCCGGACCTTGTCGCCGTCCCGGACCTCCCCGGCGAGGATCTCCTTGGCCAGCCGGTCGCCGATCGCGGTCTGGATCAGCCGGCGCAGCGGGCGCGCCCCGTACGCCGGGTCGTTGCCCTCCTCGGCGAGCCACTCCAGCGCGGCCGGGGTGACGTCGAGGGTGAGCCTGCGGTCGGCGAGGCGGCGGGCCAGCCGGGCGATCTGGAGCTCGGCGATCCGGGCCAGCTCCGGACCGGTGAGCGCGGAGAAGACCACGAGGTCGTCCAGGCGGTTGAGGAACTCCGGCTTGAAGGAGGTCCGCACGGTCTCCAGCACGCTCTGCTTCTTCTCCTCCTCGCCGAGCAGCGGATCCATCAGGTACTGGCTGCCCAGGTTGGAGGTGAGCACCAGGATGGTGTTGCGGAAGTCCACCGTCCGGCCCTGGCCGTCGGTGAGCCGCCCGTCGTCCAGGACCTGGAGCAGGATGTCGAAGACCTCGGGGTGGGCCTTCTCCACCTCGTCCAGCAGCACCACGCTGTACGGGCGGCGGCGCACCGCCTCGGTGAGCTGGCCGCCCTCCTCATAGCCGACATAGCCGGGCGGGGCGCCGACCAGCCGGGCCACGCTGTGCTTCTCGCCGTACTCGCTCATGTCGATGCGGACCATGGCCCGCTCGTCGTCGAAGAGGAAGTCGGCGAGCGCCTTGGCCAGCTCGGTCTTGCCGACGCCGGTGGGCCCGAGGAAGAGGAACGAGCCGGTGGGCCGGTCCGGGTCGGCGATGCCCGCCCGGGTCCTGCGCACGGCGTCCGAGACGGCCCGTACGGCCTCGGTCTGGCCGATCAGCCGCTTGCCCAGCTCGTCCTCCATGCGCAGCAGCTTCTGGGTCTCGCCCTCCAGCAGCCGGCCCGCGGGGATGCCGGTCCAGGAGGCGACCACATCGGCCACGTCGTCCGGGCCGACCTCCTCCTTGACCATCGTGGGGCGGTCCCCCTGGACCTCGGCCTCGGCCTCCGACGCCTCGGCGAGCTCCCGCTCGACGGCCGGGATCTCCCCGTACAGCAGCTTGGATGCGGTGTCGAAGTCGCCGTCGCGCTGGGCGCGCTCGGCCTGGCCGCGCAGCTCGTCCAGCTTCTCCTTCAGCTCACCGACGCGGTTGAGGCCCTGCTTCTCCTTCTCCCAGCGGGCGGTGAGGCCGCGCAGCTCCTCCTCCTTGTCGGCGAGGTCGCGGCGCAGCTTCTCCAGCCGCTGCTTGCTGGCCTCGTCGGTCTCCCGGGCGAGGGCCATCTCCTCCATCCGCATCCGGTCCACCGACCGCTGGAGCTCGTCGATCTCCACGGGCGAGGAGTCGATCTCCATCCGGAGCCGGGAGGCCGCCTCGTCCACCAGGTCGATGGCCTTGTCGGGCAGGAAGCGCGAGGTGATGTACCGGTCGGAAAGGGCGGCGGCGGCCACCAGCGCGCCATCGGCGATCTGCACCTTGTGGTGGGCCTCGTAGCGGCCCTTGAGCCCGCGCAGGATGGCGACGGTGTCCTCGACGGTCGGCTCGGCCACCAGCACCTGCTGGAAGCGGCGCTCGAGCGCGGCGTCCTTCTCGATCCGCTCGCGGTACTCGTCGAGCGTGGTGGCGCCGACCATGCGCAGCTCACCGCGGGCCAGCATCGGCTTGAGCATGTTGCCCGCGTCCATCGCGGAGTCGCCGCCGGCGCCCGCGCCGACCACGGTGTGCAGCTCGTCGATGAAGGTGATGATCTGGCCGTCGCTGGACTTGATCTCGGCCAGGACGGTCTTCAGCCGCTCCTCGAACTCACCGCGGTACTTCGCGCCCGCGACCATCGCGCCGAGGTCGAGGGCGACCAGGCGCTTGTCGCGCAGACTCTCGGGCACATCGCCCTTGACGATCCGCTGGGCGAGCCCCTCGACGACGGCCGTCTTGCCGACGCCCGGGTCGCCGATCAGCACCGGGTTGTTCTTGGTGCGCCGGGAGAGCACCTGCACCACCCGGCGGATCTCCTGGTCCCGGCCGATGACCGGGTCCAGCTTGCCCTCGCGCGCGGCGGCGGTGAAGTCCGTGCCGAACTTCTCCAGGGCCTTGTACGTGCCCTCCGGATCGGGCGTCGTCACCCGCTGTCCACCCCTGACCTTCTCGAACGCGGCGAGCAGCTTCTTGGCGCCCGCCCCCTGCTGGTCGAGCAGCTCCCCGGCCTGGCCGCCCTTGGCGGCGATGCCGATGAGGAGGTGCTCGGTGGAGACGTAGTCGTCCCCGAGTTCCCTGGCCCGCTGGGTGGCGTCCGCGATGACGGCCAGCAGGTCGCGGCTGGCCTGCGGCGGGGCCACGGTGGAGCCCTGGACGCTGGGCAGGGCGGCGAGCAGCCGCTCGGCGCCGTCGCGCACCAGGGCCGCGTCGGCCTCGACGGCGGCCAGCAGATCCATCACGTTCTCGTTGTCCTGGCCCTGCAACAGGGCGAGCAGAAGATGCGCGGGCGTCATGTCCGCATGCCCGGAGGACACCGCCCGGTCATTGGCGGCGCTCAGCGCCGCCCGGCTCTTGTTGGTCAGCTCGGCATCCACGTCCCTGTGCTCCTCCTCGCTCCGATCTTCCCATCCCTGCCCTACCCAACCTCCGTAAAGTTGAGTCTATTCCACTCAACCTCGCGAACGCCACTCCTCTGGCCTTAGGTTCTGGACCATGTCCGTCGATCCCCGCAACCCCGACCCCGAGTACCTCGCTTTCTGGCGCGAACGCCATGTGTGCACCCTGACCACCCCACGCCCGGACGGCAGCCCGCATGTGGTCCCGGTCGGCGTCACCTACGACCCCGAGGCCGGGCTCGCCCGCGTCATCGCGAACCGTCACAGCCGTAAGGTCGCCCATGTCCGGGCGGCGGGCGAGGGCGGTGCGCGGGTCGCGGTCTGCCAGATGGCGGGCAGGCGGTGGGCCACGCTGGAGGGGCTCGCGGTGATACGGGAGGACCCCGAGCTGATCGCGGACGCCGAACGCCGCTACGCCGAGCGCTACCAGCGCACCCCCCGCCCCAACCCGGACCGCGTCGTCATCGAGATCGCCCTCACCCGGGCCATGGGCCGAGGCTGAGGCCCGCCACCCCTCTCGGCCCGAGGCCCGTCACTGCCCATGGCCCGGGGTCACTCCTCTTCCTCCTCCTCGTGACCCCGATGCCCCGCCCCCGCCCACGGGTGGCGCAGCCGGATCCAGACGTCGCGGGCGCGCCGCCCGGCCTCCGTACGGCTCTCGGCCACCGCCGTACGCGCCTCCTCCTCGGTCTCCACCATGGGCCCCGATCCGCGCAGCGGCTTCCCCGCCGTCTCGTGCAGGAACACCGTGGAGATCAGCCCGATCACGCCCGCCACCATCAGATAGAAGGCGGGCACCAGCGTGTTGTGCGTGGTGGCCACCAGCCACGAGGCCAGCAGCGGCGTCGTCCCGCCGAACAGCGACACGGAGAGGTTGTACGAGATCGACAGCGCGCCGTAGCGCAGCCGGGTCGGGAACAGCGCCGGGAGCGTCGCGGCGCTCGTCCCCGCGAAGGTGACCAGCATCGCGCCCAGGATCAGACAGCCGATCGCGGGCAGCAGCACGCCGCCCTCCCGGATCAGCACCACCGCCGGAATGGCCAGCACGATCATGCCCACGCTGCCGAACAGGAACAGCGGCCGCCGCCCCCAGCGGTCGGAGGTGCGCCCGACCACCGTGATCGCCAGCACCACGAACAGCATGGTGCCCAGCACCAGCACCTGGGCCGTGGTGGCGTCGTCGCCGAGCGTGGAGGTCATGAACGTCGGCAGGTAGGACGTCACCATGTAGTTGGTGACGTTGTACATCAGCACCAGCCCCATGCAGATCAGCACCGCCTGCCAGTGCCTGGTGAAGATCTCCTTCAGCCGCCCACGCCCGGACTGGCGCGCCTCCTCGATCGGCGGGGTGTCGCCGTGTGCCCTGGCCGCCTCCGCCGCCTCGGCCGCCCGCTCCGCCTCCTGCTGGAACGCCGGGGTCTCCTCCAGCCGCAGCCGCATGTAGAGACCGATCAGCCCCAGCGGCCCCGCCACCAGGAACGGCACCCGCCAGCCCCAGTCCACCATCCCGGTCTCGCCGATGGCGGCGGTGAGCACGGTGACCAGGCCGGAGCCCAGCGAATAGCCGATGAAGGTGCCGAAGTCGAGCCAGCTGCCGAGGAAGCCACGGCGCTGATCGGGCGCGAACTCGGCGATGTACGTGGTCGCCCCCGCGTACTCCCCGCCGGTCGAGAAGCCCTGCACCACCCGGCAGGCCAGGAGCAGCAGCGGGGCGGCGAAGCCGATCGCGTCGTAGCCGGGCAGCAGGCCCACCGCGAAGGTGCCCGCCGCCATCATGATCATGGTGGTGGACAGCACCCGGCGCCGCCCGATCCGGTCGCCCAGCGGCCCGAACACCAGCCCGCCCAGCGGCCGCACCAGGAACGCCACGGCGAAGGTGGCGAACGTGGAGACCACCTGGGTGGCGGGGTCGTCGGCGGGGAAGAAGACATGGCCGAGGGTGACGGCGACATACGCGTAGACACCGAAGTCGAACCACTCCATGGTGTTGCCGATGGCCGTCGCCGCGACGGCGCGGCGCATCCCCGGCTTGTCGACGACGGTGACGTCCTCGATCGCCAGCGACTCCTTGCGGCGGCGCAGCAGCGTGCGGATCAGCTGGTCGGTACGGGCGCTGCCGTGCGGCCATCCTCCGCGGCGGGGTCCCCGCGGTGGTCTCGGACCGGTAGTCATCTCGTCCCCTGCCGCCGGCTGAACCGCTGCCCGACGCCGCTCCCGCCCCCGGGCTCAGGCCCCGGCGTCGCTGGACTTCGCGTAGGTCACCGCCATCTGCCCGCCGACGTCGTAGACCACGACCTGCTCATCACCGATCACCCAGGCGTCATGGCCGGGCGGCACCACATACACGTCCCCGGGCCCCACCTCGGCCTCCGCGCCATCGGCCGTACGCAGCCGCATCCGGCCCCGGACCACGACCCCGCTGTGGTGCACCTCGCACAGATCGGTCCCCACGATCGGCCGCACCGACTCCCGCCAGCGCCATCCGGGCTCGAAGGTGCCCACGGCGAAATCCAGCCCGGTCAGATGGAGGGCCTCGATATGGCCTCCGGGAAAGTCACGCCGTTCGTCCGGCTTCTCGATCGTCTTGACTTCCACCATTGGGATACCTCCTCCCATACCTCCATGGTGCGCCCGGCGGCCCCCTTCGGCGCGCCCGGCCATGGGGTCCCGGGCGGTCACCGTGCCGGTCCCGGGCAGGCGAAAGGCCCGGTGGCCGTGAGACGGTCACCGGGCCCGCGCTCACGTCGCGATCAAGCCGCGCGCCGGGCGCTGTTCCGGGCGCTGTTCCCGGCGCTACTCCGGGCGCTTGGGGCGCCAGACCACCAGGGCGCTGCTCTGCTGGACGTCCTGGTAGCGGACCAGGTCGCGGCGGTAGGAGGCGTGGACCTGGGCCTCGCGCTGCTGCATGGCCGTCGCGGCGCCCTCGACCGCGGCCTGGAGCTCGGCGACCCGGGACTGGAGGGCCGCGACCTGGTTCTCCAGTTCGATGATGCGCTTGATCCCGGCGAGGTTGATGCCCTCGTCCTGGGACAGCTGCTGGACCTGGCGGAGCAGTTGGATATCGCGCGCGGAGTACCGTCGGCCGCGGCCGGCGGTACGGTCGGGGGAGACCAGGCCGAGGCGGTCGTACTGACGCAGGGTCTGCGGGTGCAGCCCCGAGAGCTGGGCGGCCACCGAGATGACGTAGACCGGCGAATCCTCGGTCAGCTCATAGGGGTTGCGGGGTCGGCCGGCGCCCCTGCCTCCGATTCCTCCTCGGCCGTCCATCTCATGCTCCCTTCGCGGCCTTGAACAGCTCCGCCCGTGGGTCCTCTCCCACGGTCGCCTCGCGATACGACTCCAGCGCGTCACGCGCCGGGTCGCTCAGGTCCTTCGGCACCGTGACCTCGACGGTGACCAGCAGGTCCCCGCGGGTGCCGTCCTTGCGCACCGCGCCCTTGCCCCGGGCGCGCATGGTCCGCCCGTTGGGCGTGCCGGGCGGCAGCTTCAGGGTGACCGGCGGGCCGCCCAGGGTCGGAACCTTGATCTCGCCGCCGAGCGCCGCCTCGGGAAGGGTGACGGGCACGGTGACGGTCAGGTTGTCGTCCTTGCGGCCGAAGACCGGATGCGGGTCCACATGCACGACCACGTACAGATCGCCGGCCGGGCCGCCGGTCTCGCCCGGGGCGCCCTTGCCGCGCAGCCGGATCCGCTGGCCGTCGCTGACCCCCGCGGGGATCCTGACCTGCATGGTGCGGGCGGAACGGGCCCGTCCGCTGCCCTTGCAGGTCTCGCACGGGTTCTGCGCGATCAGCCCGCGGCCGCGGCACTCCACGCACGGGTCGGTGAGCGAGAAGCCGCCCCCGCCGCCCCGGCTGACCTGGCCGGTGCCGACGCAGGTCGGGCAGACCCGCGGGGTGCCGTCCCGGTCGCCGGTGCCCGAGCACGCCTTGCACGGGGCCTGGCTGGACATCCGCAGCGGGACCGTGGCCCCCTCGACGGCCTCGGTGAAGCTGAGCGTCACCTCGGACTCGATGTCCTGGCCCCGGCGCGGCTGGGCGCGGGTGGTGCCGCCGCGGCCGAACAGCCCGCCGAAGACATCCCCGAGCCCGCCGCCGAAGCCGCCCGCGCCGCCACCGCCGCCGCCCTGCGCGCCGCCGCCGAAGAGGTCGCCCAGGTCGAAGTTGAAGCTGCCGGTGCCGCCCGGTCCGCCCGGCCCGGGGCGGAAGCCCCCGTTGCCGAACAGCGCGCGGGCCTCGTCGTACTCCTTGCGCCGCTTGGGGTCCCCGAGGATGTCATTGGCCTCGGAGATCTCCTTGAACCGGTCCTCCGCCTTGGCGTCGCCCTTGTTGGCGTCCGGGTGGTACTCGCGGGCGAGCTTCCGGTACGCCTTCTTGATCTCCGCCTCGGTGGCGTCCTTGGGGACGCCGAGAACCTTGTAGTAGTCCTTCTCCACGAAGTCCTTGGTGCTCATCCCCGACGTCCCTCCTCTCCTGCTGCTCTCGCGGTCACCGTCACGTCAGCCCTCTTCCGGGCCACCGCTCTCCTCGTCCGGCGCCGCGGTCTCGCCTTCGCCCTTGCCGGCGGCGGCGCCCGGCTGGGGCTCGGCGACGGCGACCCGCGCCGGGCGGATCGTGCGCTCGCCGATTCGATACCCCGGCTGGAGAATCTGCACGCACGTGGTCTCGGTGACATCCGGCGCGTACGAGTGCATCAGGGCCTCGTGGATCAGCGGGTCGAAGGGCTCGCCCTCCTTGCCGAACTGCTGGAGGCCCAGCTTGGCCACCACCGCTTCCACGGAGTCGCCCACCGACTTGAAGCCGCCGACGAGCTCGCCGTGGTCACGGGCGCGGCCGATGTCGTCGAGCACGGGCAGCAGCTCGGACAGGAGGCTCGCGACCGCGATCTCCTTGACCGTCACCCGGTCCCGCTCGACCCGGCGCCGATAGTTCTGGTACTCGGCCTGGAGCCGCTGGAGGTCGGCCGTCCGCTCATTGAGCGCGGTACGGACCTGGTCCAGCTGTGCCTGAAGGGCTACCTGCTCGAGGTCCCCGGCCGGGGCCTCCGGGCCCGCCTTGTCGGCGGACCCGGCGCCCTTCGCCGCGTCATCAGGGGTCTTCGCGGCTTCGGAGGGGACATCGGGCTGCTCCTCGAAGCCCGGGGTCTCCTCCGTCACGCGGCACCACCCTGACCCTTGTCGGCCTTGTCGTCGTCGACGATCTCGGCGTCCACCACATCGTCATCGGGCTTGGCCTGGCCGCCCGCGTCACCCGCCGCACCGGCGGCACCGGCGTCGGCCGCGCCCGCCTCGGTGTTGGCGTACATGGCCTGGCCCAGCTTCTGGCTGACCGCGGCGACCTTCTCGGTCGCGGTGCGGATCTCGGCGGTGTCCTCGCCCTTGAGCTTCTCCTTCAGCTCGGTGAGGGCCTCCTCGACCTCGGTCTTGACCTCGCCCGGGACCTTGTCCTCGTTGTCCTTGAGGAACTTGTCCGTCTGGTAGACCAGCTGCTCGGCCTGGTTGCGGGTCTCGGCGGCCTCGCGGCGCTTGTGGTCCTCCTCCGCGTACTGCTCGGCCTCGCGCATCATGCGGTCGATGTCGTCCTTCGGCAGCGCGGAGCCGCCGGTGACGGTCATCTTCTGCTCCTTGCCGGTGCCGAGGTCCTTCGCGCCGACGTGCATGATGCCGTTGGCGTCGATGTCGAAGGTGACCTCGATCTGCGGCACGCCGCGCGGGGCCGGGGGCAGACCGGTCAGCTCGAACATCCCGAGCTTCTTGTTGTACGCCGCGATCTCGCGCTCGCCCTGGTAGACCTGGATCTGCACGGACGGCTGGTTGTCCTCGGCCGTGGTGAAGATCTCCGAGCGCTTGGTCGGAATGGTCGTGTTGCGCTCGATCAGCTTGGTCATGATGCCGCCCTTGGTCTCGATACCGAGGGACAGCGGGGTGACGTCCAGCAGCAGGACGTCCTTTACCTCGCCCTTGAGGACACCGGCCTGGAGGGAGGCGCCGATGGCGACGACCTCGTCCGGGTTGACGCCCTTGTTGGCCTCCTTGCCGCCGGTCAGCTCCTTGACGAGCTCGGCGACGGCGGGCATACGGGTCGAGCCACCGACCAGGACCACGTGGTCGATCTCGGACAGCGAGATGCCCGCGTCCTTGATGACGTTGTGGAACGGGGTCTTGCAGCGCTCCAGCAGGTCGGAGGTGAGCTGCTGGAACTGGGCGCGGGTGAGCTTCTCGTCCAGGTGCAGCGGGCCCTCGGCGGACGCCGTGATGTAGGGCAGGTTGATGGTGGTCTCGGACGAGCTGGAGAGCTCGATCTTCGCCTTCTCAGCGGCCTCGCGGAGGCGCTGGAGGGCCATCTTGTCCTTGGACAGGTCGACGCCGTGGCCGTTGTTGAACTGCTTCACCAGGTAGTCGACGACGCGCTGGTCCCAGTCGTCACCACCGAGGTGGTTGTCACCGTTGGTGGCCTTGACCTCCACCACGCCGTCGCCGATCTCCAGCAGCGAGACGTCGAAGGTGCCGCCACCGAGGTCGAAGACCAGAATGGTCTGGTCGTCCTTCTCCAGCCCGTAGGCGAGCGCGGCGGCAGTAGGCTCGTTGACGATACGCAGGACGTTGAGGCCCGCGATCTCACCGGCTTCCTTGGTCGCCTGGCGCTCGGCGTCGTTGAAGTACGCCGGGACGGTGATGACCGCGTCCGTGACCTTCTCGCCGAGGTACGACTCCGCATCCCGCTTGAGCTTTTGCAGGATGAAGGCGCTCATCTGCTGCGGGTTGAAGTCCTTGCCGTCGAGGTTGATCTTCCAGTCGGTGCCCATGTGGCGCTTGACCGAGCGGACGGTGCGGTCCACGTTGGTCACCGCCTGGCGCTTGGCGACCTCGCCGACCAGCACCTCGCCGTTCTTCGCGAACGCCACAACGGACGGCGTGGTCCTGGCGCCCTCGGCGTTGGTGATGACGGTGGGCTCACCGCCTTCGAGAACACTGACGACGGAGTTCGTCGTACCCAGGTCGATGCCGACCGCACGTGCCATTTCGGGATCCTCCAGCTACAGCATTGAGTGGAACAGGCTCAAGCGTGCATCAGCCGCTCGGCCGCTGTCAACAGACCTGAGTCGACAGGGCTCAAGTTTTATATGAGGCTTATGCCCAAGCGGGAGCGG
The DNA here is from genome assembly GCF_052665095.1 of Streptomyces sp. NEAU-174. Classification (NCBI taxonomy): domain Bacteria; kingdom Bacillati; phylum Actinomycetota; class Actinomycetes; order Kitasatosporales; family Streptomycetaceae; genus Streptomyces; species Streptomyces sp. NEAU-174. Next base: position 1,046,553 of record NZ_JBQTCE010000001.1, on the reverse strand, counting down.
AAGAGAAAGAGGAGGGGCCAAGTGAGGGAGGGTAGGGGCCAAATGAGCGACACAGATCACCGGCTCGTCGACTACATGGGTGCCCGTCCGGGCGGGTAATCTCGGTCAAGCCACATTAAGTTACTGCTTAGTAATCAAGTACTGCTGAGTAATCCAGCTCTCGCAGGTTCGAGGAGCCCCTTATGCAACTCGCCGCGATCATCGTGTCGCTGGTCCTCACCGCGGTCGGCGTTGCCCTGCTCGGCCGGGCCGTCGCACAGTTCGTGCGCTTCTTCAAGCTCGGCGCGCCGGTTCCGGAGGGGGTCAGGACCGACAATCCCTGGCAGCGCAGCGTGACCCTGGTCCGCGAGTTCCTCGCGCACACGCGCATGAACAAGTGGGGCGTCATCGGCGTCGCCCACTGGTTCGTGGCGATCGGCTTCCTGACCCTGCCACCGACCATCATCAACGCCTACGGCCAGCTCTTCCAGGCGGACTGGACGCTGCCGGTCCTCGGCGGCTTCCTCCCCTACGAGCTGTACATCGAGTTCATCGGCACGATGACCACCCTGGGCATCCTGACGCTGATGGTGATCCGGCTGCTGAACCTGCCCAGCCGGGCCGGGCGCAAGTCCCGGTTCACGGGCTCCACCGCCTGGCAGGCGTACTTCGTCGAGTACGTCATCCTCATCATCGGCCTCGCGATCATGGCGCTGCGCGGCACCGAGGGCGCGCTGCACCACGTCGAGCACTACGAGCCCGCGTACTTCGCCTCGTATCCGCTGGTCCAGCTCTTCGACGGGCTCAGCGTGGACACGGTGCAGAACCTGACCTACTTCTTCGCGATGATCAAGCTGGGCACGACCATGATCTGGATGATCACGGTCAGCACCAACCTCGACATGAGCATCGCCTGGCACCGCTTCCTCGCCTTCCCCAACATCTGGTTCAAGCGGGAGTCCAGCGGCGAGGTGGCGCTGGGCGCGCTCCAGCCGATGGTGAGCGAGGGCAAGCCGATCGACTTCGAGGACCCGGACGAGGACGCCCAGTTCGGCGTCTCGCAGATCGAGCACTTCTCCTGGAAGGGCATCCTCGACTTCTCCACCTGCACCGAATGCGGCCGCTGCCAGTCGCAGTGCCCCGCCTGGAACACCGGCAAGCCGCTCTCGCCCAAGCTGCTGATCATGTCGCTGCGCGACCACAGCCACGCCAAGGCCCCGTATCTGCTCGCCGGGGGCGGCAAGACGGCCGAGGGCGAGGAGAAGGCGAGCGAGGAGCAGCTCGCCGAGGTGCCCGCCGCCGCGCTCGCGGAGGCCGAGCGGCCGCTGATCGGCACGCTGGAGGAGAACGGCGTCATCGACCCGGACGTGCTGTGGTCCTGCACCACCTGCGGCGCGTGCGTCGAGCAGTGCCCGGTGGACATCGAGCACGTCGACCACATCGTGGACATGCGCCGCTACCAGGTGATGATCGAGTCCTCGTTCCCGTCCGAGGCGGGCACGATGCTCAAGAACCTGGAGAAGAAGGGCAACCCCTGGGGGCTGGCCAAGAAGCAGCGGCTGGCGTGGACCAAGGAAGTCGACTTCGAGGTGCCGGTCGTCGGCAAGGACATCGAGGACCTCACCGAGGTCGACTACCTGTACTGGGTCGGCTGCGCGGGCGCCCTGGAGGACCGGGCCAAGAAGACCACCAAGGCCTTCGCGGAGCTGCTGCACATCGCGGGCGTCAAGTTCGCGATCATGGGCGGCGACGAGGCGTGCACCGGTGACTCCGCCCGCCGGCTGGGCAATGAGTTCCTCTTCCAGCAGCTCGGCCAGCAGAACGTCGAGATGCTGAACATGGCCTTCGGCGAGGACGACGAAGACGAGTCGTCCAAGAAGCCCAAGTCGGCGAAGAAGATCGTCGCCACCTGCCCGCACTGCTTCAACACGATCGCCAACGAATACCCGCAGCTGGGCGGCGAGTTCGAGGTCATCCACCACACCCAGCTGCTCCAGCACCTCATCGACGAGGGCAAGCTGATCCCGGTCACCCCGGTCGAGGGTCTGATCACCTACCACGACCCCTGCTACCTGGGCCGCCACAACAAGGTCTACACCCCGCCGCGCGAGATCATCGCCAAGGTGCCGGGGCTGCGGAACGAGGAGATGCACCGCCACAAGGAGCGCGGCTTCTGCTGTGGCGCGGGCGGCGCCCGGATGTGGATGGAGGAGCGGATCGGCAAGCGCATCAACAACGAGCGCGTGGACGAGGCGCTGTCCCTCAACCCGGACATCGTCTCCACCGCCTGCCCGTTCTGCCTGGTGATGCTGACCGACTCCGTCAACGGCAAGAAGAATGACGGCGTGGTGAAGGAGGAGCTCCAGGTCGTGGATGTGGCGCAGTTGCTCCTCGACTCGGTGAAGACCCCGGCCGAGCCGGAGGGCGACGGAGAGTCGGCCGAGGCCCCGGAGCCCACGCCGGTGAAGTGACGCCCCCGGCCCCCGCGTCGACCATGACGACCATGACGAGGCCCGCCCGCGCAGTGCGCGGGCGGGCCTCGCTTCGTACGTCTACGACCCCACGTCTACGGCCTCGGCTTGCCGTGTTTCGACAGCGGCAGCGCCTGCTCGGTCCAGATGACCTTGCCGTCCGCGGTGTAGCGGGTGCCCCAGCGGTCGGCGAACTGGGAGACCAGGAAGAGCCCCCGGCCGCCCTCGTCCGTCGTCCCCGCGTACCGCAGATGCGGGGAGGTGCTGCTGGTGTCGAAGACCTCGCAGATCAGGCTGCGGTCGCAGAGCAGCCGCACCCGGATCGGGCCGGTCGCGTAGCGGATCGCGTTGGTGATCAGCTCGCTGAGGATGAGCTCGGTCGTGAACGCGACATCGCCCAGATCCCACTCCGCGAGCTTCCGGGCCACCGCGGCACGCACCTCGGCCACCTGCGCCGGATCGGACGGCACCTCCCAGTCGGCGGTCAGACCGGGCTCCAGCACCCTCGTACGGGCCACGATGAGCGCGATGTCATCGCTCGGGCGATCGGGCAGCAGCGCGTCCAGCACCGCCGTACAGGCGTCCTCAGGCGTCCGGCCGGGGTGGGCCAGGGCGCCGCGCAGCATCTCCAGACCCGTTTCGATGTCCCGGTCGCGCTTCTCGATCAGCCCGTCCGTGTAGAGCACCAGATGGCTGCCCTCGGGCAGCTCCAGCTCCGCCGTCTCGAACGGCAGCCCGCCCAGGCCCAGCGGCGGCCCGGCGGGCAGATCGAGGAACTCCACCGAGCCGTCCGGACGCACCAGCGCGGGCGGCGGATGGCCGGCCCGCGCCATCGTGCAGCGCCGCGTCACCGGATCGTAGATCGCGTACAGACACGTGGCTCCCGTGATGCCCTCACTGCCGCCCCCACCACCGCTGCCGTCGCCGTTCGGCCCGCCAGGGCCCTCGTCCTGGTCGATCCGGGCGATCAGGTCATCGAGGTGGGAGAGGATCTCATCGGGCGGCAGGTCGAGCGTGGAGAAGTTGTGCACCGCCGTCCGCAACCGCCCCATCGTCGCCGCCGCGTGCAGACCGTGCCCCACCACATCCCCCACCACCAGCGCCACCCGGGCTCCGGGCAACGGGATGACGTCGAACCAGTCGCCACCGACCCCCGACTCCGCCGGCAGATAGCGGTACGCCACATCCAGCGCGTTCTGCTCCGGCAGCATCCGGGGCAGCAGACTGCGCTGGAGGGTCACCGCCATGGTGTGCTCGCGGGTGTAGCGGCGCGCGTTGTCGATGCTCACGGCGGCCCGGGTGACCAGCTCCTCCGCGAGGGAGACATCGTCCTCCTCGAAGGGCTCCGGCTTCTCCGCGCGCATGAAGCTGGCCACGCCCAGGACGACGCCCCGGGCCCGCAGCGGGACCGTGATCATCGAGTGGATGCCGTAGTCCACGATCCGGCGGGCGTGCTCGGGGTCCTGCTCCTGCCAGCCGCCGAAGTCGCCCAGGACCGGCTCGACCGTGACCGCTCCGCTGCGGAAGCCCCGGGCCTGGGGCGCGCTCGGGCCGAACTCGATCAGCATGCCGAGCGGGTAGAGCGGGCCGTCGTCGCGGATGCCGCTGAGGGCCGTACGGCGCAGCACCGTACGGCCGCCGTCCGCGGCCGCCACGGTGGCCCACGAGCCCGCGTCCGGGGCGCTGCCCGCGTCCGGGGCGCTGAGGACGGACACGCCGTCCGGGGGATCGCTGAGACCCGAGACCCCGTCCGGGGGGTCGCTGAGGCCCGAGGCCCCGTTCGGAGGCTCCTCGCCGCGCAGCACCGAGTCCACGAGGTCCACCGAGACGTAGTCGGCGAACCGGGCCACCGCGTACTCCGCCAGCTCCTGGGCGGTGCGCACCACGTCCAGCGTGGTGCCGATGGAGACGCCCGCGTCGTACAGCAGCTTGAGCCGGTTGCGCGCGAGGTCGACCTTGCCGGACAGCGCGCGCAGCTCCGTGGTGTCGCGCAGGGTGGCGACGCTGCCGGGCGGGCCGCCGTCGCGGTCGGTGGGGCGGTGGCTGACGGACAGCAGCCGCTCACCGGCCGTATGGACCTCGTCGGTGGCGGGGCGCCCGGACGCCAGCAGCGCGGCGGTGTGCGGATCGAAGCCGAGCTCGGACACCAGACGGCCCTCGGCGTCCGGCGGGAGGTCGAAGAGCCGGCGCGCCTCGTCGTTGGCCAGCACCAGCCGCCCGTCGCCGCCGACGATCAGCACGCCCTCGCGCACCGAGTGCAGCACCGCGTCATGGTGCTCGTACATCCGCGTCATCTCGGACGGGTCCAGCCCGTGGGTCTGACGCCGCAGCCGCCTGCTGACCAGGGCCGTGCCCGCCGTGGCGAACGCCATGGCGGCCGCCGCCGCGCCGAACAGCAGCGGCAGCTGGTGGTCGGCCGCGCCGCTCACCTTCTTGATCGTGATACCGGCCGCGACCAGGCCGACGACCTTCCCCTGGGCGTCCTTGACGGGCACCACGGACCGTACGGACAGGCCGAGGGTGCCGGTGAAGGTCTCCTGGACCGTCCGGCCCTCGGCCGCCGGGCGGATGCTGCCCATGAAGTGCTTGCCGATCCGGGCGGGGTTGGGGTGGGTGTAGCGGATCCCCTGCGGCGTCATGGCCACGACGAAGTCGACGCCGGAGCCCTTACGGGCCCGCTCGGCGAGCGGCTGGAGCACGGCGCTGGGATCGCGGCCGCGCAGCGCGCTCGCCATGCCCGGCGCGTTCGCGAAGCTCTCGGCGACCGCCATGGAGCGGTTACGGGCCTCCCGCTCGCTGTCGTAGCGGGACTGGAGGACGAGCGCCACCACGGCGGCCACGACCAGCAGCAGCACGACGCCGACCTGGAGGACGAAGACCTGGCCGGCCACGGTGCGCACCCCGCGCCCCGGGTGCCAGCGGGGCCGCCGCCCATAGCCGCGGCCGTTGGGCGCGCCGGGACCGCCACCGGGACCGCCGCCGGAGCCGGGGCCGGATCCGGGGCCCGGTCCGCGGCCGCTCCAGCCCGTACGCACCGGCGGCCGTGCGTGCGGGCTCAGCTGGGCGTACGTGCTCGTGCTCTGCCGACCCTGCGGACCCCAGCGGGCACGGGGGGCCGGCGAGCCGTGCGGATCGGCTTGATCGCGCTGATCCCACTGATCGCGCTGACCTTGCTGATCACTCGGGTCCTGTCGGTCCTGCTGTTCCTGCTGTTCCTGCTGGTCGTGCGTGTCCTGCTGAACGCGCCGCCCACGTCGCTCCCATGTCGAATGGGGCCCCTCACGCCGACCGCGTGGGCGCCAGTCGGTCATCGTGCGGGCCAGCGGAACCCGTGGTCGACCGAAAAGTCCGGCCATGTCGCTATTTCTAGCACCCTCGCTCAGCGGTGGGCGAGCGGCATCCTCCGCCGCCGGCCGCGCACTCCCGTCCGACATCGCGACTACACCCCGCCCGCGCCTTCTTTCACCGGTCTCGTCGCCTCACCCGTCATCCGCCCACCGTGCGTTAAGCACATGGTTGCCCCCGCTTTTCCGCATCGAAGTTCCCGCGCCGGACGTACCGATACTGGCCGTGAAGTATCCCTTCTCACAACGACGTTGCGAATTCCCTACAGGATCATGCCCAACACGGCATCCGTAAATGTCCTGGACGGCCCTTGTGCTCCAAAGGTCATCTTTACAGTCAAGCAGACTGATCGGTCCCACATCATCCGGAAGATCACCGAACGGCGGCTGGCGGGAGCGCCAGGCATCACCCTCGTAACGAAGTGCCGTGCCCCTTGGTCTCAGCCGCCCGGATGGGTTGCCTCAGCCGCCGTGATGGGTTGAGGTGGGCCGATGACGCCAGCACCTCCCCCCACAGCACCACCCGGCCGCGTCCCGGGCCCCCGACGCCGCTCCCTCCCCCGCGTCCCCCGCGTCCGCCGCGCCTCCGCCGCCTCAGCCTCCGCCTCTGCCGTCACTTCCGTCACCGCCTCCGTGGCCGCCTCCGTCGCCGCCGGTACGGCCTGTCTGGCGCTGCTGCTCACCGCCTGCGGCCCCGAGGACGGCGCCGGGGGCCGGCGCGACGACTCCGCCGCCGGGTCCGTCATCACCCCCACCGCGACCGCGCCCGTCCCCCACGGCAAGGGCAGCCGGCTGCCGGATGACGTCAACGGCGACGGCTACCCCGATCTGCGCGTCCCCGTCCCGTCCGGCAAAGGGGGGCTGCCCAGCCGGATCGCCTTCGTCCACGGCTCGTCCCACGGCCTGAATCCCGCCACCCGGACCGTGCTCCGCCACCGCGACCTCGGGCTGCCCTCCAAGGACGTCACCGTCGCGGGCGCGACCGAGGTGGCCACGGCCGACCTCGACGGCGACGGCTACGCCGACGTCACCACGACGGCGGGCGAGGCGCTCGGCAAGCAGGAGACCGAGCGCACCCAGGCCACCGTCCGGACCGTCCCCTACATCTCCTGGGGCGGCCCCGGCGGCCCCCGCAGCACCCGCTCCGCCGCCCGCGTCCAGCTGACCGGCCCGGACGACGGCGTGGACGCCCAGCGGCCCACCGTCGGCGACTTCAACGGCGACGGCCACCACGACCTGGCCCTGGTCCGCGCGGACCGGCACTCGTTGCTGGTGCTGTACGGGCCGTTCAACCGGGCGGGCAAGGCCGCCCGGACCGTGCCGTACGCGAGCCCGCTGAAGGGCCACGGCGAGATCGGCGATCTCATCGCCGACACCATCGCGGACACCGCCGACGGCCACCGCGCCACCGATCTGGTGGTGCACGCGGTCAACGACAACGACCAGTCCGGCTCCGCCCTCCTCACCGCCGGGTCCCACGGCCTCAGCCACACGAGCCGCGGGCTGCGCGAGGGCAACTCGATCGCCTTCGGCGACTTCGACGGCGACGGCCGCCGCGATGTCGCGGTCGGCGACAGCGGCACCCGTGACGACGAGCCGGGTGTGGAGACGGAACGGCCGGACATCGGCAAGACGGTGAGCATCTACCACAAGGGGGCGGCGCAGACGTCCGGTTCGGTTCCGCGCCCCCTCAAGGTGCCCGGGATGTCGGGCACCCTGGCCGCCGCCGACACGGACGGGGACGGCACCGATGAGCTGGCCGTCTCGCTCGGGCGGGGCGGCGTCGAGCTGCTCACCCTGCGGGGCTCCCACCCCGCGACGACCCGCGTCACCCGGCGTCATCTGCTGACCCGCGCGGCACCCGCCGCCGTGGACGGCAGGACCATCCGTAAGGACGAGCGCGCGGCCCGGCTCTACGGCGTCGCGGACTTCGATCACGACGGTAAGGACGAGGTCGTCCTGGCGTGGGGCCCCGGTCTGGCCTTCTCGCGGTACGGCGAACGTCCCGAGTGGTGGTGGATCACGGACGGCACGGCGGACAAGACGGCCTTCAGCAGCAAGCCGTTCGCGGCGGACTAGGGCGCGGACCAGTCCGCGGGCGCGGACCAAGGCGCGCATGGGCCGGTCGGACACACCGGCGCTCCCCACCCCCCACCGGGGGAAAACCCATAAGGGACCCCCTAAGGGATGTCACAGCTCGGCCGCAATGCCCGGTCCGCTCACACAGCTCCCGCACCCGGCCCGCTACGACCGGGTACGTTCGAATGGTGGCTGGATTCAGGATCGGACGCGGACGGGACTCCCACTCCGCGCAACAAGGGCAGCAGCAGCGGCCGCCGCAGCCGCCGTACGGACAGAACGCCCCGTACGGCGGTCAGCAGCAGCCGCAGTGGCAGCAGCCCTCCTCACAGGGAGAGCCGGAGTATTTCGGCGGCCAGGACCCGCACTACGGCCCCGGGCCCGGGCAGGGCCCCGGCCCCGGAGGCTACGGCCAGGGGCAGAGACCGTACGGACAGGGCGGCGGCGGGTACGCCGACAACAACTCGGGCCATACACAGCAGTTCAGCGTCGGCGACGCGCCCGACGCGTACGACCCGTACGGCCAGGGCCCCGGTTCGTACGACGACGGCTACGGCGGGCAGACGTACCGCGCAGGCTCCTCCACGGCCCCGCCCGCCGGCCCCCGGCTGCACTGGCAGCAGCTGCTGAGCGGCATCGTGCTGCGCCCGTCTGCCACCTTCTGGCAGATGCGGGACTACGCGGTGTGGGGCCCGGCGCTGATCGTGACCTTCGTCTACGGTCTGCTGGCGGTCTTCAGCTTCGATGACGCCCGTAAGGACGTCCTCAACGCCCCCATGTCCAACAGCATCCCGTGGGTGCTCACCGCGGGCGTCGCCATGGTGATCAGTGGACTGATCCTGGGCGCCGTCACCCACACCCTCGCCCGCCAGCTGGGCGGCGACGGCACGTGGGCGCCGACCATCGGTCTGTCGATGCTGATCATGTCGATCACGGATGCGCCGCGGCTGGTGTTCGCGCTCTTCCTGGGCGGGGACAGCTCGCTGGTGAAGGTGCTGGGCTGGGCGACCTGGCTGGCGGCGGGCGCGCTTTTCACCTCGATGGTGAGCAAGTCGCACGACCTGCCGTGGCAGAAGGCGCTGGGCGCGTCGGCGATCCAGCTGATCGCGCTGCTGAGCCTGCTGAAGCTGGGAACGCTGTAAGGCGCTGTAGGGCCCGCACGACAGCCCGCATGACAAAGGGGCCCGCGCTGGCGGGCCCCCATCTCATGCGTGTCAGGACCTCAGGCTCTCAGGCGCCGTGCCCGGTGTCAGGCGTCTCAGGACCTCAGGCATCGTGCCCTGTGTCAGGCGCCGTACCCGATGTCAGGCGTCCCGCACTTGCCCCTCCCGCCGCACCACGGGCGGTTCCACGCTCCAAGGGAAGTTGATCCACTGATCGGTGCGCTGCCAGACGTACTCGCACTTCACGAGCGACTGGGACTTCTCGTAGATCACCGCGCTGCGCACCTCGGCGACCGTGCCGAGGCAGAAGTCCCGGACCAGCTTCAGCGTCTTGCCGGTGTCCGCCACGTCATCGGCGATCAGCACCTTCTTGTCGGAGAAGTCGATCACGTTGGGCACGGGTGCGAGCATTACGGGCATGTCCAAGGTGGTCCCGACGCCCGTGTAGAACTCCACGTTCACCAGGTGGATGTTCTTGCAGTCGAGCGCGTACGCCAGCCCACCGGCCACGAAGACCCCACCGCGGGCGATGGAGAGCACTATGTCCGGCTCATAGCCATCTCCGGCGATCTTCTCCGCCAGCTCGCGGACCGCGACCCCGAACCGCTCGTACGAAAGGTTCTCGCGCCGCTCACCCACGTCGCTCACACCTTCGTCCGGTGGAAGCTCTGGAACGACCGCGAGGGCGTCGGCCCGCGCTGCCCCTGATAGCGGGAGCCGTAACGGGCGGAACCGTAAGGATGCTCCGCGGGCGAGGTCAGCCGGAACATGCACAGCTGCCCGATCTTCATCCCCGGCCAGAGCTTGATCGGCAGCGTCGCGACATTCGACAGCTCGAGCGTGACATGCCCGGAGAACCCCGGGTCGATGAACCCCGCCGTGGAGTGCGTCAGCAGCCCCAGCCGCCCCAGACTCGACTTCCCCTCGAGCCGTGAGGCGATGTCATCCGGCAGCGTCACGACCTCGTACGTCGAGGCGAGCACGAACTCCCCTGGGTGCAGGATGAACGCGTCCTCCCCCTCGGGCTCCACCAACCGCGTCAGATCGGGCTGTTCCACCGCCGGGTCGATGTGTGGATAGCGGTGGTTCTCGAACACCCGGAAGAACCGGTCCAGCCTTACATCGATACTCGACGGCTGCACCATCGCCGGATCGTACGGATCAATCCGCACCCGTCCGGCGTCGATCTCGGCCCGGATGTCCTTGTCTGAGAGAAGCACCCGAAGAGGATACGCACATCACCGGAGCCCCCACGGCACAGGCCCGGTCCCACCGGACCGGGCCCGCACCCTGCGACTTCATCAGCTACCGCTCACCGCTTATCGGCTCCCACCGGCACCGCGTGCCGGAGCCGAGCGCAACGCGGACACCGCAGCAACCGGCCGGGGCCGATGCGATCGATGGTGAGGTGCTGCATCGGGAACGAGGAGGTGCTGAACACATGCCCTTCAGCACAACGGACGACGGTGCGCTCCATTGAGTCCCTTCCCCAAGAACGTGGACGGCGTGGACGACAAAAGCCACATTAGGGGATCAACCACCCACCACTCCACGCGGCACTCCGCACCCCCACCGTACGCCCAACTCCCGCACCCCAACAGCCGCTTCCACCTCACGGACACCCCCAAAAATCCACCCCAAAACCACACCAAGCCCCCCTCAAAACACCCCCGCCCCCACCGACCTCAACCCTCGGCTTGACTCGTCTTGGCCGCGCAAACAGCACGAAGACCCCACGACGAATGCGCCGGGGGTCAGCCATGGGGTAAAGTGTCCGACGATGCGGCGCCAGAGATCGGGCGCCCCTCGCGGGTGTAGTTTAATGGTAGAACATGAGCTTCCCAAGCTCAGAGCGCGGGTTCGATTCCCGTCACCCGCTCCACGACGAAGGCCCAGGTCAACGACCTGGGCCTTGTTTGTTGTCTAGACCTCCCTAAGCATCTCGTGCCAGATCCGTGCCAGATGCCTGATCGTCGCCCTTCTCAGCAGCCTCCTTGGCCGCCTGGCGGTCGGCGGCAACGCGGGCATCGATCCCGGCGGCGACCTCCTTCTGCCGCTCCAGGGTCGAGTGCTGGTAGATGAGCGCGGCCCGCGTGGACGACCGCCCGGCACGCACCATCGTGTCCTTGAGCGTCGCCCCGCATTGGGTCGAGAGGGTGTGTCCGGTGTGACGAAGATCGTAGAAACGGAAGTCGTCGGGGAGCCCCACTTTCGCCCTCGCCCGTCGCCACTTCCGCCCAAAGGAGGACCGCCGGAACGGAGCACCCTTCTCGCCGACGAAGAGCAGCCCGTTCGGCTCCTTCTCCGCGAACCACTTCACATGCCGCTCCAGGTCCTTCCGCATGAACCCGGGCAGCACTATGAACCGCTTCCCCGCCTCGGACTTCGTATCGCCCACCACCCGCCGGCCGGTTGTCAGCTCAGGAGCCGCACGGCGCACCCACACCCCGACCGTTTCGAGGTCCACGTCAGGCCGCCGCATCTCCGCCTGCTCTTCGGGGCGAGCGGGGCCATACGCGGCGATGTAGACCATCAGGCGCCAGCGCGGCCCCATGGCGTCGGCGAGCGCATCCACCTGCTCCACGGTGGCGATGGGACGTTCACCCGCCGACTCCTTCCCTGCTCCGCGTATCCGGCAGGGATTCCGGCGGATCAGCTCGTCCTCAACGGCCGTCTCCAGGATGGCCTTCAGCAGCCGGTACGACTTCGCAACGGTCGTCTCCCCCACGGTCTCCAGCCGCTCAGCGCGCCAGGTGCGTATGCGCGGAGGCGTGATCTCGTCCAGGTCCCAGGCCCGGAAGGTCGGCAAGACGTGCAGCCGCAGAAGCCGCCGGTACAACTCGTCGGTGGTAGGGGAAAGCCCCCGCTCCTTAACCCACCGCAAGGCGTACTCCTCGAAGTTGACGGCCCCCGCGTCCGGGTCCTGCCAGTCACCCCGCCGCAGCTCGGTCTGTTTCTCCGCCAACCAGTCGTCTGCGTCGCCCGTCGTCTCGAAGGTCACCGGAGCCGGACGCATGATCCCGTCCGGGCCGGGATAGCGAGCCTGGAAGCGGCCGGAGGGGAGCTTGCGAACCGCTCCGAAACGACGCCGCTTCCCTTTGCTGTTGGCCATCAGGCAGCCCTCCGGAGGTGACGACGCCGAGGCTGCACCGGCCGCACGGTGTTGGCGTCGATGTACTCCTGAATGACGCTCTCCGGGATGCGGACATGGCGCCCCACCTTCACGTACTTGATGCGCCGCTCAGCGACCAGCCGTCGAGGGAAGCGCTGGGTGGTCCCCAGAAGCTCGGCCACCTGAGCAACGCTGAGGTACCGGTCACGCATGGGTCGGTTCTCCTTCTGTTCCGGGGGCGGGGGTGATGGTGGTGGTGAGCCATTCCTCGGCGGGGGTGAGGCCGGTTCCGGCGTAGACCCAGTGGGCGAGGACGAGCGTGGTGCCGCCCTGCTCCAGCTCGGCGGCGGCTTGGGCACGTCGCCATGCGGCGCGGGCGTCGCGGAGTGCGCCGAGGGTGGTGGAGTAGCGGCGGGACTTGGTGGAGAAGTGGCCCCGGAAGCCGAGCATGTGAGCCCAGGCACGAAGCCGAAGGTGTTCCAGGTCCTTCCGCGCCCCGAGAGCCCAAGCGGTGCGGATGAGACGCCGGGCGTGCTCGCTGATGTCGAGCTGGGCGACTTCGGCGATGAGTCGTATAGGCCGGTCCAGGGCCCCAGTCGCCGTCTCGGCGCCCTTGGTGGCGTACTTGGCGATGTACGCGGCCACGGCCCGATCGGTCAGCTCCTGGCCGCCGTTGAAGTCCGCGCCTCGGATGGGTCGTACGTCGAGCTCGCCGCCGAAGGTGAACGTGTGGGCCCGCCCGTCGATGACCGGCCCGGCAACCTGCGCCTTGGGCGTAGCCGCCTCGATAGCGTCGGTCAGCAGCTCGACCGTGGCCCAGGCCGGAGGCGGAGTGTTGCCACCGCCAGGACCGTCGATGCGGATCACGGCATGGAAGTGAACGGCGCCGCGCTTTTGGTACTCGGCGACCTTGGCGAAGGAAAGCCGAGCGTGGTTACGGAGGGCTCGCTGACTGAGTCCGGCCCGCTTGGCGACCTCCCGCCGCAGGTAGATCGAGAAGCGCCGCCAGAGCATGCCCGCGTGGGCGTTCCAGAGCACCGCGGATTCGTAGTCGTACCTGTCAGGGTTGAGTGGCGTACCAAGGGCGTCGTCATCCTGGTCGTGGCGGACGCCGCACCGGCACCGGCGGATCGTGCCAGCCGGACCGGTGGGCCGGTTGTGGACGGGGCCGAAGCTGGGCGCGGTGAAGGTGGCGAAGACGCGAGGGTGAGTGGCGACGTCTTCCGGGGTGCCTTTGCCGCCGCGTAGTCCGGCGGTGATGAGGTGGAAGGTGTCGCGGCGGTAGGTCTCGGCGCAGGCCGCACAGCGAGTGACGCGGCGGTTGTTGCAGCGGACCAGGAGCTGCCCGGCGGGCAGCTCGGCGGAGTCCAGGTGTCGGAGGACGCGGCCGATCTCGCCAGTGTCCTGGTTGAGGTGGTGTTCGGTGCGGTGGCCGTCGAGGCGGATGGGGTGGGTGCAGCCGCCGAGGCCAGAGAGTTGGCGGAGCAGTGCGGACATTGTGCCGAGTGCTGCCAAGCTGCGGAGTTGGGGCAGCGGTGGCGGGGTGGTGCGGGTGATGATGGGGTCTCCTCTTTCGGCTCTTGAGTCGGGAGGGGTGGGGCTGCCGGGGCGGCGGATGCTTGGCGGTATCGAGGCCGCCCCGGCAGTCGCGTTCGAGCGGGATCAGCGGCGGCGCTGGCTGGCCAACAGCGAGCGCATGACCACGGCGGCCACGGCGACGGAGACGGCCGTGACAGCGACAGCAGCCAGGAGCGCGGTCAGGACGATGCCGACCGTGACCACGGCACCGACCGTTCCGGCGTTGAGCCCGCTCAAGACCCCGGCCGGGCGAGCTGGAGCGGGCGCGGGGGCGTGCTGGCAGGAGCAGGCCGGGGCGTGACCGTGCTGGGCCGCCGGGACGGCGGTGGGCACGTGGACGATCGACGGCGCGGGGGCTTCGGGGTACTTCGGTCGGAACACTGCGATCTCCTCTCAGCTACTCGTCTAGTCGTGTTTGCCGTTGACGGAGTCGACGCCGGAGCGCGTACCGGACTCCACGGACGGCGCGAGGCCGGTGTGGGCGAGCCAGAAGCCGAACAGCGCGATCACGACGGCGACCCACAGGCGGACGCCCATGAACTTGATCGCGATCCAGGCGACGGCGCCGAGGACGAGCACCAGGGGCAGACTGACGGTCACAGGCGATCTCCTTTCAGCGGACGGGGCAGCGGTGCGTACGGGCGGCCAACTCGGCGGCAGCGCGGGTGTCGTAGTCGGCGGAGAAGTCACAACGGGGAGCGGTGCACACGGCGGTGTGCTTCACCCGGCCCCGCTGATCGTTGGCGGTGCCGACCCGGACCGGGCCGATACGGGCGACGTTGCGGAAGCGGCGGAGCATCGTGGACTCCTTCAGAGGCGGGAGGCGATGGCGTCGGCCAACGGCGCCGGGACGCCGAGGCGAGCGCGCAGGGTGTCGGTGTCGATGGGCGAGCCGGTACGGGCGCGGTGATCGTCGGCGAGCTTGCGCGCGTGGTTCACAAGCGCGGCCGGAACGTGTGGCGCAGGCTGCTTCGTCTCAGGCTCAGAGTCAGCGGGTGGCCCCGCGGTTTCCGGCTCGGCCGGGGCCGATGCAGTTTCGGGCGCTGGTGCGGTGTGGGCGAGGAGCGTTCCGCCGAGGAAGGCGACGGCGGGCCATCCCGCGACGAGGATCCGCAGCCAGTCCGGTACGTCGGCCAGGTCGAGCAGCCCGGCGGTGGCGACGTTCGCCCCGAGCGACGCGACCAGGGCAACGGCGAACCACCACCAGCCCGCCGCCTTGGACGCCCCCGACCGCAGCCGACGCCAGGCCGCCACAAGCAGCAGGTCAACGGAGACCGGATAGGCCCACGCCTTCCACCCGTCCTGTCCGGCCGCCGAGGCCAGGTCATGCAAGTGGGCGAAAGATAGCGCGGCAGCGATGACCGCTTGCACGAGCACCGCGTCAACCCGCGCCAGGTAAGCGCGCATGGGTGGGAACTCCTTCCGGTCCAGTCAGCCGTCTGCGGTGAGTTCGTCGGCACGGGCGCGAGCAGCGGCGGCGACCTCAGCGGCCTCAACGTCATCGGGCTGGGCAGCGGCGATGCGCTCCAACAGGTCCGCTTTGCGGTTCATCAACTCGGCCTTGCTCCCGGCCCCGCGTGTGCGGAAGTCGGCCAGGTCGGCCAGGAGCGCGGAGACCTCGGAAATGGTGGGACGGGACATAGGGACTCCCTTTCGCTTTCAGGCATGGCGGGGGTAGGGACAGGGCGCGATGCGGTCGCGCCAGCCGTCAGACGGGGTGGATTACTCGGCGGCCGGAAGCGGCTTGAGCAGGGACGCCGGAGCGCTCACCGGTACGGCCGGCACGTCCGGCCGGAACGGCTCGAGTGCGGGCATGTCCGGCACGAGGTGAGCGGTCTCGCGGCACACTTCGGCTGCCTCAGCCAGCGACAGGTACGGCGTACGGATACGGGACCAGCCGCCGGACGTATCACCGGCGACCGCAAGACCGGGCCGTTCGGGGGCGATGGCGCAGGCCGCGCCGACCGCTTCGGGGGCGATGTCGCCGAGGGCCATTTTGGCGGAGGCTTCGTCGTTCACGCGGTGGCAGACCCGGCCGGTCAGCTGAGCCCGCAGCATCGTCGCCCCCTTGCCCAGCTCGGCGCCGAAGCGCTGCCCGCACACCTCCAGGTAGATGCCCGCTGCGCGGCCGAGTTGGGCGAGCCGGATGAGCTGGGTGACCATCTCGTCCCGCCGTTCCTCGTCCTTCCGCGTGGCGACCAGGAACAGCTCGGCCACCTCATCCACGAGCAGCACCACGGGCACCGGCCGCTCATCCTCCGGCAGACCCCAGATGTCAGAGGTGATCTCCTCGTCCGGGGTGCTGGGAGCGATGCCCTGCCGGGCCTTGATCAGGTCGTACCGGTCCTCCATCAGCCCAACCAGCACAGGCAGCAACTCCGCCGCCTGCACAGGATCAGTCGCCAGGGCCGAGAGCCGTGGAGCGAACGGCGCCAGCTCGACACCTCGCTTGCAGTCGATCCCCACCAGCGCGACCCGTTGCCGGGCGAGCCCGGCTATCAGATGCCGTAGGAACATCGACTTCCCCGACAGCGTGGCGCCAAGGGTGAGCTGGTGCGGGATGGCCCGGTAGTCCCGGACGAACGGCGTCGCGTCCTCCCTCAGCGCCACCGGCACCTTCAGGAAGCCGCCACCGGTCTTACGAGGCATCCGCACCTTCCGGAGCACATCGAAGCCGATCAGCCGCAGCTCAACCACGCCAGGCTTGATCTCCTCCACATACGCGCCGTGAACACCCCAGGCATGCCGCAGCCGTTCGGCCGAGGCAGCCACGTCGGCAGGTTCCTGCCCCGGCGCCAGCCGCAGCCGGACCCGCAGCCCGGTCGACGTCGGACGGATCAGCCCCCGACGCGGAGGCACCGGCCGGACTTCCCGATGCGTGAACGCCTGCACCGCCCAGGCCCGCAGCCGCGACGGCGGAACGGTCAGCCCGCACGCGTCCATCACGGACCCGTACGACCCCAGCAGCCGGGCCGTCGAGATGGGCATCCCGACCGTGGACCAGTAGGCGGCCGGGTGCCGGACCCGGAGGTAGGCAGCCCCGCCAACCGTCGCGGCGACCGGACCACCCACCTCCATCAGCGTCATCACATCAGCCATCAGGCTCAGGCCCCCGCACCGACCGATATCGCGGCCGGGGCGATGGCCTCGGCCCGGAAAGCGATGCCGTGCCGCTGCTGCCCGTTGAACACGGTGTCCCAGGGCCGGGCGATCAGCCCGATCAGCGTGACCGGCGAACCGAGGGCCAGCCCCTCCGTGACCCCGCTCTCCGGCACAGTCACCTGAAGCAGCGAGGACTCCCCGCCGTCGATGTAGACGACGCCGAGCCGCATCAGCGCTTCACCGCTCTGGGCGTCCTTGGCGATCTCGCCGGTCTGCCGGTCCTTCACCTTCGGCTCCGGCGCCTCAGTCAGCAGAACCGTGGCACCGGAGGTCTCAACTCGAATGGAACGCAACTACTTCTCCTTCTCTCACGAACAACGCACCTAGTTGTGTAGATGAGTTGCGGTCTTCGAACCCGAACGAGCGGGAACGGGGACCACCATGCCACACAGCTTGCCCACTCGTCTATACGAGTATGTATCTTCGTGTGTACGAGTCAGAAGAAGCAGCCCGGGGCCACCACGCCCCGGCCATGCGTCAGTTGGCAGGAAGCTGGTAGGCGAGGACGTACGCGTCAGCGGCCATCACGGTGTCGCACACCTCCACCGCCCGCCCCTCAGCGTCGTAGGCAGTCCGGACGAGATGGATCACCGGCACCCCGGAGGCGAGCTGGAGCGTACGCACCTCGGCAGGCGAGGGCATCCGGGCCCGGATCTCCTCATCGAAGTGATCCAGGCGGTGCCCCATCTCCTCCAGCCGGGCGTAGATGCCACCGGGGCCGGGGTTGGGCTGCGCGATCGGGGTGTTCCGCGCCAGGTCCAGCGGCAGATACGAGGTGGCGAACTCCACCGGCCGCCCATCCAGCAGATACCGCCGCCGCCGAGCCAGCACCTTACGAGGCGAACCCAACCGGGCCGAGATGTCCGGCGACGGGCGCTCCTCCTTCACCTCGAGGTTGTCCACCTGCGGACGACTGCCCGCCGCCTCGGCCTCCACGGTGAAGGCAGCCTTCCCCTGATCACGATGCCGCCGCGCGAACCGGTCCGAAGCCAGCCGCCGCACAGGCGGCCGGGGCCGAACGAAGACCCCCTTGCCATGCTCGGACACGGCCAGCCCCTCTTGCTGGAGCAGCGACAGAGCGTTGCGCACAGTCATCCGCGAGACACCGAAGTGCTCGACCAGCTCAGTCTCGGATGGCAGCTTGTCCCCCTCCCGGAAACGCCCCTTGTCGATCGCTTCCCGCAGCGCGTCAGCGATCTGCCGGAACACCGCCCGGTCGCTCGTCGGGTCCAATACACCCAGAACGGAAGTCAGAGAAGGCATGTACACATACTCCTTTAGGTATCTAGACGAGCGGCTGACTGGGATTGCTACGGTGGAGAGCCTAGCCAGCCGAGAGGGCCGAGGAACGTGAGCACTGAGCGCCCGCACTCCGTGAGCGTCGCCGGAGTCATCGTCGACGACGCGGGCCGTGCGCTGCTGATCAAGCGACGCGACAACGGTAAGTGGGAACCGCCCGGCGGCGTGCTCGAACGTGAGGAAACCATCCCCGACGCCTTGCAACGGGAAGTCCTCGAAGAGACCGGCATCAAGATCGCGCTTCCCGCTACCCTCACCGGCGTCTACAAGAACATGACCGGCCTGATCGTCTCCCTGGTCTTCCGCTGCGAAGCGCTCGACGGCACCCCGACCACCGGAGCGGAAACCCGCGCACTGCGCTGGGCCACCCGCGACGAGATCACCGAGCTTGCCGACGAGGCGTACGCGATCCGTGTATTGGACGCGCTCGACAACACATCCCCGCCGGCCATCCGCGCCCACGACGGCGTACGACTCATCTAGCACGAACCCGCGACCCATAGCCCCTACCAGCACGAAGGAACTTGTATGGACGAGTATATGAGTGCTCCGCGAGTTTGGGGCCTGATGTGCCCAGGATCCCGAGAAGAAGTCACCCGCGCACGACGCTGGACCCGCGACATCCTCAACGGCCACCCCTGCGCGCACGACGCCGAACTCATCGTCAGCGAGCTGGGCAGCAACGCCCTCACCCACACCGCCAGCGGCACCGCCTACGGCACCTTCCAGCTCACGCTGTCCCTCTCCGCGCGCACCGTCGCGATCTCCGTCACCGACGAGGGAGGCCACCCCGAAGAACCCCACCGCGCAGAGGCCGACCCGGACGACACCCACGGCCGCGGATTAACCATCGTCATGGCACTCGCCCGCCGCCTGGACATCACCGGCAGCCAGCACGGCCGCACCGTCACCGCCCAACTCGTAGCCCCCGAGGCAGGAGCCACCACATGCTGAGGCCCCTACTGCGACCCGGCTACTGGTGCGAATGCTGGACGCGCTCACCAGCCACAGGCCCCCGCTCGGTCCTGCTCGCCTCCATCGAAACCGACAGCCCCAGCGAGGCCACCCGATGGATCCGCGTCACCGTCCGAACCAACGCCTCAGCACTCGACCGGGAAACGGCCCACAAGGCATGGGATTGGGTCACCTACGGCCACAAGGAAGCCGAAGACGCCCTCACCAACGGGGAAGAGGCCACGTTCGCCCTCACGCAGCAAGACACGCACATCGAATGGATCCTCCGGCCGGTCATCTTCCTACCGCTCGCCCACCGCGAGGCCCAACGCCTTCCGGCATGCGCCGAACAGTTCACCTGCCCCACCACACACAAGATCGCCCGACACCAGGCCAACGGCCACTGAGTTACAACCTTCTCTACGGGTTCAAGGCGGCTCGCTCCGCTCCCCGCGCGCGGCCCGGCCCCCGGCCGGGCCTGCGCTCCTGTCTCCGCCCCGCTCCAGCCCGGCCGCCGTCTGTGCCGCGCGCTGGGCATGCAACCGGTGAAGCCGAGGAGATGCCTCCGGCGGGGGCGCTCAGGCTCCGGGATGGCCGTGGGCGGTCGTGCGGGTGCAGGCTGCATCATGGCGAGCGTGGGAGTTGCCATCCCGTCTGCCGTCGACCCAGGCAAAGCCAAGCAGCCCTGTCCTCCGGCGTCCAGGTCGTTCGTACAGTGGCGCGCTCCACCTGGACGCCGGAGGACAGGCCCGCTTCACTCCGTGTGGGTCGACGGCAGACGGGATGGCAGCTCAGGCTTCTGGTTTCGGCCGCCAATTCATTCGGCAAATCAGAGCACGGAAGCTGCTTCACTCAACTGCGCGACCTAAGGTTCCACAAGGGATTGATTCACATTTGCCACATCCCCGATGGCCTCGCTGAAGCGTTGCTGACCATCTTCCAAAGCTAGCCAGTCGCTTAGTCGTTGCCAAGCAGCACCGTACCTCGTCGCAAGCCGCCTGGTCCTGTCTGCGTCGAGTCGCACCGAACCGGACGCAGCGGCGTCCCTTAGAATCCTACCGCCCTGTTGGCTATTGAAATACGGCGTATCAGGGGGTTTATTCGAGAAAGATCCGTCGAGACTTACATAACTGTCCACATCTCTATCAGCTTCCATGTAATCCTTAAGATCTTTGAGTCGCCTATCTACTTGAGCAGAGCTGAGGTTTTCAACGTGATCATCGTGGCTTATACCAAACAACTGGGGAGGGAAGTTCGATAGACCGATGGAAGAAGGGTAAAAATTATCCTCAAGACATCGTATCAACTTTACCCGATCTCGCCATCTCCTCTCGTGCTCCACATCGGCGATCTCGTGTATCTCCTCCCAGATCTGACTCTCGACGCTAAGCCATGCAGTAGCCACGTCTATATCTACGCTATCCGCATCGCCTCGACGGCGCCACATTCGCCGCATTACCCTCGCCGTCTCTTCTAGAAGTCGGTAATCGTACTTCCTCAATTGCTCGACAGAGAGGACGAGTCCGTACTCCCCATTAGGAGAATCAACCCCTGGATAGCAGCTGCGAATAAACTCGACAAAGCGCCCACTTCTTCCTTCCCGAAGCGCTTTCAGGTCTGGGTCTTCTTCAACCACCCACTCCGGCTCAAGTATCGCAAAACAACGTCTTGAAGTTAGCACGGCCTTCTCAAGGTATTCAATAGCACGCCCCGCTAGGGCATCTCTAGCATCTGCCCCGCAAGGAGAATTCAAGGCTATCGCATAGGCGCAAGCAATATTGTATTTCATGTGCCAGTCTAGGTCCGAAAAAAGGGATCTGACACCCATTTTGGGTAGAGTTCCGTCAATCGAACTTGCTTCAAGGTTTCCCCACGAGACCTTGGGGCCTTTGCGCCACGTATACGGCTGCCGCCATTTCGTCGAGTCTTGCGAGCCGAACTCGGCTGTAGCCCATTCCAAGCGCAAAGGAGCGCACACTGCACGGCTGACTCGAAATGCTCCTCGGGATACGGGCTGTGAAGCCCCGCGCACACTTTGAACGTAGGCAAATGGCCAGATGAATCGTAGCCAACTAGAGAAGGATGATGGCCAGTAAAGGCAAAATCTGGCCCAGAAATCATCAGCAGAAAGCCGACTGATCTCTTGGCTCGAAGCTCTTTGAAACACAAGACAAATAGTGCTTTCCTCCGGTCGGCGCTTCCCTTGGATTACGGCTTGTTCGCCAGAGTCTGCCTGCTTGGCCAGAATCTCTTCGAGTCTACTCTTGGCCCGCCTCTCATCATTAGGGACGTCTAGCATATCCTTCACAACGGGCCAATATCGGTTCACCAGCACTGGTATGAGACGCTCATGCGTTCCGGTATTTTCGGTGCCCACACGCCGGTACCACTGTTCTGCTGTCTCCTCAGTCATTCCTAGCGTGACAGAGTTCCTATAACGCAATCCGAGCACGTCTCGGTACCATCGGGGATGCCAAAGATAACGGAGACGACGCGGATGCGGATTCCAACGGCTTTGCCACAAGCGCTCGTGGTACGCATCTGCAGTCTGCCCGTCAAGGTTTAGCCCTCTTTGGTATGTATCCAACGCATCAATATACAGCTTCAGCTTTTCCTGCGTTGCTCCTAGCTCTGCTCTCAGATACGGATTCGCAGGATCTATACGCACGGCCTTGAGATACCTATCCAACGCCTCGTGATGTCGTCCGGCACGATTCAGCTCGATCGCCTCATAGCACGCTTCATACAACTCAGGTTCTATCTCCCGCCCCCACCAGCTGCGCCAAGGTTGAAGTCTTCCCGGGCGAGTAACAGGCAACAGAGTGCTAACTACCCACACGCCGGCTTTGCGCATAACCTCATCCCAATTGGCTGCCCACACTGCCATGGAACGTGAACCGCCAAACAGAAACGCCGTAACGGTCACTGTCATACCGCACTGCTCGGGTCCGACTTCGCGGTATTGGAGAACCCCGCTTACCCGATAAGCGAGTTTTGGGCGCATTCGACCAAACACTTTTAGTATGGATGGCCCGAGCTTCTTTGGATCTATCTCGATGTCACCAAGCAGTTCCAGAAAACTCTCCGCCGGGGCTTGAGCAGGCAGCGTAGTAGGGGGGTACATACTGCTCTCAGAGAGTCTTCGGCGCAATTTAGCCGTGAGATCAGCGTTAGACGGCTTTACGGTGCCCTCAGGTGTGGCATCCTCTAGTTGCTGAACGTCAACGGGTCCTGGCTTGTATGCGTGCCAGGACCTGACCGCTCTCCACAACAGATATAGCAGCGCCATGAAAGCCAGCAAGAAAGCGACCCGTACTACTGCTGACGACTTAGCCGAATAGACCAAACAGAACGCCGTGATCAATAGAAAGAACAACAAGGCACTCCACACCCACCATGCCACAAATCGCGGCGCGGGTAGGGGAGCAGTCAAGGTACGTATATTTTCGCTACGGCTATTGAACATGACACACCAACAGATCATGTCAATGAGGCCCAATCCAGACGCTTACCGAAAAGGCAACAGAAGCAATTCGAATGTTGCGGGCAGGGAAGCTCCTACTGAGTGTCACGGACCGTCGCTTCGTCAAGGTACGTCTTGGGCCTCGCTTCGTCGGGAGAACCACTCATTCCGCCCCACTTGCCCGTTCCTAATTCCAGTTCATCTCGCCATCTCCGAGATCGCAAGTGAGGCTGATGGCCCCGGCCTCGTGTGGCAACTCTGGCAAGCCCGTGCCAGTTGCGTGCCAGAACGCACGGGAAGCAGCGGTCACCAGCGGTCACGATTGCCTTGCCTACGAGCCAGATCCCAGCGTCGTCAGCGCAGGTCAGCCCCTGTTTGTCACCTATCAGGCCCAGTGATTCCCAAGCTCAGAGCGCGGGTTCGATTCCCGTCACCCGCTCCACAGCAAAGGCCCAGGTCACAGACCCGGGCCTTGTTTGTTGTCTAGACCTCTCAGAGGTCGCCGTGCCCTCCGCGTGCCCCAACTCGCCGCGAAGACGCTCACACGGGCACCCTTAGCAGTCACTCCAGAACCCGAGATCCCTCACGATCTCAAATAGCGAGACTAGAATCTTGTGACGTGCGTCACGATGTCAGAATTGCCGGTGAATTCGCGCACGCAAAACACGTTGCCCCGCCCCGACATGGGCCCTTCCCTGTCAAGTTCTGCGTGTTGAACTCGGAGGAAGGACGTGGGGCAGGGCAACGGTCAGGACAGACTCACCTCAGCGCTTGGGGAGCAGGGAGTTGAGTCGCGTGAACAGCTGGTCGGCTCGCGTGATCGTTGCCGCGTCGATGCGGGGGGCCAAGGTGGCCTGCTCGCGGAGGAGAACAGCCGCCGGCTTGTAGTGGTTGAACCGTGTGGTGATCTTCCGCTTCTTGAACACCGCTTCGATCTGCCGAACGACGCGAGGATCCCTGGCGTTGAGTTCCGAGGCGCTGATCGGCTTGGTGAGCTCGGAGGCGTAGGCGCGGTTGACGAGCTCCAGGTAGAAGTCCCGGCCGAACAGGTCCTCGACGTCAGCGTCGGCTGTGCTGGTGAACTCGCTGATCTCGACGAGACCGTTCTTGGCGAGCTGGTCGTTGTCTCGGAGGCGCTGAACGGCGCCGACGTCCTTCGTGCTGGAGTCGACGAGGACCGCAACATCCAGCTTGTTCGCGCCCAGAAGGGTCACAAAGGTGGACAGCTTCCCGGAGCCGCCGATGGGGGTTTTGACCCAGCGCGGGTCGAGGCCAGTGGACCCGTTCGCCTCGGCGACATCTGTGAGGACGTCGAGGTAGATCAAGTCGCTCGGGCCTTCGAGGAGCAGGGTGTGCTCGCCCACGAACAGCGTCTGCGTCATCTCGACGCCCATCGCCGCCAGAAGCGGGAAGGCGGTGTCCTCGTCGGCCTTGAAGATCTCCGAGGAGACCTTCGCGCCGCCGCGCTCCATGTCGATGACCGTCCGGACCCTCTGAAGGTTCTCGGGGTCGACCATGAAGGGCGAGTGGGTGGTGTAGAGGACCTGGTGCTTGGGGGCCAGGCGCTCGTCGATCAGACGGAGCAGGTCCTCCTGTGCCCGGCCATGGAGAGACAGACCCGGCTCGTCCAGGAGGAGGATCAGGTCTGTGGTCCCCGCCGCCTCCAGTTCGTTGAAGTAGGCGAGGAAGGAGAAGAACCAGACAAACCCGCGCGACCGGTCGTCGAAGGGCACCGAGGCACGGTGGCGGCGGTTGAAGACGCGAACCTGGAGAATCGGCCCTGTGTCGAAGGGCGGCAAGGCCCCCGCTTCGGGCGGCAGGACCTTCAGCTGAACTTCCAGCTCGGTGTTCTGCGACCAGTACTCGAAGACCTCGTCCGAGATGACGTTGCCGGAGTTCTCCAGTTCGCGGAGAAGCCGCTCGTGCTGGTCGGAGTCCTTGAACTCCTCCGGCGAGACCCCCGCCATGTCCAGGAGGCTCAGCAGCGCCCGCTCACCACGCTTGAGCTCTCCCGAATCACGCCGCCGGATCAGATCGGGCAGCGAAACCTTGCCCGGCATCGAGTCGTACTCGGCGAAGTAGACGAACTTCGGCATGAGCCGGTTGGCGTACTGATCGATCAAGTACAAACCGAGATCGCAGTCGCGCCAGCCACGGATGCGATCCGCGAGTGCGATCGCGTCGGACGGGGGCTCTTGCAGCTCGTCGAGGCTGTCGAGGAGGGCTGCGATTGTCTTCGCACCGGCGATCGCTTTGGCGGCTGCGGCCGGGAGGTCCAAGGTGGACCGCAGGTGGTCGACGACCGCGGCCTCATTGTAGAGCAGCGTGAAGTTCCGGGCATTTCTCCGGTAGCCGATGATGACCTCGAACTCGGAGCTCCGCATGGCCTTCGGGCCGAACTCTTCCTCGATCGCCTTCATCTCGGTGTCGTCGAAGCGGAATGTCGCCCGGACCACCGGAATCTTCTTGCCCGCCGGGAGCTGCTTGCGCTCCCGGGTCTTGCGGGCGGGGAAGTCCACCACCTCGTCGAAGGTGGCGGGCTCCACGGGGTTCAGCCGGAAAAGTCCTTGCAGGAGGGTCGTCTTGCCCGACTCGTTCTTCCCGACGAGACAGGTGACGTCCTTCTCGACGTCGAATATGTCGGAGTCCTCGACGGACCTGTAGTCGGTGATGCGGGCTTTGATCAGTTGCACTTTCGCCGGGGGTCCTTCCTCGATTTCTGAGAGGAGTCCCGGCGTGCCGTGTCGAGAGGCAATGATCACAACAGCCTGACACTGGGTGCCTTCAGTGTTGCGTTCGAGGTAGGTTCCAGATGCCAATCAAGAAGAGACCCCGGCGCCCGTCGACCTCGACGGCGCCGGGGTCTTCTTTGAGCCATCTATGAGGGTATCGCCCGCCACTGACAGCCCCTCATAATTTGCCTCGCGGGTGCGCTCTCTTTCGCCTGGCCCACTGACACGACGTCTTCGCGTAGCTCTGTCGCCCCTTGCCGAGGCGGGCTGGGGCGCGTCCGCTCGCCCCAGCCCTCTGGCCGTCAGGCTTCCCGCGCCTGTGGTGGCCGGGAGTGGGCCTTGTCGCGCGCCGCGCGCACTCTCGCGTCGATGCCCTCCGCGACCTCCTGCTGCCGCTCGTCGTCGGAGTGCTGGTAGATCAGCGCGGCCTTCTCCGAGGACTGCCCGGCCCGGACCATCGTGTCCTTGAGCGTTGCCCCGGACTGGGTGGAGAGGGTGTGTCCGGTGTGGCGGAGGTCGTAGAAGCGGAAGTCCTCCGACAGGCCGGCCTTGGCCCGGGCCCTTCGCCACTTGCGGCCGAAGGAGGAGCGTCGGAACGGGGCGCCCTTCTCGCCGACGAACAGCAGGCCATCGGGCTCCTTCTCGGCGTACCAGTCGAGGTGTCGCTTCACCTCGATGTAGAGGAAGCCGGGTAGGTAGATGGTGCGCACACCGGCGTCCGACTTCGTGTCGCCCTCGACCCGGCGGCCCGTGGTCAGCTCGGGGCCGCTTCCCGAACCCGCACCGCGAGGGGGTCGAGCGTGACGTCGGACCGTCGGAGAGCCGCCTGCTCCTCCGGGCGCATGGGGCCGTAAGCGCCGAAGTACACCATCAGCCGCCACCGCGGGCCCATGGCATCGGCCAGCACGTCGATCTGCTCGACGGACGCGGTCGGCCGTTCCTTGGCCTTCTCGATGCCAGCGCCCTTGATCCGGCAAGGGTTTCGCCGGATCAGCTCGTCGTCGGCCGCGGTCTCCATGATGGCCTTGAGCAGCCGGTAGGACTTGGCGACCGTCGTCGCACCCGTCACCTTGAGCCGTTCGGCTCGCCAGCTCCGGACACCAGGCGGCGTGATCTCGTCCAGGTCCATGTCGCCGAAGGCGGGCAGGATGTGCAGCCGCAGGAGCCTGCGGTACAGCTCGTCCGTGGTCGCGGAGAGACCACGCTCCTCCACCCACTTCAGCGCGTACGCCTCGAAGTTCACGGCTCCGACGTCCGGATCGACCCAGTGATTGCGCTCGATGTCGGCCTGGGTCAGCGTGAGCCAGGTCTGCGCGTCGGTCTTGGTCTCGAAGGTCTCCGGCGCCTTCCGCCGGGACCCGTCCGGCGCCCAGTACCGGGCCTGCCACCGGCCCGAGGGCAGTTGACGCACCGTGCCGAACTCACGCCGCCGCTGCGGCTTGCGCCCCGCCATCAAGCCGCCCTCCTGTAGCGCGAGCGCATGTCGCGACGGGACGCGACGGTGTGGGCCTCGACGTACTCGTCGAGAACGCTCTCGGGGATGCGGACGGGCTTGCCCATCTTGACGTAGCGGATACGTCGCTCGGCGATGAGCCGCCGCACGAAGCGCACGCCGGTGCCGAGCCGCTCGGCGGTCTCTTCCACGGTGAGGAGGCGGTCAGCCATGCATGATCACCTCCTTCGCGGAGCTCGAAATCCGCATGGAGGCATGGGGTATCGCCGGTGGGCGCAAAGGGTGAAGTCCTCTTCTGGCAGGCATAGGTGCGGCAACACCGGCCTGCCGGTCGATCGTGAGGGACGTGGTGTGGCTCCCGCCCTGGGGGTTTGCAGGCCCAGAACGGGATGGGGACGACGGGCTATGCCTCGTCGCTGGATCCGCCTCCGGCGTCCGGAGAGTCGCCCTGCGGAGGTCCGTAGGTTCTCCATCAGGTGGGCGGCGCTGGCCTCGGCGATGTGCGCTGCCCGGCCCCGCGGGAGGACACGCTCGGTGCCACGGCAGCGAACCCCGTATGCCCCCGCTCCGACCGCCGACGCCACAGGAAGCCTCGCCATGCGGCAAGGAAGGCACGTTGGTGGCCGGGGCGGGTCTCGGGTCCCGTCTCCGCTGTGTGAACTGGAGGCTCCCCCGACCTCGCAAGGGCAGGTCGACAGCGCGAGGCGGGACCCGCACAAAGCCACCGCAAGGAGAGGTGCGTTGACAACGCCCCTGGATGACGGCGACGAAGTGTTCGACCTGATCGGCGCCATCACCACCAGCACCAGCAATGACCAGCGCGTCCGCGCGCCCAACGAGACGAGGGACAGATGACCGTTACTGCGACGCCACCGGCACGAAGTCGCAGCACCACAAACCCGCTTCGAAGTCGTCCGGCCGTCCGCCGCTTCCTGGAAGGCCCGGCACTCTCTCCCGCCGACCTGTCCATGGCGCTGCTCGTCACCGAGAAGCACGCCGACCGCCCCATGCCGACCCTCACGGTCCCGGAGATCCCGGCAGCGATGCGCGAGGCCCGATTACACGGCATCCGATCGGTCAAGATCTTCGCCGAGTCCACCCGGCGGGACGCCACAGGGGAGATCTCGCTCGTGCCCGACGCGCTCATGGCCCGGGCCATCCGCGCAGCGAAGGACGCGGAACCGGACCTCGCGGTCATGACGGAGACGTGTCTGTGCTCGTACACCGACTCCGGGCTCTGCTACGTCACCGACGTGCATGGTCGCCCGGACATTCCCGCCACCATCGACATCACCGCCCGGCAAGCCGTCGCACACGCGGCGGCAGGAGCCGACATCGTGGGCCCGGCCTCCATGGTGCTCGGCACCACCCAAGGCGCCCGAACCGCGCTGAATGACGAAGGCTTCAGCAGCGTCTCCGTCATGCCACACGTGATCTTCTGGAGCAGCCTCTACGACGGCTTCCGACGCACCATGGGCGCCACACCCAAGGCTAGGGGTCGACCGCGAGTTCCAAATCAACCCCGGCAAGCCCGAGCAGTTCATCGACGCGGCACTCCAACTCGTCCAAGAAGACGCCGACATGCTCCTACTGGAGCCCGCCATGTTCACCGCCGACGTGCTGGCCCACCTCAAGCGGAACACCCGGACACCGCTCTTCCCGTTCTCGGTGTCCGGCGAGTACACCGCACTCTCGTCCCTCGACCCCAAGACGGGCAAACGAGACGTGCAGAGGCTCATCGAGCTCTTCACCATGCTCAAGCGAGCCGGAGCCGATGCCAGCGTGACGTACGCGGCGCTGGACATCGCCCGACAGCTCAGCAGCTAAACCGCAGCCTCGACCCGTATCTCGCCGAGGATGGAACGCGCGCCCTGGCCGATCAGCTCTCCGGCCAGGGCCTCCCCGAGCTTTTCCGGTTCGCTGAGCGGCCCGGAAAGCGAGCCGGAAACCTGACGAGCTCCGTCGAGTGACGTCACCTGCGCATAAAGCGAAAGCGATCCATCCGAGCAGACCTCCGCATAGGCCCCCACAGGCACGCTGCATCCTCCGTGCAACTCGGCAAGCAAGGCACGCTCGGCCCGTACCTGAGCGTCCACCGCGAGATCCCCGAGGTGGAAAGGATCTCCCGAATCGCTGCGTTGTCCTCGCGTACCTGAACCCCCAGAGCCCCTTGCCCGGGCGACGGCGGAAACAGATCGATCGGCAGAATCTCGCCGATCGCGTCATCCAACCCGAGACGCCGCAGTCCCGCGACCGCCAGAACCACGGCGTCAAGCCCCAGGGTCTCGATCTTCTTCAGACGCGGCGGCACATTACCCCGAATCGGCACGACCTCAATATCAGGCCGCACCGCCAGCAGCTGGGCGATGCGCCGCGGAGCCCCTGTCCCCACCCGCGCCCCCTTGGGCAGCCCGGCCAACGTGGCCCCACACAGGGCATCGCGCGCATCCTCCCGGCCCGGTGGGGGCACCAGAACAAGGCCCGGCGGATTTGCCGTAGGAAGATCCTTCAGGGAATGGATGACCACATCCACATCTCCACGAGCCAACGCGGCTTCCTGCTCGCTACTGAACGCACTTCCGCCGCTGACAGCCGAGACGTCCGAAAGCAGCGACTTCCTGTCCCTGTCACCCCCTTCGAGAATCACTCGGTGAGTAAAGGTGACCTCAGGGAATCGCTCACGCAAGGGAGCAAGGTATTCGCGCACCTGAACCTTGGCAAGGTTACTTGCACGCGAGCCTACGAAGTACGTGTCCACGGCAATCAACTCCCGACAGGTGATGGGCCGTCAAGTCATCGTATGCGCCGCAGGAATGCCTTTATGCCGACCCATTGTCGGGATAATCGACGTTGACTTCTTTCCCGAAATGTTAGGGCACGCTGGAGCTGGGCCTACTCGCCCAAGATCAGTCACGCGAGCTATCCACCACCCGGGCCCTCCAGCCACAGGCCGGAAGCCGCATGAGAACACGGCTGGATCAGGCCCACGCACAGCCAACCGAAGCTGACGCGCCCGACGCCGCTGGGTAGCGGACGCCGACCGCTGCCCCCGTTCCCACCCTCCTGGACGTTTTCGCCGCCTCGTCGCTCTAACAGTTCGACGGCAAGGACACAGGCGGAGGGGCACGGAGTTGAGCGGGATGTGGCTGTCGCTGGCCATCGTGGTTGCCGGCGCGACGGGGACCATGACGGCGGCGCTGGCGTACAAGGCCCGCGAGCCGATGAGGAGGCCGTGCCAGCCGCGTTGGCCGACGGATTCGTGGCGCGGCTCATGGACGTTGATGAGAACCTCTGAAAACGACCAGTGCTGCTCTTCGTTCCCCAGTGCGTTGCCCTTGGCCTGCACCGGGCCGTCGGCGGTCCGGACGATCGTCAGGATCTTGCGGTAGTCGCCGGGCAGGGCGGCCTCGTCGGGAGTCTCGCTGCGGTGCGGGGCCAGCAGCACCGCCCACGGCGGCGGCCTCCGCCGCGGCCCGGTCCTGCTCGGCCGGCCGGACCAGGACTCGCTCGGCGAGCGCGTCCAGTTCACTGCGGCGAGCCGTGATCCGCTCCAGCTACGGAGATCAGTGCGGTCTACATCGACCCGGCCTTCCGTGGGCAGGGCATGGCCGCCCGCCTGGTACTGGCGGTGGCCCCCGGCGTCCGTGCCCGCGACGAGAGGCCCTTCCCGCACACCTCCGCGCGCAACACCAACGCCATCCGGCTGTACGAGTCGCTGGGCCTTCGGCTGCGCCACCGCACGGCGTTCCTCGCGGCGTGGGTGCCGGAGACAGTGCGGCAGCAGTAACGCAGATGTGCGAACGAGCGGTGGGCGATCGCCCCCGCGGCTGGACGTACACTCCACACATGGGTCGCACATGCGCAGTGAGGGAGTGCCTGTTCCAGGCCGCTCATGCCGTGTGCCCGTCCGCCGTGTACGCGACGGCCGTCGCCCCGGTGAACGGGTTGGCGATCTACTGTCGCGCGTTGCACGGCCACGGCTAGCGATTCCGGGTAATTCTCGGCATTTCCGAGATCATTCCGCCCCTGAGGGCGGACCATTTTCTGCGCGGCAGCCCCTCCCCGCCTCTGTAACCGTACGGCGACGGTCCTCGCCATAATTTCCTGCTTTGTCATCCCTTGGCGCCCTGGCGCCGCCTGCGCGCCGACCGCCGGACGACCGGCAGCCGGTGCATCTTCGAGAGGACCCTTGTGAAGCTGAGCGAGCTGCTCGCCGGGCACGATCATGAAGTCATCCAGGGCGATCCGGAGACGAGGATCACCGGAGGCACCGGCTTCGACGCCCACCGCGCCACTCCGGGATCCCTGTTCATCGCGGTGCCCGGCCATCGCGAGGGCGGCCCCGAGTCCGTAGGACCGGCCCTCGCACGCGGCGCGGTGGCGATACTCATCGACTCCGCGACGGCGCACCTTCCGGTCGCGACCTGGGCGTCGGCAGCTGGTGTATGCGTCGTAGCCGTCGCGGACACGCGCAAGGCGGCCGCGGTCGTCGCCTCCCGCTACCACGGGGAGCCAGGCCGGCAGATGAAGATGGTGGCCGTCACGGGCACCAACGGGAAAACATCGGTTTCCTCCATGGTGGAGTCGGTGCTGAGGGTCGCCGAGCACGCCAGGGTGGGGGTCATCGGGACGGGCGGCAGCCGGATCGGCGACGAACTGATCCCGATGCCGACGTCGGTACTGACCACACCGGAGTCGCCGGACTTCCAGTATCTGCTCGGGTGCATGCTCGACCGCGGTGTCGGCACCGTGGCGCTCGAAGCCACGTCGATGGGCCTGCTGACCCACCGCCTCGACCACTCGTTCATCGATGTAGGGGTGTTCACCAACCTGACGCAGGATCACCTGGACGACCACGGCACCATGGAAAACTACCGGGACGCCAAACTACGTCTGTTCCAGGGGCTGTGCCGGCGTGCGGTGGTCAACGCCGACGACCCGGTCGGAGCCTGCATCGGGGCCATGATGCCCGGCGCGGTCGTCACGTACGGCATCGACGCGGAGGCGGACTACCGGGCGACCGACCTCACCATGGACGCCGTCGGCACCCGCTTCACCCTGCACCACGCCGGCCACAAGTATCCGGCGGCGATCCCCGTGCCTGGACGGTTCTCCGTCTCCAACGCACTGGCCACTGTCGCAGCCTGCCACCTCATCGGGCACAATCTGGCCGGACTGGTCGCCGCACTCGAGCAGATGCCCCCGATCCCGGGAAGGTTCGAACGCTACGAGACCCCGGACGGCACGTCCGTCATCGTGGACTATGCGCACTCCCCGGACTCACTGGAGAAGGTGCTGACCACCATCCGCGGCTTCGCCTCTGGCCGGGTCGTCACGGTCTTCGGCTGCGGCGGGGACCGGGACGTCACCAAGCGCGCCCGGATGGGGGAGATCGCCGGCACCTACTCCGATCTGTGCGTTCTCACTTCGGACAATCCCCGGAACGAAGACCCCCGGACGATCATGGATCAGATCATCCCGGGCCTGCTCGCGAGCGGCACCACTTTCGAGCGGTTCGCCGACCGCCGCCGCGCCATCTCCTTCGCCCTGTCCGCCGCAGGGCACGGCGACGTCATCCTGATCGCGGGCAAAGGCAGCGAGCCCTACCAAATCGTCAACGAGGAACTGCTGCCGTTCAGCGACATGGCGACGGTACGCGAACTCGCCACGCGGTAGGCCTACCGGCCTTCTTGCCGCCCGGCGCTGGTTGCAGTGCCGGGCACGAGGACGTGCAGCTGCTCCAGACGCCGACCTGCGGGCTGATGCGCAATGGCAGGTCCGCGGCCCTGGCCGAAGCGAAGGTGGTCGGTCCGGCACATCGTCGGCCTCCAGCGCCGTCAGAGACCCGCTGCCGCTACACACGAGACCTTGGGGCCCCGCGGCTACCTCGGGGACGTGCGGGCCGCCCTCATTTCCGTCGGCGTGGATGCCTGATGGCGCTGATCGGGACGGGCTGGGGTCGGCCCGTCCGGCTACTCCATGCCACAGCTCGGTGCGTTCAGCACCCGGCACCAGACCAATCGCTCACCGCAAGGACTGGCGCGTGCTCTGCAAGGTACGCACCGACCCGAAGTGGGCGACCGTCCTGGTCAGGGCCCTGCTCGTCCTGACGAACCGCGAAGTCGTCCGCTGACCGACGATCTTCAGCGAAGTCATCCGCCCTCAACCAGCACGAGCATCCAGAATCCCGCGCACACCAGACCCGTGACCAGCAACTTCACGATGCACACCACTCAGTGGGGTGCCTGGGGCAATGAGCCGGGGCCGCCCGCTTGTGGAGTGTGCGGGCCGTCTCGGCCGGTCAAGGGCGCCTTCGGCGGCGCTTCGCGCTGGGCTTCGCGCACCCTGGACGGTCCGCCCCGTCCCTGGACCTGGCTGGCTATCGGG
This sequence comes from Streptomyces sp. NEAU-174, assembly GCF_052665095.1. Taxonomy (NCBI): domain Bacteria; kingdom Bacillati; phylum Actinomycetota; class Actinomycetes; order Kitasatosporales; family Streptomycetaceae; genus Streptomyces; species Streptomyces sp. NEAU-174. The sequence goes on along the minus strand of NZ_JBQTCE010000001.1, from coordinate 1,013,377 downwards.
CGTTGTGTCCTGGCTCCCCCAGCGCCACCACGCCGGACACGCAGCACACGCAGGGAAACCTCGCCCGCTCAGCCGCGGCACCGGAAAGCGCACAACCGCTGGTACGGCCCTACGCCATGACCGGGAGCGGCACTCGACCGCGCTACCAACTCGCCATCGAGGCGCTGGTCAACACGAGCGCAGCCCCACGCGCGCTCCAGTGGTTGCTCCCGGAGCATCAGCGCATCTGCGCTCTGTGCCGTGAGATCAAGTCGGTGGCCGAAGTCTCCGCGCTGCTACAGATGCCGCTCGGCGTGGCCCGGACCCTGGTGGCCGACCTGGCAGAAGCAGGAATGGCCATCGTCCACGAGCCGAGTGCCAGTCAGCCCGATGCGCGGGTTGTCGGCATCACGGAGCGGTGGTCCCGGTCTGGTGTGACGGGCGGTGTCTGGTGGTGCGGGTGACGGTGACGACGACGGTGACGGGTCCGGGTATGCCGTGGCGGGTCGCATATGCGTCGACCGCCGATCGGACGCTTTCGCGAACGTCGCGTGCGGTGTCCAGAGCGCGGCGGTCTTCGTCGAGCACACAGCGGACTTCGACGTGCCAGGCGCCCGTTCGGGGAGCGCGTTCGGCGTGGATGCCGGTCTCGGGGGACGGTGCGACGGAGCCGAGGGTCCGGCGGACCCGGGTAGCGGCTTCGGCCAGGGCCTGACGGAGGCTGGGCTTCAGTTCGGACACGCCCGGGACGGCCAGCGCCGCTCGGGCGGCGATCCGCTCGACGCTGGTCGTGCGGACGGCGGTCACCGTCCGCTCCCGTCTCGAGGCGTGGGTTCGCCGGAGGCTGTGGGCCGCAAGGGCCGCAAGGGCTTCAAGGGCTCCAGGACGGACACGATTCTCAGGTCGATGGTGCTGACGGCGAGGCCGAGCTCGTGCTCAGCGGCATGAGCGACGGCCCGGCGCACCTCGGCGGCCCTGCCGGGCAGGGGTCGGTCGAGAGTGATGGCGAGGGTCATGGCGATGGTCACCCTGGTGCTCCCCTCGGCAGGGGTCAGGCGGCAGCTCGCGGCGCGCACTCCGGGGACCCGGTCGGCGGCCCGGCGCAGGACCTTCGCCGCCGCCGTCTCCGCCATCCGCAGTTCTCGTGTGGGATCGTCCAGGGGCAGCATTCGGCCGAGCCGTACCTCGGCGCGTACCGCGCGCATGACCCGGTCCGCGACAGTGCGGGCGCTGGGGCGTTCCGCCCAGAGGGTGCGGGTGGTGCTGTCCAGGGCTGTCAGCCCCTCGACCGCCTGCCGACAGAACGCGCAGCCGTCCATGTGAGGGTCGGGCTGATCGCCGACCGCGCGGGCCTGCTCCCAGGCGTGGCTCACCAGGCGCCCGCAGGGCAGCCTTTCGTCCTCGATGAGCCGTGCCGCGTCGGCTTCCCGGGCGGTCGGATCGTCGGGCGGGGGCGTGGCACGCGGGTCGTCTAGCGCCATGAGGCCATCTCCTTCATCAGGGTGCGCCGGGCCCGGAACAGCCTGCCGCGTACGGTCTGTTCGCTCTCGCCCACCACGTGCGCGATCTCCTCGTACGACAGCCCGTGCAGCTCCCTGAGGACCCAGCAGGCACGCTGATCGGGCCGCAGGTCCCGGAGCGCCTGTGTCAGCGCCGCCGCGGCGGCCGCGCTTTCGACTGCTCGGGCGGGTTCGCCACCGGCATCGTGGGCCGTCGGCTCGGAAACCGCGTCCAACGACACGGAAGGGGCCCACCCGCGCCGGACATTGAGGCATCGGTTGGTCACGATGCGGTACATCCAGGTGCGGAACGAGGCGTCCCCGCGGAACTCGGGAAGCCGCCGCCACGCGCTGATGAGGGCGTCCTGGACCACCTCCTCGGCGTCCGAGAGGTTGCCCAGCATGTGGTACGCCAGTGCCAGCAACGGTCCGCTGTGACGCTGGACCAGTACGGCGAAGGCGTCGTCGTCACCTTCAGCGGCCCGGGCCACCAGCAGTCCGTTGTCCAGATCACGGAGGTCGTCTCCGGTCTCGCCCATCCGCTCGGCCGGGGGCGGATCCGACCCGGTGGGCTGGTACGGAGCCGCGCACCGGAGTGGTGAGAGTCCTCCCTGCTTCGCATCCACTGTTCGCTTCCCGCAAAGATTCGCGTCCTGGACGGCGTCGCGGCTGCTTCCCACCCCCGGCCCGCCCGATGACGGGTCCGACCAAGCCAGCCCCCTTGACCAGCCTACGTGACACACACCACAGAAAAGTGTGACGATTTCTCCTGTTTTGTGTCCTTTCTTATGACGGGCGCTGATCCGGTGTCCGTCTCCCCCGCAAGGAGCACGTCATGACGGACACGGCACCCCACCCGGGCACTGAAAGGCACTGGTCTGCCGATGAGGCAACGGCACAGCACGGTCCGAAGCACAGCCTCGACGCACCGGACAGCCGTGGGCGGACCACGATCGCGGACACCGTCGCGGAGAAGATCGCCGGAATGGCGACCCGCGAGGTTCCGGGCATCCACAACCTCGGCTCCGGCATGGCGCGGACCATCGGGGGCGTCCGGGAGCGGATGCCCGGCGGACAGCCCAGCATCACCCGCGGTGTACACGTCGAGGTGGGCGAGCACCAGACGGCTGTGGACCTGGACGTGGTCGTCGACTACGGATTCCCCATCGTCGACGTCGCCGCGGATGTCCGCACCAATGTCATCGCGGCCGTGGAACGCATGACCGGTCTGGAGGTCGTCGAGGTGAACGTGGCCGTCGACGACATCCACCTGCCGGAGGACGAGGACGAAGGCGAAGGCGACGAACACCGGGTGGAGTGACCTCCCCCGCCTCTGCCCCCTCCCGTGCGGCCGCACCGCGCACGGGAAGGAGGCGCCCGGATGAGACTGGTGAATGAACGATGAACACAACTGTGGTGGGACTCCTGACCGGCCTGGCACTGGGTTTCGCCGGTTACTTCGGCGGCTTCGGGGCTTTCATCGTGGTCGCGGCCCTGGGTTTGGTGGGTCTGATCGTCGGCCACCTCGCACGCGGCGATGTCCATGTCACCGACTACGTACGCACCCGCGAAGGCGATGGACACCGGGCGGAGACCTTCCAACGCCGTCCGGGCAGCCATGGACCCACCCCCGGCACCGAGCACAGGGGGCGCGTGCGGTGAACGCCCAGCCCCCGTCGCGTCCCCGCCGAGGCGGTCCGGGAAGCGGCGAGAGCACGGGCACGTCCCCCCTCCCGTCGCCCGCCCGGCGCGGCGCGACGCTGATCCCCGACACCGTGGTGGCCCGCATCGCGGTCCGCGCGGCACACGAAGCCCTTACTCGGCAAGGAGGCGAGCCTCCCCAACGGCTCGGCCTGGGAACACCCCGCACCACGGCCACCGTGCACGACGGCTCGGTCCGCCTCGGTGTCTCTTTGGAGCTGCCCTATCCCATCGACATCGCCCGCGCCGGCGGCGAGATTCGGCACTACATCGCCGAACGGGTGTCCCACCTGACCGGCCTGCGGATCGACGGCATCACCGTGTCCGTCCAGCGACTCGTCGCCGGTCGAAGCCTGCGACGAGGACGAGTCGAATGACCCGGCGGCACGCGCCCGCGACAGGAGGATCATGACTTCCCGCACCCCGAACACCCCGCCGGACCCCGGCGGCGATCCCCCTCGACCGCGGCCGGACACCACGGCGGCTCCGGCCGGGAACACGCCGCACCACGATCCGCCGCCCGTTGAACCGCCGCCTCGACAGACAGCGCGGGAAGAACGGTCCCCCCGCCCCTGGGGAACGCGCCGGGCCCCCGCCGTCCTGGCCGCCGCACTGATCGCGCTCGGAACGGGCGTGCTGCTCTTCGAAGCGGTCTGGATAGGCACCGGACACCCGGCCACTGCCTGGTGGACACGGTTGACCCACGAACTCGCCTCCCGCCCAGTGGACGACGTCTGGGTCCTCACCGGCGCCGCCGTCGCAGCCGCCCTCGGCCTGTGGTTGGTCCTCCTGGCCCTCACCCCCGGGCTGCGTCCCCAATTGCCGTTGCGGGTTCCCACCGACGGCCACGGCCGGATGCGTGCCGTGCTCGACCGCAAGGGCGCGGCGCTGATCCTGCGCGACGCCGCCCTGCGTGTCCCCGGGGTCAGCGCGGCGCGAGTCAGGGTGCGCCGCCGTCGGGTCACAGTCCGTGCCGACGTGCGCTTCCGCGACACAGCCGACGTCAAGGACGAACTGACCGACGCCGTCCGGCGCGAGGAACGCGACCAACTCGCCCTGGCCCGGACCCCGCGCCTGGCGGTCCGCGTACACCGGAGCCCGACCTGACGGTCGTGGCGCCAGGGCCCTGATACGCACCGGAGAGAACGATGAGGGAACACACCACGACCAACCGTGCGCTTCTGGCCCTGCTCGGACTCGTACTGCTGGGCGGCGGCCTCCTGGTGCTCGCCGGCGGCACCGACATCTACCGTCGCCTGCGCCTCACGCCGCCCGCCGGCTGGCCGCTCACCACTCCGCACAACGTCCTGATCCCGCGTGCCGACCAGATCCGGTGGACCGTCCAGGACTGGTGGTGGCTGTCCGCCATCGCGGCACTGACCCTGCTCATGCTGCTCGCCCTGTGGTGGCTGCTGTCCCAGCCCCGGCGACGGCACTCCCGCCGACTGTCCGTAGGACACGCCCCCCGGGGAACCGTGACGGTCAACGACCACGCACTGCGCGACGCCCTCACCACCGACCTCGACACACTGCCCGACGTCCGGCGGGCCCGGGCACGCTTCCTCGGGCCTCCCACTCGCCCGCGGGCCCGTATCGGTCTCGTCATCAACCCCGGCAGCACTCCGGGGCACGTACTCGAGGACCTGCGCGACGCCGCCGATCGAGCCCGCCAATCAGCTGGTTGGGACCGCCTCCCCACGGATGTCCGCCTGGGCGTCGCCCGCCATGGCCCGCACCGTGCCGAATGACGTCAAGTCCAGTCGGCTATTCGCTTCCGGCAGCAGTGAGGGAACGAGTTGGCGTGGTGCCCGATTCGGGACGACAGTTGAAATGGAGCATTCTAGAAAAATCGGAGGACTCCATGATCGTCCTTGGGATCATTCTCCTCGTTGTCGGCTTTCTGACCGGCATTTCCATCCTGTGGACCATTGGAATCGTCATCCTCGTCATCGGAGCGATCCTCTGGGTCCTTGGCACCGTCGGGCACGCGGTCGGCGGGCGTCGGCACTACTGGTAGCAGGAGGGCAACGCTGTTCGATCTCGCCTGAGACAGGCGCAGACACATGAGGCATCAGGACGTGCCGCGGCGCTCCTGGCCTGTCTGCGGGCCTTCCGCGCCGAGCGGGCGGGCTCGGCCGGTGGCGGTTCCGGTGTCGATGAGGATCTGCTCGGCCGGCGCGAGGTTGTCGACGCGGACGGCCCGCGCCATCGCCGCGCGTGCCGCGTCCGGCGTCGCGTGCGGCGGGACCACCAACAGGGAGAAGAGGTCTCGATCGCCCCGGGTGATGAGGATGGTGTCGTCACCCACCGGGAACGAGTCGATGTGCACGATCCGGTCGTCGATGATCAGTCGGGTCGGCAGTTCTTCCCAGGCGTCGCGGTCCAGGCCGACGCGCACGACGGGCCCGAGGTGCTCGGTCAGCGCGGTGACCAGGGCGGGAAGCTCGGCGCCTATGTCGCGGGAACGGGGCCACCACGCACCGTCGAGATTGCCCTCACGGGTATGTGTCGTCACCAGTCGCAGCAAGGCCGTTCCGGGTTTCACGGCATGGTGGATCGCGTCCGGCAGAAGATGCGCTTCACGCGGGGTGTCGGCGTCGGACATGGTCTGCTCACCCTCCGCGGGGTTCGGTGGGCGGTGGGCCACCAGTTTCACCGAATACCGCCCGTTTAACCGTACTCCGAGAGCCCGTGCCCAGGCTCACCCGCGCCCCGCGGACCCAGACCCGGGATTCCCAAGGAAGCGGCTGATCACACGGGGGCTCAGCGGGCCACGCCCGGAGTACAGTAAAAACGCCGGGAAGTACTTCGCACACCGGCGTCCGCGCGGGTGTCGAGCGGATCCCGCTCTCCTACACCGCGGGCCGATGGGACCTTCTGGTGATCCCGCCGGAGACGATTGCGGCAGCCGCCGCCCACTTCCTCCCGATGAACGAGGTCACCATGCAGCCACGGGAAACACCCTCGGCAGGGCGCGCCGAGGTACGCATTGTCTCCGCGTCCCCCGAGGCCGCCCGCCAGGTCGCGGAGGTGCTCCGTCGTTGCTTCGCCGGCGCTGAACAGCGGAGCTACCCCGCCGGCGCGGACGGCGGAACCCGGCTCCATCTCACCGTGGACACCACACTCACTGCGGAGCCGGCGCGGTCATGGTTGCTGGCGAGTCGGTCCTCCGGGCAAGACCCCACGCAGACCGATGAAGTCTGAAGGAAATGCCCCTGAGCGGCGCGTGTGCGGCAAGGGTCTGTTTCGAACGCCGTGCCGGGTCATGCCCGCCGTTCGGCCCGCAGTGGTGCTCCCACCGCGTGGAGATGGCGCAGTGCCTGTCGGTACGAGTCCACCAAGCCCGTCTGTGCGTAGGGCAGGGCAAGCTCGGCACAGTAGGCACGGATCAGGGGCTGGGCCGCCGGCAGAGCGGTTCGGGGCATGCTGGGGAACAGGTGGTGTTCGATCTGGTAGTTCAGGCCGCCGAGCACGAAGTCGATGACACGCCCGCCCCGGACGTTGCGCGAGGTGAGGACCTGGCCGCGCAGGAAGTCCGGTCGGTCATGCTCCTCCGGCATCACCATCCCCTTGTGGTTGGGGGCGAATGAAGCCCCCATGTACAGGCCGAAAAGAGCCTGCTGAACCACGACGAACGCCAGCGCCTTCAGCGGCGAAAGGACCATGAGCACAACGGTGAGATACGCCGCCACGTGCACGAGCAGAGCCAGCACCTCGACCGCGAGCGGAGCGGGAGCACTCGTCCGGCCCCTGCGCAGCGCCCGGAATGTGGCCACATGCAGTGCCCAGCCCTCCAGCAGCAGCATGGGGAAGAAGAGGCGAGCCTGGTGACGGGTGACGAAGCCGGCCACCCCCGTGCGCCCACGAGCCTCGTGATCGATGAAGACCACGGCGCCGGTCTCGATGTCGGGGTCGCGGCCGACCTGGTTGGGATGGGCGTGGTGACGGTTGTGCTTGGCCACCCACCATCCGAATCCGAGGCCGATGAGGAGATTGCCGAACACCAGCCCTGTTGCGTCGTTTGCCCGCTTGCCGTGGAACAGCTGACGGTGACCCGCTTCATGGCCGCGGAACCCACACTGTGTGAAGGCGAAGGCCAACGCCGCGGCGACGGGCAGCTGCCACCAGGAGTCGCCGATCAGGAGGAAGGCCGCCCAGCCACCGGTCAGGAGGAGCAGCGTGACAGCCAGCGCCGTGACGGAACTCAGTGGCCGGTGCCGCAGCAGACCCGCGCTTCTGACCTGGCGGGAGAGCACCGCGTAGTCACTGCCTGGGGATCGATCACGGATCGTCGTAGACCCACCCGGGATGTTTCCGGAGGGCTCGGCCCGTGGAGCCGAAGGGCTTGAGGAAGTCGAGGAGGTTTCACCCGGCCCCGCGCCGATGACGGGGTGCTGAATGAAGTCTGAGGACGCCATGGATCTCGATCCTGATCGGTGTCAGCTGTCAGCGCTCAGCTGTCAGCGGCCCGCGGATGCGGACAGTTCGTGCGGTGCCGTCGGAGCGGCAGCCCTCGCAGGCCACCAGGGAGGGGACAGCCATCGTGCGGATCAGCGGTTCGCTCGGCCAGTGCTCGGACCACGTCGTCCGTAGCCCTGACGCGGACGCCTTGAGCTGTGTATACGCCCTTCCCGAGCCCGTGGGTCAGGACCGTGTCGTGAAGCGCGAAGGATCGTGAATCGCAAAGGACGGCCGACCATGGCGGGGCAACCACCATTCCGGATCGCCCTTGGTCCTCTTCACCGTACTCCCCGCACGCCGAGGAGGCGCCACAGCTTCTGGGCCAGACCGATCGCTGAGGGAGATCACCGGCGGAGATGGCCGTACGCAGACGCCTCCGGCGAGGGTGCGCCCGCGCCCTGGCACATCGCGCTTCGCCCGCCTCGGGCATCAGTCGCGCGCTCCGGCGGCCTGGCGGCAGGTGTCGCGGACTCCTTTGTGCGCGATGCTTGGGGGGAGTGCGCGATGCTTGGGGGAGGAGGAAGCAGCATGGCCGAAGTGCGTCGAACAGCACCAAGGCCGCCTCCGCGTGAGGGCGGTGCGGCGAGACGAGGTCACCATGACAGACGGTGGGCAGGAATTCCGTAAAGTCGCAGTGGACCGGTCAGAGGGATTCGGTGAGCGGCTGCTGGGTGCGCTGCTGGACCGGGCTCACGAGATGCCGCCCCAGCTGATCGCCCCGCTCGTCGCCGAGGAAGTGGGCAGGATCGGCGGGCGTGACGTCTCGATCCTCCTTCAGGACTACGACCAACTGGTGCTGGCCCCCCTGCCGGGCATGAGACTCGCGGTCGGGAAGCCCGAGCGGATCGACGATTCTCAGGCCGGCAGGGCCTTTCTGAGCGCGGCGACGGTGGAACAGCCGCAGGCCGACGGCGTACGGATGTTCCTGCCGCTGCTGGACGGCAGCGACGTGGTGGGGGTGCTGGCCGTCACCCTGAGCACCGTCGATGACGACGACCGGCGGTTGCTGCGGCGCCTCTCCGGCCTGATCGCCGACATGCTGGTCACCAAGAACAGCTATACCGACCAGTTCTTCCGGGCCCGGCGCCGTGAGCCGATGACTCTGGCCGCGGAGATCCAATGGTCGCTGCTGCCCCCGCTGACCATGCTCACACCACAGGTGGCGGTGGCCGGAATCCTCGAGCCCGCCTACAACGTCGCGGGTGACAGCTTCGACTACGCCCTGAATGACAACATCCTGCACGTGGCCATCATCGATGCCATGGGCCACGGGCTGGACGCCGCTGTGCTGGCCAGCGTCGCCATCGGCGCCTACCGGCACGCCAGACGTGCCGACGTCGGCCTCGCCGAGCTGTATATGTTCATGGACACGGCCATCGACGAGCAGTTCGGGCCCGACCATTTCGTCACCGCGCAGATGATGCGCCTCGACATCGGAACCGGCCATCTGCAATGGGTCAACGCCGGTCATCCGGCGCCCTTGCTGCTCCGCGACCACCGCGTCGTACAAGCCCTGGAGAGCCCTGGCACCCTGCCCGTCGGCTTCGGCGGCGCCATCCCGCAGATCAGCGACCAGGCGCTGTCCCGCGGCGACCGGATCCTTTTCTTCACCGACGGTCTCATCGAGGAGCACCGCACCGGCGAAGAGCAGTTTGGCGAGGAGCGTCTGCTCGACTTCGTGAACCGCGCGGGATGCGCGGGAGAAGGCGTGCAGGAAATGGTGCGCGGACTGTCCCACACCCTGATGCGCGAACGCGGCGGGGTCACCTCCGACGACGCTACGCTCTTCCTGGTCGAGTGGCGCGGGGGCACCGCCGATCGCCTCGTCACGGTATGAGCAGCACCAGCAGATTCCCCGGGCTCCTGAGGCATGGCATGCCGACGCCATCGCCCCCACTGGGCTCGTCGGCGCCGCCGCCCCACGTCACCGCGCCCAACCCCGCGCTGCTTCGGCTCCCGGCGTCGGTCTCAGCAGCTGCCGAAGCGTACGCCGCTGGGCACCCGGCCCGGAGACAGCCACCGCTCTGGACGAAGCACTCGGGCTTGCATCCGCAAGGCCGGCCTCGGGGCGGGAGGGCTCACAGACGATGCAGCCTGCTGAATCGGCGGAAGCGAATAATCGCCCCCGCACCCACTGACCTCATGCCCTATCCATGCCCTTCACAGCAGTCAGCAACGGTCAAAAACGGGGCAATGAAGCCCCCGCACACAGGTCCCATTGGCCACGTTTTCCCTGGTCACGCGCACCACATCCCCGGAGGGCGCCGTTGATTCCCAAGCTCAGAGCGCGGGTTCGATTCCCGTCACCCGCTCCAGCACCAGGCTCCAGGCCAGCGCCTGGGGCTTCTTCGTTGCACGGTGCCGCTGGCGTCTCCGGCAGCCCGCGATGACGCGCCGAGATGCGACAGATCACAGACTTGGCGCAGCGCGAGATCTCCGCGAGCGCGATAACTGGACCTGGGGCTACGACCCCGATGCCGAGCATGTCGTAGGCGGCTTGCCGCACGAGCGCTTGGCGGAGCAGCTGACGGTCCTGGGGCGCGACGCGGTCGACGTCGGCCGAGGAAATCCGCACGGCGGAGGTTTGCGGACACAGGACAGCGATGAGCTCTGCGGCCAAGGCCTCCCCGAGCTTCTCCGGCTCTCCGAACGACCCGGAAAGCGAGCCGGAAACCTGACGGGTCTCGCCGATTGCCCGCGCGTCCCTGGGAAGCCCGGCGAGCGTGGACCCGCACAGGGCATCGCGTGCGTCCTCCCGCCCTGGCGGAGGCATCAGGATGAGGCCGGGTTCCGGCCGGCATCGGCCTTGGCGGTTTCGGGTGCGGTCGGCTGGCGTGGCTTGGAGGGGTGGAGCACGGAGTGGGCCGTTTCGGTGTCGAAGTCGTTCTCCCATTTGCCGATGACGATGGTGGCGACGGCATTGCCCAGGACGTTGATGAAGACGCGGCCCTCGTTGAGGATGCGGTCGACGCCGACGATGAGGGAGAGGGCGGCCAGCGGGATGTGGCCGACCGCTGTGACCGTGCTGGCCAGGACAATGAACGCGCCTCCGGCGATGCCCGCGGTGCCCTTGCTGGTGAGCATCATGACGCCGACCATGACGAGTTGCTGCTGCCAGGAGAGGTCGATGCCGACCGCCTGGGCCAGGAACATGGAGGCCATCGTCAGATAGACCGCGGAGCCGTCGAGGTTGAAGGAGAACCCGGAGGGGATGACGATGCCGACCACGGGGCGGCCGATGCCGAGGGTCTCCAGCTTGCGCACCAGCTGTGGCAGGACGGCCTCGCTGGAGCAGGTGCTCAGGGCCACGAGCAGCTCGGTCCTGAGGAAGCGGATGAGGGCGAACAGGCTCAGCCCGCAGGCACGCATGATGGCGCCCAGCACCACCAGGACATAGAGGACGCAGGTCGCGGTGAACAGGATGATGAGGTAGCCGAGTTGTTTCAGGCTCTCGGCTCCATAGGTGGCGACCACCGTGGCGAGGGCACCGAAGGTGCCGACCGGGGCCAGGCGCATGACCCAGCCCACGATGCGGAAGACCACATCGGACAGGGCACGGACGCCGTCGACAAGTGGGGCCGCCTGTTCGCCGGACATGTTCAGCGCGACACCGAACACGATCGACACCATCAGGGCGGCCAGGATCGCGTCACCGGTGATCGCCCCGAACAGCGAGGCGGGGATCAGCGAGGAGACGAATCCGGTGAAGGTGGCATGTTCCTGGGCGGTCTCGGGCACGTCGTCGGCGTTCAGCGTCGACGGGTCGACGTGCAGGCCGCTGCCGGGATGGAAGACGTTGGCGACCACCAGTCCGATGAGCATGGACGCGAGCGACAGCACGAGGAAGTAGCCGATCGCCTTCACACCGATACGGCCCGCTTTACGCAGGTTGTCCATGGAGGCGATGCCGGTGGCCACCACACAGAAGACGACCGGAATCACGATCATCTTGACCAGCGCGATGAACCAGTCGTTGAGCGGCTTGAGGCTCTCCCCGAAGCCGGGCGCGACGATACCGACGGCGACCCCGAGGGCAGCGGCCAGCACCACCTGGAACCACAGCTCACGCATGAGTCGGCTCAGCCGCGACCGGTGCGACCGCTGCGGAGGCCGCGGACGCCGCGGACCGTCAGGGGTGACGGTGGTTGATGTCATCGTTGGTGCTCCCTTGCACGACGATGGTGAAAGGTCCCTGTCCCGTGGGGGGTTGGGGTTCTTGGGGGACGCGGCACCGACCGCGTCCCCGTGACGTGCGCGGCGTACGTACGGCCGTACGGCCCCCTCCGCCCCGCCGGTCCGGCTCAGCTGTGCAGGTCGCGAAGCACCTTGTAGAAGTCGGCCTTGCGCTCGAACCCAATGCCGGGAGTGTCGGTGAGCGCGACCCGGCTCTTCTCGACGACGGCGTCATCGGCGAAGCCGCCGGTGGGCTGGAACTCCCCCGGGTAGGACTCGTTGCCGCCGAGCTTGAGGGCGGCGGCGATGTGCAGGGAGAACTGATGTCCGCCGTGCGGAACGCAGCGGCGGGAGGACCAGCCGTGCCGGCGCAGCATGTCCTGGATGCGCAGGTACTCGACCAGGCCGTACGCGAGTGCCGGGTCGACCTGGATGATGTCGCGGTCGGGGCGCAGGCCGCCGTAGCGGATCAGGTTGCGGGCGTCTTGTAGGGAGAACAGGTTCTCGCCGGTGGCGATCCGGCCGGGATAGTTCTCGGCGACGACGGCGTTGAGCCGGTAGTCCAGGGGGTCGCCGATCTCCTCGTACCAGAACAGGCCGTACGGCTCGATGGCCCGTCCGTACTCCAGGGCGGTGGCGAGATCGAAGCGGCCGTTGACGTCGACCGCCAGCCGGGAGCCGTCCCCGTCCAGGACGTCGATGACTGCCTCGATGCGCCGCAGGTCCTCGGTCAGGTCGGCGCCGCCGATCTTCATCTTGACGACGTCGTAGCCGAGGTCGAGGAAGCCGCGCATCTCGTCCTGGAGGTCGGTGAGGGTCTTGCCGGGGGCGTAGTAGCCGCCGGCGGCGTAGACGAACACGGAGTCATCGGGCCGGCCATCGCCGTAACGCTCCGACAGCCACCGGTACAGCGGCTTGCCCGCGATCTTGGAGGCGAGGTCGAACCCGGCGACGAGCCCCGCACCCGTGACCTCGAGGAGCACCACCGCCTCGTCGCCCTCATCGCGGACGGCCGGGCCCCCGAGGCCGCGCAGCTCATGCGCGACCACATCACCCACAGCCTCACGGCCACGGCCATCAGCGCCCTCGAAGACCGGGAGAGCCACCGGCACGACTGACTCGAGCGCGGTGGCGCCTCCCGTGGGGCGCCTCGCGCGGGCGGTCGGCGGTCGGCGGTCGGGGGTCGGCTCAGTCGGTTTTGACGGGGGTCAGGTTGAAGCCGTCGTGGGGCTTGCCCGCGAAGAGGTCGGCCAGGCCGCCGCTGAGCGCGTACGTCATCCCGTTCGGTCCCGCGGTCACGTCGCTGGTGACGGGATCCTCGACGGTGTCGGTGACCTTCACCGTGGCCTTCTTCCAGCCGTCATGGGGTTCCACACGCTGGATCTGGGCGGGCTTGCCGGTCAGCAGGCCGCTGTTGACCGCCGCGATCGAGCCGTCCTTCAGGAGCCGCATGCCGGCCGTGGGGGAGCCCAGCGGCGCGGAGAGCTTCACCTCCTGCGCCTTTTCGGGATCTTTGACGGGCACTCCGTCCGGCCCACCCGGGGGCAGCGGTCGCTCCGGGTAGGCGACGGTCCGTACGAGGTCGGTCCCGTTGGGCGCCTGGCGGGCCTCCCACATCCGTATCTCGCGGTACGCGGCGCCGTCCTCCGGCCCGCTCTCCCCCTCGCCCTCGTGCACAACAGCCGCAACGCGATGGCCGGGACTCTTATCGGGCCCCGCGGACTCGACGGCCCGCGTCAGGCAGGACGCGGAACGCCTTGTGACGAGCAGACCGGCAGCCATGATCGCCTCTGGGGCCGCTTGGTGCTCCGGGTGCGCGGAATCGAGCGCGGCCAGCAGACCGGAAGTGTCGGCGATGACGATGCTCGGCGCATCGCCTCCGCCCCAATGGCTCGACCGCGGCTCGGCCCTTCTCGCCGAGATTCGCACCAACCCTTGACTCGCGATGCACGCGTGGGCACCATCCTCCCACCCTTTCTGAGAAAAGTTATCACTCCATGAGAAACGCGAGGGTGTCGATGCGTGTGGGAATCCTTGGGCTGGGCGAGGCCGGGGCGTTGTACGCCGCAGGTTTCGCAGAAAACGGCTGGTCCGTAGTGGGGTACGACCCCGGCGACGTGCCGACGCCGACCGGCGTCACCCGGGCGGCCAGCGTGGCGGACGCGGTGGGCGAGGCCGATCTTGTGCTGGGGCTGACGGGGGCCAAGGCGGCCGCGTCGGTAGCGGTGGAGGCGGCGCCGCACCTGCGGGACGATGCCGTCTTCGCGGACATGAACGCCGGAGCGCCCGAGCTCAAGCGGAAGATCGACGGCGTCGTCACCAAAAGTGGGCGGGCGGTCTTCGCGGATGTGTCCGTGATCGGTTCGGTTCCCACGTACCGCCACCGCACAGCCCTGGTGGTCAGCGGGCGCGGGGCCTCGGTGGTGGCGGAACACTTCCGGGCGCTGGGGGCGCCCGTGGAGGACCTGGGCGGTGAGCCGGGGACGGCGTCGGCCCGCAAGCTGCTGCGCAGCCTCTTCATGAAGGGGCTGGGCGCCGTCATCGTGCAGACGGTGGAGGCCGGCCGCGCCGCCGGCGACGAGCAGTGGGTGCGCCAGCAGATCATCCAGGAGCTCGCCGACGGCGAGGCCACATTGGAACGCCTGTACGCAGGAACGTTCAAGCACGGGGTGCGGCGGGCCGGCGAGGTGGCCGCCGCGGCCGACCTGATGGCGGATCTCGGCCTGGACGCGACCTTGGCCCGCGGCATCAGCAGGCTGCACACCCTTGCCGCCCGCCAGGATGGGCTGCGCGCCACCCCGCTGGTGACCGAGGCATTGCTGGCGGCGTACGAGGGGCTGCCGACGGCCAACATCGGCGATGCGCGTGACCGGCTGGGTCTGGTCGACTCCGGCATCAGTCCGCTGTGGACCGGTGCCCGCGCGGTGGGCCGCGCGCTGACGGTGTTGACGCGTGCCGGGGACAACCGGGCCATCCACGAAGCGCTGCGGATCGCCGGGCCCGGTGACCTGATCGTGGTCGACGGTCAGGGCGACACGTCCCGCGCCCTGATCGGCGAGCTGATCGCCGAGCGCGCCAAGGCTCGCGGGGTGGTCGGTATGGTGCTCGACGGCGCCGCCCGCGACGTGGCGGTCCTGGAAGAGATCGGCTTCCCGGTCTGGGCGCGCGCGGTCACCCCCGCCGGCCCCTACAAGGACGGCCCCGGCAGGGTGAACGTCGCCGTCGCCGTGGGCGGCGCGGTGTGCGGGCCGGGTGACCTGGTCGTCGCGGACGGCGACGGAGTCGCCGTCCTTCCCGCCGAAGAGGCGGAGGCGACACTGGTCGCGGCACGTGAGATCGAGGCCGACGAGGCGCGCCGCCGCAGCGGCATCCGGGCCGGACAGGCCGGATACGCCGAACAGGCCGAACAGGCCGAACAGGCCGAACACACCGGGCACACCGGGCAGGCCGAACACGCCGGACAGACGGGACGGACCGCGGACGGACCGGCAGGAGAGGCAGCATGATCGCGATATGGGCCCTGGTCGCCTACATGACGGCCATCATCGTCTGGAACGCCGTACTGAAGAGGAACATCGGCGAAGCCCTCCTCGTCGGATTCGTGGTGACCGGCCTGTTCGCGGGCGGCGACATCGCCCACGTCATGTGGGACGGATTCGCCGAAGCGATGCAGGAGGAGGTCACCTTCGCCGCGCTGGCCTTCGTGTTCATGAGCTACTTGCTGAGCCGTACGCCGGTCCTGGACCAACTGCTGAACATCCTCAACTCCCTGCTCGGCCGTCTGCGCGGCGGACCGGTGTACACCTCGACCGTCGCCGCGGGCATCTTCGGCGCCATCGCCCACGTCGGAGCGGCCGTCACCGCCGCCGTCGGCTCGGTGACCATCCCGTGGATGAAGCGCTCCAAGGTCAGCGGTGAACTCGCCGCCACCGTCGCCGCCGGTGGCGCGGGTATGGGCGTTACCTTCCCGTTCAGCTCCACCATGTTCATCCTGATGGGTTCGGCCGGGGTGGCGGCGCTGGTCTCCAAGGACGAGATCGTGCTGCCGCTGTTCATGGGTGGGCTGTGGTGTCTGGGCTACCGCCTGCTCGCGGCGTTCTGGATGGTCCGCCGCCACAAGATCCAGCCCATGGACCGCGCCGATCTGCTGCCGCTCAGGGTCAGCCTGGGCGCGGGGTGGACCAGCCTGTTCCTGTTCGCCGGGATGGTCGTTCCGCTGCTGCTCACCCGCGGACCGACCGGCGGTGAGCTGGGCCGCTACGTCGGTGTCGTGATGTCGGACGCGATCAGTCTGATCACCTGGATACCGGTCCTGCTCATCGGGATCGTGCTGTTCCTGGGCCGCCGCCGGCTGCCCCGCGCCGGCCGCGGGTGGTGGCAACTGCTGGAGGGGGCCGCGCCGCAATTCGGTGTCATCGGCGTCACGATCGTGGCCGCGTTCTCCGCCTCGAACGTCCTCGGTGAGCTGGGGCTGCCGCAGCAACTCACCGACGTGCTGACGCAACTGCACGCACCGAAGTGGGCCATGACCCTGATCGTGGGGGTGATCGTCGTCGCCGTCGCCATCCCGCTCACCGCGAGTGCCACCATGGCCGCCATCGGCCCGGTCGCCGTCTCGTCCCTGGCCGAGGCCGGTGTGCCGGCCGCCACCGCCTGCGTCGCCGTGCTGATCTTCGCCTCGACCGAGGGCGCTTCGCCGCCGTCCGGCGCCCCGATCTACGTGGCCAGCGGCATCGCCGGAGTCAACCCGGCCCGTACCTTCGCTCCCCTCGTCGGCTACTACTGCCTGCCGATCCTTCTGATCGGCGCCGCGGTGGCCACCGGCGTACTGCCCGTCTGATCCGCTCTTCCACCCTTCCGTACGAACATACGAACGTACGACGTACGAACGTACGAACGTACGAACCACGCGAGGTCGTGCCATGCCCCTCCACCTGATCAGAATCCTCTTCCGCCTCGGCGTCCTCGGCTTCCTGCTCGGCGGCCTCTGCATCGTCCTGGGCCAGACCCTGGGACTGGCCCTCGGCGACGCCGCCTGGGTCAACGGTGTCGCCACCACCGCCGGGCCCCCGACCTTCATCACCGCCGGCATCACCGGCCTGCTCGCCTACGTCCTGTCGTACGCCCGTCCCGGCGACCCGGAACCGGCCACGACCACACCCGAGCCCCAACCCGCCGAAACCGCACCGCGGCCGGAATAGGACGCACCGCTCCGGGTGGATCTTGTGCGCATCCACGCCGCTGCTCGCATGCTGATAACACTTATCAGGAAATTCCGCGGCCGAGCAGACCACCCAGGAGCCGACCCATGGCCACCCCCTCCTCTCCGATGCGCTCGGTCGACCGAGCCTTCGACGTCCTGTCCGTGCTGGAGGACGCCCGCCACCCGCTGCGGCTGAGCGAGATCGCGCGCCGCTCCGAGCTTCACGTGGCCACCGCTCAGCGCATCCTGAACGTCCTCCTCGACCGCGGCTACGCCGTCAGGGAAGAACCCGGTTACGTCGCGGGACCGGCGTCCGTGGCCACCGCCCACGCCTTCCTCGTCAACAACCGGCTCAGCCAGGTCGCCCTGCCCGTACTCCAGGAACTGGCCGCGACCACCGGCATGACGTCCACCCTGTACGTACGCGTCGGCCTCTCCCGGGTGCTGATCGCCCGCGTCGAGGGCCTCAATCCGCTCCGTTACCAACTGCCCATCGGCGAAAAGCTCCCCCTGCACCTGGGCGCCGGGAAATCCCTGGCCGCCTGGCTGCCCGAGGAGGAACTCGACGCCTACGTCGACAGCGTCGCCCCCTTCGCCCGGATCTCCGGCGAACGTGTCAGCGCCGAAGACCTGCGCGGCGAGCTCCAGCGTGTCAAGGACGACGGCCACGCCGTCTCGCTCAGCGAACGGGTCCTGGACGTCACCGCCATCAGCGCCGCGGTCCGCCGCGGCGACGAGGTCCTCGGCGCGCTCAGCGTCGCCGGTCCCAGCGGCGACCTGCCCAGCGCCGACCACCCACGCGTCATCACCGAAGTACGCCGGGCGGCCGGCGCCATCGCCGCCCGCTGTCCCTGAACAGAAAGCGTCTCTCCCCTTGTCCCACCCCTTGCCGTACCTCACCTACGACGAGCTGCTGCGGCGCACCGACGCCCCGCCCGGCTCCAGCTGGAACCTCTTCGCCGACCAGCCCGAACGCGGCATGGCCAACTTCGCGGGCCCGCGACAGATCCGGCGGGCGGCGCAAGAGGTCCACGACGGACGCGCCTTCAACCTCGACCACGCCCTCGACGCCTTCGACCCGCCCATGTCCCGGGCCCGCTCCATCCCCCACCACCGCATCACCGCCAAACACGAGCAGGCTCGCGACGACGTCCTGGAGGGCTTCTTCCTCCAGGCCAGCAGCCAGATCGACGGCTTGCGCCACCGCCGCGCCTCCGGGTACGGCTTCTACAACGCCGTGCCCGACGATGAGATCGCGCCGCGAAGCCCGCGCCTGGGCGTGCAGTTGTGGGCCGAAACCCCGCTGGCCGGGCGCGCGCTCCTCATCGACATCGACGGCCTCCTCCGCGGCCGCGGCACGCCGCTCGACCACACGGCGGGCCCCGCCCTCGGCCCCGAGCTGCTCGACGCGGCGCTCGAGGCACAGCGTTGCCGGGTCGAACCCGGCGATCTGGTGCTCGTCCACACCGGCTGGGCCCACTGGTACCTCACCGCCGAACCCGGCGCACGGGCCGCGGTCCGCGCCGAGCGGCGCGCCACCGGGTTCGTCCAGTCCCGGGACTTCGTCGCCTGGTGCTGGGACCACCGCATCGCGCTGCTGGCCACGGACACCTTCGCCGTCGAAGTCCTCCCCGTGGTGCCCGAGAGCGACTTCCACACCAGCGCGCCCGAGGACGGCGGCATGATGCACCAGGAACTGATCGCCAAGCTCGGCCTGCCGCTGGGTGAGCTGTGGAATCTGACCGCCCTGACGGCCGACTGCCGGGCCACCGGCCGCTGGACCAGCCTGCTGACCGTCAAGCCGCTCAACCTCACCGGTGGCGTCGGCTCCCCCGCCAACGCCACCGCTCTGCGCTGACGAACACGACACCGCCACACCCCAACGGCCCTGCGGCCACGCCGGTTGATGGCACGTCAGCCGTTCGTTAGCGGGGCGCTAATGGAACGGTAGCGGTCAGCGGCAGGGTGGGTGGCACACCGAGCGAAACGTCGCCGGGCGCAGTATTCCGCTGATGACGAAGAGGGTCATTCCATGCTTGTCAACCGCTCCCGGATCCGTACGTTCGCCGGTGCGAGTCTGCTGGTGACGGCCGCGATGTTCGCCACCGCTTGCCAGAACTCGGACGACTCGAGCAGTGGGTCCGGTGACTCGTCCGCCTCCGCCGAGGCCACGGCCGAGGCCACCGCCAAGGGCTCGACCGGGGCGGACACCGGGAAGGACACCGGGAAGGACGCCGACTCCGGCTCGTCGGGCGGGTCCTCCGGTGCCAAGGGCGAGGGGAGCCAGGACGGGTCCGGTGCCGACACCGGGAATGGTGAGCGGGGCAAGGTCGGGCAGTCGTGCGGGGCCAATGACATTTCCTGGAGCACCAGGAACGAGTCGCAGGCCGGTGGCTACATCCTGGTCATCGCGAAGGCCAAGCCGGGGATCACCTGCACGCTGCCCGCCGCGCTTCCCACGGTGGCCTTCGGGTCGGACGGCACCGAGGCGGGCCCCGCGGAGCAGGCCGTCGGGCCCGCGATCACGCTGGGCAGGGGAACGACCGCCTACGCCGGGGTGAACCCGAAGACCACCAAGGAAAACGGTGGCAAGGAGCTGGACAGCATCATCGTCGGGATCGGCGATGAGGACCCCAACCCGGTCTCCCTGCCGGTCGGCACCATCACCGTCGACGAGCCCATCGTCACCAACTGGCACACCTCCGCGGCGGACGCTGTCCCCTTCGGCGGAACGGACCAGTAGCCCACGGGGGGTCGGCGCTGAACCGCGGTTCTCTCGCAGCAACAACGTTAGGAGTTCGTAGATGCTTCGCAAACGGTCACGTCTGATCGCCGCGCCGATCGCGGCTGTCGCCCTGTCCCTGACCGTCGCCGGTTACCACGCCAGTGCGGCCGGGTCGTCTCCCTCGGGCGGCGCGGGACAGCCGGGCAAGGTCACCAAGGCCGCGGGCCCGTGTCTGGCCGATGCCACGACGCTGGTCGGCGATCTCGACGGCGACGGCCACCCGGACAAGATCGCGAATCCTGGGCACACCGGCACCAAGATGACGATCCAGTGGGGTAACGCGGCCGGCTCGTTCGGCGCGAAGCAGTCCGTCAGCGCACTCCTCGGCGCGAAGAAGGGGGAGGTCGCGACCGCCGCGGTCGCCGACTTCCAGAACGACGGCACCCTGGACATGATCGTCAACATCGTCGAGCCGTCCGGCGGGGACGACCCCTCGACGGCGCGCGTCGCGGAGTACCGCCCCGGCCCGCTCAAGCGGTCGAACCTCGGCTCCGCCGAGTCCCGGCACTCCGACATCGGCGACCACGGCGAGGTCCAGCAGCTCCGGATCGCCAACTACGGCGACGACCCGTACCCGGACCTCGCGATCCTCAACAACTCCGGTGACGGGCAGCTGGACCGGGACGTGCGCCTGTCGTACGCGGGGAGCGGCCCGGGCGACTTCGACTACGCGCTGAAGGAGAAGTACGGCGAGTTCGGGTCCACGGCCGAGCCGCCGGCCATGCCGAGCGACGGTTGGAAGCAGTTCTACGAGTCCTGCTCCTGATCCTCACCGCGGCTGGGCACCGCCGGGTCCTCAGGACACCGGCGGCGTCCGGCGTGCCGTCCACCGATCGGTGGACAGGAAGTTCAACCGGGTACCGTCCGCCCTGATGGTCCCCGTCCGTCGGTCTCGGCGGCCCGCTGACGGACCACACGGGCTTCCAGCACGGCCTGCGCACCAGCCTGATCATCGCCGCGGCCGTACTGCTGGCGACCACGGCGGCGATCCCGCTGCTGCCCCCTCACCGCTCGTCGGACGTGGGCCCGGGCACGCGCTTCCGGTAGTGGACGCGGTCGTACTGGCCCTCCTGGCGGCGTTCGGTCACCTCGTATCCGTACCTCGGGTAGATCTCCTGGTTCTCCCACATGAGGGCGTTGGTGTAGAGCCGGATCTCCGGCAGGCCGAGGGCGCGGGCCTGGGTCTCGGCGAAGGTGAGCAGGTGCCTGCCCACGCCTTGGCGGTGGGCGTCGGGGTGTACGGCGATGTTCTCCAGGACGAGGTGGTCGGGCTCGGCCACCAGGACCAGCACGCCCACGACCGGGTCGCCGGTGACGAAGACGCGGCCCGCCGCGATGTCGGCCGCGTGGTCGGCGTCCATGGGCGCCGGGCGGAGGCCGATCCGGGCGACGTAGGGGCGGTACGCCGCGTCGATGACGGCCTTTACGGCGTCGGTGTCGTCGGCCGTCGCGGGGCGGATGTGGTGGTCCATGGCTCCACAGTGTGCGGCATACGGACGTCGAGGTGTGCTGGTCGAGGTGTGCTGATCGTGGGGGTCAGTCGGGCAGGTCGGGGGCCCTGGGGACACGGCGTCGGTCAGGCGGGCCGGCCGCGGGGGCCCCGGCGGGTCTGGGCCAGCCATTCCGGGGCCGGTTCGGGGTCGCCGTACGCGTCGTGCCAGTTCCACCACTCGTACGGCGGGGTCTGGGGGTAGCCCTCGGGCGAGTCCTCCCACACCTCCTGCCGTCCGAGCGCGGTCATGTCGAGGTAGCTCCAGGTGTTGCCCAGCGCCTCGTCGCCGCGGGCGTTGATGAAGTAGGTGCGGAACACGCGGTCGCCGTCGCGGATGAACGCGTTGGTGCCGTGCCACTCGTCCACGTCGAAGTCGGCGTCGAAGTCGTCGGTGATCGTGTACCAGGGCATCGTCCAGCCCATCCGCGCCTTCAGCCGCTCGATCTCCGGCTGCGGGGCGCGCGAGGCGAAGACGAGGGTGGTGTCGCGGGCGTTGAGGTGGGCGAGGTCGCCGACGTGGTCGGCGACCATCGAGCAGCCGCGGCAGGCGTGCTCGGGCCAGCCGTAGACGATGGGCTCGAAGAAGGCGCGGTAGAGGATCAGCTGACGACGCCCCGCGAACAGGTCGAGCAGGCTCACCCTGCCCTCGGGGCCGTCGAACGCGTACGCCTTCTCCACCGCCAGCCACGGCATCCGGCGACGCTTGGCGGCCAGTGCGTCACGGGCGCGGGTCAGCCGCTTCTCTTCCTCGAGCAGCTGCTGGCGTGCGGCCTCCCACTCCTGCGCCGAAACGATCGGGGGTGTTTCCATCGTGACGTTCACCTTCCAGTCCGGTTCCGGTCCGGTCCACGGCCCCCGCCATCCAGGGTCGGCCGTCGCGGGCGAGGGCGCACGCCGGTACGCCGGTGCGCCGGAAGTTGAACGTTCGATCGATCAGGCGGTCTTGTTGCCCATACGCGCTGCTCATACGCGTTGTCCATGCTCGTTGCTCATGGCGAATCCCCAGGCCAGCGGCCCGGGGATTCGCCATGCTGTGCGCGCCTACTTGCCGGTGCCGACCGGGTCCACCTTGATGGCGTCGCCGGAGCCGTCGGTGACCGGGACGTTGATGCTCACGGGGAGGGAGTGGGAGTGGGTCTCGTCGGGCGGGGTGACGACGAGGGTGGTGAAGGTCTCGCCGCTGCCGCCGGAGTCGTTCGGCGGGTAGGAGAGCGTGAAGCGGGTCTCCTCGCCCGGCTTGACCTTGGTCTTCGGCGCCTTGAGGTCGCTGCGCTGGGCGCTGATCGAGCCGTTCTTGCTCTTGAGGTCCACACCGGGGAAGCCCTGGAGGGTGCAGGGGGCGGACCCGTTGTTCTTGAGGTCGACGATCAGCGTGCCCTCACCCATGCCGTGCGAGCTCCTGAACCCCAGCTGCGAGGTCTTGCAGGCGTCCGCACCGGCGCCGCCACCGCCGCCCGCACCGCCATTGCCCTGGTTGCCACCGGCCGAACCGGACGAACCCCCGTCCGACGAGCCGGAACCGGACGAACCGGAGTCCGAGGAGTCGCTCGCGGCCGAGGAGGACGAGCTTCCGCCGGCGTCCGCGTTGTCCTGGCACGCGGTCAGACCGAACGCGGCGACAGCGACGACCGCCGCGGCGGCGGCCTTGCGGGCAACTTGTAGAACGAACCCGCTCAATATGAGCGCGAGCTATGGCATGTACGGCATCACCCCCTTCATCCGACCGAGCCCTCGCGGGTGGCCGAATTGACCCGGAAGAGCTCCGAAAACTTTCGATGACGAGACCTCGGAAATGATCTCTCATTCCTTCCTCTCACCGATCATCTCTAAATTTGATCAACGAGAGAAGGGCACTGAACAGGAAATACCCTCCCCCAAGAGATCACCAGCCACAGCAGAGCTTCCGTAATCCTTGCGGAAACTGTTGACAGCCCACGGCGCCGGTCCAACACTGTCCGCACCAACAGGCCAACGGGCCCCACCACAACCGAGGAGGAGGAAGCATGCACCGGGACGACACCCCCGCCCGGCCGATCAGCCGCAGAAACTTAATCGGCCGGGCCGGCGCCCTGACGCTGGTCACGTCCGGGCTGACGCTGCCCAGTATCGGAACCGCCCGCGCCGACACGACCATCACCACGAACCAGACCGGCACCAACAACGGCTTCTACTATTCGTTCTGGACCGACGGCGGTGGGTCGGTCTCCATGACGCTGTCGTCAGGCGGCAGTTACCGGACCTCATGGTCCAACTGCGGGAATTTCGTCTGCGGTAAGGGCTGGAGCAACGGCGGACGCAGGAACGTGCAGTACTCCGGCAGCTTCAATCCGTCCGGCAATGGCTATCTGTGCCTCTACGGCTGGACCTCGAACCCGCTCGTGGAGTACTACATCGTCGACAACTGGGGCACATACCGGCCCACGGGGACGTACAAGGGCACCGTCACCAGCGATGGCGGCACGTACGACATGTACCAGACGACGCGCTACAACGCCCCCTCGGTCGAGGGCATCCGGACCTTCAACCAGTACTGGAGCGTTCGGCAGTCGAAGAAGACGGGCGGAACCATCACCACGGGCAATCACTTCGACGCATGGGCCCGTTCCGGAATGGGTCTGGGCACCTTCAAGTACTACATGATCCTCGCGACTGAGGGATATCAGAGCAGCGGGAATTCGAATCTCACCGTGAGCGGATGAACGTCCTGACCGAACTCGGGCCAATGCGCTTGGCCCACACCTTCCGGAAGCCCCAGGCCGGCGGCCTGGGGCTTCTTCGGACGAGCCCCGCCAGTGGCTCCACTCCGCGTCTTCTGCCAAGCATCGGACAGCTCACCTCGTGAAAGCCCGAGGCCAGGGCCCAAGTCTCCGAACCGGCCTCGGAAAACCCCGCGCCGGGGGCGGGGTCGTGTCGTTAGGATCCGCGCATGGCCACAGCCGATCACTCAGTCCTCCATGTCCTTACGGGCTACCGGCCGAAGACCACCGCAGAATGGGCCGACGTCGAGCGGGTGCGCGGCGTCATCGAGACGGGCGCGCCCTGGGACCGGATGAGTCCCCTTCACCTCACCGCCTCCGCCCTGATCGTGCACCCCGACAGCGGCCGTGTGCTGCTGCGCTGGCACCAGCGCCACCAGTCGTGGCTGCTGGTCGGCGGGCATGGCGACCCTGGTGAGTACGACCCGCTCGCCATCGCGCTGCGGGAGGGGCGGGAGGAGACGGGGCTGCCCGACCTGGCCCCGTGGCCGGACGCGGAGGTACGGCATCTGGTGATCGTCCCGGTCCCCGCGAACAGCCGGGAGCCGGCGCATGAGCACGCCGACGTGCGCTTTGTGCTGGCCACCAGCGCTCCCGAGGCGGTACGGCCGGAGAACCCGGACGCACCGCTGCGCTGGCTGACGCCGGACGAGGCGCGGATGGCGATCACGGAGGCGAACATCCTGGACACCCTGTCCCGGGTGGAGCCCCTGCTCGCCCGCTGATCGCTCGATGGCCCGGCGTCATGGCCGCGGCTGGGACGGGCTGAACGCCTGGGCGACGGCGAGGCTGTCCTCGTAGACGTGGTGCCGGGTGACGAGGCCGCCCTCGAGCGTGAGATGCAGGGCGAACCGCGCACGATAGGCGCGCCCGGTGGGCCTGGCGGTCTGCCGGATCTCGCCCAGCACGACCGCGTCATCGCCGTCGACGAGAACCCGCTCCACCTCGGTGGCCGCCTCCTCGGGCACATGATGCCGGGCCAGTTCCCGGAAGTGGTCGACCACATCCGCACGCGTGGACCGATGCCGGATCCACGGAGTGGCCGCGCGACCGTGCTCGCCCTCCGGCCAGTCCAGCTTCCAGTCACCGCGCTCGGCATACAGCTCGGCGATCCGCTCGGGATCACCCTCACCGATGCGGCGCAGCAGTTCCTCCACCAGGGCGCGAGTGGTCATGGGCGCGGCCAAGGACATGGTGATCCCTCCGAATCGGAAACCTTGCGGGGAGCGATCACCATGCTGGCGGGGGCAGCGGTGCGGCGCGATTACGTCCGGGGTAATGCGCCCCGCCTCATGGCGGCGGGCTCCGTTTCAGGCCACGCGCCTGGCCGCGACTCGGGCGAGCAGGGCATCTCGCACCGCGGGCCATTCGTCCGCGAGGAGGCTGTAGTACAGCGAGTCACGGCGACTGCCGTCCGGGCGGCGCATATGGCTGCGCAACGTCCCCTCGTGGACCAGGCCGAGGCGGGCCAGGGCACGCTGCGAGCGCACGTTGAGGTTGTCCGTGCGCAGGGCCAGCCGCGCGAGCCGCAGGTCGTCGAAGGCGTGGCCGAACAGAAGCAGCTTGGACTCGGCGTTGTACGGGCCGCCCCAGCAGGAACGGTCGAACCATGTCGCGCCGATCTCGGTGCGGCTCTCGACGAGGTCGAGGTCATACATGCTGGTTGAACCGATCACGGTGCCGTCAGCGCGCCGTTGCACCGCGAAGCAGCGCCGCGTGGGGTCGGCGATCATCTCGCCGAGCATGTCCCGCAGTTGGCCGACACTCTCGGGGCGCGGCCGGGGCATCCACCGCCAGACCTCGGGGTCGGACGCGGAGGGGAAGAGGGCCTCGGCGTGGTCGGTGGATAACGGGATGAGGCAGACAACAGTGCCTTCGAGCGACCATTTGTTCACCGGCACAGAATAGGCCCGTGATCGTCGGGCGACAGCCGTACAGCTACTGGGGGCCGTCGGCGGGGTCAGTGCCAGGGCGGGGTTAGTGCCAGAGGGAGATGGCCAGGCCGAGGCCGGCCAGGGCTATGGCGATTCGGAGGGGGGTTTCGGGGAGGCGGCGGACGGCCGCGGGGCCGAGTCGGCTGCCCAGGAGGGCGCCCAGGCCGAGGGTGGCGGCGGCGGGCCAGTTGACGGGGGCTACGGCTACGTAGGCGACCGCGGCCGTTACGTTGGCCGCGCCGGTGGCGATGTTCTTGACGGCGTTGGTGACCGGGAGGGGTTCCGTGGCCGTCAGGGAGAGCACTGCCAGCATCAGGACACCCGAGGCCGCGCCGAAGTAGCCGCCGTAGAGGCCGACCAGCAGGACCGCGCACGCCAGCGGGAGGGTGGGGCGGGTGGCGTGGGCCAGGGGGCGTGGGCGGGAGGCCATGAGCCGGCGGAGCGGGTCGCGGACCAGGATCAGGACCGAGCCGAGGGCGATCAGCCACGGTACAACGGCCTCGAAGGCGGAGGACGGGGTGCCCAGCAGCAGTGCGGCCCCAACCGCGCCGCCCAGCGCCGCGATGGTGGCGAGCCGGAGGAGGCGGTCGCGCTGGCCGCGGAGTTCGGTGCGGGATCCGGCCGCGGTGCCGACGGTGTTGGAGAACAGCGCCACCGTGTTGGTCACATTCGCGGCCACCGGCGGCAGTCCCACCGCCAGCAGCGCCGGATAGCTGAACAGCGAGGCCAGCCCCGCGATCGAACCGGCGAGCCCGGAGGCCACACCGGCCGACACCAGCAGCGCCGCGGAGCCGATGCCCATCCGTTCCCCACCCCTGTGCCTGTGCCCGGTGCGCCGCGTCGGCGGCGCCGCCTCATCCTCCAGGGAGGGCTGTCTTCCATGCAAGACGGTGTTCATGTATATAGACCATGGACAGCTGAGGCACAGGGGTGCTTGTGCGCTTGTTACCAGGTCAGGGCGGTCTGCGCGTCCGTCTGCCAGTACGTGACCTTCGCCGCGCTGTCGACGTAGACCGAGCCGCCGGGCAGTTCGACCGGCTTGGGGTCCTCGCTGCCGTCGATGAAGACCTCGAGCGAGTCGACCTTGCCGCCCTCGGCGCCCGAGCCGTCCGCCGCGGAGGTGGTGATGCCCGCGTAGGCGCTCTCGCCCGGGGCGAGCATGACCACGGCCTGCGGCTTGCTGTCCTCGTTCACCGGGGTGGCGGCCTGCGCGTTGGAGCCGAACTTCAGGCCCGGGTAGCCGACCAGCTTGCAGTCCACGCCGGCCTTGTTGGTCGCCTTGAGCAGCATGTGGTTGATGGGGCTCTTGACGTTCTGGACGGTGATGGCCGTCTTGTTGATGTCGCAGTCGCCGACCGGCTCGGACTCGGAGCCGCCGCCGGACTTCTGGGTCCGCGACTTCGCGTCCTTGACGCCCGTGACGCCCTCCTTGCCGCCCGCAGCGCCCTCCTTACCGGCCTGGCTCCCCTTGCCGGCCTGGCTCCCCTTGTCGGCCTGGTTCTCCTTGCCAGCCTGGTTCTCCTTGCCGCCCTCGGCCTTGTCCGCGCCCTGTGCGTCCGTGCCGGACGCGGGGGCCGTGGCCGACGAGTTCGCCTTGCCCGCGTTGTCCGAGCCTCCGTCTCCGCCCCCGCTGCACGCGGCGGTCACGCTCAGGGCGGCGACGGCCACGATGGATGCGGCGATCGTACGGACGGTGCGGCCGCGGCGGTAAGCGGTGACGTTCATGGTGGGCTCCCCCAATGGGTCGGCGGTCCGGCCGGTGTTCCGCACCGGCCCTCGGTATGGCTATGAGCCTTCCGTGGTCCGCTGCCGTATCACTGCCGTCCCGACACCGTTCCGCTAACGCGCCGCTAACAGAACTTCCCCGTCCACACCGGCCGTTCGCCCTCGCGCACCGCCCTGGCGCACATCACCGTTCCGCCACGTCCTGGACCGCATGGTCCGCCGAGGCCCCGGCCGACCTAATGTAGGTCTCCGGTAGGGCCGTGTTCGAGACGCGAAAAACAGCGCGGGAGAGGCGCGGGAGAGGGGATCGGCGATGCCGCTGGCCACCGGGGATCCGGAATCCATAGGCGGCTACGCCCTGCTCGACCGGCTCGGGGCGGGCGGCATGGGCGTCGTCTATCTCGGGCGTGCGGCCTCGGGGCGGCAGGTCGCGATCAAACTGGTCCATGAGCAGTACGCGCAGGACGAGGAGTTCCGCACCCGCTTCCGGCAGGAGGTCGCGGCGGCGCGCCGGGTGAGCGGGGCGTTCACCGCCCCCGTCGTGGACGCCGATCCGGAGGCCGACCGGCCGTGGATGGCCACCCTGTACGTACCGGGGCAAACCCTCTCCGAGGTCGTACGGAGGAACGGCCCCCTGAGCGGGCGGGAGTTGCGGACGCTCGGCCTCGGGCTGGTCGAGGCGCTGCGCGACATCCACCGGGCCGGGGTGGTGCACCGGGATCTGAAACCGGCCAACATCCTGATGGCCGAGGACGGTCCCCGCGTCATCGACTTCGGCATCTCCCGCGCCGTCGACAGCCAGACGCTCACCGTCACCATCGGGCGGGTGCTCGGCACCCCGCCGTTCATGTCGCCGGAGCAGCTGCGCAGCCCGCGGGGCGTCACGGGGGCGTCGGACGTCTTCTCGCTGGGCTCGCTGCTGGTGTACGCGGCGCGGGGCAGCAGCCCGTTCGAGTCGGACAGCCCCTATCTGTCGGGCTACCAGGTGATGTACGAGCATCCGACGCTGGAGGGGGTCCCGGAACCGCTGCGGCCCATCGCGGAGCGCTGTCTGGCCAAGGAGCCGGAGGCCCGGCCGGAGCTGGACGAGCTGCATCGCATGCTGCGCGAGCTGTCGGACTTCCCGGCGGCTTCCCCGTCGGCGGCCGACAGCTCCGCGACGGTCGACGGGCATGGGGCGGTCAGTGGCCCGGCAACCGTTGGACCTCCGCCCGTCTCCCCCGCCCCGGCACCGGCCCCGGCCCACGCCCCCGAGCCCCCCGCCCCCCAGCGGACCGCATCCAAGCGAGGCGCCCGGCGGCGGCTCGTCGTCACCACCACCGGAGTGGCCGTGGCCCTCACCGGGCTGATCGTCGCCGCCGCGGTCTTCGCCCCGGACATGACGGACTCGTCGGGCGACGCGTCCGCCCCCGCCGACGCCGCGCACTCCCAGCAGCCCGCCTCGCTCCCCAAGGGCTGGCAGCCGTGGCGGACGGATCTGCGGGTCGCGACCGATGGGCCGCCCCTCGTCTACGACGAGCCCGGATGCGCCCCGGAGGACGGCCGGACCCTGTACTGCGGCGGCAGCGGGTTCACGGTCGCCAGGGTCGACGCCGCCACCGGCCGCGTCCAGTGGCGTTGGGGCACCCGCCCCCAGCTGGCGCGGCCCATCGGAGTACGGGACGGAATCGTCTACACCTACCGCGATGCGGAGGGGGGCGGACGGTCCGTCGTGGCCCTGGACGTCGTCACCCGGAAGCAGCGGTGGGAGCGGAGCATCAGCGGCTCCGCCGACGTGCACATGTTCCGCGGCGGGGTGCTGACGCTGTCGCCGGACGACCGGGAGCTCGTCGCCTACGGGCCTTCGGGCGCCCGGCTGTGGCAGTCACCGGCGCCCGAGGGGAGGTTCTGCGAGCCGACGGCGCTGAACGGGGCGCCGTACGCCCTGTGCGCGCCCGCCGACTCCAGCGGCCTGGCCGCCGACGGCCCGTACGACCTGCTGGCGTTCGACCCCTCCGACGGCCGGCAGCGGCACCTCACCACCCTCCCGCGGAAGACGCTGAGCCTCGGCGCGGTCCAGGGCAAACCGCTGTTCGTGATCCCGCAGACCGGGAAGGAGGTGTACGACTCGGGGTACGAGCGCCCGTACAAGGGCCTGGTGCGGGTGGATCCGCGCACCGGCGAGATCACGCGGATCCCACTGAAGCGCCCCGTGCTCGGCAAGCCGACCCTGCTGCACGGCGCCGTCTACTTCGTCCGTCCCAACGGGACGGTCACCGCGGTGGCGGCGGACAGCGGCCGGGAGCTGTGGCAGCGGGTGACGGAAACGGAGAGCCTGTCCGAGCCGGTGCTGTCCCGGCGGTACGAGCAGCTGTACTTCGCCAACCGCTTCGGCCGGCTGCTGGCGCTGGACGCGGACGACGGCAAGGAGGCGTGGCGCACGGCCGCGCTGAACGACCCCGGGAACTCGGCGGAGGACACGGAGCCGAGGGTGGTGCTCGTCAAGGACGCGATCGTGGCGACGGCCGGGGACACGGCGTTCTCCGTACGGCCGGACCGTCCGTCGGTTCATCCGGCGGTCCATCCGTCGGGCCATTCGTCGGTTCACCCGTCGGACCGGCCGTCGTCCTGAGCTGCGCGGTGTGACGCCCCGGCTATGCCGGGGTGGCCGGGCCCACGAGTTCGTCCAGGACGTCCGTCATCGTGACGAAGCCCAGGACCGTGCCGGTGTCGGCCGTCACGGCGGCCAGGTGGGCACCGGTGGCGCGCATGGTGGTGAGGGTGTCGTCCAGCGGGGTGTCGGCGCGCACGCGGGGGACGGTGTGGACGGCGGTGCGGGGGAAGGGGCGGTCCCGGTCGGCGATGCCGAGGGTGTCCTTGATGTGCAGATAGCCCAGGATGGCGCCGCCGGGCCCGGTGACCGGGAGACGGGAGCAGCCGGAGGCGGCGGCCGTGCGTTCCAGTTGGGCGGGGGTGACGCGGTGGTCGACGGTGACCATTTCGTCGAGGGGGACGAGGATGTCGCCGACCCGCCGGGTGCCCAGCTCCAGCGCGTCGCGCAGCCGCTCGCCGCCGGACTTGTCCAGCAGCCCCGCCTCGCTGGAGTCCCGTACCAGCTGGATCAGTTCAGCGTCGGTGAAGACCGACTCGACCTCGTCCTTCGGCTCGACCTTCAGCAGCCGCAGCAGCGCGTTGGCGAACGCGTTGACGCCGAAGACGACGGGGCGCAGCAGGCGGGTCAGGGCCACCAGCGGCGGGCCGAGGAGGAGCGCGGTGCGCTCGGGCGCGGCGAGGGCGATGTTCTTGGGGACCATCTCGCCGATGAGCATGTGGAGATACGTGGCCGCCGTGAGCGCGATGACGAACGCGATCGGATGCACCAGGGCGTGCGGGACGTGCACGGCGTCGAAGCCGGGCTCCAGCAGATGGGCGATGGCCGGTTCGGCGACCGCGCCCAGCACGAGGGAGGAGATGGTGATGCCGAGTTGGGCGGTGGCCATCAGCGCGGACAGGTGCTCCAGCGCCCACAGCACACCGCGTGCCCGCTTCTCCCCCGCCTGGGCGCGCGGTTCGATCTGGCTGCGGCGCACGGAGATCAGGGCGAATTCGGCGCCGACGAAGAAGGCGTTGGTGAGGAGGGTGAGGGCGCCGATGGTGAGTTGGACGACGGTCATCGGGCGGCCTCGGGGGACTGGGTGGTCTGGACAGCCTCGGGAGGCTCGGTGGGGTGCGCAGTTTCGGGGGACTGGGGGGCGACAGCCTCGGCGGCTTCCGTGATCCGTACGCGGTCGGCGCGGTGGTGGTCCACCTTCAGGACCGTGAGCTGCCAGCCGTCGTCCGTCTCGAGGGTGTCCCCGGCCGCCGGGATGCGCCCCAGGGCGGTGGCCAGGAGGCCCGCGACCGTTTCGTACGGGCCCTCGGGAGCGGTCAGGCCGATGCCGGTGAGCTCGTCCAGCCGTACGCCGCCGTCCGCCTCCCAGGCGCCGGGGCCGAGGGGGACCAGGCCCGGCGTCTCGTCGGGGTCGTATTCGTCGCGGACGTCACCGACGATCTCCTCGACGATGTCCTCCAGGGTGGCGATGCCCGCGGTGCCCCCGTACTCGTCGATGACGACGGCCATGGTGTGCGCGCGGCGCAGCCGGTCCAGCAGCCGGTCCACCGGGAGGCTGTCGGGCACCAGGAGCGGGGGCGTGGCCAGGTCGGTGACGGGGGTGGTGGCGCGGCGGGCGGCGTCCAGGGCGAGGACGTCGCGGATGTGCACGGTGCCGACCACCTCGTCCAGGGTGTCGCGGTAGACGGGGAGGCGGGACCGCCCGGTGGCCAGGGTGAGGTTGGCCGCGTCGGCGGCGGTGGCGTGGGCCTCCAGCGCCCGGACGTCCACGCGCGGGGTCATCACGTTCTCGGCGGTCAGCTCGCCCAGGTGGAGCGTGCGGACGAACAGCTCGGCCGCGTCCTGCTCCAGCGCGCCCTCGGCGGCCGAGTGGCGGGCCAGCGCGACCAGCTCGTCCGGCGTACGGGCCGAGGCCAGCTCCTCGGCGGGCTCCAGGCCCATGCGGCGCACCAGGCGGTTGGCCGTGTTGTTGAGGTGGTGGATCAGCGGGGCGAAGGCGGCGGTGAAGGCGCGCTGCGGTGAGGCGACCGCCTTGGCCACGTGCAGCGGGCGGGAGATGGCCCAGTTCTTGGGCACCAGCTCCCCGGCGACCATCAGCACCACCGTGGAGACGGCCACGCCCAGCACCACGGCGGTCGTCGAGGCCGCGCCGGCGGGCAGGCCGATCGCGGTGAGCGGGGTTTCGAGGAGGACGGCCAGCGAGGGCTCGGCGAGCATGCCGATCACCAGGGAGGTGACGGTGATGCCCAGCTGGGCCCCGGAGAGCTGGAACGTCAGCCGGCGCACGGCCGTGAGCGCGCTGTCGGCCCCGCGCTCACCGGCTTCGGCGGCACGCTCCAGGGCGCCGCGCTCGACGGTGGTGAGGGAGAACTCGGCGGCCACGAAGAGGGCGCAGGCCAGGGTGAGGGCCAGCGCGAGGAGAAGCAGCAGGATCTCGGTCACCGTGCCAGTCCCGTCTGCCCGACAAGGGGTGCTCCGGTGAGGGGCGGGCGGGGAGTGGCACGGGTGGTACTGGGAGGTTCGCCCATTGCGGGTCCGGTACTCCTTACGTCGCTGGGAGAGTGCTGCGAGGGCGCTGGTAGGTCAAGTGTCCTCACACCCATAGTAAAGGGACAGTAAAGGAGTGCGCCCGCCGGGCGCCCGCCGGGCAGCCGCTACGGTCCGCACCAAAATCGGCTCCGCCTAACCTGCGGCTTTTCCGCGTCGGCTCGATTGGCCCCGGGGCTGCCTGTCGTCGGCACAGGTTTATCGGCAATACTTCCGGCCGTGGAGCAGAGCACTGGACCGATCATCCCGCCCATGCACACCGCCGGGACGGATCCGGGGTACGTCCCCGGCCTGACGTCCCCGCGCCCTGCCGATGTGGAGGAGGACGCCCCGGACAAGGCAGCGGCGGAGCAGCCGCCGGAGGAAATCACCGCCGAGGACGAGCCGGAGCTCGACGAGCGCGATGAGCTCGACGAGGAAGAGGGCGTCGAGGAAGCAGGCGTCGAGGCCGGGACGGAGTCCGACGGCGAAGCCGGTGCGTCGAAGGACGACGACGCGGAGGACGAGGACGAGGACGGCGGGGTCGCCTTCGAGGTGTCCGACCGGCGCGGTGCGATACGAGCCGGGCGCCGCGGGGTCGTATTCGAACTCGACGGCGAGAAGGCCGAGTTCGGATGGGACGAGATCGGCGCGGTGGAGGTCGACACCCCGCGGTTCGGCAAGCGCTTCGGGATCACCGTCTATACGACCAACCGGCGCTGGTACACCGCCGATGTCGAGGCACCGGCCCGCAAGCTCCTCAAGGAATGGACGGCGGAGCTGGACGCGGTGCTCGACGCGTATTTCGAGGACTCGGAGGACGCCGGGGCCGAGGCCGAGGCTGAAGCCGAGGGCAAGGCCGGCGAAGCCGACGACTCCAAGGACACCGACGCCAAGGACGCCACCTCGTAGCGGCCGCCCACGCGGGTGGCGGTTCGCCCGATCCCCGCTGCGCACAACCGTATCCGGCGCCGGGAAAACGGTCTAACGTCGGATTTCAGCAGCGGAACAACGGGGGGCGGCTGCCGCATGACACCGGATGATCCTGTGATCGGTCGCACCGGGGTGCTCCTTCTGGGCACCCGTGGTGCCAGTGGTCCCGGCGAGGTCCTGGTGCGCGTCAGGGGCGGTTCGGAGACGTTCCTCGCCTGGTCCTCCGACCCGCTGCCGCAAGGCGCGTCCGTCCTCGTGATCGACTTCCGCGGTTCCCGCCAGGTCGACGTCATCGAGTGGACCGATCCATTGAACGCGTCGTCCGGCCGGGCCGGCGGCGCCGGTTGAGGAGACGAAGGATGTTCGGTTACCGCGTGCCCGCACCCGACCAGGCGATGCTGATCTCGGGGGGCAGGCGTGGACATGGGGGTGCGCCGTTTCGCGTGGTGACCGGGCACGGCAAGTTCGTGCTTCCGGTCTTCCGCAAGGTCCGCTTCCTGACGCTGGCGATGTGTGAGGCCGAGGTCGAGGAGAAGTGCGTCAGCCGACAGGGCATCACGCTGACGGTGCGCGCGGTGATCGCGTTCAAGGTGGGCAATGACACCGAGTCCATCGTCAACGCGGGGCAGCGGTTCCTCTCCGACCAGGATCAGATGGCGGTGCTGACGGGGCGGATCTTCGCGGGTCATCTGCGGTCCATCATCGGCTCGATGACGGTCGAGGAGCTCATCACCGAGCGGCAGAAGCTGGCCACCGAGGTGCTGGACACCTCCAAGGCGGAGATGGCGAAGATCGGTCTGATCGTGGACTCGTTGCAGATCCAGTCGATCGACGACGGCGACACCGGCTATATCGACGCGATGTCCGCCCCGCACAAGGCCGCCATCCAGCGGCAGGCCCAGATCGCCCAGGCACAGGCCAGCCAGGCGGCGTCCGAGGCGCAGCAGGAGGCGGCGCGCAACCAGGCCGAGTACGCACGGCAGACGGCGGTGGTGCAGGCCCAGTACAACGCCGAGGTGGACCGCGCCCAGGCGCAGGCCGCCCAGGCCGGACCGCTGGCGGAGGCGCACGCGCAGCAGGAAGTGCTGTCCGCGCGGACCGAGTTGGCCCAGCGGGCGGCCGATCTGCGGCAGCAGCAGCTGGTGGCCGAGATCGTGAAACCGGCGGAGGCGGAGGCCGAGCGGATCCGGGTGGTGGCGCTGGCCGAGGCGGAGCGGATGAAGATACAGGCCGAGGCGGCGGCCTCACACGGCCGGGTCGCGCTCGACCGCATGCTGATCGACCAACTGCCGCAGATCGTCAAGGAGGCCGCGTCCGGGCTCTCCGGTGCGAACGTCAACGTCCTCAACGGGGCGGACGGGCTGGGCGAGATCGCGGCGGGCCTGGTCGGCCAGGGGCTGACCATCCTGGACGCGGTACGGCGCAACATGGGCGCGCCGGGCGCGGCGGACGAGCCGAAGCGGCGGGACGAGCCGAAGCCGCGGGGCGGGGCGGACGACGGCGCGGTCGAGGTCCGTTAGGCGACGGTGGTGGGGCCGACTCCTCGGTCATGGCCCCGGCTCCGTCCGGGCGTTGCTACCGTGAGAAACCCCAGCCAGCCGAGAGGGCCGAGGAACGTGACCACTGACCGCCCGCACCGCGTCAGCGTCGCTGGAGTCATCGTGGACGAGCGCGGCCGGGCGCTGCTGATCAAGCGGCGCGACGGCAGCACCTGGGAACCTCCGGGCGGTGCGCTCGACCCCGACGCCACCGTCCCGGACGCCCTCCAGCGCGAGATCCTCGAGGAGACGGGCGTCAAGATCGCGCTCCCGGCCGCGCTCACCGGGGTCTACAAGGACATGAACGACCTCACCGTCTCCCTCGTCTTCCGCTGCGAGGCCCTCGACGGCACCCCCGCCACCGGCCCCCGCACCCGCGCCTGGCGCTGGGCCACCCGCGCCGAGGTCCCCGATCTCGCCGACGAGGCGTACGCCGTGCGCGTCCTGGACGCGCTCGACACCGCCGCCCCACCGGCGATCCGCGCCCACGACGGCGTCACGCTGGTCTGACGTACGGCTCGCCTCGTCCGACAGTCGATTGGCGTACGGCTCACGACGCCAGCAGTCGCGTCAGCTCGTCCGCCACCGCCCGTGCCGCCGGGCTGGTCCAGCGCCGGCGGTGGCGGGTGAGCTGGACGGGCACCGGGGGGATGGCCGGGCCGTGGACCTCGGCGAGATAGCCCTCGCCGAGCTGGCGTTCCACCGTGGCGCGGGGGAGCAGCGTCAGACCGAGGCCCGCGGCGACACAGGCGCGGGCGGCCTCGATGCTGCCGAAGCGGGTGAGGCGCGGTGCCGGGCCGGGGAGGGCGAGGAGGGTGCGGACGAGGTGGTCGCTGTAGGAGCAGCCCTGTTCATGGACGAAGAAGCTCTGCCCGGCCAGTTCGTCCCAGCCCGCCTCGCGTCCGGCCAGCGGATGGCCGGGGGCGGCGACGTAGACGAGGGGTTCGCGGGCGATGGGGCGGGCCACCAGGTCGGCGTCGGTCACGTCCTGTTCGAGGAGCAGGACGAGGTCGAGCCGTCCCGTGCGCAGCCCCTCGACGGCCGCCGCGCTGCCCGCGGGGTGGAGGTTGAGGTCGATACCGGGGTGGGTGCGGCGCAGCGAGGCGATCACGCGGGGGAGGTGCGAGGCGCACAGCGACTCGCCCGCGCCGAGGGCCACCGGGCCCTCCACCGCGCCGTCCGCGCCGTCGCCGTTCCCGGCCGCCGCCACCGCGCGCAGCCGGGCCTCGGCGTCCAGGACCTCCTCGGCCTCCGTCAGCAGCCGGCGACCGGCGCTGGTCGGCAGGGCGCCTGAGGGCAGCCGGTCGAAGAGGCGGGTGCCCAGCTCCCGTTCCAGGGTGCGTATCTGGACGGTGACGGTGGACTGGGCGAGATGGAGTTCGGTGGCGGTCGCGGTGAAGCTGCCGGTTCTCGCCAGGGCCGCGAACGTCTTCAGGAGTCGTGTGTCCACGACGGTCAGGATAGATGGGCTCCTACCTGCTCTCATTGGGTTTCTCGATCGAATCGAACGAAAGGAATCGTTGGACGCGATACTGGGAGCGGTGGAACCGTGGACGGCATGACCGCACCCACCGAACCCACCACGCCCGGCACCGCGTCCACCGCCTCCACCGCCTCCGCCCCGGACGTCGACGTTCTGCACTACTCCGCCTTCACCACCCGCCCGGACGGCGGCAACCCCGCCGGTGTGGTCCTCGACGCCGCGGCCGTCGCGGACGACGACGCGGCCATGACCGCCATTGCCGCACGGGTCGGCTACTCGGAGACCGCGTTCATCACCGAGCGGGACGAGGCCGCGCGCCGCTACCGGCTGCGGTACTTCAGCCCGCTCGCCGAGGTCGCGTTCTGCGGACACGCCACGATCGCCACGGCCGTGGCACTCGCCGAGCGCGACGGCCCCGGTGAGCTGGTCTTCGACACGGCGTCGGGCGAGATCCGCGTCGCGACCACGGCCGACGGCGACGGCCCGCCCCGCGCCACGCTCACCAGCGTTCCCACGCGGTCGCGCCCCGCCGACCCGGGCACGGAGCTCGAGCCGACGCTGGCGGCGCTGGGCTGGTCCGCGGACGACCTGGACCCGGCCCTGCCCCCGCACGTCGCCTTCGCGGGCAACGACCACCTCGTCCTCGCCACCGCCACCCGCGAGCGGCTGGCGGACCTCGACTACGACTTCGACGCGCTGGACGCGGTGATGCGGCGGCGCGGGTGGACGACGGTGCATCTGGTGTGGCGCGAGACGGCGGACGGCTCTGCCGAGACCGCGGACGGCTCTGCCGGGGACCTGGTCTTCCACGCCCGCGATCCGTTCCCCGTCGGCGGGGTGGTCGAGGACCCGGCCACCGGCGCCGCGGCCGCCGCCTTCGGCGGTTATCTGCGGGTACTCGGCCTGGTCGGCGACCGGACCAGGGTCCGGATCCGCCAGGGCGAGGACATGGGCCGCCCCAGCGACCTGCTGCTCGACGTCACGCCCGACGACCCTCGGTCGCGGGTCAGCGGCCAGGCCGTCCCGATCCCGGAGACCCAGCGATGAACGATCCCGCGAACCGCATGAGAAGCGTGAGAAGAGGAACCGTGTGATGAAGACGCGCTACTACCACCTGCCGCGCCTCACCGGCGTGGACGCCCTCCAACTGGACGAGCGCGAGGTGCCCGCCCCCGGGCCGCGCGAGGTGCTGGTCCGGATGCGGGCCTGGTCGCTCAACTACCGGGATCTGATGATCGCGTCGGACGCGTACGGACGCGCCCTGAAGCCCGATGTCGTACCGCTGTCCGACGGTGCGGGCGAGGTGGTGGACGCCGGTTCCGAGGTCACCCGGTGGCGGGAGGGCGACCGGGTCGCCGGGATCTTCATGCCCGGCTGGCTCTCCGGGCCGCCCGCCGCGCGGAAGACGGCGGGCGCGCTGGGCGGCCCGACGGACGGGCTGCTCGCGGAGTACGTCCTCTTCGACCAGGAGGCCCTGGTCGCCGCCCCCGCGCATCTCGACTTCGCCGAGACCGCGACGCTGCCGTGTGCCGCCGTGACCGCCTGGCACGCGGTGGCGGTCACGGGTGGACTCGCCCCCGGCCAGACCGTGCTGACCCTGGGCAGCGGCGGAGTGTCGCTGTTCGCCCTCCAGTTCGCCGCGCTCGGTGGGGCCCGTGTGCTCGCCACCTCCAGCGACGACGCCAAGTTGGAGCGACTGCGCTCCCTCGGCGCCACCGATGGCATCAACTACGCCCGCACCCCCGACTGGGGCCGTCTGGTGGCCGAGGCCACCGGCGGTGGTGTCGACCACGTCGTGGAGGTGGGCGGCGCGGGCACCCTGCCGCAGTCGCTGGAGGCCGTACGGGTCGGCGGGCGGATCAGCCTCATCGGCGTACTGTCCCGGCCCGGGGACGGCGGGGCCGACCCGTCCTCCGTACTGCTCAAGGGCGTCACGCTCCAGGGGATGTTCGTGGGCAGCCGCGAGATGTTCGAGCAGATGAACCGCGCGATCGAGCACCACCGGCTGCGCCCCGTCGTCGACCGCGCCTTCCCGTTCGCCGAGGCGCCCGCCGCGTACCGGTACTTCGCGGGGCGGGGGCACTTCGGGAAGGTGGTCATCACGGACGAGTGACGACGAACGCCGCCGGCGCGGGCGTCGGCGCTGCCGCCAGGGGCCGTTCTCGTGGAGAGGTTCAGAAGCCGCCCGTAGTCGCCGCTGCGCCACGGCGGAGGGCCCTGTGTGTATCGGGCCCTCCGCCGTGGCGCGGGTACGAGATCGAGAAGGGGGCTTTCAGCGCTTGGTGGTGCTGTTGAACAGGGAGCGCGACCAGATGTAGCCGACGAGGGTGATACCGGCGCACCAGGCGAGTGAGATCCAGCCGCTGTTGCCGATCTGCGAACCGGTGAGCAGGCCGCGCAGCGTCTCGGTCATCGGCGTGAACGGCTGGTTCTCGGCGAACCAGCGCAGGCCCGGGGCCATTGAGTCGGCTGGCACGAACGCGGAGCCGAGGAACGGCATGAACTGGACCAGCAGTGGTTTGTTGCTCGCGGACTCGACGGTCTTGGAGATCAGGCCGAGCGCCGCCGACAGCCAGGTCACCGCGAACGCGATGGCCGCGATGAGTCCGGCGGCGGCCAGCCACTCCAGTGGGCTCGCGTCCGACCGGAATCCGACGGCGAGCGCGACGCCGACGACCGGGACGATGCACACCATCGTCTGGATGACGCTGCCGATGACATGCCCCGTCATGAACGACGAGCGGGTGATGTTCATGGTGCGGAAGCGGTTGATGATGCCCTCGGTCATATCGGAGCAGACCGCGACCGAGGTCGACATCGAGCCGGCGGCCACCCCCATGATGATGATGCCGGGCGTCAGATAGTCCAGATACACGTCCCGGCCGCCGCCCATGCCGGTGCCGATCGAGTCACCGAAGGCGTACACGAACAGCAGGAGCATCATGATCGGCATCATGGCGCTGCCGAACCCCACCATCGGATAGCGGATCGCGTGCTTGAGGTTGCGCCGCAGCATCGTCATGGAGTCGTGCACGGCGTAGGTGAGGGTGCTCATCGCTGGGCCTCCTTGGCGTGAAGCGGGGTGGCGGCGGTGCCGTCGCCGGTCAGGGCGAGGAACACGTCGTCGAGGTCGGGGGTGTGCACGGAGAAGTCGGCGGCCCGGACTCCGGCCGCGTCGAGCCGGTCGAACAGCGCGCGCAGCGCCTCCATGCCGGCGTCGCCCGCCACGCGCAGGGCGAGGCCCTCGTCATCACGGGCCGCTCCGGGGAAGGCGTCGGCCGCGCGCTCGTACTCGGCGGGCTCGGTGAACCGCAGCTGCACATGGCTGCCGGGGATCTGCGCCTTGAGTTCGTCGGCGGTGCCCTCGGCGACGATCCGGCCGCCGTCGAGCACGGCGATCCGGTCGGCCAACTGGTCGGCCTCTTCGAGGTATTGGGTGGTGAGGAAGACGGTGGTGCCGCCCGCGACCAGCGAGCGCACGGTGTCCCACATGGTGCGGCGGCTACGCGGGTCGAGCCCGGTCGTCGGCTCGTCCAGGAAGATCACTTGGGGGTCGCCGACCAGCGTCATGGCGAGGTCGAGCCTGCGCCGCATGCCGCCGGAGAAGGTCGCGGCGCGGTTCTTCGCGACGTCGGCGATGTCGAACCGCTCGAGCAGTCGCGTGGCCCGCTTCCTGCCCTCGCGCTTGCCGAGGCGCAGCAGGTCGGCCATGAGGAGAAGGTTCTCCTCGGCGGTGAGCAGGTCGTCGAGCGCGGCGAACTGCCCGGTGACGCCGATCGCGGCGCGTACTCCGTCCGGTGATGCGGCAATGTCGTGGCCCGCGACCTGGGCCTGCCCGCCGTCGGCGGCGATGAGGGTGGACAGGATCTTCACGGTGGTGGTCTTGCCGGCGCCGTTCGGTCCGAGGAGTGCGAACACGGACCCGGCCGGGATGCGCAGATCGATGCCGTCGAGGACGGTCTTGTCGCCGTACGACTTGCGCAGATCGGCGGTGGAGACGGCGGGGGCGGCCGTGCTGTTGGATGTGGGCATGACAGATGCGCGCATGGAGCCCTCCGGCTCGGAGTGTGAAGCGGTAGGAGGTGAAGGGGGGCGGGGGCTTGCGGGTGCTCAGGCCTTGGCGCGGCGGATGTCGATGTTGCCCCAGCGGGTCCGGGCGCGGACCTTGACGGTGTTCTCGGTCTCGGCCGGCGGCGCGGAGTCGGCGAGGGAGTTGCGCACCTGCCCGCGCTCGGCGCTGACGTCGAGCCAGGCGGCGGTGCCCTCGCGGATGCCGATGTCGATGGCGCCGTAGGACGTCTCCACCTGGACGTCACCGGAGGCGACTTCGGCGACGCGCAGGGAGCCGTAGGCGGTGGTGGCGGTGACCGAGGCTTCGGCGCACAGGATGTCGATGTCGCCGTGGGCGCCGCTGGCCCGCAGCTCACCGAGGGCGGCGGCGATGGTCGTGGTGCCGTGTGAGTTCTTCAGGGTGGCGGGGCCGTCGACGGTGCCGACGCGCATGCTGCCGGAGCTGGTGGTGATCTCGGCGGCGCCCTCGACCCGGTCGACGGCGATCGAGCCGTGGGAGACGGTCAGTTGGAGCGGCCCGGTCGCATCGAGGCGGACGTCGCCGCCCGAGGTCTTGATCCGGGCCTTGCCGAGGCGGCCTTCGCTCGCCACGTGGGCCCAGGAGCCGGTGACGTCGATATCCGAGCCCGCGGGCAGGTCGACCGTCACGTCGACGACGCCGGAGGGGCCGATGAAGCGCCGCTCCTTCGTCCTGATGGTCAGCACGCCGTTCGCGTACGTGACCTCGGTCTGCTCGGCGGCCCGTACGTCCTTGTCCCGCTTGGGGCTGCCGGGCCGCACCTCGACGGCGGTGTCCGCGCGGTCGCTCGCGGTGAACCGGAGGGAGCCGGCGCCCACGTGGGCGGTGACCGTGATCGGTTCGGGAGTGTCGAAAGAAGGCATGGCTGTACCGTCCTCATGACTCGTCGGGGCGTCCCCGCAGGTGGGACGTGTTGTAGGTGGCTTGGGTGGGGCGCGGGCGCTGCTAGCGCACCCAGCCGGTGAAGTTCTGTGCGGAGCGGGTCTTCGTTGTCGTACGTGGCTGCGTACCGCCGTCGACCGCGGCCGACACGGCGCGCACCAGCCAGGCGTTGACCGACAGGCCCTCGCGGGACGCGGCCTCCTCGGCACGTGCCTTGAGCTGGGCCGGCAGTCGCAGATTGACCCGGGCGGTGCCGCCCTCGTCGCCGTCCACGGGGGCCGGGGGCGCGAGCGATTCGGCGGGCGCGGCCTCGAAGGGGGCGTCGTCGCGGGGCGGCAGCGTCACCACGAAGTCGGGATCGAGCCCGCGCAGCCGTACGTCGACCGAGCCTGGGGCGAGCTCCCGGGTGATCTCGTCCATCGCGGCGGAGAGCACATTGAGCATGGTCAGCCGGGCCGCCGACTCCAGCGGAGCGGTGAGCCGGTCGGCCAGCTCGCGCGCCT
Organism: Streptomyces sp. NEAU-174; assembly: GCF_052665095.1. Classification (NCBI taxonomy): domain Bacteria; kingdom Bacillati; phylum Actinomycetota; class Actinomycetes; order Kitasatosporales; family Streptomycetaceae; genus Streptomyces; species Streptomyces sp. NEAU-174. The sequence goes on along the minus strand of NZ_JBQTCE010000001.1, from coordinate 971,124 downwards.
CGTCGCCGCCGGCCTCGGCGGCCACCGCGAGTTCGCTGCGGAGGGTGTCGACATACGGGGTGAGGTCCATGACGTCATCATGGCACCACAATGGCGCCATACGCAACCCCTGGATGGCACCTTGCGGCGGGCGGACTTGACCGCATCCGCGCTGACCTGCGAAAACGAGGATGGATCGGCCTAAGCCATGCTGACACCATGAGCGCTCATGCGCTTCTGGGGCCGCGTGATGGCGCTGGGTGGCACTGCGGTGGCGCCATGTAGCACCAGACGGCGCCACCTCGGCATCATGTGACGCCACAAGGGGGTGCACACCGCGGCGCCACCAGCCACCAGCCACCACGTCGGGCGGACCGATGGCGTGGGACGGCCGACGTGGTCCCGCAGTACCGCGAAACCACTACTGGAGGCCATGCAGCTTGGCGATCAGACGCCGCAGCAGGGCCACCCGGTCGTTGCCGCGCGGCCGGCAGTCCTCCAGGCGCCGGACGACCCCCGGCGGCACGTCCTCGACCCCTACGGCGTCCACGACCTTGTCGAGCGCGTGGATGCCCCAGTACTGGCTGAAGGCGAGCGGCTCCTTCACGACGGCGTCCGTCAGGGCGGCCAGCGCGTCCGCGTCCGGCACCGCGTACAGCCGCGCGTATGCCGCCAGGCGCAGCCCGCCGTCCGGGGAGGTGAGCCAGCCGTCCAGGTCGGGGTCGGCGAGCCGCTGGGTGGCGCGCACCAACCGGGCGAAGATGCCGTTCATGCGCTGCGTACGGGCGGACCCGCTGGCCATCGACGTACGGACCTCGAGGTATTCGGCGGCCAGCCGGCGCACATCCCTCAGCGCCGTGGCGCCGCCGTCGGTCTCGTGCCCGTCGTCGCCGCTCCCCACGAGGGCGGCGTCGGCGATCCGCTCGGCGGCCTCGATGCGCCGCTCGACCGCCTCCTTGAACTCCAGACGCACCCCGCCCGGCAGTTCGATGCTGTTGAGCAGATCGCGCAACCAGGGCACGACGGCGACCACCAGGAGCGCCACGGTGACGTTGTCTATCTTCAGATCCGGCGCCAGCACATGCGTGACGGCCACGGCGATGGCCACACAGCTCACCACGGACGCGACGATGTACCGCCGCCTCGCGGCCCGCCCCGCATACCCCTCGCCCTCGCCGGGCTCCCCCTGCCTCATGTGCCCCAGCATGCCCCAACCGGGCCCGGCTCAGGCCGGGTAGGCGTGTTACGCCCGGCGGGAAGCCCCGTCCGGCCAGACGACGTCGACGGGTACGCCCGCCCCCCGCGCTTGACCCACCACGTCCGCCGTACCACCGCCCTTGCCCGAGGGCGGCCGCCCGTCCCACACCGCCACCAGCCGATCGGCCCGCTCCAGCAGCACGGCGTTCGCCGCCTCGTACGCCTGCCGGTTCGCCGTGTCGTACGGCATCACCAGCACCTCGTCCGCGGCCGCCACCAGACGGTCGAAGGTCGCGGCATGGTCCGGCTTGACCTTCGCCTGCCGGTAGTCCCGCGACGGAATCACCACAACCAGACGCCCGCCGACTGCCAGAACCGCGTCGGCGAACACGCTGTCACTGCCCTTCGCGACGCATGACACGCCGACCAGACCGGCCGGGTCGTAGGCGGCCAGGAGTTTGTCCAGCTCACCTCGGACCAGCGGCACCGACGCGTCGGTGAGGTCCATGTGCCCGGTCACAGCGATCGTCGTCATCGGGGCGTGGCCTTCCTCGTCATGTGGTCAGCAGAGTGCGTACGCCAACGCGCACTTCGCCGCGTCTTATGCTGCCCGCATGCTTCGTGCGGTGGTCTTCGATGTCGGCGAGACCTTGATCCGGGATGACCGCGGATGGGCCGCGTGGGCGGACTGGCTGGACGTCCCCCGCCATACCCTCTCCGCACTCGTCGGCGCGGTCGTCGCTCAGGGCCGCGACAACGCCGAAGCACTACGGCTCATTCGGCCGGACATCGACATCGCGGCCGAGCGAGCCGCGATGGAAGCCGCGGGGGCGGGTGAACGACTGGACGAAGCCGATCTCTACCCGGACGTGCGTCCGGCCCTCGCGTCCCTCCGTGAGAAGCGGCTCCGCACCGTCATAGCGGGCAACCAGACCGCGCACGTCGGCCAGTTGCTACGCGAGCTCGACCTCCCGGTCGACGAGATCGCCACCTCGGGCGAGTGGGGCGTGGCCAAACCCGACCCACGCTTCTTCGCCCGCGTCCTGGACCTCACCGGCGCCGCGCCCGACGAGACGGTGTACGTGGGGGACCATCCCGCGAACGACATCCGCCCGGCAAAGGCGGCGGGACTGCGCGTCGCGCATCTGCGGCGCGGGCCGTGGGGCCATCTGTGGTCCGGCACCGCCGAGGCGGCCGCCGCCGACTGGCAGATCGACTCGCTGCACGATCTCGCGCGGCTCGCCGCCAGCTAGGACTTCGGGCCGGACGAAGGCTTCGTTCACTTCGTCAGGAGCTTCAGCATCGACTCCGTGTCCGCGAGATCCTCGACAACTTCCGCAGCTCCGGCGGCCCGCAGATCCTCCGCGCCGGTACGCCCGGTGGCCACGCCGATGACGCGGACGCCGCAGGTCACGCCACCCTCGACGTCGTACGGCGTGTCCCCGACGAGGACGGCGTTCTCCGCGGGCGTCCGGGCCCGCCGCAATGCGGTGCGCACCAGCTCCGGGCGTGCGTCCGCGTCCTCGCCGAAGGCTCCGGTCGAGAGATCGATGTACTGGTCGAGGCCGAACGCGGCCAGCTTCACCTCGGCGGCGGCCCGGATGTTGCCGGTCATCACGGTCTGGGTGGCCCCGTCCCGGGCTGCCAGGGCGGCGAGCAGCGAGGAGGCCCCGGGGAGGGCGCGCCCGCGCTCCCGAAGTTCGGCCGCGCGCCGCACGTGGACGGCTCCGAGAGCCTGGGCGAACCGCTCGAACAGGGCACGGCTGTCCGGCAATCCGTGGAGTCGCAGCGTCTCGCGGAGGATGACCGGCTCGGTCGACCCATCGATCTTCGCCTGCTCCCGCATGGGCCGACCGGTGACCTCTTCGAACGCCTCGGCCCAGAATTCGCGTCCGACCCCTCGGGTGTCCACGAGCGTGTGGTCGATGTCCCACAACACGAGCAGCGGCACTGTATCGCCTTCCGATCGTTGGATACCGGCCCCCGCTGGTGACGGGCACCATACGCTGAGTAGGCAGACGTACGGAGGTAGGCATGGTCGCATCCGATCTGCCCATCGGCGACAGAATCAGGCACTACCGCGGCGTACGGCGACAAGACGTCGTAGCCGGGCTCGTCGGCATCTCCCCCGATTACCTGTCCCAGATCGAACGCGGCTTGAAGGTGCCGTCGTTGCCCATCCTGCACGCCATCGCCCAGGAGCTCGGCGTGCCCATTGCCGCGCTGCTCGCCGACATGCCCGCTGCCGGTCGCATGGCTCCGGACACGACCGAGCCCGCGATCGTGCAAGCCCTGATGGGCTACGGGCCGCCTCGCAGCGCGCCCCTCGCCGAGCCGACAGCGCTGCGCGAGCGTGTGGAGAGCGCCTGGCGGGTCTGGCAGAGCAGCAAGACCCGGTTCACCGACATGGCCGACGTTCTGCCCGGCCTGATCGCGGACACCGAACACGTCGCCCGGATCCACCGCTCGGCCACGGACCCCGACCGGCGCCGAGCCATCATGCGGGTGAGGGCTGACCTCTACTTCCTGCTGCGGTCGTACCTGCGGCGTACCGGCCGGGTGGATCTGTCCATGATGGCCGCGGACCGGGCCGTACAGGCAGCTGAGGAGGCGGATGACCCACTGCGCACAGCGGCCGCTCAGTGGAACCTGGGACATGCTCTGCTGGCCTCCCAGGAGCCGGACGGCGCCGAGCAGATCGCGCTCCGCGCGGTCGAGGAGCTACGCCGGGCACCATTGGCCGAGCCGGAAAGGGTCGCGATGTCGGGGGCACTCCACCTGGTGGCGGTCGTCGCTGAGGCTCGGCGTCGTGACTGGTCAGCGGCGCGGGACAGGCTGCGGCACCACGCCCGCCCAGCGGCTCGGAGCGTCGGCGAGGGCAACATCATGTGGACCGTCTTCGGGCCGACGAACGTGGCCCTGCACGAGGTCAGCATCGAGATGGAAGCGGGCGACGCGAGCGAGGCACTGAAGATGGCCGACGACGTGGACGCCAGTGATCTGCCGTCCATGGAACGGTCGTTCACCTTCAACCTGGAGGTGGCGCGCTGTCACCACATGCGGCGCGAAGACGCGGCGGTGCTGCTGAGCCTGCTGGAGCTGGAGGACCTGGCCCCGGAGGACCTGGCGCGTACACCCCTGGCACGGAAGCTGATGCTCACGGTGATCCGACGAGGGCGGGCGGCGCATGCCCGGCAGGCAGAGAAGCTCGCGGAGCGGGTGGGGGTCTTCTGACCGCCGAGCCCGTGGTGCGCCCGAGCTGACAGCTCGGGTGGGCGGCCCTCGGCGTCTCTACGGTCAGTCATGACCTGACCGCACACGACGCCGGGGGATCCCATGCATACCAGCGCCTCTCATACACAACCATGGGCGCCACCGAGCGGCGCCGACGTGCGGATGGTCCAGGTCGGACCGTACTGGGACGCCGTGCGGGCGCCCGAGGCGCTTGGTGCGCGGGCTCTGGGCTTACTCGGTGGGGCGACCGGTGCCGTCATCGCCGACTACAACCTCATGTACTGGCTCATCCGCCCGGGGGCCGCGCGGCACTGGCGGCGCATCCGGCAGGTGCAGACGCTCGGTACGGGCCGCCTTGAGACCTCGTACCTCGGCGTTCCGCCGGTTGACCGGACCAGCGGGCCGTATCCGCACTGGCGCGTCCCGCTCGGGCCGGGGCGGTACCTCACCGATGCCGACCGGCTCCGCGAGGCGCTGGTTCGGGCGGTTGTCGCCGAGCTCGGGGGCGGGATCGGGGTCGGCGAGGGGGACGAACGGTGACCGGCGACCGTTCAGTCGCCCAGCAGTCGCTCGCGGCAGCGCACGGCATCGAAATGCCGGACGCGGACGCGCTGACCGGGCCCCAGCTGGAGGGCTGGGACCGTGCGCTGTGTGGGCGGCGGCTGATCGCGGATCAGTTGCTCGGGACCGTCGCGTGGACCTGTGGCAGCAGGACGCGGGAGGTCGAGCTGTGGGTGTGTCGGCCGTTCTGTGGGGAGGGCTCCGATAGCGCGTAGGTGGGCTGGACCGACCTACGCCGGGTATGCGTGGGTCTGCGTTGCCTTCAGCGTGACCCACACCGGGCGGCCCGGGTGGAGGGTCAGTTCCGCCACCGCCGCCGTCGTGAGGTCGGCCAGGAGGGGGAGTTCGCCGGTGAGGTCGACGCGGATCTGGTCGCCGTGGGACTCCAGGCCGGCCACCTCCAGCCGCCACAGGTTGCGCGCGCTGGAGTCGGGGCGGTCGCGGTGGAGGGTGACCGCGGCGGGTGGGAAGGCGACGAAGACCGGGCCGGAGAGGTCCTCGGTGGTGGTGATGGTGGTGCCGCCGTCGAGCGTCACGGTGTGGCCGTCGGCGCGGCCCTGGTAGAGGTTGAGGCCGACGAGGCTGGCGATGTAGTCGGTGCGGGGGCGGCGGGAGATGTCCGCCGGGGCGCCCTCCTGGACGATACGGCCGTCCTCGACGACCACGAGCCGGTCGGCCAGCACCATCGCGTCCAGCGGGTCATGGGTGACCAGGACCGCCACCGCCTCGAAGTCGGCCAGATGGCGGCGGAGTCCGGCGCGCACGTCGAGGCGGGTGCGGGCGTCCAGCGCGGCCAGTGGTTCGTCCAGGAGCAGCAGGCGGGGGCGGGTGGCCAGGGCGCGGGCGAGGGCGACGCGCTGGGCCTGGCCGCCGGACAGGGCGCGGGGTTTGGCGCCCGCGCGGTCGGTCAGGCCCATCCGGTCCAGCCACTCGGCCGCCTGCGCGCGGGCCTCCGCCTTGGGCACCCCGTGGCAGCGCGGGCCGAACGCCACGTTGTCCAGCGCGGTGAGGTGCGGGAAGAGCAGATAGTCCTGGAAGACGACGCCGACCGGGCGGTCCTCGGGCGGCGTCCGCAGTCGATGCGACGGCTCCTCCAGGGTCCGGCCGTCCAGCCGCAGCACCCCCTCGGTGAGCGGGGTGAGCCCGGCCAGGGCGCGCAGCGCGGTGGTCTTGCCCGCGCCGTTGGGCCCGAGCAGCGCGACCACCTCGCCGGGCGCGGCGGTCAGCCGCAGGTCGAGCCGGAAGCCGCCCCGGTCGACGACGAGCCGGGCGTCGAGGCCGTCGCTGTGCGGCGCGGCCTGCTCGATGAGAGAGGTGTCCGTGTTGGTCATGAGGCGGCCATCCAGCGGTCGCGCAGCCCGGCCAGGACCGCGATGGAGACGGCGAGAAGGACGAGGCTGAGCGCGATCGCGGCGGCCGGGTCGCTCTGGAGCGCGAGATAGACCGACAGCGGCATCGTCTGCGTACGGCCCGGGAAGTTGCCCGCGAAGGTGATCGTGGCGCCGAACTCGCCCAGCGCCCGCGCCCAGGCCAGCACCGCCCCGGCCGCCACGCCCGGCGCGACCATCGGCAGGGTGACGCGCCGGAACGCGGTGAAGCGCGAGGCGCCGAGCGTGGCGGCGGCCTCCTCGTAACGCGGATCGGCGGCCCGCAGCGTGCCCTCGACACTGATCACGAGGAACGGCATCGCCACGAACGCCTCCGCGACCACCACCCCCGCCGTGGTGAACGGCAGGGTCACGCCGAACGCCGAGTCCAGCCAGCGGCCCACGATCCCGTTACGGCCCAGCGCGAGCAGCAGCGCCACGCCACCGACCACCGGCGGCAGCACCAGCGGCAGGGTCACCAGGGCGCGCAGCAGCCGGCGGCCGGGAAAGCGGGCGCGGGCCAGCAGCCAGGCCAGGGGCACGCCCAGAACCAGCGCCACGGCGGTGGCGGCGGTCGCGGTGATCAGCGAGAGGCGGAGCGCCTGCCACACCGCGACGCTGGTCAGCTGGTCGGGCAGGCTCCGCCAGGGCGCGCGGATCAGCAGCGCGACCAGCGGGAGCACCAGGAAGACCAGACCGGCGAGGGCGGGGAGCAGGAGCGGCAGCGGGACGCCCGTGCGGAGGCGGGGGGTGCCCCGGCGTCGCCCTGCGCTGCCGCTCAGAACCTCCCGGGGGCCGGGTGCCCCCTCTGACTCGGCCCCGGGCCCCGGCCCGGCCCCGGCCTTGAGCTCCGTCCCAGCCTCCGGCCCGGCCCCGGCCCTCGGCTCCGCCCCGGCGTTCCGCTCCGTCACGGCTTGAGGAAACCGGCCTGGCCGAGCACCTTCTGGCCCTGTGCCGACTTCACCAGGTCGATGAAGGCCGTGGCCCCCTCCGCGTTCTGGGCGTTCTTCAGCGGGGCGATCGGATAGTCGTTGATGGCCTGCTTCGACTCGGGAAACTCCACGCCCGCGACCTTGCCACCCGCCGCCTTCACATCGGTCTTGTAGACGACGGAGGCGTCCACCTCCTTCAACTGCACCTTGGTCAGCGCGCCCTTGACGTCCTGCTCGTACGAGACCGGGGTGAGCTTGAGCTTGGCCGCGGTCAGCGCCTTCTGGGCCGCCGAGCCGCACGGCACCTCCTTGGCGCACAGCGCGACCTTCAGCCCGGAGCGGGTGAGGTCCTTGAGCGTCTTGATCTTCTTCGGGTTCCCCGGGAGGGTCGCGATCTCGAGCTGGTTGCGGACGAAGGTGGCCGGGGTGCCCTTCGCGTCCTTGGCGTCGGTGACGGTCTTCATGGTCTTCGGGCTCGCGGCGGCGAAGACGTCGGCGGGTGCGCCGGAGGTAATGCTGGCCGCGAGGGCGTCGCTGCCGCCGAAGTTGAAGGCGACCTTGGTGCCGGGGTGCTCCTTCTCGAACGTCTTGCCCAGCGCGGTGAAGCTCTCCTTCAGCGAGGCCGCCGCGAACACGGTCACCGTGCCGGACAGTTTCTCGGAGGAGGAACCGGAAGCGGACTTCTTGGAGGAGTCACCGGAGTCACCCGAGTCGTCGGAGTCACCGGAGGAGCAGGCGGTGAGCGTCAGGGCGGCGAGCGCGAAACCGCCCACCACACGGAGCGTCCAACGGGGCCGGGGCCAGGGTCGGGGTCGGGATCCGGAACCTGGTACGGAACGGGTCGTCATGGGGTCTGTCTCTCCCTCTCTGCGACTGCTGCGGCTGCTGCGGCTGCTGCGGCTGCTGCGTGTGCCGCGGCCGCCGCGTGTGCTGCCTATGCCGCCCTCGACGCGCGTGTTCACGGCGTTTCCACGACCACGTTGGTCGACTTGATCACGGCGACGGCCGGAACACCCGGCTCCAGCTTCAGCTCCTCCGCCGACTCCCGGCTGATCATGGACACCACGCGGAATGGCCCCGCCTGGATCTCCACCTGCGCGGACACATCGCCGAGGATCACCTCGGTGACGATGCCCGAGAAGCGGTTGCGGGCCGACGAGCCGGGGTGGTCGCGGTCCGTGCCGCTGGCGACCTCGCGGGCGAACGCGGCGAGCGCCGGGCCCGGGATGATCCGGCGCCCCTGCTCGTCCCGTTCGGCGGTCAGCCGTCCGCTGTCGACCCAGCGCCGCAGGGTGTCGACGCTGACCCCCATCAGGGCCGCGGCCTCACCGATCCGGTACGTATGCATCCGCCGATGGTAGCGCCGCATCTGCGAGCCGGTACATGGTGATCAGGTGGTATCCGTCCAACGATTCGGGTACGGAGGCTGGCATCTGCGCAGGCTGCGGGCGGTGACGGCGCGCGGACGCCAAGCGCTCCGCCGGGAAGTGGCGCGAGGTGTGGTCGTTCATCCGCGGCTGCGTCGTGGCTGATCGCGCAGTTCCCCGCGCCCCTTCGGGGCGCAACCGAACCGCACCGGACTTCAGCGAGGCCGCTTAGGGCTCCTCGTCCGGGTCGTCCGCCGACTCGTCCAGCTCCGCCAGCTCCCCCAGCGTCACCGGCGCCGCGAACGGCCGTGCCGAGAGCGGCCGCAGATCCTCCGCCGTGGCCGGTCGGCCGGTCGGCGACGCGGTGACGGCGGCGACCGCGAAACCGCAGATCCGCCCCTGGCACCAGCCCATACCCGGGCGGGCCAGGAGCTTCATGGTGCGGGGGTCCTCGGCGCCGAGGTCGGTACGGGCGCGGCACAGCTCCCCGTACGTGACCTCCTCGCAGCGGCAGACCACCGTGCGCTCGGTCAGCCGGTCGGTCCATCCGTCGGGCACCGGGTACGTGCGGTGCAGCGCGGCGGCGAAGGCCCGGCCGTGGCGGATCGCGGCGCGCAGCCGTCGTACGGCGCGCGGGTCGACCGGCAGCCCGTGGGCCGCCGCCAGCGACAGGGCGGCCAGCCGTCCCTCGGCGACGGCGAGCGCGGCGCCGCCCACGCCCGTGGTCTCCCCCGCGGCCAGGACGTCCGGGACGGTGGTGCGCTGACGGGCGTCGACCACGGCGACGAGGGAGCCGTCGAGGTCGCGCCGGGTGGCGGCGCCGACCATCAGGGGCAGTTCGAGGGCGGGGGTGAACCCCCAGCCCAGCGCCACCAGATCGGCCTCGACCACCTCGCCGCCGTCGAGCCGCACCCCGCGCACCCGGTCCTCGCCCAGGATCTCGGTCACCGTGGCCCGGGTCCGGTACGGGATGCGGTGGCGGGCCATCAGCGCCGCGTACCGCACCGCCTCGGCGGACTTGGCGGGCGCCCGTACCGCACCGTCCAGGTGGCGCAGCCAGCCGTGCGCCGGGTTGGCCTCGCACACGGCGAGGACCCGCACCCCGGCCTCGGCCAGGCCCGTCGCCACCGGCAGCAGGAACGGTCCCGTGCCCGCGACCACCGCCCGCCGCCCCGCCACCGCCCGATGCCCCTTCAGCAGCGCCTGGACGCCTCCGGCCGCCATCACCCCAGGCAGCTCCCAGCCGGGGAGCGGCAGTTGCCGGTCGTACGCGCCACAGCAGAGCACCAGCGACCGGGCCCGCACCCGGTCCCGCTCGACGGGGGCCGTGTCGTACGGACCGTTCAGGCGCAGGGTGAACGGTCCGCTGTCCGGGCGGGGGCGGTCGATCAGCCAGACCTGATGGCCGGGGAGATAGTGGAGACGGCCGAGGTGGCGCTGGTAGCGCAGCCGGGCGCGGAGGCGGGCGAAGAGCCGCCCGTGGGTGTGGCGAGGGGGCGTCGAGTGCTCGTCGTGGCGCCAGTACTGGCCGCCGGGCAGGCGCCCGGCGTCGATCAGCACCACGTCGAGGCCCGCCTCGGCGGCCCCGACGGCGGCGGCGAGCCCGGCGGGACCCGCGCCCACGACGGCTACGTCGTACGTCGGCCGATCAGTCGCCATCGCTGCCGTCACCATCGCTGCCCATCGCCATCGCCGCCGTCACCATCGCCGCCATCGCCATCGCCGCCATCGCCATCGCCGCCATCGCCATCGCCGCCATCGCCATCGCTGTCATCGCCGCCATCGCCATCGCGACCGTCCTCCGCCGAGAGCCGCATCCCGTCCCGCGCCGGGACCAGGCAGGCCCGCTGTCCCGGGCGCCCGTCCACGGTGATCAGGCAGTCGAAGCAGACCCCGATCCCGCAGAACAGCCCGCGCGGCCTGCCCTCGCGCCGCGTGGTCCGCCAGGCGACGATCCCGGCGGCCACCAGTGCCGCGCCCACGCTCTGCCCCGGCCGCGCGGTGACCGTCGTACCGTCGAAGGTCAGCCGGCAGGACGACGACCCCGTGCGCTCGTCATTTCCCGCGTGGCTCATCCGCACCACCCTCCTCGAAGCGTTCGGGCGCGAACGGCGTCAGGTCCAGATCCGTCGCCTCCCCCGTCAGCGCCTGCGCGATCAGCTTCCCCGTCCCCGCCGCGAGGCCGATCCCCGCGCCCTCGTGGCCGCAGGCGTGCCACAGCCCGGGGGCGCGCGGGTCGGGGCCGATGACCGGCAGATGGTCGGGGCAGTACGGCCGGAAGCCCGCGTACACGCGCATCGCCCGCACCGACGCCAGCATCGGGAACAGCCCGATCGCGCCCCGGGCCAGCGCCCGTACGGCGGCGGGGGAGGGCCGCCGGTCGAAGCCGACCCGCTCCCGGGTGGAGCCGATCAGCACCGTGCCGCCGCCCGTGCCCTCCACGACCGGCGACGCCTGGAGCTCCGCGTCCGAACTGGCCACGGCGTCCACGTAGTCGGCCGCGTAGACCTTGTGCCGTACGGTCGCGGGCGGCAGTGGTTCGGTGACGAGGACGAAGCCCCGGCGCGGCAGCACCGGCAGCTCGACGCCCGCGAGCCCGGCCACCGCACCGGCCCAGGTGCCCGCCGCGTTCAGGACGGCGGGGGCGCTGACGGTGCCGTGGGGTGTCCGTACGCCGGTGACCGGGGCACCCGCGCCGCCTCCCGGGGCGACCGGGGCACCCGCGCTCCCTCTCCCCGGGGTGGCCGGAGTACCCGTACGCCGGAGGAACCCCACCACCTCCGTCCCCGTCCGCACCACCGCCCCGCGCCGCCGCGCGAGCCGCAGCAGATGGGCCGCCGCCAGCATGGGCTGCACCTGGGCGTCCTGCGGATACAGCGCGCCCCCGGCGGCCTCGCGGGTCAGCCGTGGTTCGAGATCGTGGAGTTCGGCCCCGGACACCTCCCGTACGACGACACCACGGGCCCGCTGCCGCTCGGCCAGCGTTCGCAGCGCGCCCAGGGCGGCAGGCGTGGAGGCGACCACCAGCCCGCCCTTCCGCTCGAACTCCCACCACTCGCCGTACGGGCCCAGGTCCTCGCCCCACACCTGCCGCGAGTACCGCGCGAGCTCCAGCTCCGGGCCCGGCTCCTTGTCCGAGACCAGGACGTTTCCCTCGCCCGCGCCCGAGGTGCCGCACGCGATGGCGCCCCGGTCGACCACCACGACCCGCAGCCCCGCCAGGGTGGCGAACCAGGCGGCGGCCGCGCCGACGACTCCGGCGCCGATGACGACGAGGTCGGCGGTCTTCGGCACGTCCTGGTGCGTCGAAAACTCTTGGTGTGTCGAGAACTCTTGGTGCGTCGAATCCCTCCCAGCCCGAGTCATGGGCCACCGGCCCACAGCCCGCGCACATGGCCGATATGGCGATGCGTCATGGCCTCGGCGCCGCGCGCGTCCCCCGCCTCCACGAGGTCCAGCAGCGCGTGGTGCTCGGCCGCCGACTGGCCGAGCCGCCCGCTCTCCAGCAGCGGGATGAGCCCCAGCAGCCGGGTCTGGGAGCGGAGTTCGGACACCACGTCCACCAGCCGCCGATTCCCGGCGTGGCCGAGCAGGGTGAGATGGAAGACCCGGTCGGCCTCGATATAGCCGATGAGGTCGCCGCGTTCGGCCGCGTCCACGATGGCCTGGGCCAGCTCCCGCAGCGCGGGCAGCTCCCCCGGCGGGATACGCGGGACGGCCTCCCGTACGGTGGGCGGCTCGATGAGCAGACGGATGGACGCCAGGTCGTCCAGGTCCTGCTCGGAGACCTCGGTGACCCGGAACCCCTTGTTGGGCACCGAGACCACCAGCCCCTCCTTCACCAGGTCGAGCATCGCCTCGCGGACGGGCGTGGGGGAGACGTCGAAGCGGGCGCCGAGGGCGGGCGCCGAGTAGACGGCGCCGGGGGCGAGTTCACCGGAGATGATGCCCGCGCGCAGGGCGTTTCTGACCCGGTCGCGCAGGCTCTCGCGCTTGCCGAGCGGCGCAAGACTGGAGCCGCGGGCGCGGGGAGCGGACCCGGTCATGTCCCTTCCACCACCGTTCTCCCCTCTCTGCACCGGAAACTCGCTACACCAGAAACCCGCTACACCAGGAACCCGGCCGGGAACGGATCCTCGGGGTCGAGATGGAACTGCGCGGTGCCGGTGACCCACGCCCGCCCCGTGATCGAGGGCACGACGGCGGGCAGCCCCGCCACCGTGGTCTCCTCCAGCAGCCGCCCGATGAACCGCGTCCCGATGAACGACTCGTTCACGAACTCCTCGCCGAGACCCAGCTCACCGCGTGCGTACAGCTGCGCCATCCGCGCGGAGGTGCCGGTGCCGCAGGGGGAGCGGTCGAACCAGCCCGGGTGGATGGCCATCGCGTGGCGGGAGTGGCGCGCCGTCGAACCCGGGGCCTGGAGGTAGACATGGCGGCAGCCGGTGATGTCCGGCCGCTCGGGGTGGTGCGGCGGGTCCTGTGCGTTCACCGCGTCCATGATCTTCAGCCCGGCGGTCAGCAGCTCCTGCCCGGCCGCCCGGTCGAAGGGCAGCCCGAGGGCGTCCAGCTCCACGATGGCGTAGAAGTTGCCGCCGAACGCGATGTCGTAGCGCACCTCGCCGAGGCCGGGCACCCGCACCGTACGGTCGGTGGCCGGGCAGAACGCGGCCACGTTCCGGATCGTCACCGAGGTGGCGGCCCCGTCGCGCACGGCGACCTCGGCGACCACCAGGCCCGCCGGGGTGTCCAGGCGGATGGTGGTGACCGGCTCCCGCACTTCGACCATCCCGGTCTCGACCAGCACGGTGGCCACCCCGATGGTGCCGTGCCCGCACATGGGCAGCACCCCGGACACCTCGATGAAGAGCACACCGTGATCCGCGTCCGGCCGGGTCGGCGGCTGGAGGATGGCCCCGCTCATCGCGGAGTGGCCGCGCGGTTCGTACATCAGCAGGGTGCGCAGATCGTCGCGGTGCTCGATGAACCACTGCCTGCGCTCGGCCATGGTCGCACCCGGGAGCGTCCCCACCCCGCCGGTGACCACCCGGGTGGGCATGCCCTCGGTGTGGGACTCCACGGTGTGCAACACCCGCCGCGACCTCATGAACGCCCCCTGCCCCGCACCCCGTCCCCCACCGGCAAGGCAACCCCCGACACGACCCCCACCGGTACGGCGACCCTCACCGGTACGGCGGCCCCCACCGACACGACCCCCACCGGTACCTCGCCCCCCACCGACGCGGCCCTCACCGGTACCCCAGCGCGAGCACCGTCTCAGTCTCCCGGACGACCCGGGCCGCCGCCTCCCCGGCCAGCCGGGAGCGCGGAGGGCGGCACGGCCCGCCACGCAGCCCGGCGAGGTCCATGGACACCTTGATGGCCTGGACGAACTCGGTCCTGGAGTCCCAGCGCAGCAGCGGATGCAGCGCCCGGTACAGCGGCAGCGCCTTCTCCAGATCCGCGCCGACGCCCGAGGTGGCGAGCCGGTACAGCTCCACGGTGGCGTCGGGAATCGCGTTCGGATACCCGGCGATCCACCCCACGGCCCCGGCGAGCCCCAGCTCCAGCAGCACGTCATCGGCGCCGATCAGCAGATCGAGACCGGGGGCGCGCTCGGCGATCTCGTACGCTCGCCGCACATCCCCGCTGAACTCCTTGACCGCGACGATCAGCCCCTCCCCGTGCAGCTCGGCCAGGAGCTCCGGGGTGAGGTCGACCTTGGTGTCATGGGGGTTGTTGTACGCCACCACCGGCAGCCCGGCGCGCGCCACCTCGCGGTAGTGGCCGACCACGGCCTCCCGGTCGGCGCGGTAGCTGTTCGGCGGCAGCGCAAGCACCGCCCGCGCCCCGGCCTCCCCCGCCTGCTCCGCCCACCGCCGGCTCTCCAGCGCCCCGTACGCCGCCACCCCCGGCATCACCCCGAACCCCCCGGGCGCCGCCTCCACCGCCACCCGCACCACCCGCGCCCGCTCCTCGTCCGTCAGGGTCTGGTACTCCCCCAACGACCCATTGGGGCACACCCCGTCACAACCGTGCTCGGCGAGAAACCGCACATGGGCGGCGTAACCCTCGTAGTCGACCGACAACTCGTCATCGTCATGGAACGGAAGCGCCGTGGCGACATGAACGCCACGCCAGGGCGCGGAGAGATCGGGCATGCGGAACCTCCTGGGGGAGGGGACCAGACCACCGGATTTCCCTTTGAAGATAGCAGTGCAATGTCACACCGCACAGTGCCCCGATCCACCTTCCTCCCCCTTGTCCCCTATCCGCTACGGCCGTCGGGCCGGGCGGCTCCCCAGGTGGGCGACGACACCGGAGTGGAAGCGGTCCACGGCGTCGTCGACACTGCGGATGAAGCCGGACTCGGCATTGCCTCGGGCGCCGCCCATGCCCTTGAAGAGGGACAGCCGGAACCCGGTTATCCGGGCGCCCCCCTTGGGGAGCATGTCGGCCGGTTCGGGCCGGAGCCGCTCGAGGGTGCCGCGCGGGCCGCCGCCCTGCCCCTCGACAAGGGTTTCCACATGGAGGTCGGCCGGAGCCTCGGCCAGCTGCCGGACCAGGCGCTTGGCCCAGGTGAGGGGGTAACCCTGGTCCGGGGCCGGAATCTCGATGGAGGTGCGCAGCTTGCCGGTCCGCAGATCGGCGACGATCGCGAGGATCCCGGAGGTGCCCTCGATACGCAGCTCGGCGTAGAGGCGGCCCTCCTCGCACAGCCGGTCGGCCATGGCCGCACGACGGGAACTCTGGTCGGTCCCCCGCCTGGCGCGCTGAACGGGCAGGACCTTCTGCCCGAGTTCGCCGCCCAGCCGCAGACAGACCTGGCGGATGAGCCGGTCCCAGCTCTCGACCACGTCGATGGCGCGCTGGTCCCCCTGGCAGAGGGTCTCGCTGTCGATGCCGTTGCGCACCGGCACCCAGGCCGGGCCCATGTTCTGGAAGCCGTGGCAGCCGGAGTTCTCGTGCTGGAGGTACTGGAGCAGTTCCTGGAGGAGCCAGGCGTGCGCGGTGTTGCCGACACCCTCGTGGCGGATCAGCATCTGGGCGTGGTGGGCCACCTCGGCCCAGGACAGATGCCACAGCGCGACCTTGTGCTTACGGCGTCCGTCGACCTTGACGTCGACCAGTGGGCTGCCTTCGAGAGCGACGTCATTGGACAGCGTGATCACGGCCTCGTAGCCCCGCCGGGCGGCGATGTCCATGTAGTCCTGGACCTGCTCGGACTTGAGCGGATTGCCGTTGGTCTTCGTCTCCACCAGGGCGGTCCAGAGCTTCCCGGCCCGTTCGACGCGGATCACGCCGTCAGGACGCTTGGGGGCGTTGCCACCGTGCGGCAGGGAGACCTCGGTGAAGGTCTCCATACGGCCGGCGGGGGCGCCGAAGGCCGCGGTGAGCCGACGCCCGAACTCGGGCACCTGCGTCATCACCGACAGCAGGACAGACGTGGCGCGCATTTCCCGTTCCCGGTCGTATCTGAGCGAGGAAACCGGGAAGAGCCGCGCCGCCCGCCACGACTCGTTCTCCGCCAGCGACTTCCTGGCGACCTTGGGAAGCGTGACCTTCTTCTTCGCCGTGCGGGGGCGGCGGGCCGGAGCCGGTGCGGACTCCTCGTCCGTCACCCGGTCCGTGGGCGTCGCCGTCCGCGCGGGGATGCCGGGCGCCCCCTCGGCCCCGGGCGCGGGCGCCTGCTCCACCGCCTCCGGCGCGGCATCCGCCGCCTCGTCAGCCGCGTCATCGTCGGCCGTCTCCTCGTCAGCCGCGCTGTCGTCGGCCGCCGCCTCGTCAGCCGCGTCATCGTCGATGTCGATGCCGAAGTCCGTGGCCAGACCGGCCAGTCCGGACTCATACCCCTGCCCGACGGCACGGAACTTCCACTCCTCGCCCCGGCGGTAGAGCTCGCCGAAGATGAACGCGCTCTCCACGTCGGCGTCCTCGATCGAGAACCCCAGCAGGGTCTCGCCGACCCGGTCCGCGAGGGTCACCCGCAGGTCGCCGAGATCGCCGAACCTGGCGCCGCCGTACCGGCTGGCCGCCACGACGATCCGCTCGACATCCGCGGGTGCCGCCGTCAGATCGAGGCTGATGCGGTCCTCGTTCCCCTCGGCGGTCGGCGTCTTGCCCAGCAGTTGCACACTGCCATCGGCGGCGGCCGGGTTGTTGTAGAAGTAGAAGTCCGCGTCGCCGCGGACCTTGCCATCACCGTTCAGCAGCAGCACGGAGACGTCGGCGTCCCCGTCTCCGGTCGCGGAGCTCCAGTTCAGGCTCACGATCACGGATCCCGTGTCCTCGCTCAGAGCGGCCAGGCCGACATTGCCACCCTTGATCATCTCCCGCATGGTTCGTCCCCCCAAAAGACAGCCGCCTCGGACCCCCCGAGCGGCCTCCGCATTGCGATGCGTGACGCGCCGCACATGTCGCGTGAGCGAAGTGAACCTTAGCGCCCGAACCACGCGTTTCGGGAGGTCATGCGCCGATTGATGGCAACCCGCGACCCCCGGAAGTCACCGAAAACGCACAAGAGTTCACAGCGCGAACTGTGCGGTCTATACCTTTTGCGGGTGTGGCCTTTGTGTCGCACGAGACAGTGAACGTGACTACTATTCACGTTGATTCGGCCGGATCCCACCGCCTGTCAGGTGGCTGCTCTTCCAAAGCGGGGACTGCTCTTCGTCTCTTGTCAGCCAGGTCACCGGCGTGAAAGGCTCGGCCCGCCCCGTAAGGGGAATCCCCAACTCCGAGGCATCGCTGTGCTGTTGGCTGACCATCCTGCGGCCCGTTTGTGAGAGGGTTGCCCCCCGGCGGGGGCGCCGCTGTTCGTGAGTGAGGAATTGCCTCCATGCCCGACCACTCATCTCCCAGGGAATCGCCCGGGGACGGCTCCCCGACGCGTCGCGGGGTCGCCGAGGCGCCCGGCGAGGATGTCGATGGCGCGGCCTCCGCCACGGCGTTGCTGGGCGCGTACTGGGACGCGGTCGCCGATTACGCGGAGCTGTGCACCACCACCCCGGAAGACGGGATGCGGCTCGCCACCGAGGCGTTCCGGCGGGGCATCCGGGAGACCCGCAACCGCCGTACCCGGGGGTTCGGCAAGCGCCTCCCGTGGCTTCCGCTCTTTCTGACCGCCGTACGGAAGACCGCCGCCGACTGGGTCGCCCACCGGCACGGGGACCGGCTCAACCCGGAGCTGCGGACCTGGCTGGCCTCCGACCTCGCCGCCCGGTTCGCCGCACCGCCCCGGGACCAGCCGCTCGCCCTGCGCGCGCTGCGGGACCTGCCGGAGGCGGACGGGGAGCTGCTGTGGCTGGTCGAGGTGGAGGCGCGGTCCACGGAGGCGGTGGCCCGGCAGCTCGGGTACGACCCGGAGTACGCCACCGAGGAGATCGCCCGGGTCCGCGCGGCCTTCCGCGAACGGTGTCAGCGCGCCCATGTGGACACCCTCACCGACGAGGAGTGCCGCAGCTACGCCAAGCTGCTGGACGCCGCCACCCGGGCGCCCGACTCCCCCTCGCCCGCCGATCTGTGGCAGCACCTCGCCCGTTGCCGTAGCTGCCGGGACGCCGCCACCTGTATGTACGTGGACGGCGCCGGGCTGCCCGGCGCGCTGGCGGGCGGGGTCATCGGCTGGGGCGCGAACCTCTACCTCAAGCGGCGCCGCGCGCTCGCCGAGCGGGCCCCGGGCGCCGCGCCGAGCGCCCGCGCCGCGGCCCCCACCGCGCACGCGGTCCGCGCCCCGCTGTGGGAACGGCTGCGCGACCGGGTCCTGGACGCGATCGGGGCGCGGCGGAGCAGACGGGCCGGGGGTGTGGAGGGCAGAGCCGGCGCGGGCGGCAGAGCCGGTGCGGGCGGGGCCGATGGGGCGAGCGTGGCTCGCTCCGGGGGGCACCGGGTCGTCCGGAACCGCGCCGCCCGCCGCCGGTTACGCAGAGCCCGTACGACGGTCATCCTGGCCGTGATCGCCGTCGTCGCCCTTGCCGCACTGGTCGCGATGACCAGAACCGCCGCCGACTCCGACAACCGAACCGGCGGTGCGACGGGCCCCGAGGTGACCCCCGGCAGCCTGGCCCCCGCCACCTCGTCCCCGTACAACCCCGGCGCCCCCGCCTCCCCCGGCCCCTCGAAGAGCGAGGGCGGGAAGGACGGGAAGGGCTCCGGCGAGGGGCACCAGAAGAAGCCCGGGCGCTCCTCTGCCCCGTCCGCCTCGTCCTCCAAGGGCGACTCCGGCTCCGCGTCCGGCCACGGCGGCAAACCGCCCTCCGACGGCCGGAAGCCCGGCGACGACGCCGACTGCACGGCCCGTTTCCAGCTGGTCAACGAATGGCCCGACGGCTTCCAGGCCGCCGTCACCCTCACCTCCCGCGAATCTCTCAACGGCTGGCGGGTCACCTGGACCTTCCACGACTCCCAGCGGGTGACGCAGATGTGGGACGGGGAGTTCACCCAGCACGGCTCGAAGGTGACCGCCACCGCGGCCGACTACAACAAGCGGGTCAAGGCCGGTGGCTCCCTCTCCGTGGGCTTCCTCGGATCCTGGAGCGACGGCAACCGGCCGCCCGGCTCCTTCACCCTGAACGGCCGCCCCTGCGCGGGCTGACGGCGCCCTCCCCCAACGCGCGGGCTGAAGGCGCCGCTCCCCGGCCCCGGCCCGAACGGCGGTCCCACCCGGATGGCGGAACAAGACCTCCGCTCCCGGGGGAAACCATCCAGGAATGAGCAGTGTCCTCAGCGGCATCGTGACCCTGCCACCCGACGCCCCCGCCGGGCGGGCGGCGCGGGTGGTGGTGGAGGTGCGCAACGTCTCCCGGTCCGACACCCCCGAGTCAATCGTGGCCGCGCAGGTCCTCACCGATGTGCCGCTGAGCCCGGGCGGCCATGTCCCGTTCAGCGTCACCGTCCCCGGTGAGCTCGTCCCGGGCGACAACTACGGGCTGCGGGTCCATGTGGACGTCAGCGGCTCCGGGATCCTGGAGAGCGGCGACCTGGTCAGCGCCGAGGCCGGCCCCGTACCGGCCGGATCCACCGCGGGTCTGATCGCCCCGGTCACGATCGTCTGACGGACGGGTCCCGGCGCGGTGGGGGCGCGCCGGGGCCGCGTCTCGTGGTCAGTCGTCGTTCGCCGCGTCGGAGTCCGCCCTGTTCGCCGCCGACTCCGCGTCGTCCACGAGCTTGTTCAGCTCGTCCAGCTCGGAGGCGGACGGAGCCGGTGCGGTGGCCGACGGGGCGGACGTCCCCGATGAGCCGTCCGCGTCGTCCGAGCCGTCCGAGCCGTCCGAACCGCCCTTGCCGCCGCCGCAGCCGGTGACCAGCGCGGCGCAAAGCAGCGCCGTGGCGGCCACGGCCCAGGGGCCGCGCTTCACTTCGCCGATTCCTTGCCGCCGCCGGAGCCCTCGCCGCGCGCGGCGCACCACTTCTGGACCTTCGACAGGTCCTTCTGCCGCTGCTCGAGCGTCGGCACGAGGGACCTGCGGAAGGTGAGCTTGTGGTCGAGGAACGTCTGGACCTCGGTGTGGTCCGCCTTCTTCGCCCGCTCGACCCGCTTCGTCAGCCGGGCCACCGACCCGCGGACGGTCGCCGGGCCCTTCAGCCGCTTCAGCGCGCGGTCCAGCCGCTTGTCGATCCTCTTGGCGCGCTTGCACAGCCCCCGGGAGCCGTCCCCCGCCCCCTTCGGCGCCTTCGGCGCCTTCGCGCTGGGGTAGGCGGCCGGTGCGGAGGCCGGGGCGCTGCCGTCCGCCGCCGCGATGCCCACCGGACCGAGCAGGGCGGCGGTGGCCGCGCACGCCACGAGGGCGCTCTTTCCACGGTGCATGGTGCTGTTCCTTCCCTAGGAGCCGGACGGCCGGGGAGGGGCCGGGCCGTCCCGGACTGGGGAAAAACCTAGGAACCTTCTTTGTGGAAACTCTGTGGAACGGAACGGCCGGTGCCGCCCCCGGCTACGGCGCTTCGGTGGGCCGCAGGACGAACCCCACGCCGCGCACCGTGTGCAGCATCCGTGGCCGCCCGCCCGCCTCCAGCTTGCGGCGCAGATAGCTGACGAAGGTGTCCACGGCGTCCGTACGGACGTCGAAGTCATAGCCCCAGACGCGATCCAGCAGCTGATCGCGGGTGAGCACGATCCCCGCGTTCCGGGCGAACACGTCCAGCAGCTCGAACTCGCGCCGGGTGAGCCGCAGCGCCACCCCGTCCAGCCACGCCTCCCGGGCCTCCGGCACCATCTCCAGCGCACCGGCCCGCACCCGGTCGGTGGCGGCGGGCGGACGGCGGCGCAGCAGGGCGTGCAGCCGCAGCACCAGCTCCTGGAGCGCGAAGGGCTTGACGAGGTAGTCGTCGCCCCCGGCCTGGAGCCCGGCCACCCGGTCGGCCACCTCGTCGAGGGCCGACAGCATCAGGACGGGCACGTCATTGCCGTCCGCGCGCAGGCTGCGGCACACCTCGATCCCGCTGAGGTCGGGCATGGAGATGTCCAGGACCACCACATCGGGCGCCCCGTCGCGCAGCGCGGCCAGCGCGGCGTGGCCGCCGTCCGCGAGGGTCACGGCGAACCCGTTGAGCCGCAGCCCGCGCTCCAGGGACCGCCGGATGGCCGCGTCGTCATCCGTCACCAGGACGCGACCGCTGCCCGTGCCTGCCATGTCCGTACCACCTCCGGCCCGGCATGGTACGTGCCCCGCCGTGCGCACGGCCCGTTCCAGGGGCCCGGGCATGGCCTTTGGGCCAATTGACTCCGTCCCGTCCGCGCCGTGGGATTGGCCTGGTTCACCCTTTTCCCGCCGCGCCCGCCCAGGAGCCGGTGTGTCCCGCGCCAGCGAAGGAGCCAGCGTGTCCCAGCCCGCCACCGCCCCGGATGCCCTGGACGCCCCTGACTCGCCGGACGCCGTGGACACCCCGGACTCCCCGGATGCCGTGGACGCCCCGGACTCCCCGGATGCCCTCGACGCCCCGGATGCCCTGGACGCCTTGGACGCGCTGGGGCCCAAGGGGCCCTACCGCTCCCGCCACCGCCTCACCGTCACCGATGTCACCGGCGTCCCGATGGCCGAACTCTCCCTGGTGCCCCGGCTGTTCGTCACCCGGGCGCTGGCCGCGCTGCGCGCCGCCGACACCCTGCCCCTGGAGGAGCGGCTGGCCGCGCTGAAGCGGGCCGGGGAGCTGTTCGCCACCGGCACCGTGGCCGGGATGTCGTACGCGGCGTACGAGGGCGCGGTGTGCCGGATGTCGGGCACCCCGCTCGCCAATGTGCGCATCGCCGTGGAGGCGATACGGCTCAGCGCCACCGACGCCCACCGCAGCGTCCAGGCGGCCCGCCCGGTGGGGGCGGTGGGCGATTGGCGCGATCCGTACGCCAGGAGCGGCACCGCGGTGTGGATCCGGCGCGGCGATGTCTTCGCGGTGCACGCCGCCGGCAACCACCCCGCCGTGCACGCCCTGTGGCTCGAGGCGCTGGCGCTGGGCTACCGAGTGGCCGTACGGCCCTCCCGCCGTGAGCCGCTCACCCCGTACCGGCTGGTCAGCGCCCTGCGCGCGGCGGGGTTCGGCCCGGACCAGGTGGTGCTGCTGCCCACCGACCACGACGCGGCGGGCGAGATCCTGCACGGCGCGGACCTGTCCATGGTCTACGGCGGGCAGGAGGTCATCGACCGCTACGCCGCCGATCCGGCCGTGCTGCCCAACGGGCCCGGCCGCTCCAAGATCCTGATCACCGCCGACCGGGAGTGGCGCGACCACCTCGATGTCGTCGTCGACTCCATCGCCCGCCACGGCGGCACCGCGTGCGTCAACGCCACCGCCGTGCTCGTCGAGGGCGATCCGGCGCCGGTCGCCGAGGCGCTGGCGGAGCGGCTCGCCGCCCTCCCCAGCCTGCCGCCGCAGGACGAGCGGGCCGTGCTGCCGGTCCATCCCCTCGAGGTCGCGCGCGGCTTCGAGCGCCTGCTGCTCGGCAAGGCCGCGGGCGCCCGGGCCTGGCTGGGCGGCGACGGCGTGGTGGACGACCTCGGCGACGGCAGCGCCGCCCTCCGCCCCGCCGTCTTCCAGCTCGACGATCCGCGGGACCCGCGACTGGGCGTGGAGCTGTCGTTCCCCTGCGTCTGGGTGGCCCCCTGGACGCGCGAGGCGGGGGTCGCCGCGCTCCGGGACAGCCTGGTGGTCACGGCGATCACCGGCGACGAGGCGCTGCTGGACGGGCTGCTCGCCGAGCCCTCCATCAAGAACCTCTACATCGGCGACCATCCCACCCACTGGATCGCGCCGGGCATCCCGCACGACGCGTATCTCGGCGAGTTCCTGATGCGTACGAAGGCCGTCATCCGCGGCTGACCCCATGAGTCCGCACCCCTGCCGCCATCCGCCCTGCCGCCATCCGTCCTGCCGCCCTGCCGCCATCCGCGAGGAGCATCCCGTGCCGACAGCTTCCCTTTCGGTGCTCGACATCCCCTTCGACGAGCGCCCCGACCCCGATGAGTACATCCGCGCCGCCATGGAGTGGCACTTCGGCCCGGACACCGGCTCCCCCTTCTGGCTGCGGAAGGCGGAGACGCTGGACTTCGATCCGCGGCGGGACGTCAAGGGCGTCGCCGACCTCGCGCTCTTCCCCAATGTCACCGGCGAGCTGCGCGAGGTGCCGGTGCGCGATCTGATCCCCCAGGGGTACGGCGCCGACGCCCGGATCGTCGGGGTCTTCGAAAGCGGCGGCACCACCGGCGCGCCCAAGCGGATCGTGTGTCTGCGCGACTGGCTGGACCGCCTCACCCACGGGCTGAGCGCCGACCTCGACGGGCTCGGCATCCCGCGCGGGGTGGACTGGCTCGCCATCGCCCCCAGCGGCCCCCATATGGTCGGCGAGATGGTCGCGGGCACGGCCGCCCGGCACGGTGGGCTGATGTTCCGCGTCGACATGGATCCGCGCTGGGTGAAGAAGCTGATCTCCGGCGGGAAGGCCGAGGAGACCGACGCCTATGTGAACCATCTGGTGGAGCAGGCGGCGTATGTCCTGCGCACCCAGGACATCGGCGTACTGATGACCACCCCGCCGCTGCTGGAGCGGCTGGCCCGGCACGACGACCTCATCGAGCTGATCGGGGAGAAGGTCAAGGGCATCATGTGGGGCGGCGCCCATATGGACGCCGACACCCGCGATCTGCTGCGCTCCGAGGTCTTCCCCGGCTGTGAGCTGTACGGCACCTACGGCAACACCATGATCCTCGGCGGTGCCACCGAGCGGCTGGGGCTCGGCCCGGACGAGCCGTGCGTCTTCGATCCGCGTACGCCGTTCGTCACCTTCTCGGTGGTGGACCCGGCGAGCGGGCGGCCGGTGGCGTACGGGGAGCGCGGGCAGGTGGTGATGAACCACGTCAGCAAGTCCGCCCTGCTGCCCAACAACCTCGAGCGGGATCTGGCGATCCGCGTCCCGCCGCCGGAGGGCGCGGTCGGGGACTCGGTGGCCGATGTGGGGCCGGTGGCGATGTTCGACGACGAGGTCGTGATCGAGGGCGTCTACTGATCGGGGACGTATCCTCACGCCAGGGGTGGCGGCGCGGCTGACACCGGGCCGCCACCAGCGGCTGACACCGAGCCGCCACCAGGCGTTTGCCGCGTTCCGCCATGGACCCATTCAGTCGCGACAGTCGCAGTGGTTACGATCTGGCGCGATGGGCAGAGGGCAGCGCGGAGGAGAGGCCCGCATACGGAGGGGCCACATACGGAGGGACCCGGTGCGCGGCACCGTGCCTTCCGTGCTCTGCCGTGCCGTGCTGCTGCTCGCCGCGGCGATATGGATGGCGCCCTCGTGCGTCCAGCCCGCCGCCGGCCACGGCCCCCTGTCGACCGGGTGCCGCCCGCACCGCCTGGCGGAGACCGCGTCGGCCCAGCCGTACGAGGAGCCGGTCGCGTATCCGGCTCCGGGGCACCGCCCGTTCGACACCTCCGGCTCGGGCACCGGAAGCGACGACTGTGTCGCGGGCCCCCGGGGAGTGGTCCAGGCCCTGATGCCCACGCCCGTACCCCCGCCCTCCCTCGCCGAGGTTCCGCCGCCGGACGGCCCCCGGGACCCGGACTCCGCCCGGGCGCCGCCGGACCGCCCCGTCCGCGCCCTCGGCCTCCATCAGCTCCAAGTACTTCGGACCTAGGCCGACGCCGGTCACCGCGATGCACCGCTCCACCCATCCAGTGTGCGAACTGCGCGATCTGCGCGAACTGCGAGGTTGAGGACAGCCATGGGCTCCAAGGGATCGAAGACGAAGGGCGCGGCGGCCGACCGCCGCGCGAAGATAGAGGAGTTGCGCCGCGCCGAGAAGGCGCGCGAGCGCCGGTACCGGATCATCACCATCACCTCGGTCACGGTGATCGTCGCCGGGCTGGCGGTCGGGGGCTACTTCCTCGTCGACGCGAGCGACAAGAAGGAGAAGAAGGAGGCCAAGGTCACCTCGTCGGTCGTGAAGACCGGTGAGTTCAAGGGCATGAAGACCTGGAAGAACCTGGGCCGGACGCATGTCCAGGGCACGGTGAGGTACGCGATGTCGCCGCCGGTCGGCGGAAACCACAACCAGGTCTGGCAGAACTGCAACGGCGATGTCTACACCAAGCCGCTGACCAAGGAGAACGCGGTGCACTCGCTGGAGCACGGCGCGGTGTGGGTGACGTACACCGACAAGGCGTCGAAGGAGGACGTCGCCGCCCTCTCGGCGCGGGTCAAGAAGACCCCGTACTCGTTGATGAGCCCCTACCAGGAGCAGGACGCGCCGATCGTCCTCAACGCCTGGGGCAATCAGCTCGACATCCAGAAGGCGGACGACCCGCGGGTGGCCGACTTCTTCAAGAAGTTCGTCCAGGGCAAGCAGACGCCCGAGCCCGGCGCCTACTGCACCAACGGGAAGACTTCGTGAGCGAAGGGACCGCCGTCGGCCGCGCCTCCCGCCAACCGCTGGTGGCGGGGATCGCCGCCGCCCTCGCCCTGCTGACGCTGGTGGCGGTGGCGGTGCTGTGGCTGACGAGCGACCGCTCGGAGGGCTCGACCGACACGGGGACGCCGAAGGACACCTCGGCCGAGGCCGGTTTCGCCCGCGACATGTCCGTCCACCATCAGCAGGCGGTGGAGATGTCGTTCATCGTGCGCGACCGCACGAGCGACGACGAGGTGCGGCGGCTGGCGTTCGACATCGCCAGCACCCAGGCCACCCAGGCCGGGATGTTGCAGGGCTGGCTGGACATGTGGGGGCTGGACAAGACGTCCGAGGACCCGCCGATGACATGGATGAAGCACATGTCGTCGGACGACATGGAGGGCATGGACCACGGCTCGATGAAGGGCATGGGCTCCACGTACAAGCCGCACGACGGCTCGCTCATGCCGGGCATGGCCACCAACACCCAGCTCGACGAGTTGCGCAAGGCCAAGGGCAAGGCGGCGGAGGTGCTCTACCTGAAGCTGATGACCGCCCATCACAAGGGCGGCGTCGAGATGGCGAAGGGCGCGGTCGAGCTGGTCAAGGACTCGACCGAGAAGCACCTGGCCCAGACGATGGTCCAGGGCCAGCAGTCGGAGATCCAGCTGATGGCCGACATGCTCAAGGCACGCGGCGCGTCCTCCTGACACCCGCCGATGGCGCCCCTCGCCCCACGAGGCCACGACCCACGGGGCCCCACGAGGCCCCACGGGGCCCGCTCCAGGGGCCGCGGGGCGCCATCACCCCTTCCGGGGCGCCATCACCCCTTCCGCACGAACACCCCGGACCGGGCCGCCTGATACGTGACCTCGACGGTGGTGTGCACCAGCCGCTCGTCGATGGACCCGCGCAGGATGAGCACCCGGTAGTAAAGCGGCGCCCCCAGTGAGGCGATGACCTCCCACCCGTCGGTGCCCTCGGGGATGTCCCCCCGCTCCACCGCGTTCCGCACGATCAGGATCACCTCCTCGGTTCGCCGCACGAACGCGTTACGGAGGATCTCCTCGACCCTGGTGTCATGCGCGGCTGCCGCGATCAGCCCCTGCATGACATTGCGGTTGCGCAGGGCGTTGTTGAAGTCCGCGATGGCCTGGGTGAGTTCCATCAGATCCCGCCGGAAGTCACCGGTGTCCGGAGTGGGCAGCGTCGAACTGCGCTCGGCCAGCAGATCGACGACCACCCCCTCCACCGTGCGCCAGCGCCGCCGGATGGTCGACACATGCACCCCCGACCGCCGCGCGAGCCGATCGAGGGTGAGCGCGGCGAACGAGTCGCGGTCGAGCTCCTCGTACGCGGCCGCCAACACGGCGGCCCGAGTCCGGGCCGTACGCCCCCCGGGGCGAGCCGACCCATGCGGTGGTCGCTCTGTCATGACGCGCCGACTCTACGGCCCCTCCACCCTCGTGAGCACCAGATCTTCACGCCCTCCGGGCGCCGAACGCCCGGTAACCCATTGCACGGCGTACACGCCCCTCGCTAGTGTGACACCCGTTACTTAATGCTCGCGACAGCGCATTAGGCCAACGTGGCGCAGAGTTTGCCGGACCTTCCTCACGAGGGGAAGGAAGGTCCAGCACGCTCCCCTTCTCGCTCATGGTCCTCAGGGCGGGGCGGTCGGGTGAGATCAGCCGTACGAAGCCGACCACTTGCCGCGCGTGAAGTGACACACCCCGTCAGGCGTGATGTGCACGCGGCTGCCGTAGATCGGCAGGCCGCCCTCGGCGTTCAGCCGGTGCCGGATTGCCGGACGGGTGGGACGTCTCGTCCTACCCGTCCAGGTTGAGCCGGTCCGCCAGTTCGGTCACGGGGGAGGTGCGGCGGCGCTCGCGGCCGCGTAGTTCGGCCACCACCCGCCGGGCCGTTCCGTGGTAGCGCATCCACTCCGGTGCGTCGCCCTCCGCGGTCAGGAGGGCGCGAAGGGCGCTGTCGTCCTTCCCGAGGTCAACACAGGCCAGGGCGCGGTCGACATGGAAGCGGGCGCGCCACGTCGGGGGCAGCCGGTGGAGTTCGGGAACGGCACGGGCCGCGGTCAACGCCTTCGCGCCGCGCTCCATCTCCACCAGGAAGTTGACCTTGGCGACACCGACATTGGTCGGGCCGAACGGTGTGGCGTAGTCGAGGCGGTCCTCTCCGATGCGGGAGGCGGCGGCCGTCGCCATGTTGAGCAGTTCGTCCACGGCGTCGTGCTTGCCGCGTCGCACGGCCGCGGTCGCCGCACGCAGCAGCAGGATTCCCCACAGGGACAGTTCGATGGGCCGGGACCGGAATCCGGGCTCGATCCGCTCGGCGGCGGTCAGGGCGACACGTTCGGCGTCCTCCAGCCGCCCCTGCTTGGTCAGGATCCACGACAACGTGGAGACGCCCATGGTCTCGAGGTGCGGATCGTCCGACCGCCGGGCGGCCTCCATGGAGCGCTCCAGCGCCGTGAACCCGGCATCCTCCTTGCCCAGTGCGGCCAGCGTGGTGGCCGCCACCTGATACGCCTCGGCGAGCACCGCATGGGCCGCGGCGGCGTCGGTGCCGCTGTGGGCGTGTGCCGCCGTCCTGGCGTCCCGGATGAGTTGGGGCAGCAGGACGCCGATGTCGGCCATCCGGCCCTCGCGGCGGATGCGTTCGGTGGACCGTAACGCGGCGCGCAGCGCGCCGACGGTGGGCGGGGCCTCGGGGTCGGCGTCCTCGCCGAGGAGTTCGGTCAGCGGGGAGACGGCCTGCCGCAGCGCGAGCACGGACGGCGAGTCGCCCTCCTGGCGGGCCTCGAAGGTGGTCGGCTGACCGATCAGTACGGACGGTTCCACATCGAGTGCGCGGGCGAGGGCGTTGATCGTCGAGAGCCGGGCCGTCTGCCGCTGACCCTGTTCCAGCTTGCGCACCACGTCCACGGACAGCTCCGCCCGTTCGGCGAGCCGCTCCTGAGTGAGCTTGCGCCGGACCCGGAACCGAGCGATCCGGTCCCCGAGCCCCCGCTCGTCCTCACAGCTCATGGCCCCGGTCCCCCCAACTCACCATCAGGTATCAGGCGGATGTGGCTTCCACGCTACGCCCTCGCGCGCGCCATAGGGGAAAACCGGATGCCCCTTTCGTCCCCCGGTCGTACGGCAACCACCGGGGGACGAGGCCAGGGACGAGACGGTCAGTGCAGGTGGGTCGGGGTGAATTCGACGGGGAGGGCGGCCACGCCGCGCATCATCAGGGTGACGCGCCATTCGAGTTCGTCCGCGGGGACGGAGAGGGTGACGTCCGGGAGGCGGTCGAGGAGGACCTCGATGGCGGCGGTGGCGATGACCTCGGCGACTTCGCGGGCGGCCGGGGGGCAGCCGTGTTTGCCGTGGCTGAAGGCCATATGGGCCTGGTTGCCGCCGGCGCCGGAGTGGAAGTCCGGGCGGACGTCGGGGTCGGCGTTGGCCGCGGCGAGGCCCAGCATCAGGCAGTCGCCCTTACGGATGCGGCGGCCGCCGAGCATGGTGTCATCGGCGGCCCAGCGGCCGATCCAGAACGGGACCGGGGTGTCCTCCCACAGCACCTCGTTGAGCGCCTGGCCGACGCTGCGGCGGCCGCCGGAGAGGGTGATGGCGAACCGTTCGTCCGTCAGCATCAGCCGGAGGGCGTTGCCGATCAGGTCGCTGGTGGGCTGCTGGACGGCGTAGATGGAGCCGAGCAGATCGTTGATGATCTCGTCGTCGGTGAGCCCGGCGCGGTGGGACACCAGATGGGCGGCGACGTTGACCTGGTCGGGGTTCTCCCGGACGCGTTTGATCAGCGTCTCCATCCGGGTCTGCATCTTCTGTAGCGCGATGGGGGCGTCGTTCCCGGTGAGGTGGAGCGAATCGTCCTGGATGGCGGCGGATTCGGTGTCGTCCAGGCCGTAGAGCCGGGTCACCACCCGCAGCGGGATCTGGCTGGCGTACTCGGCCACCAGATCGGCCCGGCCGCTGCCCGCGAAGGTGTCGATCAGCTGGTCGGCGACGCGCTCGCACCCCGCGCGCAGCTCGAACTGGTCCACCGCCGCCAGGCCGTCGCAGATCGCCTCGGACCGTCGCTGGTGGTCGGCGCCCTCGCTGAAGAGCATGGTCGGGCGGTAGCCGACGAAGGTGGTCAGCTCCCAGTCGGGCGGCACCAGATGCCAGGAGTGCCAGCGGCGGGAGTCGCGGGCGTACAGATTGGGGTCGGTGGTGACCCGGACCACCTCGCGGTAGCCGAGCACCGTCCAGACGGGGATCGTGCCGTCCAGCAGGATGGGCACGACCGGGCCGTGGTCCCGGAGCAGCTCGCGGTAGAGCTGCTCCGGCTCATCCCGGAACCGCTGGTAGTCCAGCGGCACCGACCCGGGGGGCACCACGCCCTCGGGCGGCGCGGGGGCCGACGGGAAGACGGGCTCGGGCGGGGCGCCGGGCGGGGCGTCCAGCGGGGACGTGGGGTCAGGGGTGGTCACGCGGTGGTCTCCCCGGCGGAGCCGTTGGTGGACAGGGAGTAGAGGTGGCGGGCGAGCGCGACCAGTACGGCCTTGCTGGAGTCGCGCTTGCGGGCGTCGCATTCGATCATCGGCACCTCGGGCGGGAGGTCGAGGGCCTCCCGCACCTCCTCCAGCGTGTGCTGCGGCTCGGTGAAGTTGTTGCGGGCCACGATGAACGGGGTGCCGTGGTGCTCCAGCCGGTCCAGCGCGTACCAGGAGTCGGAGAGCCGGTTGGTGTCCACCAGGACGACCGCGCCCAGGGTCCCGGCGAACAGCCGGTCCCACAGGAACCAGAACCGCTCCTGGCCCGGGGCGCCGAACAGATAGAGCACCATCTGCTCGTCCAGGCTGATCCGGCCGAAGTCGAAGGCCACCGTGGTGGTGGTCTTCTGGCGCACGAACGAGGCGTCGTCGATGCCGACGCCCGCCTGCGTCATCGTCTCCTCGGTGCTGAGCGGGCGGATCTCGCTCACGGACTGCACCATCGTCGTCTTGCCGACACCGAACCCGCCGACGATCACGATCTTCAGACCGTTGCTCGCGCTCTCCCGCAGCGGGGCGTGTCCGGCGCCGCCGGGGAGCGCGGTGCTCACGGTGGTCTCAGAGATTCTGGAGTGCAACGAGCACCTTCTTCAGGGTTTCGGGCCCGGGCAGCCGGCCACCGGGGCGGGCCGCATGCGGATGGCGCGCGGTGATCCGGCCGGTGTCCAGCAGATCGCACAGCAGGATCTTGACCACGCTGACGGGCAGTTCCAGATACGAGGAGATCTCCACGACCGACAGCGGGCGGCGGCACATCCGCAGGATCTTGACGTGCTCGGACTGCATCCCGGGGGTGGGGTCGCTTTCGCTGACGATCAGCGTGACCATGTCGAACCGGCTCTCGTCGGCCCGGCTGCGGCCGCCGGTGACGGTGTACAGCCGGTCCGGGCCCTCCTTGTCCAGCGGACCTCGGATCATGCCTTCGCCCCGCCACCGCTGCCGCCGGCTTCCACCCGCGGAGCGGCCCGCAGATGGTCGCCGATCTGCTCGACGAGCTCGTTCATGTTGTGGCCGATGATGCCGACATCGGCGTCGTCATGGGCCACCACGGCGAGATGGGCGCCTTCGCCGGCCTCGACGATGAACAGAATTCCCCCGTGGAACTCCGTCATCGACTGCCGTACGCCGCCGCTTCCGTCGCCGAACTCGACGGACGCGCCATGGGCGAGGCTCTGGATGCCCGACGCGATGGCCGCCAGCTGATCGGCCTGGTCAACGGACAACCCGGAGGAGAGGCAGAGCTTGAGACCGTCCCGTGACAGCACCAGGGCGTGGCGCGAACCCGGGGTCTTTTCCAGCAGGTTCTCCAACAGCCAGTCCAAGCTGCGGTCGGTGGTGTTCATCTGCGTTCCTTCTGTCACGGCTTGTCGTTCTCGGCAGGCTCGGCGGACTCGGCGGTCTCGGTGTGATCTGCGGATACCGAAGGTTCGGTGTCACACGGCGCACCTGCGGCGGATCCACCGCGGGCCGCCTGGCGGAAGGCGCCGAAGCGGGCTCCGGCTTCCTCGGGGCGTGGACGGCCGGCCTTGGGCCTGGGTTCCGTCTCGGCCGACCGGGCGGCCGCGCGGGTGGCGGCGGCCAGCGTCTCGCCACGGCGCCGCTTGGGCAGTCCGTTGACCCGCGAGGGCTGCTCGGAGGGCTCCGGCGCGGACGACGGTGAGGGGGAGGGAGACGGGGACGGGGACGGGGCGGTCTCCGGCGACGTGGACGGCGCGGCGGCCGGGGCGGACGCGGTCGGGGCGGGCGCGACCGTGGCGGTGGACGCGCTCGTGGCAGTGGACGTGGCGGACGTGGCGGACGTCTGCCGGGGGACCCCGGTGCGGACGGTGCCCGGCGTGTCGAGGACGACGGCGTCCTGGTTGATGTGCGTGACCAGCTGCTGCGGAATCAGGACGACGACACCGGTGCCGCCCCGCGCGGACGGCCGGAAGGAGACGGTGAGCCCGTGCTTGCGGGCCAGACAGCCGACGACCGCGAGACCCAGCCGGGTGCCGGACAGCGTCATCAGGTCCAGGCTCTCGGAGGAGACGGCCTTCTGGGCGCGGTCCAGGGCGGCCGGGCCCATCACCAGGCCACCGTCCTCGACGGTCACCACGACGCCCGCGTGCGTCTCCTCGACGTACACATGCACCTCCTCGGTGGGAGGCGAGAAGCTGGCGGCGTTGTCCATCAGCTCGGCGAGTGCGTGCATGACGCCCTCTGCCGCGTAACCGGCCACCGCGGCGTTGCTGGTCGAGTGGACCCGCACCCGCTGGAAGGCGCTGATCCGGCCGATCGCGCCGCGCAGCACGGACTCCATGACGATCGGCTTGGTCCAGCGGCGCCCGGAGCGGGCACCGGTCAGCACCGCGATACTGTCCGCGATCCGGCCCGCCTGGGCGGTGGTGTGGTCCAGCTTCAGCAGATCGCCGAGGACGGTCTCGTCGTGGCGGTTCTCCATCTCGCGGAGGTCGGCCAGCATGCTGGTGGCCAGCGCCTGGACGCGGCCCGCGGCGTTGGCGCACGCGGCCATCGCGGAGGCGCGCATCCGCTCACCGTCGCCGATCTCGCGCAGCAGGGTCCGCAGCAGATACTGATGGGCCCGGCTGGTGGGGCGCTCCATGCGGGAGACCACGGTTTCCACCGAGCCGCCCTCGCGCAGTTGCCGGACCGCTGAGGGAATCGTTTCCTCGGCGAGCCGGGTGGCCTCGATCTCCTGCGCGGCGGCCGCGGTCTCCAGCGAGGTGACCCGCTCCTGGAGACGGTCGATGGTCCGCGAGCGGTTGGCGGCGACCGCGAGCGCCGCCCCCAGCAGTACGGCGGCGGCGCCGCAGAAGACGGCGACGAAGGTGCGCTGGGCGGATGGCACCGCAGTGGTCAACCACAGCCCCGCTCCAGCGGCGACGACGACTGCCAGCAGGGGGACGGTCAGGGTCCCGCGCGTCACCGAGGGCCCTTTGTACGGATGGCTGGATATGTGTGCTGACATCTATCAGGTCCTCATGGGCGCGTTGAGGGTTTTCGGCTGGACCACGCGGACATCAAGCCGTGGGCGCCACATGTTAGTAGAGTCACGTCAGTTTGACCTGGCCCTCTCAGCACCTGGATCATGACGATCCGTCAAATCGGGGCGCCGCGCAGCGTCATGTTCCGGACGCATATGACGCTGCCATTGACGCCGGCTTGGACCCCGGCTTGGACGCCGCCGCCGTCGGCCCGCCCGGCGGCGTTACGGAATCGCCAGCTCGGCCCAGATGACCTTGCCGTCCGAGGTGTAGCGGGTGCCCCAGCGCTCGGCGAACTGGGCGACCAGGAACAGCCCCCGGCCGCCCTCGTCCATCGTCGCCGCGTACCGCAGATGCGGAGAGGTGCTGCTGGAGTCGGAGACCTCGCAGATCAGCGCGCGGTCGCGGAGCACCTGCACCCGGATCGGGCCGGTGGCGTGCCGGATGGCGTTGGTGATCAGCTCGCTGAGCACCAGCTCGGCGGTGAACGCGGCCTCGTCCAGCCCCCACTCCGCCAGCTTCCGCATGACCTCGGCGCGCACCCCGGACACCGCGGCGGGGTCGGACGGCACCTCCCAGGAGGCCACGCGGTCGGCGCCCACGACCCGGGTCCGGGCGGCGATCAGGGCGATGTCATCGCTCGGATTGCTGGGCAGCAGCGCGTCCAGCACCTCGGTGCAGATCTGGTCGGGGGTCCGGGCGGGGTGGGACAGGGCGCGGCGCAGCATCTCAAGACCGGTGTCGATCTCCCGGCGGCGGTCCTCGATGAGCCCGTCCGTATAGAGGACGAGATGGCTTCCCGGGGCCAGCTCGGCCTCGGCGGTCTCGAACGGCAGCCCGCCCAGGCCGAGCGGCGGCCCCGCGGGCAGATCGAGGAACTCCACCGAGCCGTCCGGACGCACCAGCGCGGGCGGCGGATGACCGGCCCGCGCCATCGTGCAGCGCCGCGTCACCGGATCGTAGATCGCGTACAGACATGTCGCCCCGGTGATGCCCTCGCTGCCGCCCCCGCCACCGCTGCCGTCGCCGTTCGGCCCGCCAGGGCCCTCGTCCTGGTCGATCCGGGCGATCAGATCATCCAGGTGGGAGAGGATCTCATCGGGCGGCAGGTCGAGCGTGGAGAAGTTGTGCACCGCCGTCCGCAGCCGCCCCATCGTCGCCGCCGCGTGCAGACCGTGCCCCACCACATCCCCCACCACCAGCGCCACCCGCGCCCCCGGCAGCGGGATGACGTCGAACCAGTCGCCGCCGACCCCCGACTCCGCCGGCAGATAGCGGAAGGCCACGTCCAGGGCGCTCTGGCTGGGCAGGGCGCGGGGCAGCAGGCTGTGCTGGAGGGTCACCGCCATGGTGTGCTCGCGGGTGTAGCGGCGGGCGTTGTCGATGCAGACCGCGGCGTGCGAGGCGAGCTCCTCGGCGAGGGACACCTCTTCCTGCTCGAAGGGCTCGCGCTGCTTCATCCGCCAGAAGTTGACCACGCCCAGCAGTACGCCCCGGGCCCGCAGCGGCACGGTGACCAGCGACCGGACGCCGTACTCGATGACCTTGGCGGTCTGCTCGGGGTCCTGGGCCTGCCAGCCGGTGGCCTCGGAGAGATCGGCCTCCACGACCGGCTCGCCCCCGCTCAGCCCGAACGCCTGGGGCGAGGACGGGACGAACGCGAACACCCGGCCGACCGGATAGAAGGGGTGGTTGGGCCGGATGCCGTGGACCGCCGACCGGCACATCTCGACACCGCCGACGACCAGCGGCTCATCGCCGCGCGCCACGGGCTCCGCCAGGTCGACCGTGACGAAGTCGGCGAAGCGGTCCACCGCCACCTGCGCCAGCTCCTCGGCGGTACGGCTCACATCGAGCGTGGTGCCGATCTCCACACTCGCGTCATACAGCAGCTTGAGCCGCTTCTGGGCCACTTCGGCGCGGCCGGAGAGGGCGCGCAGCTCGGTGGAGTCCCGCAGGGTGGCGACGCTGCCGGGCGGTCCCCCGGCGCGGTCGGTCAGCCGGTTGTTGATGGCCAGCAGCCGGTCGCCGGCCACCAGCACCTCGTCGGTGACATCGCGCCCGGAGGCCAGGACGTCGGCGACATGGGGCTCCAGGCCCAGGTCGTCGACCAGCCGCCCCTCCGGCCGCGGTGGCAGGTCGAGCAGCCGGGACGCCTCGTCGTTGGCGAGCACCAGCCGCCCGTCGTCGCCGACGATCAGCACACCCTCGCGCACCGAGTGCAGCACCGCGTCATGGTGCTCGTACATCCGGGTCATCTCGATCGGGTCCAGGCCACGGGTCTGCCGCCGCAGCCGCTTGCTCACCAGCGCGGTGCCGCCAGTGGCGAGCACGAGTGAGGCGGAGACGGCGCCGACGAGGAGCGGCAGCTGGCGGTTGGCGAGCCCGCTCACCTTCTTGATCGTGATCCCCGCGCCGACCAGGCCGACGACCTTGTGGTTGCGGTCGAAGATGGGCGCCACGGCGTCCATCGCCTCGCCCAGTGTGCCGGGGCCGGTATCGACGGTGGTGTGCCCGTGCAGCGCCGGTTCGATGTTGCCGACGTAGTGCTTGCCGATCCGGTTGAGCTTGGGGTGGGTGTACCGGATGCCCTTGTCGTTCGTGACCACGACGAAGTCGAGCCCGGATCTCTTCCGGACGGCCTCGGCCTTCGGCTGGAGCACCTTGGTGGGGTTGGGGCTGTGCAGGGCCTGGACGATGCCGGGGGAGTTGGCGAACGCCTCGGCGACCGCGACGGACCGGCCGCGGGCCTCGTCGGTGGCGTCGTGCCGCACCTGGAGCACCAGGGCGATGGTGGCCGCCGCGCCGAGCAGCAGCACGATCACGAGCTGAAGGATGAAGACCTGCCCGGCGACGCTCCGCACGTTCAGCCACGATCGAAAGCGCCGGCCCGCCACCTCCGGGCGTTCCCGCCGCCGACTCCGTGGGCGCCGACCGGGGAACATGCGGGCAGCCCACGATCGACCCATAAAACGGGCCATACACATACATCTACACCGGGAATTCCTGGAAGGCGAATCTCCGCCTCCGGCAGCCAGGCGGCCATCACGTTTCGCATATGATGCGTGACTTTCCGCTCTCCTGGCGAATCCGCCGCGCGTCCACGGCGAACTCGCGGTGGGCGAGGTGCCGAAGGCGGGGGTATATGCAAATCTAAGAAAAGGGTAATTCACCCTAATTGCCGCGAATCGGTGTCGTGGCGGCGCCGATCGCGCCGGACGAAGGAGCCCGACATGGCCAGTCACGCCGGTGGAGTTCAGACAGGGGCCGCTCCGGGCCATATGCACCGGGCGGTGAGCGGATGGCTCGTCTTCGCGGGGGTCATGATGATCTTCGGTGGGCTGATGAACCTGCTCCAGGGCATCTCGGCCATCCGGACCGACCGGGTCTTCCTGGTCACGCAGAGCTATATCTTCCAGTTCGACCTGGCCGGATGGGGCTGGGTCCACCTGGCCCTTGGCATCGCCGTGGTGGTCGCGGGGTTCGCGGTGTTCACCGGTGCGATGTGGGCCCGCGTCGCGGGTGTGGTGCTGGCCGGTCTCGCGCTGGTCGCCAACTTCCTGTGGCTGCCGTACTACCCGGTCTGGGCCACGGTGCTGCTCATCGTCGACGCCCTGGTGATCTGGGCGCTGTGCGCCGGGCCGAGCCGTGGCGGCGCGGGACGCGCGGAGATGGGAGGGCCCGAGGCGGGACGCACCGCCTGAGGGACACGATGCCTGGTTTCCCGGCAAGGATGCCTGGTTTCCCGGCAAGGATGCCTGGTTTCCCGGCAGGGATGCCTGGCTTCCGGGCAGGGATGCCTGGCTTCCGGGCAGGGATGCCTGGCTTCCGGGCAGGGCGCGGGGCAGGCTGGAGCCATGCTGCTGGCTGATGTCGCGCTGACCTCCCGCCAGGTCGCGGCCACCTCCGCCCGCTCGGAGAAGATCGCCGCACTGGCCCGGCTGTTCCGGCGCACGGAACCGGCCGAGGCGGCCGTGGTGATCACCTACCTCGCGGGCAAGCTCCCCCAGCGCCGCACCGGAGTGGGCTGGTCCACCCTGCGCCACCGGCGGGAACCCGCCGCCGAGCCGACGCTCGCGGTGCTCGATGTGGACGAGGCCCTGAGCCGGGTCGCGGCGGTCTCCGGCACCGGTGCGACGGCGGCCCGCAAGCGGCTGGTGGGCGAGTTGCTGTCCGCCGCGACCAAGGAGGAGCAGGGCTTTCTGCTCGGCCTGATCGGCGGGGAGCTGCGGCAGGGGGCGCTGGAGGGGCTGGCCGTGGAGGGGCTCGCCGAGGCGGTCGGCGCACCGGCCGCCGAGGTGCGGCGGGCGGTGATGCTCGGCGGTTCGCTGGGCGCGGTGGCCGAGGCGCTGCTGGCGCGCGGCCCGGAGGCGCTGGCCGACTTCCGGCTCGAGGTGGGGCGGCCGGTGCTGCCGATGCTGGCGCAGACCGCCAAGGACCTCGACGAGGCCATGGACCGGCTGGGGGCGTGCGCGGTCGAGGAGAAGCTGGACGGGATCCGGGTGCAGGTCCACCGGGACGGCGAGGAGGTACGGATCTACACCCGCACCCTCGACGAGATCACCGAGCGGCTGCCGGAGGTGGTCACGGCGGCGCGGGAGCTGGCGGTGGACCGGGCGATCCTCGACGGCGAGGTGATCCTGCTGGACGCGGAGGGGCGGCCCCGGCCGTTCCAGGAGACCTCCGGCCGGGTCGGCTCACGGCTCGATGTGGCCGGGGCGTCGGTCGCGCTGCCGCTGTCCCCCGTCTTCTTCGATCTGCTCGTGGTGGACGACCGCGATCTGCTCGACCTGCCGACCCATGAGCGCCATGCCGAACTGGCCCGGATCACCCCCGGGCCGCGGCGGGTCCGGCGGCTGGTGGCCGAGGACCCGGCGGATCCGGAAACCCGGCGGGCGGCACGGGAATTCGCCGCGGACGTGCTGGCCCGGGGGCATGAGGGGGTGCTGGTCAAGGGTCTTGAGGCGCCGTACGGCGCGGGCCGGCGCGGGGCGTCCTGGCTGAAGGTCAAGCCGGTGCACACGCTGGATCTGGTGGTGCTGGCGGCGGAGTGGGGGCACGGCCGCCGCACCGGCAAGCTGTCCAACCTCCATCTGGGCGCGCGGGCGCCGGACGGCACGTACGTGATGCTGGGCAAGACGTTCAAGGGGCTGACCGACGTGATGCTGGAGTGGCAGACGGAGGCGCTGCTGGGGATCGCGGTCAGCGACGACGGCTGGGTGGTGCGGGTGCGGCCGGAGCTGGTGGTGGAGGTGGCCTTCGACGGGCTCCAGCGCTCGTCCCGCTATCCGGCGGGCGTCACGCTGCGGTTTGCGCGGGTGCTGCGCTATCGGGGGGACAAGGCGGCGGATGAGGCGGACACGGTGGAGACGGTGCTGGCGCTGCGCGGCGGCGGGTGAGCGGGGGCCTCGGCGGGGGCGGCGGCCGGACCTTGACGCCTGCGGCGGGCTGTTCCCCTCCCCACCCCTTCCCGACACCTGACGATATGCGGCTCCGCCGCGTGCGGAGCCCCGCCCCAGACCCCGGGGTCCAGGGGCGAAGCCCCTGGTATCGGGAAGGGGCGGGGAGGGGAAAGTCGCCGGGCCCCCGGGGCCCCGGCCCCCAGGCCGCGGGGCGGCCCAGGGCCGGTCCGCGGCCGAGCCAGGGGCGGGCCGGGGCCGGGATCGGGCCGGGGGCGGCCCGCGGCCGGGCCGGGATCGGTCCGAGGCCGGGCCAAGGCCGGGCCGCGGCCGGGCCGGGATCGGTCCGAGGCCGGGCCAAGGCCGGGCCGCGGCCGGGCCGGGATCGGTCCACGTCCGGGCCGGGATCGGTCCACGTCCGGGCCGGGGTCGGTCCACGTCCGGGCCGGGGTCGGGCCGCGGCCGGGCCGGGGTCGGCCCCGGATTGGGCTGGGGTCAGGACGGGTTGTCTCCGTGGGTCAGGGTTTCCCAGCCCAGGAAGAGACTGTTCGTGCCCGCCGGCCGCTGCCGCTCCGTGAGCTTCTGGGTGTTGGCCATCGCGATGCCGAGCCGATTGTGCAGGGCGTTGTAGCCGACCTCGGTAATCGGCCCGAGGCCGCGCTTGACGCTGCCGCCGCACAGCCAGGACGGCGGGGCCTCGCCCAGCTCGTACTTCGACTGGAAGCCCAGCGCCTGCCGCAGCCGCTCGCCCACCTCGGGGTAGAGGTCCTGGCCCTGGATGCGGCTGGTCTCGGCGACATGCGCGATGGAGGCGATGCCGTATCCGGTGTGGGTGAAGTCGCGGCAGGTCTCCTGGGTGAGCCCGGTGACGAAGGTCGACTGGCCCTGCCAGTACTTGATGATCTTGTCGCGGGTGTCGAGGCCGCTGCCCGGCGCGGTCTTGGGCAGCGAGCCGTCGGACTCCAGGTAGACATACGCGGGGACGCGGCCGCGGTACTTCGCGATCGCCTTGTCGTAGCTGGTCCGGTCGTCCAGGAAGACGGAGATGCCGGCGGCGGCCTCCGTCATCACCAGCTCCCAGTTGCCGTTGGAGTTCGAGCCGCCGATGACCTTCGGGAGGTAGACGGTGCGCAGCATGGTCTTGAAGCGGTCGATCGAGGCGGCGGACCAGCCGTCGTAGGTGTAGCGGATGATCTCGGCCGCGCGGGGCCAGGAGGATCCGGCCCAGCCGGTCTGGAGCGGGGCGTTGCTGTTGGTGTGGTCCTTGATGGTGGCCGACCAGGCGTCCATGATCTGGATGGCCTTGTCGGCGTAGCGGCTGTCGCGGGTGATGTACCAGGCCAGCGAGAGCGAGTAGGCGGCGAGCGCGTCCTGGCGCTCGTCGGTGCAGCCGATGTTGGGGTCGGAGTACGGACCGCATTCGACGACCGCGCGGGGCTTGGGGGTGCGCGAAAGCGAGGCGTACGGGCTCGCCAGCATCGCGTCGTACGCGCCCTTCCAGGGCTGGGCGCCCGCGTTCACCTTGGAGCGGACGAAGTCGAGCTGGGCGCGGCTGACGAGGACGCCGGGGTGGGTGAAGGCGGCCTTGGGGCTTGCCTTGGGGCTTGCCTTGGGCGCCGTTCCGGTGGTGGCCTCGGCCGCGGTGGACCGCTGGGTCTGCCCGGCCGTGGCCGGGCCGCTGAGGATGCCCGCGAACAGCGCGGCCAGCGCTGTGGCGAGGGCGAGATACAGGGCTCTGGTGCGCATGGGGGCGGCTCTCCTGACGGTGAGTTCGTAGATGTTCGTATGCGTGAACAACGGATGCCGACATGAACTCCTGTGGTGCTCCGGGAAGTTAGCTCATGAACACGTCAAGGTCTAGACCTTCCGTTCATAGGAGAATGTGCGCCCACCGCCCCGATCGAGAGGCCCAGCGTGGAGACGACAGTCGCGGAGGACCAAGCCGCAGGCCCCGGCCGCCCACGGGCACCGCGCGGGGCCCGGGCCGCCGCCCGGCTGCTACGGCTCCCCGGCGGACGGGCCCGGCGGTGGGCGGCCTGGTGCGCGATACCGCCCCTGGCCGTGGTCAGCGCGGTGGTGCTATGCCGGGCCATGGACACCGACGGCATCACCCCCATACCGCAGCTGCTCGCCTTCCTGCCCTGGCTGCTGATCCCGGCGGCGATCGGGCTGCTGCTCGGCACGGCTGCGCGCTGGCCGCTGGGGTGCGGCTGGGCGCTGGCGGCAGCGGCGGCCACCGGATGGTTCATCCAGCCGTACGACGGCGGCTCCCCGCCCTCGGACGCCGAGCCGCACGGACCAGTCCTCGCCCGGCTGCGGGTGATGACCGCGAACCTCGAGTTCGGCCAGGCCAGGGAGGGGCTGCTGAGCGCGCTGCGCCGGGAGCGGCCGGACCTGGTCGCGGTGCAGGAGTGCGATACGCGGTGCGCCGCGGCGCTGGACTCGGCCGCCGTCCGCGGGGCCTACCCGTACCGGAGCGTCGCCCTCGGCGACAGCGCCGCCGCGGGCTCGGCGATCCTCAGCCGCCATCCGCTGACCCGGGCCGAGGGGGTGCGCGGAACGCTGCGGATGCCGGGCGCGGTCGTCCGGGTCGCGGGGCAGCGGCTGCGGATGCAGGTCGCCCATCCCATGCCGCCGATGCCGGGGCAGGTGGACCTCTGGCGCACCGAGCTCGGGCGGCTGCGGGCCTACGCGGACGGGCGGGGCGAGGAACCCACCCTGATCGCGGGCGACTTCAACGCCACCCAGGACCACGCCGCCTTCCGGGCCGTGCTGGACACCGGGCTGCGGGACGGCGCACGGGCCGCCGGGGTGCCCCGCACACCCAGCTGGCCGAGCGCCACGACCCCGCTCCTGGGGGCGCAGATCGACCACGTCCTGGTCAGCCGGGCACTGCGGCCGCGCACGGCCCGGTTCCTTGAGCTGCCGCACACCGACCACCGGGCGCTGCTGGTGGAGCTGGACCTGTACGGGCCGCAGAGCTG
This sequence comes from Streptomyces sp. NEAU-174, assembly GCF_052665095.1. Taxonomy (NCBI): domain Bacteria; kingdom Bacillati; phylum Actinomycetota; class Actinomycetes; order Kitasatosporales; family Streptomycetaceae; genus Streptomyces; species Streptomyces sp. NEAU-174. The sequence goes on along the minus strand of NZ_JBQTCE010000001.1, from coordinate 929,694 downwards.
AATCCCGACCGGGGGCTCAGCTCTCGCTCGGGTCGTAGGAGTTGGCCAGCTCGAACGGATCGGGCTCAAGACCCGCCGTGGGCCAGCGCCGCTCCCGCTGCCAGCGCGCGTTCTCCCGCGCGAGCGCGTCCCAGAGCAGATTGAGCGGATGGGCCGGGTCATAGGACGCGCGCTCCCCGCGCCGGGTGAACGCGCCCAGCAGCACCTCCAGCCGGGGCCCGGTGTCATTGACCAGCTCGACGGCGCGCAGCCCGCGTCCGTACGCCACCCTCGGATCGCCCGCCGCGTCCGCGACCCCCTTGGTGACCAGCATGCAGCCGCGCAGCAGCCCCGAGCGCAGCAGTTCGAAGCCGTAGTTGACGGTGTCGATCTCGGCCGCGATGCGCAGCTTGCCGCGGTAGTCGCCGCCGAACCAGGTGTGCAGCACCCCGGCCATCAGCCCGCTCGCCGAGACCACCAGCGGCAGGGTGCGCAGCGCGCTGGTCGGGGCGGTGGGGCCGGGCAGCTCGGACTCGGAGAGGTTGGTCAGCAGCGAGACCCCGCTGCGCCGCCACTCCATCACATCGAAGGCGGCCAGCTCGTCGTCACCCTCGGGCCGGGTCACCACGGAGCCGCACACCAGGTCCACATCCTTGGCGCGCAGCTTGGCCAGTACGTCCCGGGTGCGCACATGGCCGACCTTGAGCTCGATAGCGCGCTGCCGGAAGTCCTCGGCCACCCGCTCCCCGGCACCCGCCAGATAGCTGAGGGTAAATCGGGTGGTGCCCACCATCAGCGTTTTTCCCAGGCGGCGCCGTGACTCATGGATGCCGTCCAGCCAGTCGCCGAGAGTTCCGCGCGCCAATTCGACCAGGGCTTCTCCGGTGCCGGTGAACAGCACATCCTTGCCCCGCCCCTGCTTGAGTATGAGGGGTTCGCCGCAAAGCTCGCGAAAGTTCCGGTTCATGGTGTCGATCTGCTTTTGCACACTGGACTGTTCACGACCCAGAATCCGTGCCGCGCCGAGCGCCGTACCGGCCTCATGGACCATGATCAGGGTGCGCAACTGGTCCATGGTGGTGTCCATCAGCGCGAGCGGGCTCTGCACCCAGCGGCCGCGCCGATCCGTCGTCGGCGGGCCGAGCGAACCTGGTCTCACCATGATTTCCCCCGCTTTTCAACTTCTCCCGTTTTCCTGACTCCAGAGTTTAGTCAGCGATCCATGGGGTTACCCGGGTCCGATATGAGCGAGAAGCGGACCGATGCGCGGAACGTCAGGACCGGGGGCCACACCGTACGGGTCAGCCGGCCGGAAAAGGAGCTGTTCCCCGACGACGGGATCACGAAGTGGGACCTCGTCGAGTACTACCGCTCGGTCTCCCGGCGCATCATTCCGCAGTTGCGCGGCCGCCCTTTGATGATGGAACGCCATCCGGACGGAATCGGCGGCAAGCCGCTGATGCAGAAGAACGCACCCGACTACTTTCCGGACTGGGTGCGGCGCGCCGTGCTCCCCAAGGAGGGCGGTGAGGTCACCCATGTGGTCTGCGACGACACCGCGACCCTCCTCTACCTCGCCGACCAGGCGTGCGTCACCCCGCACCGCTGGCTCTCCCGGGCCGACCGGCCCGACCACCCCGACCGGCTGGTCTTCGACCTCGATCCGCCCTCGTCGGGTGAGTCCGGTTTCGAGGAGGTGCGCTGGACGGCCCGCCGCTGCTGCGGACTGCTCGGCGAGCTCGGGCTGCCGGGGCTGCTGATGACCACCGGTTCGCGCGGGCTGCACGTCATCGTCCCGCTGGACCGCCGCGCCGACTTCGACACCGTGCGGTCCTTCGCCCGCGACACCGCCGATCTGCTGGCCGCCCGCCACCCCGACCGGCTCACCACCGAGCCGCGCAAGGCCAACCGGCGCGGCCGGCTCTACCTGGACACCCAGCGCAACGCCTACGCCCAGACCGCCGTCAGCCCGTACGGGGTGCGCGCCAAGCCGGGAGCGCCCGTGGCCACGCCCATCGACGCGGGGGAGCTGGACGACCCGGAGCTGAGGGCCGACCGCTGGACGCTGCGGACGGTCGGCGAACGGCTCGCGGACGACCCCTGGGCCCGTACGGACACCAGGGGCCGTTCGCTGCGCGGCCCCCGCGAGCGGCTGAAGCGGCTCGCGGAGGGCGAGGGCTGAGCGCCTGAGGCGCCTCAGCCGCTCAGGCGCCTTACGCTCCGATGTCGCCGCCGTCGCGACGCCAGACGCTGATCACGGACGGCCGGGTCAGCTTGCCCGGGCCGTCGGGCCAGGTGGACGCGGGCTTCTCCACGCTCGCGCCGTCGATCTCGCCCGGGTGCTGCACGGCCACCAGCACCCGCCGGTCCTGCACGATCGGCCCGCAGGTCTCGGCGCCATTCGGCACCGTCAGGAACTGCTTGACCTCACCGCGGCGGCTGCCCGCCGTGGCCACGCCGAACAGCCCGTCGTGGTTGCCGAGCGCGTTGCCGTCCGTGGAGATCCACAGATTGCCGTACGCGTCGAAGGTGATGTTGTCCGGGCAGGAGATCGGGCTGACCTGGTCCTTGGGGAAGCCGCCGAAGTAGGTGCTCGGGTCCTCGGGGTCGCCGCAGACCAGGAACAGCCGCCAGTTGAAGCGGGTGGAGCCCGCGTTGTTCCAGCGCTCGGTCAGCTCCAGGATCTGGCCGTGCTTGTTGCCGTTGCGCGGGTTCGCCTCGTCGGCGGGGGCCTTGCCCTCCTTGCCGCGGTCGGTGTTGTTGGTCAGCGCGATGTAGACCCGGCCGGTGCGCGGGCTCGGCTCCACGTCCTCGGGGCGGTCCATCTTCGTCGCGCCCGCCTTGTCGGCGGCGATACGCGTGAAGACGTAGACCTCCTCGGCGGTCATGCCCTCCACGAAGGAGCGGTCGCCGCAGGCCAGCGGGATCCACTCACCGGCGCCGTCGAACTCGCCGTCCTTGGGCAGCTTTCCGGAGCCGTCGATCTCGGCTGACGGGCTGTCACCGGTGAACTTGGCGACGTAGAGCGTGCCCTCGTCCAGCAGCGTGCGGTTGTGCTCGCGGGCGATGCGGCTGTTGCCCTTCATCATCCGCTTGGCGGAGACGAACTTGTAGAAGTAGTCGAACTTCTCGTCGTCGCCCATGTAGAGGACCGGACGGCCGTCGGTGGTCAGCCTGGGCTCGGCGGCCTCGTGCTTGAAGCGGCCCAGCGCGGTGAGCTTGCGCGGGGTGGACTCGGGGTCGAACGGGTCGATCTCGATCACCCAGCCGAAGCGGTTGGTCTCGTTCGGCTCCTTGGCCACGTCGAAACGGTCGTCGAACCGTTCCCACTTGCGCTCGGAGGCGGCGCCGGTGATGCCGTAGCGCTTGAGGCGGGCCGCGGTGGCCGGATCGGTGACCGAACCGCCATTGGCGAAGTACTGGTTGAAGTTCTCCTCGCCGGAGAGCACCGTGCCCCACGGCGTGATGCCGCCGCCGCAGTTGTTCAGCGTGCCGAGGATCCGCTTGCCGGTCGGGTCCGCGGAGGTGCGCAGCAGCTCGCTGCCCGCCGCCGGGCCGGTGACCTCGAACGGGGTGGTCGCGGTGATACGGCGGTTGAGGCGGTGGCGGGACAGCGCGGTGAGCCGGCCGAGACCGCGCTCCTCGGCCGTCACGACCACGGACAGGCCGTGCGCGGCCCAGCCGATCTCGGCCTGCTCGCGGGTGGGGTTCTCCGGGTCGTAACCCGAGAACATCAGCACCTCGTCGGTGTACTCATGGTTGACCACGAGCAGCTGATGGTCGCGCTCGCCGGGGACGTCCAGGACCGCCATGTAGTCGTTGTTGTAGCCGAACTGGCCCGCCTGGGCCTTGGCGCTCTGCTTGTCCGGGTCGAACGCGGGCGCGCCGCGCAGGATCGGGTCGCCCCAGCGGATCACCACGTTCTGGTCGTGGCCGTCGGCGACGACCACGGTGTCCTTCGTGTTGGGGGCGACCGGTGCGAAGCGGAGGCCGCGGGCGGCCTTGCTCTTCGCCGCGGCCGTCTGCTCCGCGGCGGCACCGCCCGTCGCGGCGGACGCCCGCGGCGCCCGCTCCACCGCCACCGCACCGGTCGCGGCGGCCACGGTCACCACGGCACCGGCCCGCAGCAGGGCACGGCGCGAGGCGGCACCGGCGATGACATCGCCCACGTAGGCGTTGTCGCTGGTGTTCGGCGTCTCGTGAAGGCAGGCGTCGCCACAGCGGTACCGGCACGTCAGTGCGGAACGACCGCCCGGGTGTGAGCTGATGAGCGGCAGGAGGTTGCGCACGTCTTCCCCTCCGTAAGGGTTTTCACGTATGGGCTTCGCCGGGCCCCGCATGGGCAGTACGCCGACGCGGTCCGGGCCGACATGACGTCGGGATCCTTTGGCGGCGAAGCTATGGGCGTAGAACCGCATGGTGGCGACGAACGCCTGAACCAGAGGTGAACGAAGCGCGAGCGGAATCGGCGGAAGAGGGCCGCCGAACGGCCCGCTAGCCTTTCGGCACCACGGACATGCACCGCCATGCACCGCACTCGACACGTGAGAGGTATCTCCCATGGGCATACGGGACCTACTGCGCAAAGTTTTCGGCCGCTCCCGAACCACGGGGGTGGACGATTCTTCTGCTGCGCCGGAGGCGGCGGTTGTCCCGGACCCCCAGCCGAAGTCGGCGGAGCCGACGGTGGACCCGAAGGCTGAGGAGAAGCCCGAGCCGGACGCCAAGCGCGAGCCCGCGCCGGAGCCCGCGCCGGAGCTTGCGTCTGAGCCGAAGGCTGAGCGGGAGCCCGGGCCGACGACGGAGGCGAACACGGACACGGACGCGGAGACCGCGGCCCAGACCCCGGCCCCGGACTCCGGTGACTCCGGTGACTCCCGGGACTCCGAGACCGACGAATCCGGGCATGACCCGGCCCTGTCGGCCCCGCTGAAGTCTCTCGACGAGATCCTGAAGTCCCCCGCGCACGAGCACACGTCGACGTCCGGCGAAGAGACTCCGGTTGCGGCAGCGGCAGCGACCGACGAGAAGGAAGCGCCCGCCACCAAGACGGAGGCCACGGCCACGTCTGACGCTGACGCCCAGCCCATGACCGCGACCGCGGCCGATGACGACGCCACGGCCCCCGCAGCCGACGTCGAACCGTCGGCCGAGGCGAAGGCGGAGCCCGCCACCGCGCCTGAGGCGGCGGCAGAGGCGACGGCTGGCGAGGCTGGCGACGAAGCCACCTCCGCAGCCAAGACGGACGACAAGCCCGCTGAGGCCGGGGCGGCGGCGACTGGCGACGAGGAGGCCGAGCCCGCGGCCGCGAGCACCCCCGAGGCCGAGTCCGCAGCGCCGGTGACGCCCCAGGCCGAGGCTGCGGAGGACCCCGCGCCGGAGCCCGCTGCGGCGCCCGAGTCCACGGCCAAGGCCGAGCCCGAAGCTGAGGCGGCAGCAGAGACCGCCGAGCCCAAGGCCGACGCCGACACCACGGCGGCCCCGGTGGCGGAGGCGAGCGCCGACGCCGAGGTGGAGGTCGACGTCGAGGCGAAGACAGAGGCTGGCGACACCGACGCCCCCGCAGCCGACGAACCGGCCAAGGCGGAGACCGAGCCCGCAGCCGTGAGCGAGCCCGAGGCCGACCCTCAGCCCGAGCCCGCGCCCGTGGGCCCCGCGCCCGAGGCCGAGCCCACGCCCGAGGCCGACGCCGAGCCCACGACCGACGCCGAGCCCACGACCGAGGCCGACCCTGCGCCCGAGGCCGCAGCCGAGCCCGTGGCGGCCGCAACCGCCGCGGCCAAGGCCGAAGCACTCACCACCACCGCGGCCACCGCCGACGCGCCCTCGGCCGCCATCCCGCTCGCCGACCTCACCTCGCGGGCGCCTGGGCTCGTTGGGGCGTACCGGGCGGCCGGGGAGGCCGTTCAGGAGGGTGGGCTGAGCGGGCAGCGGGCCGTTGTCTACCTCGTGCTGGACCGGTCCGGGTCGATGCGGGGGTACTTCAAGGACGGCACCGTCCAGCATCTCGCCGATCAGGCGCTCGCCCTGTCCGCGCAGCTCGACACCAGCGGCACCGTGCCCGTCGTGTTCTTCTCCACCGACATCGACGGCACCGCCGACCTCGAGCTGGACCGGCACACCGGCCGGATCGAGGAGCTGCACGGCTCGCTCGGGCACATGGGGCGGACGAACTACCACACCGCCGTCAACGCCGTCATCGAGCACTACAAGGCGTCCGGCACCACCGACCCCGCGTTCGTGATCTTCCAGACGGACGGCGCGCCGACCACCAAGACCGCCGCCGAGAAGGCGCTGTGCGAGGCGGCGGGGCTGCCGCTGTTCTGGCAGTTCGTGGCGTTCGGGGACCCGGAGGCGAAGGGGTTCGACTTCCTGCGGAAGCTGGACACCTCGCCCGCCCTCGCCGTCCCCGAGAAGCGGGCGGTCGACAACACCGGCTTCTTCCACGCCGGGCTCGACCCCCGTACGGTCGCCGACGCCGAGCTGTACCGGGAGCTGCTCAAGAAGTTCCCGGGCTGGCTGGCCGCCCGCGAGCAGGGCTGACGAGCGACCCCACCCGACCGGGCGCCGCACCGGCGCCGCCCCGGGGGCCATCCGCCGCGGAGAAAAACGCCGCGCGGGTGGCCCCCGTCGCTCCGATACGATATTGGCGGCTCAACAGAACGAAAAGTCACTTACCGTATCGACTCGGGAGCAGCCTGCAATGGCTCGACACCTCATCACCAGCGCCCTTCCCTACATCAACGGGATCAAGCACCTGGGCAACATGGTGGGGTCCATGCTCCCGGCCGACGTCTACTCCCGCTATATGCGCCAGCGCGGCCATGACGTCCTCTACATCTGCGCCACCGATGAGCACGGCACCCCCGCCGAGCTGGCCGCCAAGGAGGCCGGGCTGCCGGTCGACGAGTTCTGCGCCCAGCAGCACGACGCGCAGAAGGCGATCTACGACGGCTTCGGGCTGGCCTTCGACTACTTCGGCCGCAGCTCCTCCGCGCAGAACGTGCAGATCACCCAGACGATCGCGCGTGAGCTCAAGGCGAACGGCTTCATCGAGGAGCGCTCGATCCGCCAGGTGTACTCCAACGCCGACGGCCGCTTCCTCCCCGACCGCTACATCGAGGGCACCTGCCCGCACTGCGGCTACGACCGGGCCCGCGGCGACCAGTGCGAGAACTGCACCCGCGTGCTCGACCCGACCGACCTGATCGACGCCCGCTCCGCGATCAGCGGCAGCAGCGATCTGGAGGTCCGGGAGACCAAGCACCTCTTCCTCCTCCAGTCCAAACTGGCGGACGAGGTCGCCGCCTGGGTCGACGAGCACGGCAAGGACTGGCCGACGCTGGCCTCCTCGATCGCCCGCAAGTGGCTGAACGAGGGGCTCCAGGACCGGGCGATCACCCGTGACCTGGACTGGGGCGTGCCGGTGCCGGCCGACACCTGGCCGGAGCTGGCGGCCGAGGGCAAGGTCTTCTACGTCTGGTTCGACGCCCCGATCGAGTACATCGGAGCCACGAAGGAGTGGGCGGACCAGGACCCGGCGAACCGCGACTGGAAGTCGTGGTGGTACGACGTGGACCAGACGGTCCGCTACACGGAGTTCATGGCCAAGGACAACGTCCCGTTCCACACGGTGATGTTCCCGGCCACCCTCCTCGGCACGCGGGACGTCTGGAAGAAGGTCGACTACGTCAAGGCGTTCAACTGGCTGACGTACTACGGCGGGAAGTTCTCCACCTCCGCCAAGCGCGGGGTGTTCACCGACGCCGCGCTCGAGGTGCTGCCCGCCGACTACTGGCGCTACTTCCTGATGGCGAACGCCCCGGAGTCCGACGACACCTCCTTCACCTGGGAGCACTTCACCGCCACGGTCAACAAGGACCTGGCCGACACCCTCGGCAACTTCGTCAACCGCGTACTGTCCTTCTCGCGCAAGCGGTTCGGCGACGAGGTCCCGGCTGGGAAGGCCGCCGGGGCGGCGGAGGAGCGCCTGGGCGAGGAGATCGCGCGGCTGCTGGCGGAGTACGAGGAGCACATGGACGCGCTCCAGTTCAGGAAGGCGGCGGCGGCGCTGCGGGCCCTGTGGAGCGCGGGCAACTCCTACCTGGAGGAGAAGGCCCCCTGGCTGGAGATCAAGACCGACCAGGAGGCCGCGGCCCTCACCCTCCGTACGGCGATGAACCTCATCCACCTCTACGCGATCGTCTCCGAGCCGTTCATCCCGGCCTCGGCGCGGGCCATGCGGTCGGCGTTCGCGCTGGGCGAGGACACCGCGGTCTGGGTCGGCCAGGAGGAGGCGAAGGCGCTGGCGTCGGTCCCGGCGGGCACGGCCTTCACGGTTCCCCCGGTGCTCTTCGCGAAGATCACCGAGGAGGACCTGGACGCCTTCCGGCAGCGCTTCGGCGGCGATGAGCAGAACGAGAACGGCGCCGCCTAGGCCAGGGTGGTCCGGCGGTACACGTACGCCTGCGGCGAGCTGTTCCCCTCCCCGCCCCTTCCCGTTACCAAGGGCTTCGCCCCTGCTCCCCGGGGTCTGGGGCGGGGCCCCAGTTGTGGGAAGGGGCGGGTAGGGGAGCAGCCCGCCGCAGGCGTCAGCATCCGCCGACGCCGCGCAAGCCCCCCACGAACGTGTTGATCGCGCGGCAACCGTTCGTTTAGCCCCTTCGATGACCCTGTGGAGTCCATAGCCACCGGGAAATCGAGGAACACAGTGCCGGACGCGCGTGTCACGGTGACGGTCACGGTCCACGGCCCCGACCCGCTCAGCCGGGCCGGGGTCGTGCGTCATCTACAGCATCAGCCCAGCGTCGAGCTGGTCGACCGGCCATGCCCGTTCGGCGACGAGCCCCGCGGCGCCGTCGCCGTCATGCTCGCCGAGCGCCTCGACGACCGCGCCGGGGCGGAGCTGCGCCGACTCGTGCGGGGCGGCCGGCAGCGGGTGGTGCTGATCGCGGGCGAGCTCCGGGAGACGGAGCTGATGGCGGTGATGGAGTACGGCGTCCGGGCCGTCTTATGGCAGCACCGGACCACGCCGAAGCGGCTGCTGCGCGCCGTGCACCGGGCCGCCCGCGCGGACCGGGGCACACCGTGCGGCGTGGACCGGAGGCTGTGACTCCAGGGCTTCGGACGGCCCCAGGGCCTCAGAGGTCCGTGCCGTCGTGGGTCGCTTCGGGGTCGCCCCCCAGCGTGAGGCTGCCGACGACGCCCTTCTCGATCTTTCCCTTGCGGTACCTCAACTTCAGCAGCCCGCCCTGCGCACCATTGCCCGGGTAGATCCCGTCCTCGTCGAGGGTGGTGCGCTCGGTGGTGCTGGTGTTGTACGGGGCCACCTTCGCCGAGTCGAGCACCGCCTCCTCGGCGAAGAAGAGCTGACCGGTGTGGCAGGTGTGGCCGCCCTCGTAGCCGTCGTCCGTGAGCTTGCCGCCGATGTGCACCTTGGTGTGGATGTGCACACAGCGGCCCCGGTACCAGCCGGGGAAGACCGTGGTGAACTCGACGAAGCCGTGCCGGTCGGTCAGCTGGGTGCCGCGCAGATACCGCTTGTCGTCGGTCGGCTCCTGGTGGCCGCCACCGGGCGGGGCACCGGTCGGGGCGCCCGTCGGGGCGTCGGTGGGCGGGGTCCCGGTCGGCGGGGTGCCGGTGGGCGGGGTGCCGCCACCGCTGCTGGAGCTCTCGTAGCCCGAGTAGAGGCCCAGCGCGTCGCAGTGCCAGATGTCGACGGCGGCCTTCGCCACGGGTTTGCAGCTGTCGGAGTCGATCACTTTGAGGCGGAGGGTCAGGGGAATGCCCTCCTTGCCCTCGGTGATGTCCTTTCTGATCTTGTCGGCATCGATGTAGTACGGCCCCTCGGTGGTCTCCGAGGTGAGCCGGTAGCAGACCTCGCCGGACGGGGAGGACGCGGAGGACGCGGAGGCCGAGGGAGTGGCGGAGGAGGTGGACGCGGAGGTCTCGCCCGCGGACGCGGTGGTGGCGACGGCCGCTCCCAGGCCCGCCGCCGCGACCGCCGCGCCGCCCGCCACCACGACCCGTCGCCTCGTCATGTCCCGCTGGGGCTGCGGCTCGAGGCCGTTGCTGCTCTGCTGTTCGGTCATGGGCCGGGACAGTAGGGAGGCAACCTGGCAGCCCCATGGGTGCGGGCTGTGAATGGCTGTGCGAAGCACGGCATTCGGCCACCCCCGCCACCCCGGCACACACGCACCCCGCACACACACGCGGGGCGGGGGCGCGCCGTTCGGCACGCCCCCGCCCCGTGGGCGTGGATCTCGTCCGGCCGCCGCCTACTCGGCGGGCTTCTCAGCCTTCTCGGCCTGCTTGACCTGCGGCGGCTTACGCAGCGACAGGTGCAGCTCGCGCAGCCGGGCGTCGTCCACCTCGCTGGGCGCGCCCATCAGCAGGTCCTGCGCGTTGCCGTTGAGCGGGAAGGCGATGGTCTCGCGGATGTTGGGCTCGTCGGCCAGCAGCATCACGATGCGGTCCACGCCGGGGGCGATACCGCCGTGCGGCGGGGCGCCGAAGTGGAACGCGCGCAGCATGCCGCCGAACTCACGCTCGACCTCGTCCCGGGTGTAGCCCGCGATCTCGAACGCCTTGTACATGACGTCCGGCTCGTGGTTCCGGATCGCGCCGGAGGACAGCTCCACGCCGTTGCAGACGATGTCGTACTGCCACGCGAGGATGTCCAGCGGGTCCTTGGTCTCCAGCGCCTCCAGACCGCCCTGCGGCATGGAGAAGGGGTTGTGGGAGAACTCGATCTGCCCGGTGTCCTCGTTCCGCTCGAACATCGGGAAGTCCACGATCCAGCAGAAGCGGAAGACGTTCTCCTCGAAGTGGCCGGCCCGCTTGGCGGCCTCGACCCGCACCGCGCCCATGATCTTGGAGACCTCGTCGAAGTCGCCCGCGCCGAAGAAGATCGACGTGCCGGGCTTGCCCTCCACCTCGGCGATCAGCTTCTCGACGTCCTCCTCGGTGAGGAACTTCGCGATCGGGCCGGTCAGCTTGGAGTCCTCGCCGATCCGGACCCAGGCCAGCCCCTTGGCGCCCTGCTCGACGGCGAACTCACCGAGCTGGTCGAAGAACTTCCGTGGCTGCTCGGCGGTGTCCGGCACGGCCAGCGCGCGCACGTGCTTGTCCGCGAACGCCTTGAAGCCGGAGCCCTCGAAGATGTGGCTGACGTCCCGCAGCTCCAGCCGGGCCCGCAGATCCGGCTTGTCCGAGCCGTACTTGAGCATGGCCTCGCGGAACGGGATCCGCAGGAACGGCGAGGTCACATGGCGGCCGCCGCCGAACTCCTCGAAGAGCTCGGTCATGACCTTCTCGATGACGCCGAAGACGTCCTCCTGCTCGACGAAGCTCATCTCGACGTCGAGCTGGTAGAACTCGCCCGGCGAGCGGTCGGCGCGGGCGTCCTCGTCGCGGAAACAGGGCGCGATCTGGAAGTAGCGGTCGAAGCCCGCGATCATCAGCAGCTGCTTGAACTGCTGCGGGGCCTGCGGCAGCGCGTAGAACTTGCCCGCGTGCAGCCGGGAGGGGACCAGGAAGTCCCGGGCGCCCTCGGGGGAGGTCGCGGACAGGATCGGGGTCGCCAGCTCGTTGAAGCCCTGCGCGGTCATCTTCTGCCGGATGGCGGAGATGACGGCGGAGCGCAGCATGATGTTGCGGTGCATGCGCTCGCGGCGGAGGTCCAGGAAGCGGTACTCCAGCCGCCGCTCCTCGCCGACCCCGTCCTCGGGGAAGACGGTGAAGGGCAGCGGGTCGGCGGCGCCGAGCACCTCGACGTCCGAGACCTCGACCTCGATCTCGCCGGTCGGCAGCTCGGGGTTGACGTTGTCCGCGCCGCGCTCGATGACCCGGCCGTCCACCCGGACGACGGTCTCCTTGCTGATGGAGCTCAGGGCCTCGTTGGCGGGGGTGTCGGGTCGCACCACCAGCTGGACCAGGCCATAGTGGTCGCGGAGATCGATGAAGAGGATGCCGCCCAGGTTCCGTCGGTTGTGGAGCCATCCGGAGAGCCGGACGTCGGTGCCGACGTCAGCGGCGCGGAGCTGACCACACGTGTGGGACCGGTACCGATGCATCATTCATCCAAGTCGTGTCGATCGGGAGGCGTACGTACCCTCGGGAAGCTTCCGGCCAAGCCTACCGGCGCCGCGACCCTCACTGGTAAGCGGTTGGCAAATCCCCATAAGGTAGTGCAATGCGCACCGAGGACCTGCTGGCCGCCATAGCGACCGGCCTATGGCGCTGGGACAGTGTCTCGGGCGCCGTCACCTATGACGCCGAGGCCGCCCGGCTGGTGGGCCTTCCCGCCGAGGCCGTCACCCTCCCCGAGGCCGCCGCCCGCGCCTGCTTCCACCCCGCGGACTGGCTGGAGGTCAAGGCGATAGTCCAGCTCGCGGTGGCCGAGGGCACCCTGGCCGAGGCCCGGCTGCGCATCGTGGACGAGAAGGGCACCGTACTGCGGACCGTGCGCACCCGCTCCCGGCCGATAGCGCGCGGCGGCAGCGACGACGGCTACTACCTGCTCGGCACCCTCCAGGAGGTCCCGGACCCGCTGCCGGGCACCTCGGCCGGCGGCCCGCCGATCACCGGCGACTGGCGCCGCAACCGCGAGGCGTTCCTGCTGGACGCGGGGCGGGCGCTGGCGGAGGCGATGTCCACCGCCGAGGTGCTGCGGGTGGCGGCGGGGCTGTCCATGCCGGGCTTCTCCCCGGACGGGCTCGCGGTCTTCGGCGTCGAGGGCGAGCGGATCTCGGTGATCGGCCACCACGGGCCGCGGGCGGGCACCGACCGTCCACTGCACGACATCGCGCTGGGCACCGACCATCCGGCGGCGGAGGTGGTGCGCACCGGCCGGGCGGTCTATCTGCCCACACCGGAGGAGTACCGCGGCCGGTTTCCGGCCGCGTGGTCGCCGGGCCGCCCCCGTAAACGCCGGTCCTGGGCATTTCTGCCGCTGATCGTCGCGGGCCGCACCATCGGCGCGTGGATGGCCGGATTCGCCCATCCGGTGTCGTTCTCGCCCGATGAGCGCTCGGTGCTGACCACGATCGCCCGGATGCTGGCCCAGGCGCTGTCCCGCACCGCGCTCCAGGAGACCGAGCGGGAGCTGGCGGACGGGCTCCAGCGCTCGATGCTGCCCGCCAGCAAGCCCGACATCCCGGGGCTGACGGTGGCCGCGCGCTATGTGCCCACCGGCGGCGGACTCCAGGTCGGCGGCGACTGGTACGACGTGATCGGGCTGCCCTCGGGGCGCACGGCGCTGGTGATCGGCGATGTGCAGGGCCACGATGTGCGCGCCGCGGGGATCATGGGGCAGCTGAGGATCGCGGTCCGGGCGTACGCCTCCGAGGGGCACCACCCCGACGCGGTGCTCTCCCGCGCCTCCCGCTTCCTGGCCGGTCTCGCCGGGCCCGAGGGCCCGGACGGCCGCTCCGACCCGAGGTTCGCCACCTGCCTCTACATGGAGGTGGACCCGGTGGCGGGCACCCTGGACATCGCCCGGGCGGGCCACCCCGACCCGGCGGTCCGGCTGGCCGACGGCACGATGATGCTCCGGCCCACGGCGGGCGGGCTGCCGCTGGGCATCGACCCGGACACCGACTATCCGACCACCCGGGTGGTGCTGGAGCCCGGCGAGACGCTGCTGATGTGCACCGACGGGCTGATCGAGACCGGCGGGCACGACCTGGAGACCGGCTGGCACCGGATCCGCAAGGTCTTCGAGCGGCCCGTCGTCCAGGCCACCGGCCCCGGCGGGCTCGACTCGGACGACCTCGAGGTCCTGGCCGACTCCCTGGTGCAGGCGGTGCACGGGCCGCCGTCCCACCACACCACCGGGCCGCTCGCGGACCGGCGCGAGGACGACATAGCGCTGCTGCTGATCCGCCGGGAGGCGGAGGTGTGCCTGGTCGGGCCCGGTTCGGCGCCGGTGCGGCGTACGGCGGTCACGGTCGCGCAGGCCGAGCCGGAGCGGATAGCGGGTGCCCGGCAGCAGCTGCGCGACATGCTGCACGACTGGGCGGACCCGGACCAGGTGGAGTCGGCGGTGCTGATGCTCTCCGAGATGGTCACCAACGTGCTGGTGCACACCGACGGGGACGCCCTGCTGGTGGCCGAGGTCAGCGGGCGGCACGGGTCCCGGCGGCTGCGGCTGGACGTCGCCGACGGCAGCGACGAGCTGCCGCACCGCCGCCGCCCGGGCGAGCTGGCCTCCTCAGGGCGCGGGCTGCTGCTGATGGAGCTGCTGGCCGACAACTGGGGGGTGGATCCGCGCGGCGACGGCAAATGCATCTGGTACGAGCTGTACGAGGCGGGGCCGGAGGACTCGGCCTGAGCGGCCTCGCTGAAGTCCAGCGCCGCAGTCGGCCGACGACAGATCAGGGCACTTCCAGCGAAGCGCTTCAGCGGAAGAGCCGGGAACCGAGCGGGTGCTCCTCGTCGAATCCGGGGAGTATCAGGAAGGTCGCACTGGCGGTCGTGGTCGTGAATTCCAGCAGGGCGTCGGAATTGTCCATCCGGGTGAGGGTGTTGGTGAACGTCCGTATGTCGTTCTGGAAGCTCATGAAGAGCAGGCCGGGTGCGGGTGCGTCGATGCTGTAGGAGCGGCGGAGCATGAGGCCGACGCCGACCGCGGTGGCGTGCGCCCTGCGGGCGTGGGCATCCGCCGGGACGAGATAGCGTCCGTCCGGCGTTTTGGCGCCGAGGTCCGGGCCCGAGGCGATGGTGCCACCGGAGAGGGGCACGCCACTGGCCCGGCGGCGGCCGAAGACCGCTTCCTGTTCGGCGACGGACAGCTTGGCGAACCGCGGCAGGTCGAGTTCCATGCGTCGCAGGACGGCGAGAGTGCCGCCGGCGACCGGAGTCGGCCCGGCCAACCACAGGTCGCGTTCTTGTTCGGCCCTCGTATGGGGGCCCACGATGCCGTCGACGAAGCCGAAGAGGTTCCGTGGCGCGGCACGGCCCCGAGCCACCGGCACGTTCGCACCACGGACTCCGGACTGCCGCCAGCGTTCCCGTATCCGGTCACCGGCCCGCTCCAGAAGCGCGGCGGCCACGATCGGTATCAGCAGGGCGTCGTCGGCGCAGATCTGTATCAGCAGATCGCCGCCGCGTGCCCGGGAGGCGATCCGCTCGCGGGAGAACCGCGGGAGGTCCTTCGCGCCGGGCAGGGCGGGATCGACCTCGCGCACCAGCCGGGGGCCCACCCCGATCGTCACGGTCAGATCGCCCGGCTCCAGGCCCATCAGCCGTGCGTCGGTCCCCGCGGTGAGGGTGCGGATGGCCTCGCCGAGTCCGGCCAGCAACGGACGGACGGACCCGGTGTCGACGAGGTCGGCCACCACGGCCAGCAGGTTCCGCTGGGCCGGCCGCGGAAGCGTGATGCCCGCCTGGTACCGGCCCGTTGGTGACACCGGCGGGGTCGGCGCGGGGGCATCGTCCCGGTCCGGCGGGGCGGAACTCGATTGGCACCCGGCGGAGAGGCCGACGGCGGTCACGGTGCCGGTGGCACCGAGGAAGGCGCGGCGTGACGGGCGGGAGTCGGCTGGACGCACAGTGTGAACTGTGCCATATCCATATCGGTGACTGCGACGTCGTCGGCGTCCGTGCCAGGATGAGGCCATGCCTCGTCTCCGTCTTCGCCTGATGGCCGCGGTACTCGGCACATTGGCACCCGTACTGGTCGGCTGCGGCGCGGACGACGACGGCCCGGACGACGGCCGACGACCGTCCGGTGAGCATGTGACGATCAACGTGCCGGGTGACGCCCCGACGATCTCGGCCGCGGTGTCCCTGGCCCGGCCCGGCGATCTCGTGCTGGTCGCGCCGGGCACGTACCACGAGTCGGTGAAGATCACGAAGGCTCGCATCACTCTTCGCGGCGAGTCCCGGGACAAGGTCGTCATCGACGGGCGCTTACGGCAGCCGAACGGCATCGTCGTCGCCGCTCCCGGGGTGGCCGTGGAGAACCTGACCGTGCGGAACAACACGCAGAACGGGGTCCTGGTCACCGGTTCGGCGAAGGCGGCCGCCGGAGCGCCGGGGCAGTCCGGCGGCTACGACACCGGCGACGAGCCCGTCACCTTCCTGAAATCGTTCCTGGTCTCCCATGTGACCGCGACCCGCAACGGGCTGTACGGCATCTACGCGTTCTCCGCGCAGAACGGTGTCATCGAGCACTCGTACACCTCGGGCTCGGCCGACTCGGGGATCTATGTCGGACAGTGCAAGCCCTGTCGCATCGTGGTGCGGGACAACATCGCGGAACTCAACGCGGTCGGTTACGAAGGCACCAATGCCAGTGGCGGCATGTATGTGACCGGTAACCGCTTTGTCGGCAACCGGGTCGGGCTCACCACCAACTCCGACCACCAGGAGAAGCTGCTCCCGCAGCGGGACGCCGTCATCGCGGGCAACCTGATCGCGGCCAACCAGCAGGCGGCCACCCCCGAACAGGCCGACGGCGGGTGGGGCATCGGCATCGGCGTCGACGGCGGCACCGACAACCAGTTCATCCGCAACCGGATCACCGGCAACAGCAACGCCGGGGTGGTGATCACCGCGACCGCCGACATACCGCCGAACGGCAACCGGATCCTGGACAACGCCTTCGCCGCCAACAGCGTTGACGTCGGCTGGACGTTCCCCACCGCGACGAAGGGGCGGGGCAACTGCCTGCGCGGCAACGAGCTGCGGAAGACGGTGCCCGCCCGGCTCGCGACAACCGCGTCCTGCCCGCGTCCCGCCCGGTCGTCCTCGCCGTCCGGCACATGGGCGAAGCCGACGGCACCTGGCGGTATCCCGTTCACCGATGTGGCGGCGCCCAAGCCACAGCCGCAGTTCCCGAAGGCCACCACCACGGGCGCCACCGCCGTTCCGGCCGTTCCGGCGCTGCCGGACACGGCGGACTTCCGGCTGCCGTCGGCGTCACTGCTGGCAGCGGGCGCGCGGGTGCGGACGTCCTGAGCGGCGGCTACCGCGCCGGGGTGACTCCGGGTGCCGGCCGCACCGGAACGTACTTCTGGGTGTCGAAATCGATGACCACCGGCCGCGCCGCGGAAGCCACGCCGACGCGGACCCGGTACATGGTGCCGTCCGAGCCGATCCAGTAGCGCACGGCATCCGCGCCCGCCGAACCGGACGTCTCCGCCGGACCGGACGTCTCCGCCGGACCGGACGTGGCACGGGCGCTCGGCCCGGTCATGATGTCCACCTGGTGGCCGTCCAACCGGTCCCGTCCCACCCAGGCGGCACCGTTCTGCGGCAGCAGTTCGGCGTTGTCCGGCCGGTCACTCCCGAGCTTCAGCGCGATGGCCAGCGAACTGTCCAGCGAGCTGCCGTACCTTTGCAGCGGACGGCTGTACCAGCCCGAACCCGGCGGCCGTGCCGGTGCCTTCGCCGGGGCGTTCGCCATCGGGTGGACGAACACGGTGGTGGCCGTCCACTGGATCAGCCCATTGCCGGACGTATCGCGCCCGGTGCCGTGCACCACGCCGTAGCCGACCTTGCGGCGGTAGTCGATGGATCCGGTGACGGTCAGCCCACCGGCGGTGCCCGGCACGTCGATCGTCAGGGCGCGCCCGCCCGCCTGGTAGTTGTGGAACCGCGTGACCGCCAGACGGCCCGCCTGATCCGAGGTCAACTCCCTGGGACCGGTGGGGCCGGAGCCGCTGTCGACGATCAGGAACGTGGCCACCGCGACGGCCACACCGCCGATGACGACCGCGATCCAACGTGGCCGCAGCCATCGGCGCTGACCGGCCGCGCGCCGGGAGAAAACGTGTCTGATTTTCAGACTCCGTACCCGGCGCATTGCTAACCCGTTCCGCTTATTCATTCCCTGCTCTCCCCCCGATCTTGGGTCACACCCGCTACAGTATCGCTGCTGATGGGGCGGTTCAGGATGACAATTCAGACTCTTGTGCTGTTTCCGTGTGGGAAGCGAGGCCAAATGCGGCTCGTCTCGGAATGGCACTCCCGAGTCCCTGAATTCGCCACATCCGCCAGGACGACCAAGAACGACCGGGCCCACCGAAACAGCGGTGGGCCCTTTTCATGACCGACGTGTCACCCGGGACCGGGAAGCGGATACACGGCCGGGAACGGGTGGTCGGTTCACATCACGAGGGGAGAGTGATGGCTGTGCGAAGAGTATGTGGAAGGTTACGCCGGACAGCCGGGAAGCGTACGGGTCCACTGGTACGAGTGGGCCTCTGCACTTTCGTACTGTTGGGCAGCACCATGGGCGCGACGGCCGGGACGGCCACCGCCTCAACTGGCGACGGCACCCTGACGGTTCAGGTCCTGCGGGATTTCTTCGGCACCGGCGTGATCAATACGACCATGGACGTGCCGCAGCGGGGCATGAAGGTCAAGGTGTCGGACCCGGCCGGCCATCGGGTCTCCGGCACCACGGATGCCACCGGAAAGGTGGTGGTCTCGAAGTCGACCGAACTGACCGGCGGCCAGTACCGCGTCGACGTCACCATCCCGGCGCCGTACAACAAGTACCTTCAGGCGGCACCGGCCTCGACGGCGGAAAACCACTTCGACAGCTTCACGACGTTCGTGAACGTGTCGGACGGCAAGGACGACTCGGTGATTTCCGGGGTCTGGAACCCGGCCGACTACGCACTGCCGGACTCGCGATATTTCGTACCGGTCCAGAATGGTGCCGGCGGGCAGGACACCCGGGCACTGGTGGCGTTCCCGACGGACAAACGAGGTACGTGTCCTGGCGATACGGCGTGCCCGACCGTGCTCAACACACAGGCCCAGGTGGGCACCACGTTCGCACTGGCCTACGACAAGGACCGGCAGCGGATCTTCCAGGGCGCGTTCGCCCGGCGGTACACCTCGTACGGGCCGGAGGGCGGTGACGCGATCTACACCACGCCGACCGACGGCGGAGGCGCGCCGACCCTGTTCGCGAAGGTGCCGGGCGCCACTGTGACGCCGCACGACACCAACAACCTGATCAAGGACGCCGGGTTCACCAACGCGCCGGGCAAGGAGAGCATCGGCGGACTGGCCCTGTCCGAGGACGGCTCGACGCTGTACGCGGTGAACCTGCTGACCCGGCGCCTGGTCAGCTTCGACGCGACCGGGGCCACCGCGTCCGCGCCCAAGGCGACGGTGCGCATCCCGGACCCGGGCTGCGCGAGCCCCGGCGACTGGCGGCCGTTCGGACTCCAGGTCCACAACAACACGCTGTACGTCGGCGGCGTGTGCAGCGCGGAGAGCACACAGAAGCGCGAAGACCTGAAAGCCGTCGTCTACACCTACGACGGTGAGCGGTTCACCGAGGTGCTGAGCCACCAGCTCACGGACAAGCGCGGCAGCGTCTTCGGTTCCGGCGACCAGGCCACCCACTGGAACCCGTGGAACACCAGCCTGGACACATGGGACGACCGGAAGGCGGGCAACGTCTTCATCGATCCGCAGCCGGAGCTGACCTCCCTCGCCTTCGCCCGCGACGGCTCGATGATCCTGGGTTTCCGCGACCGGTTCATGGACGTGCTCAGTTGGGGAGGGCTGGACCCCCGCCCGGGGAACGACACGGCGGAAAACGGCATGTCCGGTGGTGACATCACCATGGTCTGCGCCACTCCCACCGGTGAATACCAGTGGGAAGGCACCGGGAGCTGCCCCAACCACGCCACCCCCGCCAACAGTGGCGGCCAGCCCGCCGATGTCGTCGAATACTTCCCGGGCGACACCTACGCCAACGCGCACCAGGAGACCGCGCTGGGGTCGGTGGCCTATATCCCGCAGCAGCAGTGGGTGGTCAGCACGGAGTTCGACCCGGTCGCCGACGTCGCGACCTCAGGGACCGGGTACCACAACATCACCACCGGCCAGGGCCCGGGCAACAACCCGACCGCCAACGGGTTCCAGTTCGTCAGCCGGGAACAAGGCGGGTTCGGCAAGGCCGGTGGGCTCGGCGATATCGCCTACGAGGCGGCGAACGCGCCGATCCAGATCGGCAACCGGGTGTGGTTCGACGGCGACCACAATGGGATCCAGGATCCCGAGGGTGCCAATGAGGTGCCGCTGCCGGACGCGACGGTCAATCTGCTGGACGCCGATGGCAAGCAGGTCGCCACGACCAAGACCGATGCCGTCGGCGAGTACTACTTCGGTGGCGTCGGCGCCGCGTATGAGCTGAAGCCGGGTGCGAAGTACACGGTGCAGTTCGACGTGTGCACCGCGGACACCGACAAGGTGCCGAATCAGCCACCGGCCACCAGGCTGCGGTTCACGCTCCCGCGGGCCGGTGACAACCGGGCACATGACTCGAATGTGACCCCGCCGAGGACCGGGCAGCTGTGCAACGGACGCGCACCCGTCACGGCACCGGACAAGCCGGGAGAGGTCGATCACACGATCGACGCCGGTGTGTACATCCCCAAGAAGACACCGCCGAACCCTAAGCCGACGCCGACTCCGTCGTCGCAGCCGCCCACCTCTGAGCCGCCCAACGAGCCAGGCCCCCAGTCCGGCGGAGGCTCCGGGACAGGCGGAGGCTCGGGGACAGGCGGAGGCTCGGGGACCAGCGGAGGCGGAGGCTCCGGGACAAGCGGAGGCTCCGGGACTGACGGAGGCGGCGGTTCGCTGGCCAACACGGGTACGTCCGGCCTGCTGAGGATCATCTCCCTCAGTGCCCTGCTGGCCGGTGCGGGCACGGCAGCCGCGTTCGTGACCCGGAAGCGTCGCGCCGGGCAACACTGAGTCATCAGGGAAAGACGGGTAATCCGCCCGCCCGCGCCATCGCAGCGCGGGCGGGCGGACTCACGCGGTCCCGGCGAGCCCTACATTCCGCCCTCGGACATCCCGTGCACCGCCGGAATGGTCCCCAGACGGCCCTTCTGGAAGTCCTCGAACGCCTGCTGAAGCTCGGCCCTGGTGTTCATCACGAACGGCCCGTAATGCGCCATCGGCTCACGGATGGGCCGCCCGCCGAGCAGTACGACCTCCAGGTCCGGCGTGCTCGCGTCCTGCTTCTCGTCCGCGCGCACGGTCAGCGCGGAACCGGCCCCGAAGACGGCGGTCTGGCCCAGGTGGACCGGACGCCGCTCCGCGCCGACCGCACCGCGGCCCGCGAGCACATACGCGAGGCCGTTGAAGTCCTCGCGCCAGGGCAGGGTGATCTCCGCACCCGGAGCGAGCGTGGCATGCACCATCGTGATCGGGGTGTGGGTGATCCCGGGACCGGCGTGGCCGTCCAGCTCACCGGCGATGACGCGCAGCAGCGCGCCGCCGTCCGGGGAGGTCAGCAGCTGGACCTGGCCACCGCGGATGTCCTGGTAGCGCGGCGGCATCATCTTGTCCTTGGCCGGGAGGTTCACCCACAGCTGGAGGCCGTGGAAGAGGCCGCCCGACACGACCAGGGACTCCGGCGGGGCCTCGATGTGGAGGAGGCCGGAGCCGGCCGTCATCCACTGGGTGTCACCGTTGGTGATCGTCCCGCCACCGCCCTGCGAGTCCTGGTGGTCGAAGATGCCGTCGATGATGTACGTGACGGTCTCGAAGCCGCGGTGGGGGTGCCAGGGGGTGCCCTTGGGCTCGCCCGGCGCGTACTCCACCTCACCCATCTGGTCCATCATGATGAACGGGTCGAGGTGCTTGTAGTCGATTCCGGCGAAGGCCCGGCGCACCGGGAAGCCCTCACCCTCGAAACCGCTGGGAGCGGTCGTGACGGCGAGCACGGGGCGCTGTCGTGCCTCGGCGGGTGCCGCGACGCGCGGCAGGGTCAGCGGGTTCTCTACGGTCACTGCGGGCATGACGGCCTCCTCGGTCGTTCACCATTCAACTTAATTGAACGGTGAACGACCCGCAAGAGGGCATTTATTTCCACCCGAGCGCCCTACGAGGCGACCGGTGATATCCGGACGTATGTGGATCTAGCCGTACATACGGCGCATCGCGAAGTCCACCATCTGCTCCACCGCCTTCGCGTCGAAGACGATCCGGTGCTCGCCCTCCATGTCGAGGACGAAGCCATAGCCGGTGGGCAGCAGGTCGATCACCTCGGCGCCGGTGATCACGAAGTATTTGGACTCCTTGCCCGCGTACCTCCGCAGCTCCTTGAGCGAGGTGAACATGGGGATCACCGGCTGCTGGGTGTTGTGCAGCGCCAGGAAGCCGGGGTTGTCACCGCGCGGGCAGTAGACCTTCGACCCGGCGAAGATCTGCTGGAAGTCCTCGGCCGACATCGATCCGGTGGTGAAGGCCCGCACCGCGTCGGCGAGCGACGGCGGGGAGGGCTCCGGGTAGAGCGGCTGCTGGCCGTACCCCGCACCCGCCGCGTGATGTGACGCATGCGGCTGCTGTTGCGGCGGAGGTGGCGGGGCGGCGTAGCCCTGCCCTGCGCTCGCGTTCTGGTCGTAGCCGTACATGCGCAGAAGCGTACTGAGTCACAGTTACCCGGTTGAGGGTTGCCCTTTATTACCCACGGGTAGCATCATGGCATCAGCTGATCTGATACGCGTCAACGCAGAGGTCCTGGCCTCCCGATCCCTACGGAGCCGTCGCCATGGGGCACTACAAGTCGAATCTCCGCGACATCGAGTTCAACCTCTTCGAGGTGCTCGGGCGCGACACGGTGTATGGCACCGGACCGTTCGCGGAGATGGACGTCGACACCGCCAAGAGCGTGCTGGCCGAGATATCCCGGCTCTCCGAGCACGAGCTGGCCGAAAGCTACGCCGACTCCGACCGGAACCCGCCCGTCTTTGACCCCAAGACCCACACGGCGCCGCTCCCCGAGTCGTTCAAGAAGAGCTACCGGGCCTATATGGAGGCCGAGTGGTGGCGGCTGGGCGTCCCGGAGTCGCTCGGCGGCACCGCCTGCCCCCGCTCGCTGCTGTGGGGCTCGGCCGAGACCATCCTCGGCTCGAACGCCCCGATCTGGATGTACGCCTCGGGCCCGGCCTTCGCGGGGGTGCTCCACGACGAGGGCACCGAGGAGCAGCTGAAGATCGCTCGGCTGATGGTGGACAAGCAGTGGGGCTCCACCATGGTGCTGACCGAGCCGGACGCCGGCTCCGACGTCGGCGCGGGCCGCACCAAGGCGACCCAGCAGGAGGACGGCAGCTGGCACATCGAGGGTGTGAAGCGGTTCATCACCTCCGGTGAGCACGACCTCTCGGACAACATCATCCACTTCGTGCTGGCCCGCCCCGAGGGCGCGGGGCCCGGCACCAAGGGGCTGTCGCTGTTCATCGTCCCCAAGTACGACTTCGACTGGGAGACCGGCGAGCTCGGCGAGCGCAACGGCGTGTACGCCACCAATGTCGAGCACAAGATGGGTCTGCGGGTCTCCAACACCTGCGAGCTGACCTTCGGCGCCGACCACCCGGCCAAGGGCTGGCTGCTGGGCGAGAAGCACGACGGCATCCGCCAGATGTTCAAGATCATCGAGTTCGCCCGGATGATGGTCGGCACGAAGGCCATGGCCACCCTCTCCACCGGCTACCTCAACGCGCTGGAGTACGCCAAGGAGCGGGTGCAGGGCCCGGACCTGGCGGCCTTCACCGACAAGACCGCGCCGCGGGTGACCATCACCCACCACCCGGATGTGCGCCGCTCGCTGATGACGCAGAAGGCGTACGCGGAGGGCCTGCGCGCCCTGGTGCTCTACACCGCCTCGGTCCAGGACGAGATCCTGATCAAGGAGGCCGCGGGCGAGGACACCTCCGCGGTGAACCGCCTCAACGACCTGCTGCTGCCCATCGTCAAGGGCTACGGCTCGGAGAAGGCGTACGAGCAGCTGGCGCAGTCCCTCCAGACCATCGGCGGCTCCGGCTACCTCCAGGAGTACCCGCTGGAGCAGTACATCCGGGACGCCAAGATCGACACCCTCTACGAGGGCACCACCGCCATCCAGGGCCAGGACTACTTCTTCCGCAAGATCGTCCGGGACCAGGGCCAGGCGCTGACCGTCGTCTCGGAGGAGATCAAGAAGTTCCTGGCCGAGGCCGCCGGGGGCGAGGACCTGGAGGCCGCTCGCGACCAGCTCGCCCAGGCCGCGGTGGACCTGGAGGCGATCGTCGGCGCGATGCTCACCGACCTGGCCGCCACCGAGCAGGACGTCAGCTCGATCTACAAGGTCGGTCTCAACTCGACCCGGCTGCTGCTGGCCTCCGGGGACGTGATCATCGGTTACCTGCTGCTCAAGGGGGCGGCCGTGGCCGCCGAGAAGCTGGGCACCGCCTCCACCAAGGACCGGTCCTTCTACGAGGGCAAGATCGCGGTCGCGAAGTTCTTCGCCCACGAGGTGCTGCCGGGCGTCTCGGTGCAGCGCTCGCTGGCCGAGTCGGTCGACAAGGGTCTGATGGACCTGGACGAGGCCGCGTTCTAGGGGCCTCCCTCACAGCGTCCAGGGGGCCGGCCGTCCCATCCTCCAGCGGGGCGGCCGGCCCCCTGGGCTGTGCGCGTTCACGTCGTCACCGCTCGTCGCCGTCGTCACCGCTCGTCGTCCTCGGACCGCCGCTCCCGCAGCGCCCGTTCGACCTCCTCGCGGGCCCACCGCCTGAGCTCCTCGCCCTGTGCGAGGAGCTCGTCGATCGACTCGCCCCCGCCCTCCGGCGGGCGCGGACGGGCCCTCAGCTTCTCCAGCAGGTCCCGGCACGCCTCGTCCTCGGTGGCGAACCGGCTGGTGTCCCGGTCCAGGGACCGCTCCCGCAGGCCGGTCTCCCAGCCGCCGTCCGGCGCGGGCCGCAGGTAGTAGTACGCGTCCGGCTGCACCGGGATGTCCTGCACTCCCGGGATGTCGTACAGCGCGTCGGGCACCTGCTCGTCGCGGAGGGTCCGGACGAGTTCCGTTCTGTCCACCGGTCCAGGATCCGCCCTCAGTTGAGCGGGCGGAGATTACCGGCCGCGACGAGTTGGGGGATCGAAGGCCCGGTCAGATACTGGAGTCCGAAACCGGGTTGGCCGAACCAGGGCCGGATGGGACCGCCCTCGACCAGGAAGGGTTCGGTGACCTCGTAGAGGTGGTAGCCGTTCGGATACGCCGGGTCGAGGGTGTTGAGGTTGCTGGGCGGCAGCGCGCGCTCCGCGTAGGGCGTGCCCGCCGGGGCGAGGAAGTGGCCGAAACCGCTACCGAACAAGTCGACCTTCTGGCCGACTTCCAGCCGGACCGTGGTGTGCAGGGGCGACCCGTTGAGCAGGACCCAGCCGTCGGGGTACGGGAACCACCAGCCGTTCGTCCGCTCATTCCAGTAACAGTTGAGGAACGAGGAGGCGGTGGGGAAGTGGTCGAGTCGTTCATAGCCTTCGAGCATGCGCCCGATCGCGCCGTAGCGGGGGAGCTGAGCGGGTCCGAGCCGCCAGTCACCCTGGTAGTAGCGGTCGAGCGGAGGATTCGGTGCGGTGTTGGTCCCCCCGATGCGGTTCGTGCTGGGACAGGGAGGGTGCCCCTTGCCCTCGCCGTCCCCGCCGCCGACCGGCCGCGGGCCGGGTGAGGGCGCCGCCACCGGCTCCGGAGACGCCACGGGGGCCAGCCCCGCGGTGACGTCCGTGACGGGCTTGGCCATGGCCGGTCCCCCGGCACACAGCAGCAGCAGCGACCCCAGGACGACAAGCAGGTGTCGAAGAACGCGCATCCGGTATCCCCTCGAGTTACGACTCAGTGCGACGTTGCTCGGTCACGGGGAATATCGACCGATTCGCCCGACTTCTCGCCTTAGCTGACGTGCTTTCATCAGATTGGATCAACGTGGCCCCACGGATGGATGCCGCTCCCGCACCAGGGCGAGCCGACCCCGGGCGAATCTATGCTGAGCACATGAGCGCACAACCCGGCATCGACCGCGGCCACACCGATGACCTGATGTCCTTCCTCCGCGCCAGCCCGTCGCCGTACCACGCCGTGGCGAGCGCCGCGGAGCGGCTGGAGAAGGCCGGGTTCCGCCGGATCGAGGAGACCGCGCCCTGGGACGGGACGGCCGGTGGACGGTTTGTGCTGCGCGGTGGCGCGATCATCGCCTGGTACGTCCCCGAGGGGGCGGAGGCCGCCACTCCGTACCGGATTGTGGGCGCTCACACCGACTCTCCCAATTTGCGCGTGAAGCCCATTCCCGACACCGGTGCGCACGGCTGGCGGCAGATCGCCGTCGAGATCTACGGCGGGGCGCTGCTCAACACCTGGCTCGACCGCGACCTCGGGCTCTCCGGCCGGATCACCCTCAGGGACGGCTCCCACCATCTCGTCAGCGTCGACCGGCCGTTGCTGCGGGTGCCCCAGCTCGCCGTGCACCTCGACAGATCGGTCAACACCGAGGGCCTCAAGCTCGACAAGCAGCGCCATATGACGCCCATCTGGGGGCTCGGCGGCGTCGAGGAGGGCGATCTGATCCACTTCGTCGCCGAGGAGGCCGGGGTCGCGGCCGAGGAGATCGCCGGCTGGGACCTGATGACCCACAGCGTCGAGCCGCCCGCCTACCTCGGCCGGGACCGCGAGCTGATCGCCGGGCCCCGGATGGACAACCTTGTCTCCGTGCACGCCGGTACGGCCGCGCTCATCGCCGCCGCCCACCAGGATCCGCCGTACATCCCCGTGCTGGCCGCCTTCGACCACGAGGAGAACGGCAGCCAGTCCGACACCGGCGCCGACGGTCCGCTGCTCGGCACGGTGCTGGAGCGCTCGGTCTTCGCCCGCGGCGGGGCGTACGAGGAGCGGGCGCGGGCCTTCGCGGGCACCGTCTGCCTGTCCTCCGACACCGGCCACGCGGTCCACCCCAACTACGCGGAGCGCCATGAGCCGGGCCACCACCCGCGGCCCAACGGCGGCCCGATCCTGAAGGTGAACGTCAATCAGAGATATGCCACCGACGGCGCCGGGAGAGCCGTCTTCGCCGCCGCCTGCGAGCGCGCCGGCGTCCCCTGGCAGACCTTCGTCTCCCACAACTCGATGCCGTGCGGCACCACGATCGGGCCGATCACCGCGGCCCGGCACGGCATCGCCACCGTCGACATCGGCATCGCCATCCTGTCCATGCACTCGGCCCGGGAGCTGTGCGGAGCACAGGACCCGCGGCTGCTGGCCAAGGCACTGCACGCCTTCCTGGGGGCATAAGTTGGACTTCTCCCTGCTGGGTCCCGTGACCGTCACCGCGGGGCCGCAAGCAGCACCCGTCGAGCTTCCGCTGGGGCCCGCGAAACGGCGCAGCGTGCTGGCGATGCTGCTGCTGCGGCCCAACGCGACGGTCTCCGTGGAGCAATTGATATCCAGCCTGTGGGAGGACGAGCCGCCCGCCCACGCCCGGACCGTCATCCAGGGCCATGTCTCCCGGCTCCGCGCGGCCCTGGCCGAGGGCGGCGCCGAGGACCACGGCGTCGAGCTGGCCACCCACAGCTCCGCCTATCTGCTGCGCATCCCCGAATCCCTGATCGACACCCAGCGCTTCGACCAGCTGACCGCCCAGGCCAGGCCGGAGTCCGCCCCCGCCGAGGCCGTCCAGCTGCTCCGCCAGGCGCTCGGCCTGTGGCGCGGCCCGGCGCTCACCGGGACCGTGGCCAGCCCGCCGTTCGCGGCGGCCGCGCACGCCCTGGAGGAGCGGCGGCTGAGCGCCGTGGAGGCTCTGGCGCGGGCCCACGAGGGCCTGGGCGAGTATGAGGAGGCGGTGCGCGCCCTGCACCCCGCCGCCGTCGCCAACCCGCTGCGCGAGGGGCTGATCGCCGCCCTGATGCTGGCGCTGTACCGCTCCGGGCGGCAGTCCGACGCGATCGCCTGGTTCCACCGCACCCGGCAGCTGCTCGACGACGACCTGGGAGTCGACCCGGGCCAGCGGCTGAGCGCCGCGTACCAGGAGATCCTGCGGGCGGCCCCGGCCGCGGACGGGCCGCGGGGCGGCGCCGAGGCCGCCGGGCAGCAGCCGGGCGGCGCGGGGCAGCCGGGCGCACAGCCGGCGGCCACTCCGCAGCAACCGCTGTCCGCGGCCGCCTCGGCCCCCGTACCCGAGCTGCTCCCCCGGCCCCCGGCGGGCTTCCACGGCCGGGGCGCGGAGCTGGCCGAGCTGACCCGGCTCACCCTGGGCAGCGCGGAACCGGCCGCGGGCGGCTCCGGCGGCTATCCCCAGGCGGGCGGTATCGCGCTGCTCACCGGGCCCGCCGGGGTCGGCAAGACCGGTCTGGCGGTCCACTGGGGCCATGTCCACGCCGCCGCCTTCCCGGACGGACGGCTCTTCGCGGATCTGCGCGGCTTCAGCGGCGGCGAGGCGGTGCTGCCCGCCGAGGTGCTGCGCGAGTTCCTGCTGGCCCTCGGCACTCCGGCCGAGCAGATCCCCACCTCGTCGGAGGCCGCGGCCGCGCTGTACCGCTCGCTGGCCGCCCGCCGTCGGCTGCTGGTGGTGCTGGACAACGCGGGCAGCTCCGCCCAGGTGCGCCCGCTGCTGCCCGGCGGCCCCCACAGCGCCACGCTGGTCACCAGCCGCAGCAGGCTGGACGGGCTGATCGCCACCGACGCCGCCCGGCCGGTACGGCTGCACGCCCTCGGCACCGAGGACGGCGTGGGCCTGCTGGGCGCGCTGCTGGGGCCCGCGCGGGTCGCCGAGGACCCGGAGGCCGCGCGGGAGCTGGTGGCCCTGTGCGACGGGCTGCCGCTGGCGCTGCGCGCCGCCTCCGCCCAGCTGATGGCCCGGCCGCGCTGGCGGCTGGCCCGGCTGGCCACCGCGCTGCGCGACGAGCGCCGCAGGCTCGCGCTGCTGTCGGCGGAGGACACCGGAGTGGCCGCCGCGCTGCGCAACTCGGTGGCCCGGCTGTCGGCGGACGACGCACAGCTGCTGCGGGCCCTGGGCGCCGGTTTCGCGCGGGAGGTCAACACCGCCGAGGCGGCCGCGCTGTCGGGCGCGGACCCCGAGCTGATCCAGGACTCCCTGGAGCGGCTGGCGGAGATGCACCTGCTGGACGAGGAGGCCACCAACCGCTACGTGATGAGCGATCTGGTGAAGCTCTTCGCCCAGGGCGACGGCAGCGACCGCGACTCCCCGGGCGAGGCATCCGGCGGAGCCGTCGGCGGGTCCCCTGGCGGGCCGTCACAGGGGGCCTAGGGGCCGTCGTCGAATGGGGCGCCCGGCTGCGCACAGGGGCGCCTCCCGGCGGTGGGTGGGGGCCGGTACGGCCGCCCCCGCTGTCGCCCCCTGAAGGGGTGGCCGACCGCCCCGGCGGATGTGGCCCCGCGAGCGCCGCGTCCGAGGAGGCCTTCGCCTCCTGCCTCCTCCCGCGCTGCGGTAGCCGACGGCGGCACAGGCCCTGACAAGGGCGAACAGCGGGGCGTTAGCGAGACGTTAGCGGGCGGCAGCCGTTCACCAGCCGAACGGCAGCCGGTCCGGACAGGCTTGAGCCGTTCCGGAGAACGCCCTAACGCTCGCTGAGGGGAGACCCGCCATGCCGCTCACCACCGCTCGCCTCGCCCACCGCGCCGGCACCCTGCGCTCGGTCGCTGCCGGACTGACGGTCGTCGCCGCGGGTATCACCCTCGCGGCGTGCGGCACCGCCGACGCGTCGGGCGTACGGACGGCCGGCGCGGCGGAGAACGTCGCCCCGGCCGTCCCCGCCGCCCACGAGGACGGCCTCCAGGACGGCGCCCAGCGGGCCGCGCAGGAGGCGGTGGCGGGCGGGGCCGATGCCGGGGCCCAGGGCGGTCTGCGGGCCGACAGCGACGCCGAGGGGGAGGCCGGGGCCTGCCGCCTCGACACGATGTCGGTGAGCGTCACCTCCGTCCCCCGCCCGGTCGGCCACCTCCTGCTGGAGATCACCAACCAGTCCGGCGGGACCTGCCGTCTCACCGGCTTCCCCGCGGTGCGGTTCGACGGCACGGGCACGGCCCTGCCGGAGGCCGCGGGCACCCGGCCCCAGTCGGTCGTCACGCTGGCCCCCGGCGAGAGCGGCTACGCGGGGCTGACCACCTCCGCGGCGGACGACCCGGCGGACGGCGTCAAGGCCACCGGGCTGACCGTCTCCCTCCCCGGCGATGACGACCGCCGCGCCGTGGACCTCCCCGGCGACTCGGTGGAGGTCGGCCGCGGGGCGGAGGTCGGCTACTGGCAGAGCGACGCCTCCGACGCTCTGATCTGGTGACCTCTGATCTGGTGACCTGGTGACCGCCCCTGTCCGATGACCCCGGCCGGTGGCCAGATCCGGTGACCCCCACCCGATGACCGCCCCCGCCCTTCCGCTCCGGTGACCGCTCGACTCCGAGCCACCAAGCCGGACAGGTAGCCGCCTCCCCCCGGCTACCTGCCCCGGACGGCCCCCGCTTCGGCGGGGGCCGTCTCGTCATGTCTCACGGCACGGCCCTCCGCGTCCCGCACCTGGCCGTCTCCGTGGGCGTTCTGGCAGGTCGTCAGGGGTGGGCCCGGATGGGACGTCCCACGTGACGGCTCGACCGCCGGAATACCCCGCCGCGCGGCCCAGAGTGGTTCCCGTCGCCGCGGCGGACGGCCGCCGCGGCCTGGACCGAGCGGTGCCGGCACCCCGTCGGCGCCCTCACCTAGGGGGAATCCAGAGATGACACTCTCCATCGGCCGCGACCGCCGGACCCTGCTGCGCAAGGTGCTCCCCGCGATCGCCGCGGCGGGCATCGGCGCCACCGGGCTCGTGGGCTGCTCGGGCGGGGACGGCACCGCGGGCCATGACACCAACAAGGCGGAGAAGGCCGGGAAGGTGGCCGAGAAGGGCGCGACGAGCCGCGACACCTCGGCCAAGAGCTCGGACCAGGGCGGGGGCGCCGCGCTCAAGCTGAAGACGACCACGGGCGAGTTCGGCACCAAGGCCGCGGCCACCGCCGACTTCCCCACCTGGGGCACCCGCTGGGTGGTCCACCAGACCGCCGACACCGGCTCCCCGTCCGTGGGCATGCTCAACAAGACCGCCCCGGGCCAGGACCGCATCACCGCCGACTTCCAGGTCGACACGGGGAAGAAGGTCTGCGAGGACGGGGCCTGCTCGACGTACATGGCCCATATCACCGGGCCGGTCAACGGCTTCGTGACCGTCGTCGCGGTGGACATCCCGCAGGACTCGCTCCCCGGCGTCCCGGTGCGGAACGGCGGCGGTGAGCCGCCGCGGCCGCCGCAGCCCGGCGGCAGCCGCGCGGAGGCGCTCCAGCGGGCCGCCACCTGGCTGACCGCCGACAACGGCGGCCGGGTGCCCTACAGCCAGGCCAAGATCTGGAAGGACGGCTACCGCCAGGACTGCTCGGGCTATGTCTCCATGGCGCTGGGCCTCCAGGCGCCCGGCACCAACACCGTGGGCCTCACCGGCTCCGGCGTCACCAAGCCGATCGCCGTCAACGACCTCCGGCCCGGCGACCTGCTGATCGACGCCTCGGGGGACAACAACACCCGGCACGTCGTGATGTTCGAGAAGTGGAACGACGCCGCCCACACCTCGTACACCTCCTACGAGCAGCGCGGCGACTTCGGGACGGATCACGCGACCCGTCGCTATGGACTGGAGCCGGGCAGCGAGTACAAGCCCTACCGGCCGCTGAAGTTCACGGACTGACGCGTTCCTGACCCGGCTCCGGTGACGAGCGGCACGTCCACCTCGGGGGTGTGGACGTGTCGCTCGGCATGTTCATGATCCCCATGCTGCAATGGTGTACGTGCCAGCGCATCCGAATCGCCCAGAGAACCCACGACGAAAGCCGCTCTCCCCGCTTCCCGAGGAACTCTCCGGCCCGGTACGGGAATTCGTGACCGCACTGCGCCGGATGCACGGCGAACTGGGACTCAGCCTGAAGGAACTGGAGGGGCGGCTGCCCGCGAGCCGGTCCTCCCTCTCCCGCTATCTGCGCGGCCAGAGCCTGCCCGACGAGCGGCTCCTGATCCAGTGGGGCAAGCTCTCCTTCACCGCCGAGGACCGGCTGCCCGAGCTGGTGACCCTGCTGCACCGGGCCACCGAGGCCGAGGCCGCCGCCGAAGCCGCCGACGGGCCGATGGCGCCGGGCGCCGCCCCGCCGGCCCCGGACGAGGCCCGGGAGGGGTCCGCGCCGGACCGGCCGTCCAGGCGCCGGCTGCGGCTCACGCTGGCGGCGGTGGGCACGGTCGTCGTCATCGGCGGGGCCACGGCCGGGGTGATCGCCTTACGGTCGTCCGACGACGGCTCGCCCCCGGGCGGCGCGGCGGGCTCCTCGCCCCTGGGCAACGCCCGGATCACCGTCTACAACGCCGAGGAGACCTGCCGGCACAAGCGCGTCCGGGAGTGCTCCCTGGGCCTGGCCGAGGATCCGTACCAGGCCTACCGCCCGTCGAACATCGTGGGCCGGGCCTGGCACGGCGATGTGCTGCGCGCCGACTGCCGCATCGCCAACGGCGTCACGGTGACCGACGAGGCGGGCGGGCACAGCAGCATGTGGTTCCGCGTCGCCAAGGACGGCAAGCGGATGTGGGTGCCGGGCATCCGGATCCGCCAGGACCAGGTGCAGTACTCCACGCTGCCCAACTGCCCCGACTGACCGCAGGTCAGGAACGCGGCCGGGCGGTATCAGCCCGTCAGATCTCAGTCGTCCATCCCGGCGAGCACCAGCGGCAGCCGGTCCGCGCCGCCCTCGGTGATCCGCACCGGAACGCCCCAGTC
Organism: Streptomyces sp. NEAU-174; assembly: GCF_052665095.1. Lineage (NCBI taxonomy): Bacteria > Bacillati > Actinomycetota > Actinomycetes > Kitasatosporales > Streptomycetaceae > Streptomyces > Streptomyces sp. NEAU-174. The sequence goes on along the minus strand of NZ_JBQTCE010000001.1, from coordinate 897,135 downwards.
CTGCTGGTGCACATGGCACGCCGGGTACTCGTTCATAGGGTCGTCGTCGCAAGAGGCCGCCATGGCCGAGACATGCAGCACGCCCTCGGTCACGCCCTCCGTAAGGACGAGCTCCCGGCTCAGATCCGTCCCCGCGCCGTCGCCCCCGGCCAGCAGCTCCGGCGGGGTGGAGCTGACCAGCAGCCGGGTGGAGGGACCGTAGCGGGTGTCCAGCTTCTGCCCCTCGGGCGCCTGGAAGACCACGTCGAGGCGGAGGGTCCCCGGGGCGATGTCGGTCGCGGCGCGCTGGGTGCGGTGGGCCACCGCCTCGACCCTTACGGCCTCCTCGGGCAGCCGCAGCCGGGTGAGCCGGTGCCGGGCGGACTCCACCACCACGATGTCCCCGTCGGCCAGGGCCGCGCCGGAGGGCTCGCGCAGGTCGGTGGCGAGCGTGGAGACCTCGTCGGTGGCCGGGTCGTAGCGGCGCAGCGCGTGGTTGTAGGTGTCCGAGATCGCCACCGAGCCGTCGGGCAGCGCGGTGACGCCCAGCGGATGCTGGAGCAGCGCCTGATCGGCGGCGCCGTCGCGGTGGCCGAAGTCGAAGAGCCCGGTGCCGACGGCCGTACGGACCGTGAAGCCCTTACCGTCGCGCTCGACGTAGCGCACCGCGGAGGTCTCGGAGTCCGCGATCCACAGCCGGTCCCCGGCCGCGGCGAGCCCGGAGGGCTGGGCGAACCACGCCTCCTCGGCCGGGCCGTCGACCAGGCCCTCGTTGGTGGTCCCGGCGGCGGCCCGTACGGTCCCGGCCTCCGGGTCGTAGGTCCACAGCTGGTGGACGCCCGCCATGGCGATCCACAGCCGGTCGGCGAACCAGGCCACGTCCCAGGGGGAGGACAGGTCGACCTCGGGGGCGGGCCCCTCGGTGGGCGACCCCTGCCACCACTGGCGGCCGGTCCCGGCGAGCGTGGTGACCTCGCCGGTGGCCGGGTCGAAGCGGCGCAGCGCGTGGTTCACGGTGTCGGCGACGGCCACGGTGCCGTCGGGGAGCATGGCGAGCCCCTGGGGCTCGCTGAACCGGGCCCGCTCGCTCGTGCCATCGGTAAGGCCGCGCTCGCCCGCGCCGATCCGCCGCACCACGCTCTCGCCGTCCGCCGCGAGCTCCACCAGCTGATGGCGGGTGGTGTCCGAGACGAGGAAGGTGCCGCCGGGCAGCGACAGCGCCTTGCCGGGGAAGCGGAGTTCGGTGGGGACCGGCTCCGGGGGCACGTACGGGCCGTCGCCGCGCCGCAGGGTGCCCTTGGCGGCGTGCTCGGCCTCCAGCTGCCCCACCAGGGCCTCCAGGGCGTGGGCGTGGCCCTCGCCCGCGTGCTGGGCGACCACATAGCCCTCGGGGTCGATGACGACGAGGGTGGGCCAGGCCCGTACCGCGTACTGCTTCCAGGTGGCCAGCTCGGGGTCGTCGAGGACCGGGTGGTGCACCTCGTACCGCTCGACCGCGTCCACGACCGCCTGGTGCTCGGCCTCGTGGACGAACTTCGGCGAGTGCACGCCGACGATCACCACGGTGTCGCGGTGCTTCTCCTCCAGCTCGCGCAGCTCGTCCAGGACATGCAGGCAGTTCACACAGCAGAACGTCCAGAAGTCGAGGATGACGATGCGTCCTCGCAGGTCGGTGAGGGTGAGGTCGGTACCGCCGGTGTTGAGCCAGCCGCCCCGGCCGATCAGCTCGGGGGCGCGGACGCGTGCACGTGAAGCCATGTCCCCATGAAACAGCAGCCCCGGTCGTGCCATTCCCCCGCCCCCGGCGGCTTTCCACCGATGCGTACGGGTACGTCCGGAGATAAGGCCGGGGCGGGCGCACACTACCATCGCGAGCAGGCCGCGAGCCGCCGATCCGGGCCTACGATCAGACCGGAAAGCACTGCCCGTGCGCTCGTTGGCAGCGTAACTTGAACGCACACACCAGCACCCAGCCCGCGCACCAACCGCCCGAGGGGTCCCGTGACCGTCCATCCCAGCCTTCAGACCTCCATCGACGCCTGGACGCACTCCATCGACGCGATAACGGAATTGGTCAACCCGCTAGCGGAGAGCGAGTGGAACCGCGCCACCGAGTGCCCGGGATGGTCGGTGCGGGACGTCGTCTCGCATGTGATCGGCCTCGAATGCGAGATGCTCGGCGATCCCCGCCCCATCCACACCCTGCCGCGCGACCTCTACCACGTCACCAACGAGCTGTCGCGGTACATGGAGGTCCAGGTCGACGTACGGCGCTGCCACACCGCGCCCGAGATGACCTCCGAGCTGGAGTACACCGTCATCCGCCGGGGCCGCCAGCTGCGGAACGAGAAGCGCCAGCCGGACGCCATGGTGCGCTGGCCCGGCGGCACCGAGGTGACGCTGGGGGAGGCCCTGACGCGGCGGGCCTTCGACGTCTGGGTGCACGAACAGGATCTGCGGCGGGCCCTGAACAAGCCGGGCAACCTCGACTCGCCGGGCGCCACGGTCACCCGTGACCTGCTGCTGTCGGGGCTGCCGAAGGTGGTCGCCAAGGACGCGGGCGCGGCGCCCCAGTCGGCCGTCGTCTTCGATGTGCACGGCCCGATGGAGTTCATGCGGACGGTCCGGGTCGACGCGGACGGCCGGGGCACCATCGACGGCAGCGTCTCGCTGGGGCCGACGGTCACCCTCGCCCTGGACTGGGAGACCTACGTCCGGCTGGCCTGCGGGCGGGTGCGGCCCGAGGCGGTCGCGGAGCGGCTGAAGATCGAGGGCGACCAGCAGCTGGCGGAGGCGATCCTCCAGCACTTCGCGGTCACGCCGTAGCGCTCCGGGGCTCGGAGTCGCGGTCACGCCGTAGCACGCTCCGGGGCTCGGAGGGCCACGGCGTCACGCCGGTACGTGCACCGCCTCGACGCGGCTCGCGACCACGCGCTCGCGCTCCCGGCGGTGCGCCCGGCCGCGCAGCCGCAGGATCTGGGCGACGCCGAGCGCCTGGAGCACGAACACCGAGGCGAACGCGATCCGGAAGTTCTCGCCGGTCAGGTCCAGCAGGACGCCGACGGCCAGCAGAGTGGTCATCGAGGCCGTGAAGCCGCCCATGTTGACGATTCCCGAGGCGGTGCCGGTCCGCTCGGGCGGATTGGCGGGCCGGGCGAAGTCGAAGCCGATCATCGACGCGGGTCCGCAGGCGCCGAGCACCACGCACAGGACGATCAGCAGCCACATGGGTGCGTGGGCGGACGGCCAGAGCAGCACGGTGCCCCACAGCAGCGCGGTGGCGCCGACCGTGCCGAGGGCCAGCGGGGCGCGGGCGGCGTGGTGCCGGGCGATGACCTGGCCGTAGACCAGGCCGACCGCCATATTGGACAGCACGATGAGGGTCAGCAGCTGACCCGCGGTGGCCCGGGACAGCCCCTCGGCCTCGACCAGGAACGGCATCCCCCACAGCAGGAGGAACACCATCGCCGGGAACTGGGTGGTGAAGTGGACCCACAGGCCCAGCCGGGTGCCGGGCTCGCGCCAGGCGTCCGCGATCTGCCGGCGGACGTAGTCGGCGCCCATATGGGAGGCGGGCGCGGGCTCGTAGCCCTTCGGGTGGTCCTTGAGGAAGAGCAGCACCAGGACGAGGATGGCCACCCCGCCGAGCGCGCTGCCCGCGAAGGTCGTGGTCCAGCCGGCGCTGTGCAGCGCCCGGGCGATCACCAGCGTGGAGACCAGGTTGCCCGCCATGCCGAAGAGCGCGGCGACCTGGGCGATCACCGGCCCCCGGCGGGCCGGGAACCAGCGCGAGCCGAGCCGCAGCACACTGATGAAGGTCATCGCGTCACCGCAGCCGAGCAGCGCCCGGGAGCCCAGGGCCATCGGGTACGAGTGGGAGAGCGCGAAGCCGAACTGCCCCAGGGTGAAGAGCACCACGCCGAGCATGAGCACCTTACGGGTGCCGAGACGGTCGACCATGAGCCCGACCGGTATCTGCATACCGGCGTAGACCAGCACCTGGAGGATGGAGAAGGTCGACAGCGCCGAGGCGTTGATGTGGAACCGCTCGGCGGCGTCGATACCGGCGACGCCGAGGCTGGTGCGATAGGTGATGGCGACGAAGTAGACGGCGACGCCCAGGCCCCATACGGCGACGGCACGACGTCCGCCGGGTGGATCACCGGGCAACTGGGGCGAGGTCATCGCGCCTCACCCCGGGCGAGGTTGTTCACCCAGCTGATGTGGCGCTGCACCAGACCGGACGCGAAACCGGCGTCCCCGGCGCGCAGGGCCTGGAGGATCTCCGTGTGCTCGGTGATGTTCTTGGCGATGCGGCCGGGCTCGGCGTGCATGGTGGCCACGCCCATCCGCAGCTGGCGGTCTCTCAACTGGTCGTACAGCTGCGCCAGGATGGCGTTTCCCGCCGCCCGGACGATCGCCGCGTGGAAGCAGCGGTCGGCGGCGGCGAAGGCGGCCAAATCCCCGGCCGCGGCATGCATCCGCTGCTCCTCCAGCAGCTCCTCGAGCCGCGCCAGCAGCTGCCCGCCGGCCGGGACGACCTTGGCGACCGCGTGCTGCTCCACCAGCAGCCGGGTCTCGACCACGTCCGCGATCTCCTGGGAGGAGACGGGCAGCACCAGGGCGCCCTTCTTCGGATAGAGCTTGAGCAGCCCCTCGGCCTCCAGGCGCAGCAACGCCTCCCGGACGGGGGTGCGGGAGACCCCGACGGCGTCCGCGAGTTCGCCCTCGCTCAGCAGTGTGCCGCCCTCGTAGCGGCGGTCGAGGACGGCTTGTTTGACGTGGTGGTAGACGCGTTCGGCGGCGGGGGGCGGCTTGGTGGCCGTATCGGCGGGACTCATGATGCGCACATCATAGATACAAGATGCATGCGCGCTCATCCCCCGTCCGCGATGCGGACGGGGGATGAGTGTCAGAAGGTGCTCAGGCCCGCGTGATCAGGCCCATGTGGTCAGGCCCATGTGATCAGGCGCTTGGGGCGCTCCAGGACGGCCGCGACATCCGCGAGCACCTTGGAGCCCAGCTCGCCGTCGACCAGCCGGTGGTCGAAGGAGAGCGCAAGCGTGGTCACCTGGCGCGGCTTGACCTCGCCCTTGTGGACCCACGGCTGGAGCTTGACCGCGCCGAAGGCGAGGATCGCGGACTCCCCGGGGTTGATGATCGGGGTACCCGCGTCGATGCCGAAGACGCCGACGTTGGTGATGGTGATCGTGCCGCCGGACATCGCCGCCGGGGTGGTCTTGCCCTCACGGGCGGTGCTGACCAGCTCACCCAGGGCGGACGCCAGTTCGGGCAGGGTCTTGGCGCCGGCGTCCTTGATGTTGGGGACGATCAGCCCGCGCGGTGTCGCCGCCGCGATGCCCAGATTGACGTAGTCCTTGTAGACGATCTCCTGGTTGTCCTCGTCCCAGGTGGCGTTGATGTCCGGGTTGCGCCGGATGGCCACCAGCAGGGCCTTGGCGACCAGCAGCAGCGGGTTGACCCGCAGCCCGGACAGCTCCGGGTCCTGCTTGAGGTCGGCCACGAGCTTCATCGTGCGGGTCACGTCGACCGTCACGAACTCGGTCACATGCGGGGCGGTGAAGGCGCTGTGGACCATCGCCTGCGCGGTGGCCTTCCGTACGCCCTTCACGGGCACCCGGCGCTCCCGGGCCGAGGCGGCCGTGCCGGCCGCGGACGGGGCCGCCACGGGCGTCTCCCGGGCCGCCTGGACGGCCTCGGCGGCCGCGTGGACGTCCTCGCGGGTGATGATCCCGTCCGCCCCGCTCGGGGTGACCGTCTCCAGGTCGATGCCCAGGTCCTTGGCCAGCTTGCGGACCGGCGGCTTGGCCAGCGGCCGGGCGGTCCGGCCGCTGCCGTTCAGCTCGGGCGCGGGGGCAGGGGCGGGGGCGGGGGCGGCCTCGGGGCGCGCGGGCGCGGGGGCGGGCTCCTGGGGCGCGGGCGCCCCGGCGGAGGGGGCGGGCGCGGACCGCTGCGGCTTGCGCGGACGGCGCTTGGTGGAGGCGGGCGCCGCCCCGTAGCCGACCAGATTGGCCTGGCGGCCCTCCTTCTCCTCGGGCTCGGCCGCGGCGGCCGGCTTCTCGGCGGCGGGGGCCTCGGCGGCGGGAGCGGCCTGGGGCGCCGCCTCCCCCGCTCCGGGGTCGGTGTCCACCGAGATGATCGGCGTGCCCACGTCCACGGTGGCGCCCTCCTCGAAGCGCAGCTCGTGCACCACGCCGTCGAAGGGGATGGGCAGCTCGACGGCGGCCTTGGCGGTCTCGACCTCGCACACCACCTGACCGTCGGTCACGGTGTCACCCGGCGCCACGAACCACTTGAGGATCTCGGCCTCGGTCAGCCCCTCGCCCACATCGGGCATCTTGAACTCACGGAAGCGCTGTTCGACTGCGGTCATCGTCACGATCTCCTCAAGCCCTTCAGTACGCCAACGCGCGGTCTACGGCGTCGAGCACCCGGTCCAGCCCCGGAAGGTACTCGTCCTCGAGCCGTGACGGCGGGTACGGCGAGTGGAAGCCGCCGACCCGCAGCACCGGGGCCTCGAGGTGATAGAAGCACCTCTCGGTGACGCGCGCGGCGATCTCCGACCCGGTACCCAGGAATACCGGTGCCTCGTGGACGACGACCAGCCGCCCCGTCCGCTCCACGGAACGCTGGATCGAGTCGAAGTCGATCGGCGACATCGACCGCAGGTCCAGGACCTCGATCGACTTGCCCTCCTCGGCGGCGGCCGCGGCGGCGTCCAGGGCGACCTTCACCATCGGGCCGTAGGCCGCGAGCGTCAGGTCCGCCCCCGGCCGCACCACCCGGGCGGCGTGCAGCGGCCCGGGGATCGCGGCGGTGTCCACCTCGGACTTGTCGTGGTAGCGGCGCTTGGGCTCGAAGTAGATCACCGGGTCATCGCTGCCGATGGCCTGCTGGAGCATCCAGTAGGCGTCGGACGCGTTGGCCGGCGAGACCACCTTCAACCCCGCCACATGCGCGAACAGCGCCTCCGGCGACTCGCTGTGGTGCTCCACCGCGCCGATGCCGCCGCCGTACGGAATCCGGACGACGACCGGCAGCTTGACCTTGCCGAGCGAGCGTGCGTGCATCTTGGCGAGCTGGGTGACGATCTGGTCGTAGGCGGGGAAGACGAAACCGTCGAACTGGATCTCCACCACCGGGCGGTAGCCGCGCAGCGCGAGCCCGATCGCGGTGCCCACGATGCCGGACTCGGCGAGCGGGGTGTCGATGACCCGGTCCTCGCCGAAGTCCTTCTGGAGGCCGTCGGTGACGCGGAAGACGCCCCCCAGCTTGCCGACGTCCTCGCCCATGATCAGGACCTTGGGGTCGGTCTCGAGGGCCGTCCGCAGGGACGCGTTGATCGCCTTGGAGAGCGACATCTTCTCGGCGGCCATGTCAGATGCCTTCCTCAGCGGTGACGAACGAAGCCTGGTACTCGGCGAACTGCGCCCGCTCCTCGTCGACGAGCGCGTGCCCGTCGGCGTAGATGTGCTCGAACATCGCCATGTCCTCGGGGTCGGGCATGGCCCGTACCGCGTCCCGGACCCGCTTGGCCAGCGCGTCGCTCTCCTCCTCGAGGTCGGCGAAGTACGCGTCGTCGGCCAGGCCCTCGCGGGTCAGCAGGGTGCGCAGCCGCAGGATCGGGTCCTTGGTCTCCCACAGCTCCCGCTCCTCGGGGGAGCGGTAGCGCGTGGGGTCGTCGGAGGTGGTGTGGGCGCCCATGCGGTAGGTGAACGCCTCGATGAGCATCGGGCCCTGCCCGGTGCGCGCCCGCTCCAGCGCGGCCTTGGTGACGGCCAGACAGGCGAGCACGTCATTGCCGTCCACCCGCACCCCGGGGAAGCCGAAGCCCTGGGCGCGCTGGTAGAGCGGCACCCGGGTCTGCTTCTCGGTGGGCTCGGAGATGGCCCACTGGTTGTTCTGGCAGAAGAAGACGACCGGGGCGTTGTAGACCGCGGAGAAGGTGAACGATTCGGCGACATCGCCCTGGCTGGAGGCGCCGTCCCCGAAGTAGGCCAGGACCGCGGCGTCCGCGCCGTCCTTGGCCACGCCCATCGCGTAGCCGGTCGCGTGCAGGGTCTGCGAGCCGATCACGATGGTGTACAGGTGGAAGTTGTTGCTGTTCGGGTCCCAGCCGCCGTGGTTCACCCCACGGAACATCCCCAGCAGATTGGTCGGGTCGACGCCCCGGCACCACGCCACGCCGTGCTCGCGGTAGGTGGGGAAGACGTAGTCGGCGTCGTTCAGCGCCCGGCCGGAGCCGATCTGCGCCGCCTCCTGGCCGAGCAGCGAGGCCCACAGGCCCAGTTCGCCCTGGCGCTGGAGGGTGGTGGCCTCGGCGTCGAACCGCCGTGTCAGCACCATGTCCCGGTACAGACCGCGCAGCTCCTCCGGGGTGGGGTCGATGGCGTACTCGGGGTGCTCGACCCGCTCGCCCTCGGGGGTCAGCAGCTGTACGAGTTCGATCTGGCCCGCAGGCTGCTTCTTGGTGTCCCGCGCGGTGGTGCTGCGCTTGGCTCCGCTGCGGCGCGGCTTGCGCGCGGCAGTGCTCTCCACGGTCACGTGTGCTCCTCCGTCTGTCCGGCCTCCGGGATCCGCCGGCGGCCAGTTGCGGCTCGCCCGTCCCGCCACGGCGCACGGGGTGGGTGCGCCGGAGCATGACCGGGCGTGACAGGTTCCCGGCGGCTGGCCCTGCACAAAGCACGTTACCCAGTGGGTCGCATCTCTGCGAAACCCCACCTGACCTGCAATTTTGCTTGGATTTCCAAGTAAATCGCGCGGGTGGGGAAACTTCCACTGGTCACAGCCCCGCAGGCCGCCGGACAAGCGCACGGTATCCCGCTGGGTGACGACGCGGGAAGACTTCGTGTGTGAGACTGGATCCGTGCGCGAAGAAGGAAAAATAGGGATTTTCCTGGTCGACGACCATGAAGTCGTCCGACGTGGCGTACGAGACCTGCTCGCGGGCGAGCCGGACATGGAGGTGGTCGGCGAGGCGGGCACCGCGGCCGACGCGCTGGCGCGGATCCCGGCCGCCCGCCCGGACGTCGCCGTCCTGGACATCCGGCTGCCCGACCGCAGCGGGGTCGAGGTCTGCCGGGAGATCCGCACCCGGTACGAGAACGTCCGCTGCATGATGCTCACCTCCTTCGCCGACGACGAGGCACTCTTCGACGCCATCATCGCGGGCGCCTCCGGCTATGTCCTGAAGGACATCCGCGGTGACGAACTGCTCGCCGCGGTCCGGGACGTGGCCGCGGGCCGGTCGCTGCTCGACCCGGTGGCCACCGCCCGGGTGCTGGAGCGGCTGCGCGGCCAGACCGCCCCCCAACTGGACGACCAGCTCGCCGCCCTCACCGAGCAGGAGCGCCGGATCCTGCTGCTGATCGGGGAGGGGCTCACCAATCGGGCGATCGGCGAGCGGCTGCACCTCGCCGAGAAGACGATCAAGAACTATGTCTCCAGCCTGCTCTCCAAGCTGGGCATGGAACGCCGCTCCCAGGCGGCGGCGTACGTCGCCCGAATGCAGGCGACGCAAGCGCAGAAGCGCTGAGCGCGCTTTGCTGGAGCTGGAGTGCCACGATGCGTCGTCGTCCGTCCGCGGCACCGTCGTGGCTGATCGCGCCCACGCGGCGGAGCCGCACATCGACACCGCCCCGCGCCCCTTCGGGGTGCTCGAGCCCGGCGGACCACGCGGCGGAGCCGCCTGGCTGGGGCCTCGCCCCTGAACCGCGGGGTCTGGGGCGGAGCCCCAGTTTCGGGAAGGGGCGGGGAGGGGAGAACAGCCCGCCGCAGGCGCCAAGACGCCTCGCCCCGTCCCGGTCAACCCACCGTGCCCCAGGGCACCGCGCCCCGTCTCCGCGCGTACTGACGGTGACACCCGGTGATCTAACATCTGGCAGGTGCCGCGCTCACATGTATGCTCCGCCGAGGCCGCTCCCGACGGGGAAACCCTGAGCGCCCTGCTCCGCCGCTATGACACCGCCGGTGAGGCCGTCTCCTGCGAACCGCTCACCCAGGGGCTGCTCAACCGGGGCTACCGCCTCGCCACCACCCGCGGCCGGTTCTTCCTCAAACACCACCTCGACGGCGACCGCACCGCCATCGCCCGCCAGCACCGCGTCACCCAGCGGCTGGAGGCGCTCGGAGTGCCCGTCGCCCCGCCGGTCCCGGACGCCGACGGCCGTACGGTCGCCGTCATCGGCGGCCGCTGCTACGCGTTACACCCCTGGATCGACGGGCGGCACCGCGACGGCGGTGAGCTGACCGCCCCGCAGTGCTGGCGCCTCGGCGGGCTGCTCGGGCTCGTCCACACCTGTCTTGAGCGCGTCATGCGGGCCCGTACGGGTGACCGCAGACCGCCCGTGGAGGCCGCCGCCGACCCCGAGGACACCTTCGCCGTCATCGACGAGCTGCTCACGCTGATCCGGGGGCGCCGGAACCGCGACAGCTTCGACGAGCTCGCCGAGCACCGGCTGGTCGAGCGGCGGGCGCTGGTGGAGCGGCACGCCCACCGCCGCCCGGAGGCGGACGCGGTCCCCGTCGCCGGCTGGGTACACGGCGACTTCCACCCGCTGAACCTGCTCTACCGCGACACGGAACCGGCCGCCATCGTCGACTGGGACCGGCTCGGGGTGCAGCCGCGCGCCGAGGAGGCGGTCCGGGCCGCCGCGATCTTCTTCGTACGGCCCGACGGCACCCTGGAGCTCACCAAGGTGCGCTCCTACGCGCGGGCGTACCGCCGCGCGGCGGGGGCCGGGACCTCCGAGATGGCCGCGGCCGTGCACCGGGTGTGGTGGGAGCGGCTCAACGACTTCTGGATGCTGCGCTGGCGCTACCAGCGCCGGGACCGGCGCGCCGATCCGCAGTTCCCGGCGGCCGCCGCGCTGGTGGTGTGGTGGACCCGGGAGTACGACGCGGTCCGCGACGCCTTCTGCGGGTGACGGGGACGCCGCGGGGCGCCCCGGCCGTCAGGGGGTGCCGCCGGCGCCGCCGTCCGTGGCGCCCGCCGTCCCACCGGTGGGCTCAGTGGTGCCCGGGTCGGTCTCCGGGTCCGTCGGCGCGGTGGTCTCCTCGCCGCCGCCGGGGGTGGTCTCCTCGCCGGTCGGCTCGCCGGTGCCCGGGTCCGTCTCCGGGTCCGTCGGCTCGCCCGTGGGGTCGTCCTGGTACGTCGGCGTCGGGTTCGCGGTCGGGGTGTAGTCGTCGCCCGTGTCCCCGGAGGTGGCGTCCTCGTCGCTCGGGGCCGTCGCGTCGTTCGAGTCGTCGCTCGGCTTGTCGGTCGGCTTCTCCGTCTTCTCCTGGGTGACCGACGTCTGGTGCTTGTTCGGCTGCTTCCCGCCGTCCTTGTCGCCCATCTGGAGGGCGAAGGCGACCCCCGTCGCGACCGCGATCACCGCGAGCACGGCGATCAGCCACATCCTGCCGCGGCCCTTACGGCGGCCGGAACCGCCGTGGTAGCCGCCGCCCCCGCCACCGGGGCCGGTGACGATCGGCTGCTGGGAGGTCTCGCCGTGGCCCGGGTGCGGCAGCGCAGTGGTGGCCCCGACGCCCGGCATGCCCATGGCGGGGGTGGCGGCGCCCAGGTGCTGGGTGACCGGGCCGGTGTTCCACATGCCGGTGTGGCCGCCGGCCTCGTGGAGCATCTGGAGCGCGTACTGGACCAGCCCGCGCATCTCCTCGGCGCTCTGGAACCGGTCGTCCGGGTCCTTGGCGAGGGAGCGCATGACCAGGCCGTCCAGCTCCGGCGGCACGGTGCCGGAGGTCTCCGACGGGGGCACCGGGGTGTCCTGGACGTGCTGGTACACCACCGACAGCGGGGTCTCCCCGGTGAACGGCGGACGCAGCGCCAGCAGCTCGTAGAGCAGACAGCCGGTGGCGTAGAGGTCGGAGCGGTGGTCCACGGCCTTGCCGAGTGCCTGCTCCGGCGAGAGGTACTGCGGTGTGCCCATGACCATGCCGGTCTGGGTCATGGTGGACTGCGCGCCGTGCAGGGCGCGGGCGATGCCGAAGTCCATGACCTTGACCGCGCCGCTGTGGGTGATGATCACGTTGGCGGGCTTGATGTCACGGTGCACGATGCCGTGCTGATGGCTGTAGGCGAGCGCCTCCAGCACCCCGGAGACGATGATCAGCGCCTGGTCCGGCGGCGGGGCCTCGGCGTTGAGCAGCAGATCGCGGATGGTCCGGCCCTCGACCAGCTCCATGACGATGTACGGCACGGTGTTCTGGCCGACGGTGTCCTCACCGGAGTCGTAGACCGCCACCACGGCGTGGTGGTTCAGCCCGGCCACGGACTGAGCCTCGCGGGTGAAGCGGGCCTTGGACACCGGATCCTCGGCCAGGTCGGCGCGGAGCAGTTTCACCGCGACGGTGCGGCCGAGCCGGAGGTCCTCGGCGGCGAACACCTCCGCCATACCGCCGCGGCCGAGTCGACTGGTAAGCCGATATCGGCCATCGCCGACAAGTCCTCCGTTGCCCCACACCTCGGGCGTATCCGGCATTCCGGACCCGCTGGCGTCAGGTTCGGAGGGCCCCTGGGCGCTCTGGGTCTGTGCCATCGGTCCTCGCCGTCTCGTTCTCGGTGGGGGTGGGGTCGAGATCGCCCCGCCCACGGGCGGTACGGTTCCCGCTAGGCACGCTACAGCCTTCGCGCCGTGTATCGGTTGGTGATGGACCGGCCATCAAACCTGTTGACGGTGAAGCGATGCAAATCGCGTGACGGGTTCTTGCGCATCCGGTCACGGAACGGGCAACGCGGCTTGACGTGTCCGTGGCCTGGGGCAGACTTGGCCACGATATCCAGAACATCAAGATCAATGCGTCGAAACGTGCGCGTCAGAGTAGTGAGTGCGCCGAGGGGGAAGTACGAAATGAGCCAGTACGGCGCATCGGGCAGGTATCAAGGCCACTCTCTGGCGAACGGCCGGTATCAGCTGCGTGACCTGCTGGGTGAGGGTGGCATGGCCTCCGTTCACCTGGCCTATGACACCGTGCTGGACCGCCAGGTCGCGATCAAGACACTCCACACCGAGCTGGGACGCGAACAGTCCTTCCGCGAGCGGTTCCGCCGCGAGGCCCAGGCGGTGGCGAAGCTCACGCACACCAATATCGTCTCGGTCTTCGACACCGGCGAGGACGCGATCGACGGCTCACTGATGCCGTACATCGTCATGGAGTACGTCGAGGGGCACCCGCTGCGCTCGGTTCTGGACGTCGATGTCCGGCAATACGGCGCGATGCCGACCGAAAAGGCACTGAAGATCACCAGCGATGTGCTGGCGGCGCTGGAAATCAGCCATGAGATGGGGCTGGTCCACCGCGACATCAAGCCAGGTAACGTGATGATGACCAAGCGTAATGTGGTCAAAGTCATGGACTTCGGCATCGCCCGCGCCATGCAGTCCGGGGTCACCTCCATGACCCAGACCGGCATGGTCGTCGGCACCCCGCAGTACCTCTCGCCCGAGCAGGCGCTGGGCCGCGGCGTGGACGCCCGCAGCGACCTGTACTCGGTCGGCATCATGCTCTTCGAGCTGCTGACCGGCCGGCTGCCCTTCGACGCGGACTCGCCGCTGGCCATCGCGTACGCACACGTCCAGGAGGAGCCGGTCGCACCCTCCTCGATCAACCAGTCCATTCCCCCGGCGGTGGACGCGCTGGTCGCCCGCGCCCTGAAGAAGAACCCGAACGAGCGCTTCCCGACCGCCGAGGCCATGCGCGACGAATGCGCACGAGTCGCCCGTACCGGGCAGACCGGCGCCTCCCCCATCATCATCAGCGGCGGCCCCCCGGCCCGCAGCGGCGCCGGTGTCGGCTCGGCGGTCTTCCCGCCGATCGACCAGCAGACGCCCGCGCCCGGCCCCGGCAGCGTCCAGACGCCGTACCAGCCGCAGCACTCCCCCGGGCAGTTCGGCGCCTTCGGCCCGTCCACCCCGCCGCCCCCGGTCGGCCAGGCGCCGTCCACGACACCGCTGGGGCAGGGGGGCTATCAGACGCCGACGCCGTCGTACCAGGGCCCCAGCACCCCACCGCCGTACAACATCTCGCCCTCGACGCCGTCCGGCAGCGGGGGCGGCAGGGGCAACAAGGGCGTGATCATAGGCTCGGCCGTCGTCGCGGCGATCGCGGTGGTCGCCGTGATCCTGGTCATCGCGCTCAGCGGCGACGGCGGCGGCTCCAAGAAGGACGAGAGCAAGGGGGGCGGTCACGGCGGTAAGGCGTCGCCGTCGGCCTCCGACACCGCCGCGGGCTTCCGCATGGGCGACAAGACCAAGACCATCGACCCGAAGAAGTGCACCGACGCGTACGAGGACACGGATGAGAAGGGCACGTACTCGGTGCCCGACTTCCAGAACCTCTACATCGACTCGGTGAAGAAGTGCATCCGCGCCGCGGGCTGGAAGTACCGCGTGGTGCCCCAGGACGAGAATCTGTGGGGCAAGGGCACCGTCCTCAATTACACGTACCGGAACTACGAGCCGTACAACCCCAAGACGGACACCATCGAGCTGACCGTCTCCACCGGCAACCCGGGGTAGGAGCGGGCGGCTCCCACGCCGCGCCGGCACAGGCATACGACGACGCCGCGGGCCTCATCGGAAGGTGAGGCCCGCGGCGTCGTTTCGTTGTGTCCGATCCGGGGCGTGTCCGGTCCGGTGCGTGTCCGGTCGTTGTGTCCGGTTGTTTTGTCCGGCGCATGTGCTCGGGGAGCGGCTCAGCGGCTCAGAGGTACGGCCCCGAGCGGGCGCCGCCCGGCTTGGGCAGGTCCTCGTCCTCCTCGCCCCCGCCGATCCCCGGCGGCAACGCCCGGCGCATCTGCTCCAGCTGGGCGCGCGCCGCCATCTGCTGGGCGAACAGGGTGGTCTGGATGCCGTGGAACAGCCCCTCCAGCCAGCCGACCAACTGAGCCTGGGCGATGCGCAGTTCCGCCTCGGTGGGCACCGCCTCGTCCGTGAAGGGCAGCGACAGCCGCTCCAGCTCCCCGATCAGCTCGGGTGCCAGCCCGTCCTCCAGCTCCTTCACCGAGCTGGAGTGGATCTCCTTGAGCCGGACCCGGCTGGCCTCGTCCAGAGGTGCGGCGCGAACTTCCTCCAGCAGCTGCTTGATCATGCTGCCGATGCGCATGACCTTCGCCGGCTGTTCGACCATGTCCGTCACGGGAACCTCGCGCGACTCGTCGTCACCACCGCCCTCGCCGGAAGCAGGAGCGACGCCGCCGAGTGCCATGCCGTCCGGACCGACGACCAGGACGTGCGGGCTCTCCTGCGCTCGTTCGTTCATCGGCTGGTTCATACCCCCATTGTTCCGCACCGGCACCCGGTACGACGGGCGAGGGTCGAGGATTCTGCGGCGATCAACAGCGGCGGCCGTCAGCAGCGGTCGTCAGCGGCGGCCATCAGATCCGTGGCGGTGCTCAGCGACGGCGCAGCCGCAGACCGAAGAACGCCAGGCCGAGGCCGAGACCGGTGAGCGCGAGACCGGTGCCCAGCGGCAGTACCCGCATCGCCCGCGCGCCGGGTTCGGCGGCGGTCCGCTGAGCACCGTAAGGCTGTCCGGACGGAAGCGATTCGCGCGCCTGGTGCCGGTGCGGCCGCTGCGGGACGGGAAGGGAGGACGGCGTCCACTCGGGCACCACCGAGAACCGCCCGGTGCCCTCGTCGTCCCCGGTGTCGGCGGAGGGGTCCCCGTCCGGCGTCGAGGGGGTCGGCGTCCCGGTGCGGCCGGGGTGCGCACGGCCCTCGCCCGCGCGGGTGCCCGCCAGCCCGCCGCCGTCGTCGGCGGGGGCCGGGGCGGCGGGGGTGGCGGACGCGGCGGGGGCCGCGGCCAGGGCGGTGCCCGCCAGCAGGGCCGCCGCGGGGAGTGTGCGAAGCGTCGCAGGGTTCACGGTGGTCACCCTCCCGTGCCGAACCGTTGCGTAACGGGATCAGCGTCACATGAGGGTAGCTACCGGGCATCCTGAACGCCGCCGTACGGACCCGTGGCGCTCAGGTCGTCAGGACGCTCAGGTCGTCAGGAGGATCTTGCCCACATGCGCGCTCGACTCCAGCAGCCGGTGGGCCTCCGGTGCCTCCCGCATCGGGACGGTGCTGTGGACGACCGGACGGACCCGGCCGCCGCCGATCAGCGGCCAGACATGCTCCCGTACCGCCGCGATGATCGCCGACTTCTGTGCCAGCGAGCGGCCCCGCAGCCCGGTGGCCGTCACGGCGGCGCTCTTGGACAGCAGGGTGGCCAGGTTCAGCTCGGCCTTCACGCCGCCCTGGAGCCCGATGATCGCCAGCCGTCCGTTGAGCGCGAGCGTCTCCAGATTCCGGGCCAGGTACTTCGCGCCGACGATGTCCAGGATGACGTCCGCGCCCGCGCCGTCGGTGGCCCGGCGGATCTCCTCGACGAAGTCCTGCTCGCGGTAGTCGATCAGGATGTCGGCGCCGAGCTCCTGGCAGGCGGCCAGCTTCTCCGGACCGCCCGCGGTCACCGCGACCCGCGCCCCGACCGCCTTCGCGAGCTGGATCGCCATGGTGCCGATGCCGCTCGATCCGCCGTGCGCCAACAGCGTCTCGCCCGGCCGGAGATGAGAGATCATGAAGACGTTGGACCAGACGGTGGCGGTCACTTCGGGCAGCGCCGCGGCCGTGACCAGGTCCACGCCCTCGGGAAGGGGCAGCAGCTGGCCCGAGGGAACCGCCACCTTCTCGGCGTATCCACCGCCCGCGAGCAGGGCGCACACCTCGTCGCCCACCGCCCAGCCGGTGACGCCGGGGCCGAGCGCCGAGATCCGGCCCGAGCACTCCAGACCGGCGTAGGGCGAGGCTCCGGGCGGCGGCGGATAGTGGCCCTGGCGCTGGAGCACATCCGCGCGATTGACGCCGGCGGCCGCCACGTCGACCAGGACCTCGCCCTCACCGGGCACGGGATCGGGGACCTCCGCCCATACCAGCGCTTCGGGGCCACCGGGTTCGGGAATCGTGATCGCATGCATGGGCGCGAGGCTACTCCTGGACCATCGGCGCGCGAACGATTGTGATCAAGCGGTCGGCCGCCCGCAGCGGGCTGGCGTCGGGGTCGTCGTACGCGAGGAGGCGATGGCCGCGCAGCACGGACACCACGAGGTCCTCCGTGTCCCGCACCGACTTGCCCACCTCGGCCTTCACCACCGTGCGCTCCACCAGGTCCAGGCCCGTGCCATGCTGGATCAGATCCTCGATCACCGCACCGGCCGTCGGGCTCTGCACGCTCATGCCCAGCAGACGGCCCGCCGCGCTGGCGCTGGTGATCACCGCGTCGGCCCCGGACTGGCGCAGCAGCGGCGCGTTCTCCTCCTCGCGCACCGCCGCCACGATGTTGGCGCCCCGGTTGAGCTGCCGGGCCGTCAGCGTGACCAGGACGGCGGTGTCATCGCGCTGGGTGGCGATCACGAACTGGCGGGCGCGCTGCGCCTCCGCCCGCAACAGCACATCGCTGCGGGTAGCGTCGCCGACCACCCCCGCGAACCCCTCCGCGTTGGCCGCCTCGATCACCTTGTGGTTGGGGTCCACCACGACCACCCGGTTCTTGGACAGCCCCGTCGCGCAAAGGGTCTCCACCGCGGACCGCCCCTTCGTACCGAAGCCCACGACGACGGTGTGATCACGCAACGCTGACCTCCAGCGGTTCAGGCGGTACTGCTCGCGGGTGCGTTCGGCCAGGACTTCCAGGGTGGTGCCGACCAGGATGATCAGAAAGAGCACGCGCAACGGCGTGACCAGCAGGATGTTACTGAGCCGCGCACTGTCGCTGTGCGGCACGATGTCGCCGTATCCGGTCGTGGACAGCGTGACGGTCGAGTAGTAGACGGAGTCGAGGAAGTCGACCCGCTCGTCGGCGTTGTCGTGGTAGCCGGCCCGGTCGAGGTACACGATGGCCACCGTCAGCACCAGCACCAGCAGCGCCAGCAACAACCGGCGGGCGACCTGGCGCAGCGGGCCCGCGGGGAAGTGGGGCAGATGGACGCGGTGGCCGCCGTCCCCGGGGGTGCGGGCAGCCGCGTCATGGCTGGGCAGCTTCACGCCGGGCCCTCCTGGGGGGATATGTCCTCACCGTCGGTCGCCTGGGTGGTGCGCTGGGGTGCTTGGTCGGTGCGCTGGCTTGCTTGGGCTGGGCGTTGGGGCGCTGCGGCTGGGCGTTGGGGTGCTTCGGCTGGGCGTTGGCGCGCCTGGTCGGTGCGCTGGGGCGCCTGCTCCGTATGGCTCGGCTGCTCTGTCGCACTCGCCGACCAAGGGAGATCCAGTACGTCGACCTCCGTGCCGCGCTTCGCCCCGCCGGGCGGGATCACGGCGAGGCCGTCGGCCGCCGCGATGCCGCGCAGCATCGCCGGGCCGTTGAAGCGTAGCGGCACCGCCGCGTCCTGCCGGAAGGTCACGGGGACCAGCCGGGTGTCCCGCGGATGCCCCTGCACGGCCTCGGCCAGCGGGGCCGGGCCGGGGTCCGGGGCCGGGCGGCCCGTCATCGTCCGCAGCAGCGGCTCCGCGAGGGTCAGCAGACCGGACACCGCCGCGAGCGGATTGCCCGGGAGCCCCACCAGATGCCGGGCGGGGCGGCCTGGGCGTTCGGGGCGTTCGAGGGGTTCAGGAGGTTCGGTGTTTCCGGGATTTCCCTGGTCTGTGGGGCTTTGTTTCAGGGGGCTTTCGCGGGCGAGGCGGGCCAGCAGCATCGGGTGGCCGGGGCGCACCGCCACGCCGTCCACCAGCAGTTCGGCGCCCAGGCGGCGCAGGGTGGGGTGGACATGGTCCAAGGGGCCCGAAGCCGTGCCCCCGGTCGTCACGACGACGTCGGCGGTCGACTCGGCCACCGCCGCGTGGACCACGTCCTCCTCGTCGGCCAGCCGCCGGGTGCCCATGACCTCGGCGCCGAGCGCCCGCAGCCACGGCCCGACCATCGGCCCCAGTGCGTCCCGGATCCGGCCGTCGTGCGGCAGCCCCTCGGTGAGCAGTTCGTCGCCGAGGACCAGCACCTCGACGCGCGGCCTGCGCACCGTCGGCAGCTCGTCGTACCCGGCCGCGGCGGCCAGGCCCAGGACGGCGGGGGTGACCAGGGTCCCGGCGGGCAGCAGCTGATCGCCGCTGCGGCACTCCTGGCCACGGGTGCGGATGTCCTGGCCGAGGACGACGGGGTGGGCGGGGGACGCGTGCAGCCAGCCGTCACCCGCGTCGGTGCCGTACTCGCTGCGCAGTACGGCGGTGGCACCGGGCGGGACGCGGGCGCCGGTGGCGATGCGGACCGCGTGGCCGTCGGGGAGGGGGGCCGTCTCACCGTGTCCGGCGAGGATGCCGGGGTGCTCCTGGTCCTCGGCACCGGTCGGCAGCCGCCAGGGGCCGGGGCCCGAGAGCGCCCACCCGTCCATGGCGGAGGTGTCGAAGGGCGGCAGATCGGTGAGCGCGGCGAGCGGCACGGCCAGGACCTGGCCGAGCGCCTCGGACAGCGGCCGCATCACCGGGGCGGTGTGGGCGGCCTCCTTGACCGCGGCGCGGGCGGCGATGGCGCGGGCGTCGGGCCAGGAGGTGGGGCGGCGGTGCGGTGCGTCCATGGAGGGCTGCGGGTGGGGTGCGGATGGGCCGGGGGTACGTTTCGGGTGCGGGGGCGGGGTCTGATGGGCGGGGGCCCTGGACCGCGTGCGTTTGGCGCCAGTGCCCTCCGACGTGGGACTACCCGAAGACCGGCTCCTCGAATACACCTCTGGCCTTCGGCGTACGTGACCTTGGGCATCCAGGAGCGCCGTCGGCTCTTCCGCTGCGTCCCGTGCCAGGTCGAGCGCGGTCTCGACCCAGTCCGTCCGGGCCGGGGCGCCTGTGCGGGTGCCCGTGCCTGTGCTGGTGCCGGTGCGGGCGCCGGTGCCGGCGATGGCGTCGATGTCGTCCGCGTGGCCGGTGCCGTCGGTGTCGCCGGGCTCGCGGGGGCCGTCGGTGTCGCCGGGGCCTCGCTCCCGGGTGGGTTGGGCCGGGCGGCCATTGGCCAGGCTGAGCGCGGCGTCGGCCCAGTCCTCCTCCGGTTCCGCTCCGGGCGGCTCCGGGCCCTGCGGCGGCGATTCATTGGCCAGCGCCAGCGCCTCGTCGACCTCGCGGTCGAGCGGGTCCCCGTCCCGGGGGTGGCGAGGTGTCACTGCTCCTCGGCCCAACGCGCCGCCAGCGCCGCGGCCTTCTCGGTGGCGGCGGCCAGCGCCTCCGGGCCACCGCCCTTCTGGGCCGCGGCGTAGCCGACGAGAAAGGTGGTCAGGGGGGCGGCGGGCCGGGCGACGCCATGTGCGGCGTCACGGGCCAGATCGAGTAGGGCCGCGGTGTCGACATCCAGGTCGATCCCGAGTTCGGCCTTGACTGCGGCAATCCATTCGTCCAACACGTGTCCATGCTCCCTGATGCGCGCTCGAGCCGTGGTGATGTCTTCCCAGGTGTCGCAGTCGAACGACGCGGTGGGGTGCCGGAGGCGGGCCAGGGCCAGCTCGGAGACGAGGAGGCGGAGGGGCAGCCCGCCGAGGCCGCCGTGTTCGGTGGCGAGGAGGGCGATCTCGCGGCGCAGCGGCTCGGCGCGGTAGGCGGCGACAAGGGGCTGCTCACGGCCGTCGGGGTCGATGAGCACGGCCCCTTCGGCGCCCTGGAGACCGGTGAGGAGGGTCTCGACGGTCTCGTGGGTGAGGAACGGCAGATCGGCGGAGAGGACGAGGACGACCGGAGCCGTGGTCTGCCGGATGCCCGCGTCGACGGCCGCGACCGGACCGCCGCCGGGGGGCTCCTCCCGGGCCCACCGCACCGGCCGCGCCGTAGGTCTGCGCGGGCCGACGACGACGGTGCGCCCGGCGCCGCGGCATGCGTCCAGCACCCGGTCGAGCAGGGCTCGCCCACCCACCCGCAGCGCGGGCTTGTCCACCCCACCGAGCCGCCGAGCGGCGCCACCGGCCAGGATCACTGCGTCATACGCACCTGGAGTCACCCCATGAGTATGGCGCCGCCGGGCATCCGCTACAGCCGCCGCAGCAACACCATGGGCTGCTCCACGCAGTCGGCCACGAACCGCAGGAATCCACCGGCGGTGCCCCCGTCGCACACCCGGTGGTCGAAGGTGAACGACAGCTGCACCACCTGGCGCACCGCCAGCTCACCCTGGTGCACCCAGGGCTTCGGGGCGATCCGCCCGACCCCGAGCATCGCCGCCTCGGGGTGGTTGATGATCGGCGTCGAGCCGTCGACCCCGAACACCCCGTAGTTGTTCAGGGTGAAGGTGGAGCCGGTGAGCTGCGCGGGGGCGAGGGTCCCGGTCCGCGCGGCCTCGGTCAGCCGGGCGATCTCCTCGGAGAGCCCCTCTATGGTCCGCGTGTGGGCGTCGCGCACCACCGGGACCACCAGACCCCGGTCCGTCTGGGCCGCGAAGCCGAGGTGGACGCCGGGGAGCCGGATGATCTCCCGGCCCTCCATGTCCACCGTGGCGTTGAGCTCGGGGAAGCGCGCGAGGGCCGCCGTGCAGATACGGGCCAGGAGGGCGAGCACGGAGACCTTGGTCTCGCCCGCGGCGTTCATCGCCGCACGGGCGGCGAGCAGTTCGGTCGCGTCGGCGTCCACCCAGCAGGTCGCGTCGGGGATCTCGCGCCGGCTGCGCGCGAGCTTGTCGGCCACGGCGCCCCGCACCCCCCGCAGCGGAACCCGCTCCCCCTCCGGGGCGCGGCCTGCGGAGGCGGGCGCGGGCGCTACGGAAGCGGGAGCGGCGGGGGCGGGCGCGGCAGGAGCGGAGGGTGCGGGCGCGGCGGGGGCGGGCGCCGTGCCCGCGACCGCTCGCTCGACGTCCGCCCGCAGAATCAGCCCCTCGGGGCCCGAGCCCCTGAGCTGCCGCAGATCGACATCGTGCTCCCGGGCCAGCCGCCGCACCAGGGGCGAGATCACCGGAAGGGGCCCGGCAGGAGCCGTCGTCGTCTCGCGCACGGGCGCGGCAGGGTCCGCCGCCGTCTCACGCCGGAGCGGGGCCGGGGCCGCCGCCGTCTCGGGCAGCGGTCCGCCAGCCGCCGTGGGCGTCTCGCGCAGCGGCCCGGGGGAGGGCCGAACCCGGCGGCGCCGCGCGGCGGGACCGACCGTGCCATAGCCGACCAGCACATTGCCCGACGTGCCGTCGATCGCGCTCTCGGCGACCGGCGGACCGGATCCGTCGTCCGAGCCCTCCGGCACGGCGACCGTGATCAGCGCCGCCCCGACCGGCACCTCCGCGCCCTCCTCGCCGTAACGGGCCGTCACCACACCGCCGTAGGGGCACGGCACATCCACCATCGCCTTGGCCGTCTCGACCTCGACCACCGGCTGGTCGACCGCGACCACATCGCCGACCTGGACCAGCCAGCGCACGATCTCGGCGCCGGTCAGCCCCTCGCCCAGATCGGGCAGGGTGAACTCCCTCACGACAGCCATCAGACCGCGCTCCCCTCGGTCCACTCCGACTCCCACTGGAGCCGGGCGACGGCGTCCAGCACCCGGTCCACCCCGGGCAGATGGTGCCGCTCCAGCATCGGCGGCGGGTAGGGGATGTCGAATCCGGCGACCCGCAGCACGGGCGCCTCCAGATGGTGGAAGCAGCGCTCGGTGACCCGGGCGGCGATCTCCCCGCCGGGCCCGCCGAAGCCCGTGGACTCATGGACGACGACCGCGCGGCCGGTGCGGCGCACGGAGGCGCACACCGTCTCGTCGTCGAAGGGGACGAGCGAGCGCAGATCGACGACCTCCAGATCCCAGCCCTCGGCCCGGGCCGCCTCGGCGGCTTCGAGGCACACCGGCACGGAGGGGCCGTAGGAGATCAAGGTGGCGCTGCGCCGGCCGCCGCTGCCGGGCCCGCGCACCACCGCGCGCCCGATGGGCGGCACCTGCTCGGGGGCGTCGGCCGACCAGTCGGCCTTGGACCAGTACAGCCGCTTGGGCTCCAGGAAGATCACGGGGTCGTCGGAGGCGATGGCGGCGCGCAGCAACCCATAGGCGTCGGCGACGGTCGCGGGGGCGACGACTTGGAGGCCGGGGGTGGCCATGTAGTAGATCTCGGAGGAGTCGCTGTGGTGCTCGACGCCGCCGATGCCGCCCCCGTAGGGGACCCGCACGGTGATCGGCATGGGCATCGCGCCCCGGGTGCGGTTGCGCATCCGCGAGACATGGCTGATGAGCTGCTCGAAGGACGGATAGGCGAAGGCGTCGAACTGCATCTCGACCACCGGCCGCAGCCCGTACATCGCCATGCCCACGGCGGTGCCGAGGATCCCCGCCTCGGCCAGCGGCGTGTCCGTGCAGCGGTCCTCGCCGAACTCCTCGGCGAGCCCGTCGGTGATCCGGAAGACGCCGCCCAGGGTGCCCACGTCCTCGCCGAGGACATGGACGGACGGGTCGGCGGCCATGGCGTCGCGCAGCGCGCGGCCGAGGGCCTGGGCCATGGTGGCGGGCTTACGGGCGGTGTCGGTCCCGACAGCGGTGGTCATCACTCCCCCTTCCCGGCGTCCGCGGCCTCGGCGTCGAGCTCGGCGCGCAGCTGGGCCGCCTGCTCGCGCAGCTGGCTGGTCCGGTCGGCGTAGACGTGCTCGAAGAGCGCCATGGGGTCGAGGACCGGGTCCTGGTGCATCCGCGTCCGCAGATCGGCGGCGAGCCGCTCCGCGGACTCCCGCGCGGCCCGGACCCTCTCGTCGTCCAGCAGATGGCGGTCCCGCATGGCCTCCTCCAGGAGCGCTATCGGGTCGTGGGCGCGCCATGCCTCGACCTCGGAGTCGGGGCGGTAGCGGGTGGCGTCGTCGGCGTTGGTGTGCGCCTCGATGCGGTAGGTGACCGCCTCCACCAGGGTGGGGCCGCCTCCGCCGCGGGCCCGGCGCACCGCCTCCGCCAGGACCTCGTGGACGGCGGCCGCGTCATTGCCGTCGACGAGCCGGCCGGGCATCCCGTATCCCACCGCCTTGTGGGCGAGGGAGGGCGCGGCGGTCTGCTTGGCGAGCGGGACGGAGATCGCGAAGCCGTTGTTCTGGACGAGGAAGACGACCGGGGCGTGCCATACGGCCGCGAAGTTGAGGGCCTCGTGGAAGTCGCCCTCGCTGGTGCCGCCGTCGCCGACCAGCGCGAGGGCCACCACGTCGTCGCCCTTGAGGCGGGCGGCGTGGGCGAGGCCGACGGCGTGCGGCAGCTGGGTGGCCAGCGGGGTGCACAGCGGGGCGACGCGGTGGGCGTGGGGGTCGTACCCGGAGTGCCAGTCGCCGCGCAGCAGGGTCAGGGCGTCGACGGGGTCGAGCCCGCGGACCACGGCGGCCAGGGTGTCGCGGTAGCTGGGGAAGAGCCAGTCGCGGTCCTCCAGCACCAGCCCGGCCGCGACCTGGCAGGCCTCCTGCCCGGTGGAGGAGGGATAGACGGCCAGCCGGCCCTGCCGGGTGAGGGCGGTGGCCTGCGTGTTGTACCGGCGGCCGCGCACCAGCTCGCGGTGGAGCCGGAGCAGCAGATCGGGGGAGATGTCGGCGGCAGCGGCGGTGCCAAGCAGGCGGTACGGCTCCGCATCCGGCAGCAGCGGCGCGGCGTCGACGCGGGGCTGCCAGCCGGGCGGGGGAGTGGGCCGGTAGGCACCGGGCTGCTCAAGGACCGTCATGGCGCGACCTCCTGGGCGTGGCGTACGGCGGGAGGGCGGGGCGTGCCGGGCGGCATCGCCCTCCCCTACCGATTGTTCGGTCGTTGACGCATTTTGGCTACAGGCGACCCGAGCCTGTGGACAAACGGTTCTGCGACCCCTGAGATGAAGACAGGACGTCCATGAAGGGGAGGCAGGACGATATGCCGGGCGAACAGATGGCCAATCCGGACGGCAAACCCCCGGCGCGCCCGCTGGACTCCATCGACCGCGACATCCTGCGTCTGCTCCAAATGGACGGCCGCGCCTCCATACGCTCCGTGGCCGAGCAGGTGCACGTCTCCCGCGCCAACGCCTACGCCCGGATCAACCGCCTGCTCGACGACGGGGTGATCCGCGGCTTCACCGCCCGGGTGGACCAGGAGCGGGCCGGGCAGGGCGCGTCCGCGTACATCACGCTGAAGATCGTCCAGAACTCCTGGCGCACCGTGCGCGAAGAGCTCCGGCAGCTCCCCGGGGCCGCCCACATCGCCCTGGTCAGCGGGGACTTCGATGTGCTGCTGCTGGTGCACACCGAGGACAACCGCTCGCTGCGCGAACTGGTCCTCACCCGGATCCAGGCCATACCGGAGGTGCTGAGCACCCGCACCCTGCTGGTCTTCGAGGAGACGGACCTGGACTCGGAGCCGTAGCGGGGCCAGGGCCGTGTCCCGGTCCGGGCGCGGGTGTGGTGCGCCCTGACCGGGCGCGGGGCGTACCGCCCCGCGGGCGTCGCGCGTCAGGTCTGGGTGCGGAGGCCCGCGAAGGCCGTACGGATCACGGCCTCGGCCACCTCATGGGAGGTAGCGGCCCCGCCGCGGCCCGGCCGGTACCACTCCACAATGGAGTTGATCATGCCGAAGAGCAGCCGGGTCGCCAGCCGGGCGTCCACGTCGGACCGCAGGTCGCCGTCGGCCGCGGCCCGCTTGAGCAGCTCGGCCACCTGGTGGTCGAACTCCCGGCGCCGCTCCATGGCCCACCGCTCGGTGTCCGTGTTGCCCCGGACGCGCAGCAGCAGCGTGACGTAGGGCAGCTCCTCCATCAGCACCTCGGCGGTGCGCCGGGCCACGTGCTCCAGCCGCTCGATCGCCCGGCCCTCGCGTGCGGCGGGCTCCTGGAGGATGCCGAACAGCCCGTCCAGGGCCCGGCTTATGGCCAGTCTGAGCAGCTCCTCCTTGCCCTTCACATGGTGGTAGATGGAGGACTTGGAGATCCCGGCGGCCCGGGACAGGTGCTCCATGGAGGTGCCGTCGTAGCCGCGCTCGTTGAACACCTCCACGGCGACCGCGAGCAGCGATTCGGGCGTGTAGGTGTCGCGCTTGGCCATGGTCATGATTAGAGCAGCCTCTCATCGGCGGCCGCACGCCGGATCAGCGCCTGGGAAGGGGCGTAGCGGCCGGTCGGACAGGCGTGGTGGAGGTTGCGCAGGGTGTCGCGCACCCAGCGGGCGCCGAGCGCGCGCCCCCAGGCCAGCGGTCCACGCGGGTAGTTGACGCCGGTCAGCATGGCGGTGTCGATGTCCTCGGGGCTCGCCACCCCGCGGGCGACGGCGTCCTCGGCGAAGTCCACGAGCATCGCGACCGTGCGGGCCACGACCATGCCGGGGACGTCCTGGACCACGCTGACCTCCTTACCGAGCGCCTGGAACAGGCCGACCGCGGACCGCAGGGACTCCTCGGGGGCGGCTGCGGACGCGGCGAGTGCGACGCGGGTGGCGGTGCGGTAGTCCAGCGCCAGGTCGAAGCGGACCGACGCGGCGAAGGGGTCGTCGGTGGCGGTCGTGCCGTCGGCCAGGGACAGGCGGGTGCCGTCGGGCAGGGCGAGATGGGCCCCGGCGGGCTCGCGGGTCACTGGTATGCCCGCCTCCTCGATGAGACCGACCAGCCCCTGTGCGGGCCCCAGGTCGCCATGGAGGGCGACCTTGCCGGGCGGCTCGCACGGCTCCGCGGTGTGCGGGGCGGGCCGCCCGGCGCCCTCGGCGTGGTCGTACCAGCCGTGGCCCGTCTTGCGCCCGTGCCGCCCGGAGGCGACGAGCTGCCGCTGGGCGAGGGACGGGGTGAATTTCGGATCGTGGAACAGCGCTTCCCAGACGGATCGGGTGACGGCCTCGTTCACGTCCTGGCCGATTAGGTCGGTGAGCTCGAAGGGGCCCATCCTGAAACCGCCGGACTCGCGCAGCACGGTGTCCAGGGTGGCGGGGTCGGCGGCGCGCTCCTCGTACGCCCGGAACGCCTCCGCGTAGAAGGGGCGGGCGATCCGGTTGACGATGAACCCGGGGGTGTCGGCGCAGCGCACCGGGGTCTTCCCCCAGGCCGCGACGGTGGCGTGGGCGCGGTCGGCGGCGGTCTCGTCCGTGGCGGCGCCGCGCACCACCTCCACCAGCGGCATCAGCGGGGCCGGATTGAAGAAGTGCAGACCGAGGAGGCGGCCGGGGCGGCGCAGGACGCCCGCGACGGCGGTGACGGAGAGGGAGGAGGTGTTGGTGGCGAGCAGACAGCCGTCGGAGACCACCGACTCCAGCGCGGTGAACAGCTGCTGTTTGGCGTCGAGTTCCTCCAGGATCGCCTCGATCACCAGCTCCGCCCCGGCCAGGTCCGCGAGGTCGGCCACGGGGGTGAGCCGGCCGAGGGCGGCGTCGCGGTCGGCGGCGGTGAGGTGCTCCTTGGCGACCAGCCGGCCGAGCCGGTCCGCGATGGCGTCGGCGGCCCGGGAGGCACGGCCGGGCGCGGCGTCGTAGAGCCGCACGGGGTGGCCCGCGGCCAGCGCCACCTGGGCGATCCCCTGGCCCATCGTGCCGGTGCCGACGACGGCGACGAGGCCGGCGCGGTCGGTCCCACGGTCGATCGCAGTCATGCCGCAGATCCTTTTCGACGAAGTTGTCCACAGGGACGAAGTTGTCCACAGGTTCGCCAGGCCCTCTTGTCCCGACCGATCGTTCGGTTACTCTAACCCTGTCGCCCATTCCAGCCCAGCCCCAGCTCGACGAGGAGTTGGTCAGTCGTGACCGCCGCACTCACCACCGCGCAGTTGACGCAAGAGCACCGCCCCACCCTCGACCAGGCCCTGGAGGCGATCCGTACCCGCGCCTATTGGTCCCCGCACCCCGAGCACCCGAAGGCTTACGGCGGCGAGGGCCAGGGCGGGCGCCCGAGCCTGAGCGTCGCCGAGGGCCAGGCGGCGTTCGAGGCGCTGCGTGGCAAGCGCTTCGAGCTGGACCAGCCGGGCACCGACGGCTGGGCGGGCTCCGAGGTCTCTCCGTTCGGAGCGGAGATGGGCATGGAGTATCCGCATCCAGACATCGAGGTGCTCCTCCCGGCGATGCGGGCGGGGATGCCCGCCTGGCGGGACGCCGGCCCCGAGACACGGGCCATGGTGTGCCTGGAGATCCTGGCCCGGATCGGCGCCCGGTCCCATGAGTTCGCCCAGGCCGTCATGCACACCAGCGGGCAGGCGTACATGATGGCGTTCCAGGCGGGCGGCCCCCACGCCCAGGACCGCGGCCTGGAGGCGGTGGCGTACGCGTTCGCCGAGCAGACCCGCACTCCGGGCGCCGCCGACTGGTCCAAGCCGCAGGGCAAGCGCGACCCGCTGCGCCTGCGCAAGACGTTCACGGCCGTCCCGCGCGGTATCGCGCTGCTGATCGGCTGCAACACCTTCCCGACGTGGAACGGCTATCCGGGGCTCTTCGCCTCGCTCGCCACCGGCAATCCGGTGCTGGTCAAGCCGCACCCCCAGGCCGTTCTGCCGCTGGCGCTGACCGTCCAGGTGGCGCGCGAGGTGCTGAAGGAGGCGGGGTTCAGCCCCGATCTGGTGGCGCTGGCCGCCGAGCGGCCGGACGAGGGGATCGCCAAGGTCCTCGCCGTCCGCCCCGAGATCCGCATCATCGACTACACGGGGTCCACCGCCTTCGGCGACTGGCTGGAGACCCACGCCCGCCAAGCCCAGGTCTTCACCGAGAAGGCGGGGGTCAACACGGTGGTGATCGACTCCACCGACGACTACCAGGGCATGCTCGCCAATCTGGCCTTCTCCCTGTCCCTCTACAGCGGCCAGATGTGCACCACCCCGCAGAATCTGCTGATCCCCCGCGACGGCATCACCACCGACGCCGGTCCCAAGACCTATGACGAGGTGGTGGCCGACCTGGCGGCGGCGGTGGACGGGCTGCTGGGCGACGACGCACGGGCGAGCGCGCTGCTCGGCGCGATCGTGGGCCCGCGGGTCCAGGAGCGGCTGGAGGCCGCCCCCGGCCTGGGCGCGGTCGCCCTGGCCTCCCGCACGGTGACCCACCCCGACTTCCCGGGCGCCACGGTCCGCACGCCGCTGATGGTCAAGGCGGACGGCGCGCGGAAGTTCTGGGAGGGGGCGGACGCGGACGCGCCGTATCTGGCCGAGTGCTTCGGCCCGGTCTCCTTCGCCGTCGCCGTCGCCTCCACGGAGGACGCGGTGGCGCTGCTGCGCCGGACCACCCGGGACAAGGGCGCGATGACGGTCGGGGCGTACACCACCTCGCCGGAGGCGGAGCGGCTGATCGAGGAGGCGTGTCTGGAGGAGTGCGCCCAGCTGTCGCTCAATCTGACCGGCGGGGTGTATGTGAACCAGACCGCGGCCTTCTCGGACTTCCACGGCACGGGCGGCAACCCGTCGGCCAACGCCGCGCTGTGCGACGGGGCGTTCGTGGCCGGCCGCTTCCGGATGGTCGAGGTCCGCCGCCCGGCGGAGTAACGGGCCTAGGGGCGGGGCGTGCCGCCGCGCACGCCCCCGCCCGGACGGGGCCTAGGCCGGGCCGCCCCAGTGGAAGAGGGCCATGGCCACGCTGGTGGCCAGGTTGTAGCTGGACACCTGGGGCCGCATGGGAAGGGCCACCAGCCTCGTGGCCCGCTTCCGCAGCTCCGGCGAGATCCCGTGCCGCTCGGAGCCGAAGGCGAGCAGCGCGTCATCGGGGATGGTCAGGGACCGGATGTCCACCCCCTCCGGGTCCAGCGCGTACAGCGGCCCCTCCGGAAGCGCGTCGTCCGGCAGTCGCTCCACCGCGGTGGCGAAGTGCAGCCCGGCGCCCGAGCGCACGGCGTTCGGATGCCAGGGGTCGATATCGCCGGTGGTGACCACACCCGTGGCCCCGAACCCGGCGGCGAGCCGGACCACGGCCCCGACGTTCCCCAGATTGCGGGGGTTGTCCAGGACGACCACCGGGGCCCGCCGGGGCCGCCGGGACAGCTCGTCCAGATTCGCCCGACGGCCGCGCCGGACCGCCAGGGCGGCGACCCTCGTGGGATGCACCCTGGGCACCAGATCGCGCAGGGTCCCGGCGTCCACCTCCACCAGAAGATCCGCGATCACCTCGGTGAGGTCGTCGGCCAGGTCCTCGGCGAGTTCCACGGCGGCCGCCTTGTCGCTGGTCACCGCGGCGCGCACCTCCGCGCCGAACCGCAGCGCGTGCTTCAGCGCGTGGAAGCCGTCCAGCAGCACGGTGTCGGGGGCCGTCGCGCGCCAGTGCCGTACGGCCCGCGCGGACTCGTCATCGATCATCCCCTCAGCGTACGAGGGTGCCGGCCGGGGATTCCTCGTCGCTCTCCCGCGCTCGCTGCCCCGGCAGCCATACGGCGCGCGCCGCCAGCCGGTCCCGGGCCCGGCCCAGCCGCGCCTCGGCCCAGCGCAGGACGTTCGTCGGCAGGAAGACCGAGTCAGCCGCGATCACGGCGAGCGAGAAGAAGGGCAGCCCCAGCATCACGGCGATGCCGAGGTGCTCCATCATCAGCAGGACGAGCATCACGTTCTTGGCCCGCCGGTTGAGCAGGGTGAACGGAAAGGCCACCTGGACGATGACCGTGCCGTAGGTCAGCACCATCACGAGGGTGCCGCTGGACGCCATGGTGTCGGCCAGCCAGGGCCAGGGCGAGAAGTAGTCCAGGTGCAGCGGGTAGTAGAGGGCGGTGCCGTCCTGCCAGCGCGAACCCTGGATCTTGTACCAGCCGGCCGAGGCGTACAGCAGACACACCTCGGCCATGATCACCAGCAGGGCGCCGTTGTGCGCCACATTGGCGAGCACGTCCGATACGGTGCGCGGCTCCCCCGGCGCGTAACGCCTGACGAACCACCAACCGGCCTGGACGAGCCACAGCCCCCACAGGACGGTGCCCCAGCCCAGCCCGGGCAGCGGGCCATCGGCGGTCAGGAACAGCCGGGCGTCGGTGAACAGCTGCGCCCAGAGCAGGGCGGCCCCGGTGACGGCCCACAGCACGATGCCGGTGGTGTCGCGCGGCGGCCATGCGCGGTCCGCCCACCGGGCCGCCCGGCGCGCGTCCAGGGACCACACCTGACCGCACCGGGTCAGCACCAGATACATCGACATCAGATGGATGAGATTGTCGCCGCCGTCCCCCACGAAGATGCTGCGGTTTTGCAGCGACAGCACCCCGATCATGAACAGCACGGACATGGTGCGGGTGCGCCAGCCCACCAGCAGCAGCGCGCTGGAGACGATGGCGAGGGCGTAGACGATCTCGAACCACACCGTGCTGTCGGACCACATGAGCGCGGTGAAGGCGCGGTTGCCGTCGATCAGCCGGGCGGCCATGTCCCAGTTCCACGGGCCGTCCGGCCCGTACAGCTCCCGGCGGTGGGGCCATTCGCGCACCAGGAAGAGCAGCCAGGTGAAGGAGAAGCCGATGCGCACGACGGCGCTCTGCCGGGGCCCGAGCGCGGACGTGGTGACGCGCGTGTAGCCACGCGCCACCGCGGTCTGGAGGCGGGCGGAGGGGGTCATCGGCGCTTCGCCTCCGGGAGGTCATCGGAGGTCACGGTCCACCACGGCAGCGTGCGGTAGACCGTCTTGGTGTCGATCTTCTCGTCGCTCCAGGGCGGCGGGGCCACCGGAGTGGTCGCGGAGCGCACCTGTATTCGCTCCACGGTGCCGCCGCCCTCCTCGCGGCCGAGGCGGAGCATCACGATCCGGCGGATGTACTGCTCGGAGAGGTTGCCGCGCATCCCCTGCGGCCGCTCCCGCACATCATGCGAGCCGACGTAGAACTCCCAGCCGCGGCGCAGCTCGTTCTGCTGGGTGTGGCTGGGCAGCGGGTTGTGGTGGATGGCCGCGCCGTCCTGGGCCGAGAGGTCGCGCCAGCCGGTGGTCGCGGTGCCGCCGTCTGAGGTCCGGATCTCGGCGCGGGCCTGGACGGCGATGTTCTGCTGGAGCGGGTTGGGGGCGAAGAGCTTCCAGACCCGTTCGAACTCCGGATAGACGTAGTCGTCTATCGCCGCGCCGTGCCGCTTGGTGAGGGTGTTGGGCGGTGAGACGTTCAGGAAGGCCGCCGAGAGGTGGATCGCGGCGGCGACGGCGGCGACCGCGATGGCCACCGCGATGATCAGTTGTGCGGGCAGGGAGAGCGTGGTGAGCGGTTCCGCCGCGTCGCCGTCCGGCGCCGATTCCGCCGGGTCCGATGCAGTCGGCTCCGGTCCTCTCGGCTCCGGGTCCGTCGGTTCGGGGTCCGTCGATTCGAGGTTCGTCGGCTCCGCTTCCTGCGGCTCCGGTCCCGTCGGCTCCCCATCCGCCGGTTCCGGCTCCGTGTCCGCCATACCCCGCCCCGCTCCCGATGGTCCAGGTCTTCGCGCACGCCGGTCGACCGCGCGCCCCCGTGGCCCCCACGCCCTCGGCACCGTACCGATGCGGAACCACTCGGCACAGCGTCCTCAGCGTTATCCACAGGGTTGACACCCTACGTTCCTCAGCACACCATTGAACCGAACGATCGGTCGGTCGGCTGGCCGGTCGGCGGAGACGAACGGCGGAGGGGCTTCGCATGACGACGATGGCGGCGGACGCGGGAGCGTACGAGGCGGTGTTCGACGCCGCCCTGGCCGCGGACGAGCGCATCGAGCCGCGTGACTGGATGCCCGATGAGTACCGGGCCACGCTGGTGCGGCAGATGGCGCAGCACGCCCACTCCGAGATCATCGGCATGCAGCCGGAGGCGAACTGGATCACCCGCGCCCCCTCGCTGCGGCGCAAGGCG
This sequence comes from Streptomyces sp. NEAU-174, assembly GCF_052665095.1. Taxonomy (NCBI): domain Bacteria; kingdom Bacillati; phylum Actinomycetota; class Actinomycetes; order Kitasatosporales; family Streptomycetaceae; genus Streptomyces; species Streptomyces sp. NEAU-174. The sequence goes on along the minus strand of NZ_JBQTCE010000001.1, from coordinate 864,514 downwards.
ATCCTGATGGCCAAGGTCCAGGACGAGGCGGGCCACGGCCTGTATCTCTACAGCGCGGCGGAGACCCTGGGCACCAGCCGGGACGAGCTGCTGGACAAGCTCCACAGCGGCCGCCAGAAGTACTCCTCGATCTTCAACTACCCCACGCTGACCTGGGCCGACGTCGGCGCCATCGGCTGGCTGGTGGACGGCGCCGCGATCACCAACCAGGTCCCGCTGTGCCGCTGCTCCTACGGGCCCTACGCACGGGCGATGGTCCGCATCTGCAAGGAGGAGTCCTTCCACCAGCGCCAGGGATACGAGCTGCTGCTGGCCCTGAGCCGGGGCACCGAGGCCCAGCACGCCATGGCGCAGGACGCGGTGGACCGCTGGTGGTGGCCGTCGCTGATGATGTTCGGCCCGCCGGACGACGCCTCGGCCCACTCCGCGCAGTCGATGGCCTGGAAGATCAAGCGCCACTCCAATGACGAGCTGCGCCAGCGCTTCGTCGACATCTGCGTCCCCCAGGCCGAATCCCTCGGCCTCACCCTCCCCGACCCCGAGCTGCGCTGGAGCGAGGAGCGGGGGCATTACGACTTCGGCCCGATCGACTGGGACGAGTTCCGCGAGGTGCTGCGGGGAAACGGGCCGTGCAACGCACAGCGGATCGCCCAGCGGCGCCGGGCCCATGAGGAAGGCGCCTGGGTGCGCGAGGCAGCCGCGGCGTACGCGGCCAAGCACGGGGAGGCACAGGCATGAGCGGCAGCCCGAGCGCCGAGTGGCCGCTGTGGGAGGTGTTCGTCCGCAGCAGGCGCGGACTGTCGCACACCCACGCCGGTTCCCTCCACGCCCCGGACGCGGAAATGGCCTTGCGGAACGCGCGGGATCTGTACACCCGCCGCTCCGAGGGCGTGTCGATCTGGGTGGTGCCGTCCACCGAGATCACCGCCTCCTCCCCGGACGAGCGGGATCCGTTCTTCGAACCGTCCGCCGACAAGCCCTACCGGCACCCCACCTTCTACGCGATCCCCGAGGGGGTGCGGCACCTGTGACCGCGGCCCTCGCCCTGGGCGATGACGCGCTGGTGCTCTCCCACCGGCTGGGGGAGTGGGCCGGGCAGGCGCCCGTGCTGGAGGAGGAGGTCGCGCTCGCCAATATCGCCCTCGACCTGCTCGGCCAGGCCCGGGTGCTGCTCTCCCTCGCCGGCGACGAGGACGAGCTGGCGTATCTGCGCGAGGAGCGGGCGTTCCGCAACGTCCAGCTGGTCGAGCAGCCCAACGGGGACTTCGCCCGGACCATCGCCCGTCAGCTCTACTTCTCCACCTACCAGGAGCTGCTGTACGAGCGGCTGGCGCGCGGCACCGGCCCCTTCGCCCCGCTGGCCGCCAAGGCGGTCAAGGAGGTGGCTTACCACCGCGACCACGCCGAGCACTGGACCCTGCGGCTCGGCGACGGCACGGACGAGAGCCATGAGCGGATGCGGCGCGGGCTGGACGCGCTCTGGCGGTTCACCGGTGAGCTCTTCGAGCCGGTCGAGGGGTGCGAGGTGGAGTGGGGCACCCTGCACGACGCCTGGCTGACCCGGATCACCTCGGTCCTGGAGCGCGCCACCCTGGCGGTGCCCGAGGGGCCCCGGCGCGGCGGCTGGGCGGCCGGCGCGGGGCGCCAGGGCATCCACACCGAGCCGTTCGGCCGGATGCTCGCCGAGATGCAGCATCTGCACCGCAGCCACCCGGGGGCGACATGGTGACGCCCGGGCCCTCCGCGGCGCCCACGCCTCAGGCGTCCGGCGCCCGCCTCACCCCGCTCGAGGAGGAGCTGCTGCGGCTGGCCGGATCCGTGCCGGACCCGGAGCTGCCGATGGTGTCCCTGGCCGAGCTGGGGGTGATGCGCGGGCTGCGGCTGCTGGGGCCGGGCCGGGTCGAGGTCGAGCTGACCCCCACCTACACCGGCTGCCCGGCGCTGGAGTCGATGGCCACCGATATCGAGCGGGTGCTCCATGACCACGGCGTCCCCGAGGTCGCCGTGCGCACGGTCCTCTCCCCGCCCTGGACGACGGACGCGATCACCGCCGAGGGCCGCCGCAAGCTGGCGGAGTCCGGCATAGCGCCGCCCGCGCCGCTCGACGCCACGGCGGGCGGTCCGGTCCCGGTGGCCCTGGCGGTGCGCTGTCCGCACTGCGGCTCGACCGAGACCGAGCTGCTCAGCCGCTTCTCCTCCACCGCCTGCAAGGCGCTGCGCCGCTGCGCGGCCTGCGGCGAACCCTTCGACCACTTCAAGGAGTTGTGATGGCCGCGGAGGCGGTGCAGCGGGTCACGCCCCGCCACGGCGCGTTCCACCCGCTGCGGGTGGCGGCGATCGACCGGCTCACCGATGACGCGGTGGCGGTCACCCTCCTGGTGCCGCCCGCGCTGCGGGAGACGTTCCGCTTCGCGGCGGGGCAGCACATCGCGGTGCGCCGGTTCGCCGATGGCGCGGAGATCCGCCGGACGTACTCGATCTGCACCCCGGCCCCGGGTGCGGAGGGCCCGGAGTTCCTGCGGATCGGGGTGCGGCTGGTCGAGGGCGGTGAGTTCTCGACCTATGCCCTCAAGGAGCTGGCGGTCGGCGAGGTCATGGAGGTGATGGCCCCGGCCGGCCGGTTCGTCCTGGAGCCCCGCCCCGGTCACTTCGCGGCGGTCGTCGGCGGCAGCGGTATCACCCCGGTGCTGTCCATCGCCGCCACGCTGCTCAGCCGACAGCCCGAGGCGCGCTTCTGTCTGATCCGCAGCGACCGCACCGCGGCCTCGACGATGTTCCTGGAGGAGGTCGCCGACCTCAAGGACCGCTGGCCCGACCGGTTCCAGCTGGTGTGCGCGCTCTCCCGGGAGGAGCAGCAGGCCGGGCTGGTCTCCGGGCGGCTCGACGAGGAGCGGCTGACCGGGCTGCTCCCGGCGCTGCTGCCGGTCGCCTCGGTGGACGGCTGGTTCCTGTGCGGGCCCTACGGTCTGGTGCGCGCCGCCGAGCGAGCGCTGCGCGGCCTCGGGGTCTCCCGCGGCCGGGTCCACCAGGAGATCTTCCATGTGGACGCGGCCCCCGCCGAGGGCGTCCCCATACCGGGCGCGGCCCCGGCCGCCGCGCACAGCTCGGTCACGGCGACCCTGGACGGGCGCTCGGGCACCTGGCCGGTCCAGGACGGGGAGCCGCTGCTGGAGACCGTGCTGCGCAATCGGTCCGACGCGCCGTACGCGTGCAAGGGCGGGGTCTGCGGCACCTGCCGGGCCTTCCTGGTCTCGGGCGAGGTGCGGATGGACCGGAACTTCGCGCTGGAGCCGGACGAGGTGGAGGCGGGCTATGTGCTGGCCTGTCAGTCCCACCCGGTGGGCGAGCGGGTGGAGCTGGACTTCGACCGCTGACAGACCCCCGGGCGCGGCACCGGCATCCGGGCGCGGCACCGGCGTTCAGGCGCGGCACCGGCGCTCGGCACGGCAGCGGTGTTCCCTTCTTGTAGAACGTGTTCTATCTTGACGGGCCGTCAGATATAGCCGCGGCGCGGGAGGTACGGACAGTGGACTTCACCTTCACCGAGGAGCAGCAGGCGGCCGTCGAGGCGGCGAAGGCCGTCTTCTCCTCCGTCACGCCGGACAGCGTGCCCAGCCCCGCGCTGACCGCGGGCGCCGTCGCCGACGACTTCGACCGCGCGCTGTGGCGGAAGCTCGCCGAGGGCGATCTGCTGGGCCTGACCCTCGACCCCCGGTACGGCGGCTCGGGCCTGGACCCGCTCGCCCTCTGCCTGATGCTGCGGGAATGCGGCCGGGTGCTGGCCCGGGTGCCGCTGCTGGAGTCCAGCGCCGCCGCGCTGGCCGTGCAGCGCTACGGCGGGGACGAGCTGTGTGCCGATGTGCTGCCCCGGGCCGCCCGCGGTGAGCTGGTCCTCACCGCCGCCTCCAGCGGCCGCACCGGCCATGGCCCGGCCGAACTCGCCGTCCAGGCACGGCGGACCGGCGAGGGCTGGGTGCTGGACGGTGTCCAGACCGCCGTTCCCTGGGCCCATGGCGCCGATCGCGTGCTGCTCCCGGCCCACACCGGGGAGGGCGGTACGGTCCTCGCCCTGGTCCCCCGCGACCGTGAGGGCGTCGCCCTCGAGGAGCAGATCTCCACCAGCGGTGAGCGGCAGGCCGAGGTCCGGCTGGACGGGGCGCGGCTCACCGACCGCGAGGTGCTGACCGCGGACGGCGCCTGGGAATGGCTGCGCGATCTCCTCACCATCGGCACCTGCGCCCTCGCGCTGGGCCTCGGCTCGGCGGTGCTGGACCTCACCAGCTCGTATGTGAGCGATCGCGAGCAGTTCGGCTTCCCGCTCGCCACCTTCCAGGCGGTCGCCGTGCAGACCGCCGACCGCTATATCGATCTGCGGGCCATGGAGGCCACGCTGTGGCAGGCGGCCTGGCGGCTGTCCCTGGACGAGGACCGGCCCACGGTGAGCGGAGCGCTGCCCATCGCCGGAGATGTCGCCGTCGCCAAGATCTGGGCCGCCGAGGGCGTGCGCCGGGTCGTCCAGACCGCCCAGCATCTGCACGGCGGCTTCGGCGCGGTCACCGACTACCCCCTGCACCGCTATCACGCCTGGGGCAAGCAGCTGGAACTCTCGCTGGGATCGGCCGCCGCCCATGAGGAGGCACTGGGCGAGCTCCTCGCCGCCCACCCCCTCGGCTGACCGCCCGCCGCCCGGCCGACGCCCACCCCTCGGCCGGGCGGTGCGCCCCGCCGATCAGCGGGGAAGGTCCGCGGGGAAGATCTGCGGCGAAGATCAGTAGGGAAACTTCTAGAGCACAAAGGCCCCTTCGGCGGTGCCGTCAGGGCCGCTCACCATCGGCCGGCCCGCCGCGTCCCAGGCGAGCATCCCGCCGTCCACATTCACCGCGTCCAGCCCCTGCGCGACCAGATACTGCGTCACCTGCGCGGAGCGGCCGCCGACCCGGCACATCACATGCACCCGCTGCCCGTCGCCGGCCGCCGCGGTCAGCTCGTCGAACCGCGCCACGACCTGGCCCATCGGGATGTGCAGCGCGCCCTCGACATGCCCGGCCGCCCACTCGTCGTCCTCCCGGACGTCCAGCAGAAGGCCATCGGCCGGTACCGCCGCCGCCTCCACCTGGGGAAGCTGGGCAAAATGCATCGGACACACCTCTCACACGACATCGGCAACTGCGGCAAACCTACTACCGCACCAGCTCCGCGAGCCGGGCCTCCTTCTCCGAGACCTGGGCCAGCAGCTGCTCGGCGATCTCGTCCAGCAGCCCATCGGGGTCCTCGGGCGCCATCTTGATCATCGCGCCGATCGCGCTCGACTCCAGCTCCGCGGCGACCGCGGCCAGCATCTCCTTGCGCTCGGCCAGCCACTCCAGCCGGGCGTACAGCTCCTCGCTGCGGCTCGCCCGCCGCTCCGGCGGCGGCGGACCGGCCTCCCACTCCTCGGCCAGCGCCCGCAGCGCCTCCTCGTCCCCGGCCGCGTACGCCGCGTTGACCCGCACGATGAAGGCACCGCGCCGCTCCCGCTCGGCCTCCTCCTCGGCCAGATCCGGATGGGCCTTACGGGCCAGCTCCCGGTAGATCCGGCGGGCCTCCTCGCTCGGCCGCACCCGCGGCGGCGGCTGCACCGGCCGCTCGGTGAGCATGGCGGCCGCCTCCGGCGAGAGCCCCTCCGAGTCGATCCAGCCGTGGAACAGCTCCTCCACGCCCGGCATCGGCTGCACCAGCCCCCGCGCCTCACGGGCCTTGCGGAGGTCCTCCGGATCGCCGGTGCGCGCCGCGAGCGCCTCGGCGATCAACGCGTCCAGCTCGTCGAGGCGTGAGTACATCGGCCCGAGCCGCTGGTGGTGCAGCCGGGAGAAGTTCTCCACTTCCACCCGGAAGGTCTCCACCGCTATCTCGAACTCGATCAGCGCCTGCTCGGCCGCGCGCACCGCCCGCTCCAGCCGCTCGGCGGCCTGAGTCTCCTCCTGCGACCGGTCGTGCGACTCCGCCTGGGGCTCCGCGTCCGACATCGACTGCCGTGCCTGCTGCTGCGCTTCCGGATTCGTCACCCGCTCAGACTACGTCCGGCGGTGATCGGCGACGGGGGTCACACCCCCACCCGCGCCTCACACCCCCATCTCGGCCGCTATCCGTCCATTGCGCACCGCCCTGACCAGCGCGGAGTGATCCGCTTCCGTGCGATCCGCGTACGCCACCGCGAAGGCGGCCACCGCCTCGTCCAGCTCCTCCCCCTTGCCGCAGTAACCGGCCAGCGTCCGAGGGTCCGCGCTGTGGGAGTGCGCCCGGGCCAGCAGGGCCCCGGTCATCCGCCCGTAGTCATCCATCTGGTCCGCGGCCAGGGCCGCCGGGTCCACGCTTCCCTTGCGGTTGCGGAACTGCCGCACCTGGTAATGCCGCCCCCGCACCGTGGTCCACCCCAGCAGGATGTCGCTGACCACCTGCATCCGCTTCTGGCCGAGCACCACCCGCCGCCCCTCGTGTGTGACATCCGGCACCTCGAAACCGGCCTTCGCCAGATGCGGCAGCAGCGCGGAGGGGCGCGCCTCCTTCACCTGGAGCACCAGCGGCTCGCCCCGGTGGTCGAGCAGCAGCACCACATAGGAGCGGGTGCCCACGCTGCCCGTGCCGACCACCCGGAACGCCACATCGTGCACCTCGTACCGCGAGAGCAGGGGCAGCCGGTCCTCCGGCAGCGTGCCCAGATACCCGGCGAGCGACGAGGCCACCTCCGCCGCCTCCTCGTCCGGCACCCTCCGCAGCACCGGCGGCGCGTCCACGAAGCGCCTGGCCTCCGGCCGGCCGGCGGCGCCCTCCCCGCCCGGCACGGGTTCGGTGGCCCGGGCGGCGTACCGCGCGCTGGTGTTCCGCCGGGCCTTCTCGGAGATCCGCTCCAGCGTGCCCACCAGGTCCTTGGCGTCCGTGTGGGAGACCAGTTCCTCGTCCGCGATCGCGTTCCACGCCTCCGTGGCCGGGAGCTTGGCCAGCAGCCGCACCGTGCGCCGATAGGCGCCCACCGCGTCCTGGGCGGCCGCCCGGCAGGTGTCCTCGTCGGCGCCCGCCTCCCGGCCGGCCAGCACCAGCGAGACCGCGAGCCGCTTCACATCCCATTCCCACGGACCGTGGACGGTCTCGTCGAAGTCATTGAGATCGATGATCAGGCCGCCGCGCGCATCCCCGTAGATGCCGAAGTTGGCGGCGTGGGCATCGCCGCACAGCTGGGCCCCGATACCGGTCACCGGCGTGGTCGTGAGGTCGTGCGCCATCAGCCCGGCGGCCCCGCGCATAAAGGAGAAGGGGTTCGCGGCCATCCGCCCCACCCGGATCGGGGTGAGCTCCGGCAGCCGCCCGGCGTTGGACCGCTCGACCGCCGCCACCGGATCCGGCCGCCCGGTGTCCCTCGGCGGCTCGGCATGCGCCGAGCGCGGCAGGCTCTTGCGCAGCGCCTTGCCCCGCTGCCGGGGAGAGGGTCCCTCACCGTGCCACACGGCGAAGCCCGGAACCGGCGGCAGCCGCCGGGCCGCCCCGCCCACGGCATCCCCGCCACTGGATCCCCGCTCGCCCCGGCCGTTCGCTCCGGCTCGGCCGCCCTCGCCGCTGCCGTCGCCCTCAACGCTCCGGTCGTCCGTCATCGCGCCCCCGCCCTTCTCGCACACGACATCGACTGAATCGACTGAGCCGACCGTACCCCCTGTCGACCCACCTCGTCAGAGCCTGTGGAAAACCTTGACGATCATGGCGAAACCCCAGATCAGAAGGCGGGCCCTCAGATCAAAAAATTGATCTGGCTCAGCCCCGGAACTGCTCCGGGCAGCCCTCGCCGCCCGAGGGCAGATGGTTCTCCGCCCACCGCGACAGCTCCTTCAGCGCGGGCTCCAGCGCCTTCCCCGCGTCCGTCAGCCGGTAGGCCACCCGCAACGGCGGCCCGGCGTCGACCTCCCGCACCACCAGGCCCGCCGTGGTGAGCTCGGTGAGCCGGTCCGACAGCATCCGCTCGCTGATCCCCGGGATGGCCCGCCGCAGGTCGGCAAAGTACGCCCCCTGCTCCGTCAGCACAGCCACGATCAGCCCCGTCCATCGCTTGCCGAACAGCTCGAAGAATCGCGTCATCTCGCCGTCGACCTGCTTGCAGGCCTGTTCGCTGTGGTCCCCACGATCCTTCGCCATGGAATACACACTACTGCGTTCTGGTTCGGGACTACGAAAAAGTAAGCTACTGTGCCTTCTGTAGGTACGTAGGTATTACTGGCTCCTTCCCGAGCCTTGTCACTGGAGGCATCCATGCCGACTCTTCTGCACATCGACACGTCTGTCTTCCCCGGTGAAGCCTCCGCTTCCCGCTCGGTCACGGCCACCTTCCGCAAGGAATGGGAAGCCCAGCACCCGAACGGCACGGTGATCTACCGCGATCTGGCCGCCGAGCCGCTGCCGCACCTGGACGGCCTCGCGGCCGCCGCCGGTTTCGCCGCTCCCGACCAGCGCTCCCCCGAGCAGCACACCGCCTTCGCGCTGCGGGAGACCCTTGCCGGCGAGCTCGAGCAGGCCGACGTGGTCCTGATCGGCGCCCCGATGTACAACTTCACGATTCCCTCCACCCTCAAGGCGTGGCTGGACCACGTGATCATCATGGGCCGCACCGCGGGCGCCGAGCAGACCACCACCTCGGGCACCCCGGCGGTCGTCGTCGCCAGCCGCGGCGGCGGTTACGGCCCGGGCACCCCGCGGGAGAGCTTCGAGTTCGTGACGAGCTACCTCGGGAAGGCCCTGGGCGACGGCCTCGGCCTCGATGTCACCTTCGTTGTGCCGGAACTCACGTTGGCCCGCAGCAATCCGGCCATGGCCGACCTGGTCGAGCTCTCGGACGCCTCCAAGGCGAAGGCCCATGAGGACGCCGCGGCCAAGGCCAAGGAGCTCGCCACCCGCTTCGCCGCCGCCTGATCCAGCCGATCCGGCCGATCTGCCCGATCCGGTCCCACCGGACGTCGGGCCGCAGGGGCCTCCCCTTCCCGGGAGGCCCCTGCGGCTTCCCCAGGAAGCCCGGAAGACCCCTGCCACAAACGCGAAACGGGCCCCTCCGAGCGACTTTCGTCACTCCGGAGAGACCCGCTCCGACTGGTGCGCGAGGGGGGAGTTGAACCCCCACGCCCTTTCGGGCACTGGAACCTGAATCCAGCGCGTCTGCCTATTCCGCCACCCGCGCATGGGTGCTGCCGTCCGGCCGCTCTCCCGCTCCCCGGCCCGATCTTCCTGATCCGTCCGGTTCGTGCGGAGCGCCTTCCGACATCCAGAACATTAGCACGCCCCTCGGGGTGCAATCACACCCGTTACCGAGGCCCCCGCCCCCACCCGTCCGTAGAGCGTCACGGTTGCGGGACACTGTCGTCAGGGCACCTCTACGATCCCTGTGAGAGGTGACACTGCTCCACAGGGCCAGGAAGGGGAACCACCCGATTTCCCGACGCGTGGATACGATCAGTAAGCAGTACCAGGACGACCCAGAGCACGACTGAGGAAGGAGGTGCCCGGTGGGAGTACTGAAACGCTTCGAGCAGCGTCTCGAGGGCCTCGTGAACGGCACCTTCGCCAAGGTGTTCAAGTCCGAGGTCCAGCCCGTCGAGATCGCCGGCGCGCTCCAGCGCGAGTGCGACAACAACGCCACGATCTGGAACCGCGACCGGACGGTCGTCCCGAACGACTTCATCGTCGAGCTGAGCGCGCCCGACTACGAGCGGCTCAGCCCGTACTCCGGGCAGCTCGGCGACGAGCTGGCCGGCATGGTCCGCGACTACGCCAAGCAGCAGCGATACACCTTCATGGGCGCCATCAAGGTGCATCTGCAAAAGGCCGAGGACCTCGACACCGGCCTGTACCGGGTGCGCAGCCGGACGCTGGCCTCCAGCGAGTCCCAGAGCCCGGAGGGCCCGCAGGCGGCGGGCCGCGCCGGGGCCGGAGCGGCCCCCCAGCAGCGCCCCGGCGGTTACGGCTACCCCGCCCAGCCCGCCGGTGCTCCGCCGATGCCGTCCGCGCCCCCCGGCACCCGTCCGGCGCCCCGCGGCGGCGGAGCGGCCGCCGGCGTCGGAGCCCAGCCGCAGGGTCAGACCCGCCGCTGGATCGAGATCAACGGCAGCCGCCACCAGATCTCCCGGCCCACGCTCGTTCTGGGCCGCTCCACCGACGCTGACGTGCGGATCGACGATCCCGGTGTCTCCCGCAGGCACTGCGAGATCCGGGTCGGAACCCCACCGACCATCCAGGATCTCGGGTCGACGAACGGCATCGTGGTGGACGGACAGCACACCACGCGCGCTACGCTCCGCGACGGCTCGCGGATCGTCGTGGGCAGCACCACCATCGTTTACCGGCAAGCCGAAGGGTGAAGCGGGGGCAATGTCAGAGCTGACCCTCACGGTCATGCGGTTGGGTTTCCTCGCCGTACTGTGGCTGTTCGTCATCGTGGCCGTCCAGGTCATCCGCAGCGACCTGTTCGGGACCCGCGTGACCCAGCGCGGTTCGGCGCGGCGCGGCGCCCCCGACCGGCCGCAAACACAGCAGCAGCAGCGGCAGCAGAGCGCGCCGCCGCCGCAGCGCCAGCAGTCCGGGGGCCGCCGCGGCCGCGGTGCCCCCACCAAGCTGGTGGTCTCCGAGGGCACGCTGACCGGCACCACGGTCGCCCTCCAGGGGCAGACCATCACCCTCGGCCGTGCGCACGATTCAACAATCGTGTTGGACGACGACTACGCCTCCAGCCGGCATGCCAGGATCTACCCGGACCGTGACGGCCAGTGGATCGTCGAGGATCTCGGGTCCACCAACGGCACTTATCTCGACCGGACCCGACTCACCACACCGACACCGATTCCGCTGGGTGCGCCGATCCGTATCGGCAAGACCGTCATCGAGCTGCGGAAGTAGTAAGACCATGACGACCGGAGGGTGGGCAGCGTGGTTGGCAAGGGGCTGTACCCGGAGCCGACGGGCGAGGTGCGCATGAGTCTGTCACTGCGTTTCGCGGCCGGATCGCACAAGGGCATGATCCGGGAGGGCAACGAGGACTCCGGCTACGCCGGTCCCCGGCTGCTCGCGATCGCCGACGGCATGGGTGGCCAGGCCGCCGGCGAGGTCGCCAGCTCCGAGGTGATCTCCACCCTCGTCCAGCTCGACGACGACGTCCCGGGCTCGGACATCCTGACGTCCCTCGGCACCGCCGTGCAGCGGGCCAATGACCAGCTGCGCGTCATGGTCGAGGAGGACCCGCAGCTCGAGGGCATGGGCACCACGCTCACCGCCCTGCTGTGGACCGGCCAGCGGCTCGGTCTGGTGCATGTCGGCGACTCGCGCGCGTATCTGCTGCGCGACGGGGTGCTCACCCAGATCACCCAGGACCACACCTGGGTGCAGCGCCTGGTCGACGAGGGCCGGATCACCGAGGAGGAGGCGGGCACCCACCCGCAGCGCTCCCTGCTGATGCGCGCGCTGGGCAGCGGCGACCATGTGGAGCCCGATCTGTCCATCCGCGAGGTCCGGGCCGGTGACCGCTATCTGATCTGCTCCGACGGCCTGTCCGGCGTCGTGAGCCACCAGACCCTCGAGGACACCCTCGCCAGCTACCAGGGCCCGCACGAGACCGTGCAGGAGCTGATCCAGCTCGCGCTGCGCGGCGGCGGCCCCGACAACATCACCTGCATCGTCGCCGACGTCCTCGACGTCGACGGCGCCGACACCCTCGCCGCCCAGCTCAACGACACCCCCGTGATCGTGGGCGCGGTCGCGGAGAACCAGGTCCCACTCGGGGACGGCGGCGCCGCGCACACCCCCGCGGGCCGGGCCGCCGAGCTCGGCCGGTCCGTACCGCCGCAGCAGGGCGACGCGCACGGCGGCTTCGGACCGCCCGGCAGCGGCGATCCGGCCATCGGCGGTATGCCGCAGGGCAGTTACGGCGACTACGCCGACGGAGACTTCACCAAGAAGAGCGGCCGCAAGACATGGGCCAAGCGGTCGCTCTTCATCGTGCTCGGCCTCGCCGTGATCGGTGGCGGCCTCTATGGCGGCTATCGCTGGACCCAGACGCAGTACTACGTGGGCTCCAATGGCGACCATGTCGCGATCTACCAGGGCATCAGCCAGGATCTGGCCTGGATCAAGCTGAACAAGGTCCATGAGGACCACCGCGAGATCGAACTCAAGTACCTCCCGGCCGACCAGCGCGGCCGTGTGGAGGACACGATCACGGTCAGCGGACTGGGCCAGGCCCAGGACAAGACCAAGGACCTCGCCACCCTCGCCAGCGCCTGCAAGAAGGCCGATGCCCAGGAGAAGGCCGAGGAGAGCCAGAAGGACCTCACCGGCGGCGACAAGGGCAAGGGCGACAAGGCACCCAGTGGCGGCGCGTCCAGCAGCGCCGACCCGTCGCAGAACAGCAGCGGCAAGCCCGGTAGCGGGAAGACCGAGAACCAGCTCGGAACGAACGCCGCCAAGGCCACGTCCAAGCCCACGCCGACGACGTCTCCCACTCCGAAGCCCGGCCCCACCCTCTCGGAGGAGGAGAAGAAGTTGGTCCCGCAGTGCAGCAGCACCCAGCAGTGAAGCCGTAAGGGGCCGTCCACCCATGAGCAGTAGTACGACCAACACGACGACGATCAGTACGGCCGGGCCGCCGAGCAGGCGGAACACCGAGCTGGCCATGCTCGTCTTCGCGGTGATCATTCCGGTCTTCGCCTACGCCAACGCGGGCCTGGCACTCAGCGACGAGATGCCCTCGGGCATGCTCAGCTACGGCCTCGGGCTCGGTCTGCTGGCAGGCGTCGGCCATCTGGTGGTCCGGAAGTTCGCGCCGTACGCGGACCCGCTGCTGCTGCCGATCGCCACGCTCCTCAACGGGCTGGGCCTGGTGCTGATCTGGCGGCTGGACCAGTCCAGGCGGCTGGCCCAGCGGGCGAAGGACGCCGGCATGGCCTTCGCGCCCTCGGCCCCCAACCAGCTGATCTACTCGGCACTGGGCGTCGCCCTCTTCGTCGGCGTCCTGATCCTGCTCAAGGACCACCGCATCCTCCAGCGCTACACCTACATCTCCATGGTGGTGGCGCTGATCCTGCTGATCCTTCCGATGTTCTTCCCGGCGCGTTTCGGCGCCCGCATCTGGATCACCCTCGGCAGCTTCTCCATCCAGCCCGGTGAGTTCGCCAAGATCATCATCGCCGTGTTCTTCTCCGGCTATCTGATGGTCAAGCGGGACGCGCTCGCCCTGGCCAGCCGCCGCTTCATGGGGCTGTATCTGCCGCGCGGCCGCGACCTCGGCCCGATCCTGGTGGTCTGGGGGATGAGCATCCTCATCCTGGTCTTCGAGACCGACCTGGGCACCTCGCTGCTGTTCTTCGGCCTCTTCGTCGTGATGCTGTACGTCGCCACCGAGCGCACCAGCTGGATCGTCTTCGGTCTGCTGATGTCCGCGGCCGGCGCGGTCGGCGTCGCCACCTTCGAGCCGCACGTCCAGTCGCGTGTGGACGCCTGGCTCCAGCCCTTCGAGGTGGCCAAGAACGGAGGCAGTGACCAGATCGCCCAGGCGCTGATGGCCTTCGGCTCCGGCGGCGTCTTCGGCACCGGCCTCGGTCAGGGCAACTCCGACCTCATCGGCTTCGCCGCCAACTCCGACTTCATCCTGGCCACCGTCGGCGAGGAGCTCGGGCTCGCGGGCACCATGGGGCTCCTGCTGCTCTACGGCCTGATCGTGGAGCGCGGTGTGCGCACCGCCCTCGCCGCCCGTGACCCGTTCGGCAAGCTGCTGGCCATCGGTCTGTCCGCGGCCTTCGCCATCCAGGTCTTCGTGGTGGCGGGCGGTGTGATGGGCCTCATCCCGCTGACCGGTATGACCATGCCGTTCATCGCGCAGGGCGGTTCGTCCGTCATCGCCAACTGGGCGCTCGTCGCCATCCTGATCAAGGTCAGCGACACCGCGCGCCGCCCGGCGCCGACGCCCGCCCCCACCACAGACGCCGAGATGACCCAGGTGGTCCGACCGTGAACAAGCCCCTGCGCCGAATCGCGATCTTCTGCGGACTCCTCGTCCTCGCCCTGCTGGTGCGGGACAACTGGCTCCAGTACGTCCAGGCCGACGAGCTGAAGAACCACGACGGAAACCACCGGGTTCTGATCGCCCGTTACAGCCAGCCGCGCGGCAACATCATCGTCGACGGCCAGCCGATCACCGGATCCGCCGAGACCAACGGCATCGACTTCAAGTACAAGCGCACCTACAAGGACGGCCCCATGTGGGCGCCGGTCACGGGGTTCGCCTCGCAGGCGTACGGCGCCAACCAGATCGAGAACATCGAAGACGGCATCCTTACGGGCAACGACGACCGCCTCTTCTTCAACCGGACGATCGACATGATCACCGGCAAGAAGCAGAAGGGCGGCGACGTCATCACCACCCTGAACCGCAAGGCCCAGGAGGCCGCGTTCGAGGGCCTCGGTGACAAGAAGGGCGCCGTCGCCGCGCTCGACCCGCGCACCGGCAAGATCCTCGCCCTCGCCTCCACCCCGAGCTACGACCCGTCGAAGATCGCGGGCGCCACCTCCAAGGACAAGGAGGCGTGGCTCGGGCTCCAGCCGAAGAAGGACAAGGACGACCCGATGCTCAACCGGGCGCTCCGTCAGACCTACCCGCCCGGCTCGACCTTCAAGGTCGTCACCGCCGCGGCCGCGCTGGAGAACGGCAAGTACACCGACATCGACGAGCCGACCGAGTCCCCGGACCCCTGGAAGCTCCCGCTGTCCACCCAAAACCTGCCCAACGAGGGGAACATCCCCTGCAAGAACGCCTCGCTGCGGCAGGCACTCCGCTACTCCTGCAACACGGTCTTCGGCAAGCTCGGTGACGACCTCCGCCAGGAGAAGGTGCGGGAGGAGGCCGAGAAGTTCGGCTTCAACAAGACGATCGACACTCCCGTCCGCGCGTACTCCAGCGTCTACCCCGAGGACATGGACCGGCCGGGCAACGCGATGTCGGCCATCGGCCAGTTCGACAACCGGGCCACCCCGCTCCAGATGGCGATGGTCGCCGCCGCGGTCGCCAACGACGGCAAGCTGATGAAGCCGTACATGGTCGACTCGCTGCGCGCCCCCAACCTCAACACCATCGAGCAGACCGACCCGGAGCAGATGAGCCAGCCGCTCAGCTCCGAGAACGCCCAGAAGCTCCAGAGCATGATGGAGACCGTGGTCAAGGAGGGCACCGGCACCAGCGCCCAGATCCCGGGCGTCACGGTCGGCGGCAAGACCGGCACCGCGCAGCACGGCGTCGCCAACAGCAAGAACCCCTATGCGTGGTTCATCTCCTACGCCAAGGGGGACGACGGCTCGCCGGTCGCGGTCGCGGTCGTCATCGAAGGGTCCGACACCCTCCGTGGCGACATCGCCGGTGGCAAGCTGGCCGCGCCGATCGCCAAGAACGTGATGAAGGCCGTACTGGAAACCGAGCGCGACAAGTGACCCCCGTCACGTCCGGATACCAATCCCGCACGTCGCCGTACCGGTCCGGTATCAGATAACCACTGAGGCCGGGTCCCGTAAGACGTGCCGGGTACGGTATGCGCGAGCAGCACTTCGCCGGCCCGCAGGTGCGGCCGGGAACCACGGAAGAGGGCTGGAGTAGCTATGGAAGAGCCGCGTCGCCTCGGCGGCCGGTATGAGCTGGGCTCAGTGCTCGGCCGCGGTGGCATGGCGGAGGTCTACCTCGCGCACGACACCCGCCTCGGCCGTACTGTCGCTGTGAAGACGCTCCGGGCGGACCTTGCCCGCGATCCGTCCTTCCAGGCCCGGTTCCGCCGAGAGGCCCAGTCGGCCGCCTCGCTCAACCATCCCGCGATCGTCGCGGTCTACGACACCGGCGAGGACTACGTCGACGGCGTCTCGATCCCGTACATCGTGATGGAGTACGTCGACGGTTCCACGCTGCGTGAGCTCCTCCACTCGGGCAGAAAGCTGCTCCCCGAGCGCTCACTGGAGATGACCACCGGCATCCTCCAGGCCCTCGAGTACTCGCACCGCAACAACATCGTCCACCGGGACATCAAGCCGGCCAACGTCATGCTCACCCGGAGCGGCCAGGTCAAGGTGATGGACTTCGGCATCGCCCGGGCCATGGGCGATGCCGGTATGACCATGACACAGACGGCCGCCGTCATCGGCACCGCCCAGTACCTCTCCCCCGAGCAGGCCAAGGGCGAGACGGTCGACGCGCGCAGCGACCTGTACTCCACCGGCTGTCTGCTCTATGAGCTGCTGACCGTAAGGCCGCCGTTCGTGGGCGACTCCCCAGTGGCCGTCGCCTATCAGCACGTGCGGGAGGAACCGCAGCCGCCGAGCACATACGACCCCGAGATCACCCCGGAGATGGACGCCATCGTCCTGCGGGCGCTGGTCAAGGACCCCGACTACCGCTACCAGTCGGCCGACGAGATGCGCGCCGACATCGAGGCGGCCCTGGAGGGCCAGCCGGTGGCCGCCACCGCCGCCCTGGGCGCGGTCGGCTACGGCTCCGACGACCAGCCCACCGCGATGCTGCGGCCGCAGAACTCCGGCGCCGGGGCGCAGACGTCGATGCTCCCGCCGATGCGCGAGGACGACGGCGGCTTCGGCTACGACGAGCGGCCGGACCGCGGGCGGGGGCGCGGGGGCCCCGACAAGAAGAGCAACCTCTCCACGATCCTGCTGATCATCGCCGGAATACTGGTGCTGGTCGGTGCGATCTTCATCGGGAAGTCGCTGTTCGCCGGCGGTAAGAACGATGACATGGTCCCGGTCCCCAACCTCGTCGGCAAGACGCTCGAGGACGCCAGGAGCCAAGGCGAGAACGGCGACTTCAAGGTCAAGAACGTCGGCTCCAAGTTCTGCGAGAACGCGGACAAGAACACCGTCTGTGAGCAGACCCCCAAGGGCGGCGACGAGGTCAAACGGTACGGCACGGTCGAGCTGACCATGTCCAAGGGCCCCAAGCCCGCGGCCAGGGTCGAGGTTCCCGACGTCCTGAACGTGCAGTACGAATCGGCCAAGCAACAGCTCGAGGCCAAGGGCTTCGACGTCGAGCAGAAGACCGAGCAGTCGGACCAGACCGCCGGCAAGGTGATCGACCAGGACCCGAAGGGCGGCAAGAAGGTCGCGAAGGGCGCCACGATCACCCTGACCGTCGCCGAGGCCCAGCAGAAGGTCGTCGTCCCGGACGTGACCACGCAGAAGGTCGAGGACGCCACGAAGTCGCTCCAGGCGAAGGGCCTCAAGGTCCAGACCCAGGAGGTCGAGAGCGGCGACGTCGAGGCCGGCACGGTCACCGACCAGACGCCCAAGGGCGGCCAGGAGGTCCTGCCCGGTTCGACGGTCACGCTGACCGTCGCCAAGGAGCCGGCACAGGACGAGAACGTGCCGGTGCCCAACCTGGGCGGCCAGAAGCTCAAGGACGCCAAGAAGGCGCTCCAGGACCTGGGCCTCAACGTGGGCAACATCGCCGGTCCGCAGGACGACAACGCCACCGTGGTGGCCAGCCAGCCCGGCGCGGGCACCCAGGTGCCCAAGGGCCAGTCCGTGAACCTCATCACGGTCGCCGGCCAGGGTGGCGACGGCGGCGGGAACGGCGGCGGTGACAACGGCGGAAGCATCTTCGGCGGCCAGAACGGCTTCTGACCGGCCTCCGGGCGCCGGGCTTCCAGCCGGCTTCCGGACACCGTGACACGGGAAGCCCCCGGCACCTTCTCAGGGTGCCGGGGGCTTCTCCGTGCGACGGCGCCGCAGACGATCGACGGCAGGTCGGGGCACTTCCAGCGAAGCGCTTAGCGCAGTTCCTCGGGGGGCGTACGGTCCGCGTCGACCTTCTCGGTGCGCTCCAGCTCGCCCCACACGATGTAGCGGTGGCGGGAGGTGTAGACGGGGGTGCAGGTCGAGAGCGTGATGTAGCGGCCCGGCCGCTTCCGGCCCGACTCCTTCGGGACCGCGTCCAGCACGTCCACGTTGTACTTCGAGGTCTCCGGCAGCGTCGCGTAGACCTTGTAGACGTACCAGGTGTCGCGGGTCTCGAAGACCACCGGGTCGCCCTCGTGGACCTTGTCGATGTTGTGGAACTTCGCGCCGTGCCCGTCCCGGTGCGCGGCCAGGCTGAAGTTGCCCTTCTTGTCCCACGGCATCGCGGACTTGACCGGCTTGGTGTAGTAGCCGGCCACGCCGTCGTTGAGGGTCTCGGTGGCGGTGCCCTTCTTGACCAGCACCTCGCCGTTGTGCATGGACGGCACGTGCAGGAAGCCGATGCCGCTCTTGGTGTCCAGCTTGCCCGGCCCCTGCTGCGCCCAGTGCTTGCGTACCTGGTCGCCCTGCTTCTTGGCCTCACGGTCGGCCAGGACGTTGGTCCACCACAGCGAGTAGACGACGAACAGGGCGAGGATGATCCCCGCGGTGATCAGCAGCTCGCCGAAGACGGCGATGGCCGCGGCCACCCGTCCACGGCCGGGGCGGCGGCTGGGCGTTGCGGGCGGGCCGGGGTGCCGGTCCTGCCGCTCGTCGTGGTCGGTCCGTGCCACCGCGTTGTACCCCTTTTTCTGGTTACCCGGCTGTTCCCGCTCATTCGACCAGCGCGTCCGGCTTTCCCTCGCTACGCGGCCGCTCCTCGACCATCTTGCCCCAGACGATCATCCGGTAGGTGCTGGTGAACTCCGGGGTGCAGGTGGTCAGCGTGATGTACCGCCCCGGTTCGGTGAAGCCGGAGCCGGGCGGCACCGGCTTGATGACGCCCGTGTTGGACGGCGATGTCTGCGGCAGGATGCTGCTCATCGCATAGGTGTAGTACCGGCTCTGCGTCTCGACGACGATCTCGTCGCCGGGCTTGAGACGGTTGATGTAACGGAACGGCTCGCCATGGGTGTTGCGGTGCCCGGCGAGCGCGAAGTTGCCCTTCTTGTCCCACGGCATGGCGGTCTTCAGCGGGCTCTTGCCGTAGTGGCCGACCATGCCGCGGTCGAGGACCTTGTGCTTGTCGATGCCCTCCGCGATCGGGGCCTTCACATCCAGCTTGGGGATGTAGATGATCGCGAACCCCTGTCCGGGCGAGAAGGTGCCCGGGTCCCGCTCGTCGCCGCTCTCGTCCCACTTCTTCTGGAGGTTGTTCGCGGCGCCGTTGGCCTGCTGATGGGCAAGGATGTTCGTCCACCACAGCTGATAGGTGACGAAGAGCAGCATCACCACGCCGAGCGTGATGAACAACTCGCCGACCACCCGGCTCACCACCACCCCGGGGCTGTCCTTGCGCGCCCGCGCGGCGCGCCTGGCCTCCATACGGGTGCGGGGCCGGGCGTCCCCGGCGCTCCCCGCGCCCTCCGCGTCCCGTGTGGCGCCCGCCTCCGCCGTGCCGCGCCGGGCACGGGAGCCGTGCCTTCCGGCGCGCTTCCCGGCCCCCTGGGCGGCCTTACGGCGGGCGGCCCGGCCGCCGGGCGCGGGCTCGGGATCGGGCTCGGGATCGCCGTCACGGTCGGCCTCGATCTTGCGCAGCAACATGGTCCGGTCGGCGGGCGGCGCCTCCACGGCGCGCAGGGCGACCGTCTCGTCGTCGCCCCGGGGCGGCACCGGGGGCAGGACGGCCGTCTCGGCGGCCTCCGGGGCGCGTGCGGACGCCTCGGCGGACTGTGCGGACGTTTCGCCGAACCGTGGGGACGGCCCGCCGGACCGTGGGGGCGTTTCGCCGGGCCGTGGGGACGGCCCCGGGGCGCGGGTGGGCGTCGGCGTCTGGGCGACGTATGCGGGCCCTGAGGGCCCTGAGGGGGCCGCACGGGCGCGACGGCGCCCGGTGGGCGGCGCGGCCGCCTCAGCGGCCTCCTCCGCCCCCGAGAGAGCCGTACGGGCGCGTCTGCGCCCCGTGGGCGGCCCGGCGGCCTCCTCCTCCGAGGGGGCCGTACGAGCGCGGCGACGCCCCGTGGGCGGGGCGGCCGGCTCGGCGGCGTCCTCCGGCACGGCGGCGGCCGGGCGGGCGCGCCGCCTGCGGCCGGTGGGCGGCGGCACCGAGAGCGACGCGGTGCCCACGGCGCGCCCCGTGGGCCCGGCCGGGGCGGAGTCCGGCAGCGGATCGGCCAGCGGGTCCCGCGGGCCCTCCGCAGCCGCCGCCGGGAACGCGTCCGGATCCCCCTGGGCGCCATGCGCACCAGGGGCGCCATGCTGCTCATGAGACCCGTACGGCGCGTACGGGGCGGGCTCCCGGGCACCCTGGGCGGCGCCCTCGCGCTCGGGGCGCGGTCCGGTCACTCGCCGGCCTTACCGCCGACCGCCCCGACCACCGGGGCGAGCCCCGCGGACCGCCCCACGGCATCCGTGTCCCCGCACTCCACCAGCCAGTTGGCGAGCATCAGGTGGCCCCATTCGGTGAGGACCGACTCGGGGTGGAACTGGACGCCCTCGACCCGCAGTTCACGGTGGCGCAGACCCATGGCGATGCCGGTCTCCGTCCAGGCCGTGATCTCCAGTTCGGGGGGCACCGTCCCCCGTTCCACGGCCAGCGAGTGATAGCGGGTGGCGGTGAACGGAGTGGGCAGCCCGCTGAAGACGCCGGCTCCCTCATGGGTCACCAGCGAGGTCTTGCCGTGCAGCAGCTCCGGGGCCCGCCCGACGACGCCGCCGTACGCGACGGCCATGGACTGCATCCCCAGGCAGACGCCGAACACCGGTACGCCGGTGCCCGCGCAGTGCCGGACCATGTCGACGCAGACCCCGGCCTCCTCCGGGGTGCCGGGCCCGGGGGACAGCAGGACTCCGTCGAAGCCGTCCTGAGCGTGGCCGGGGGAGACCTCGTCGTTCCGCACCACCTCGCACTCGGCGCCGAGCTGGTAGAGGTACTGGACGAGGTTGAAGACGAAGCTGTCGTAATTGTCGACGACCAGGATGCGCGCGCTCATCGCGGACCCGCCATTCCCTGGTCGACCGTCACGTCGTTGAACGGCAGCAGGGGCTCCGCCCAGGGGAAGACGTACTGGAAGAGCACGAAGACGATCGCCAGCACCAGCACGAGCGAAATCAGCGCCCGCACCCATGCGTTACCCGGCAGATGCCGCCAGATCCAGCCGTACATGCCATCCCTACTCACCGATGACGAAGTCGATTGCAGCACCGGAGTGCAGCACCAGAGTAAGGGGCGAGGGGTGGGGCCGGAGGGTCAGCTGTACAAAGCCTTGGGCTTGCCTTGGGCTACGGATTGGGTCGCGTCGAGGTGTGCCCAGGTGATCAGCCGGTGGCTGTGGCCCCACTCCGGCTCGCAGGTCGTCAGCGTGAGATAGCGGCCGGGGCGCCGGAAGCCGGACGCGCGCGGCACCGGATCGATCACCCCGGTGTCGGTCGGCAGGGTGCGATAGGGCCGCCGGTCGACGCGGTAGGTGAACCAGGTGGTGCCGTCGGTCAGCACCACCGCGTCACCGGGGCGCAGCTCGGGGAAGTCCTTGAAGGGGTCGCCGTAGGTGCGGCGGTGCCCGGCGACGGCGAAGTTGCCGAGGGCGCCGAGGCGGGCGGTGCGGGAGTAGTGGCCGAGCCCCTTCTTCAGGGTGTCGGTGGCGGTGCCCTCGAGGACGGGCTTGGCCCAGTCGGCGCCGAAGCGCGGGATGTACATGATCGAGAAGGAGGCGCCGGGCTCGTAGCGGCGGGGCTTCGGCGAGGGCTCGGCACCGGCGCTGACCGTGCCGGTGGCCCAGCGGTCCTGGAGCTGGTCGATCTCGCCGTCCATGGCGCGGTCGGCCCGTACGGAGGTCCAGTACAGGACGTAGACCACCAAAAGGATGATCACAGCTCCGACGGTGACGCAGATCTCACTGAGCGTCCTGACGATCAGCCGCGTTCTCATCGGCCCCCACTGTCCGCCCCGCTGCCCCGGTGCCGCGCGCCGGTCGCCGGTGCTATCCGATGGGCTGTGCCTGGTGCAGATCCACTGTGCCGGAGTAGCCGGGAAGAGTCACCGTGTCGTGCTGGTCGACTTTCCAGCCGAGGCCGTACGCGTCGACATAGCTGCGGTAGTTCTGGATCGCGGGCGAGGCGGCGAGGGCGGCGCCCAGCTTGTCCCGGTCACCCACGGCGGTGACCTTGTAGGGCGGCGAGTAGACCTGGCCCTGGAGGATCAGGGTGTTGCCGACGCAGCGCACCGCGCTGGTGGAGATCAGCCGCTGGTCCATGACCTTGATCCCCTCGGCGCCGCCCTGCCACAGCGCGTTGACCACGGCCTGGAGGTCCTGCTGGTGGATGACGAGATCGTTGGGCTGGGGATCCGGGACGCCGGGGATCTGCGGGGTGGCGTTCGGCGGGGCGTCGGTAAGGGTGACGGTGAGCCCGGGGCCGGTGAGCTTCTTGGTGCCGGCGGTCTCCTCCAGCTCGGCCAGCTTGCGGCGCTCGGCCTGGGTGCTGCCGTTGTCCCGCCGGGCGAGGGCGTCGACCTCGGAGCGTATTTTGCCCGTGCTGTCGCCCAGGGCGCCGTTCTTACGGCTGCGTTCCTGGATGAGATCGGAGAGCCGCAGCATCGATTCATCACTGCGGAGGTTGGTGCCCTGGGCCGTGTTGAAACTGGTCCAGAAGATCAGACCGGCCAGCGCGAAGACCGCTCCGGTCAGCAGCCGTACGGGGCGGAACCGGGGGCGGCGGGATGCCGGGGCGGGGGAGTCAGCGGAATTGCTCAACGTACCCTTACTCCTTACGACGCCGCGGAAGGACTACGCTAACGGACGTGTGGGGGAGGGACGTGGTCCCCGTCGCTGTCCCGCCCCGGCGCCGTCCGTACACATCCCCGCGCGGTCACGCAGCGCATCGACAGGAGAGTTCCTCGTGCCGAAGTCACGGATCCGCAAGAAGGACGACTTCACGCCGCCGCCGGCGAAGCAGGCAGCCAGTATCAGTCTGAACAGCGGCCGCCGGTGGGTGGCACCGCTGATGCTGGCCATGTTCCTGATCGGCCTCGCGTGGATCGTCATCTTCTACGTGACCACGGGGGACATGCCGGTGGAATCGCTGGGCAACTGGAACATCGTGGTCGGCTTCGGCTTCATCGCCGCGGGGTTCGTCGTCTCCACCCAGTGGAAGTGACCTGGCGGTCCGCAGGCTCGTCCCCAGGTTGTCCACAGAGTTATCCACAGCCGGGGAAAACTCAGAAGATCTGTGGATAACCTCTGCCGTGTTGACGCCGGTGTGATCGGTAACGGGCGTCTGTTCGATCGTTCACACCCCCGCCTTCCTGCGAAAACGCAGGTCAGTCGGGGGGCGTACGCAAGTTCTCCACAGGTTGCGTAAGATCCGCCACGCGCTGTGGACAACTGACCGGGTCCGGCTCGTCCCAGGTGGCCCAACGGCCGGCCGCTCATCGGCCGGCCGCCCCGCTCATCCGGTGAGCTTCCTCGGCGGGTGGCTTCACCCGGTGAGCTGCACCGTCCGGATCCACACCATCGCGACGATCGCGAGCAGCACCAGGACGCAGGTCCCCCGCTGCACCAGCGCCCGCTTCTCCCGGGGCGCGTGCACCATCCCGTACGCCACCACCGTGCCCGCGACCAGCCCGCCGACATGCGCCTGCCAGGCGATACCGGACCAGGTGAAGGTGAAGAGCAGATTCAGCGCCAGCAGCGCGATGACCGGCCGCATGTCGTAGTTCAGCCGGCGCATCAGCACGGCGGTGGCGCCGAGCAGGCCGAAGATCGCGCCGGAGGCGCCCAGCGACGGCTGGTTCTGCGCGGCCAGGAGATACGACAGCGCACTGCCGCCGAGACCCGACAGCATGTACAGCACGATGAAGCGGACCCGGCCGAGCGCGGCCTCCAGCGGGCCGCCGATCCACCACAGCGAGAGCATGTTGAAGGCGATGTGCATCAGCTGCTGGTGGAGGAAGACCGAGGTCACCAGCCGCCACCACTGGCCCTCGGCGACGCCGACGATCTGCACCGTGCCGGGGTCGTAGGCCCGGCCGACCAGGTCGAGATCATTCACCAGCCGGTCGCCCGCGGACAGCGCGGCGAGCCATACCGCGATGTTGATGGCCACCAGGATCTTGGTGATCAGCCGGGGGTCCGAGGCCATCGTGCCGCCGGCCAGGGTGCGCGGCTGGGCGGCGCGCGGCGGGGGTCCGGCGGCCGAGGCCCCGGACCCGGCGGACGCCCGTCCGCTCACACATTCGGGGCACTGGAACCCCACAGACGCGCTGATCATGCACTCGGGGCAGATCGGGCGCTCACAGCGGGTGCAGCTGATGCCGGTCTCCCGCTGGGGGTGCCGGTAGCAGCAGACCGCCTGGTCCTCCATGGTGTCCCCTCGCCCCTTGTCCACTTCTGATCGGGCGTTCCCCCGCCCCGCTTGTACACACGGACACTTGTTCACACGGACAAGCGGGGCCTGAAAGTTCCCCGTACCGGGGCATGAGAGTTCCCCGTACGGGTTCAGCCCTCGCGCGTCTCGATGACGACCGACTCGATGACGACGTCCTGGAGCGGACGGTCGGTGCGCGGGTTGGTCGCGGTGCTCGCGATCGCGTCGACGACCTTCTTGCTGCCCTCGTCGACGACCTCGCCGAAGATGGTGTGCTTACCGGTCAGCCACGCGGTCGGGGCGACCGTGACGAAGAACTGCGAGCCGTTGGTGCCCGGGCCGGCGTTGGCCATCGCCAGCAGGTACGGCTTGTTGAAGGCCAGGTCCGGGTGGAACTCGTCGCCGAACTCATAGCCGGGACCACCGGTCCCGTTGCCCAGCGGGTCACCGCCCTGGATCATGAAGCCACTGATCACCCGGTGGAAGACGGTGCCGTCGTAGAGCTTCTCCTTGGCCTTCTTGCCGGTGGCTGGGTGGGTCCACTCGCGAGTGCCTTCGGCCAGTTCGACAAAGTTCTTGACCGTCTTGGGCGCATGGTTCGGCAGCAGCCGGACCACGATGTCGCCGTTGTTCGTCTTCAGGGTGGCGTATAGCTGCTCGGCCACGATCAACCTTCCATCGTTTTCACTTACGTCTCCTGATCCTCGCACGGACGCAAGGCGGACGAGTAGCCGCTGAGGCGGCCCCGGGCGCGCCGATCCGCACGGTTTCCACGAGAATTCTCCCTATGACCCAGATGCCCGATCACACATGCCGGCCATGCTGCGAACGGGCATGATCTCCACAAACAGGCATGATCTTTCTTGGGATGGAAACACGAAACTGGGCAAATAGAGCGCGCAACGACAACGCACGACTCTGAACCCCGGAGCTTGACCACGCCACCGAGGAGGAGGATCCCGTGACCCGCATTGACAGCGTGCGAGCCGCGACCGGCACCGCCAAGGGCAGCGTCCTGCACGCCGCGGAGGCGGTGGCGCCCTATGCCGGCACGGCCAAGGACACCGCGACGCGCTACGCGCACGAGGCCCGCGTCCGGCTGGCGCCGAAGGTCTCGACCGCGGCACACCAGGCCCGGTGCACGGCCGGTGCTCAGTACCACACCCATATCGCGCCACGGCTCGACCAGGCCCGCGGCACCCTGCCGCCGAAGGTGGACCGGGCCGCCACACGGGCCGCCAAGCGGACCCGTAAGGCGGCACGCCATGCCGCCGACTACACGGCACCGCGGGTGGAGCAGGCGGTGGCCGGGGTGCGCGCCGCCGCGGGACCGGCGCGCGAGGAGGCGGCCGTCCGCACGGCGGCGGCCATCGCGGCGCTGCGCACCCATGTGACGGCCGCGGAGATCGAGAAGCTCGCCCGGAAGCACCGCCGCCGGGCCCGGACCGCCCGCTTCGCCAAGCGGGCGACCTTCATCGGTCTGGTCGGCGCGGGGGTCTACGCCGCGTGGAAGTGGTGGGACAAGCAGGCCAACCCCGACTGGCTGGTCGAGCCCCCGGCGGCGACCGAGGTGGACGACCGCGAGCGGCTCTCGGCGGTGGACGGCAGCGACCAGAACGCCCTCGACCCCGAGGTGCAGGCCAAGCAGGCCGAGGCCGAGGCCCGCAGGGACGACGAGCGCTGAGGGCGCCGCCCACGGCGCCCGGCGCATGCCGCCACGAGGGGCGGGAGATCAGCCGATCTCCCGCCCTTCGTCCTTTTCTCCGGGGCGGCTCCGGCTTCTCCGGGGGCGGCTCCGGCTCAGTCCGTCGGTTCCTCCCCCTGGGAGCGGCGCTGCCGCCGCTCCAGGAAGATCTCGGTGAAGACCGAGACCTTGGCCCGCAGCGCCCAGGGGTCGATCGGCTTGGCCATGTAGTCCACGGCACCGGCCGCATAGCCCCGTGAGGAGTGCTCGGGATCGGAGCCCATCGCGGTGAGGAAGATGATCGGGATGTCGCGGTTACGGGAGCGCCGCTTGATATGGGCCGCCGTCTCATAGCCGTCCATCTCGGGCATCTGCACATCCAGCAGGATCACCGCGAAGTCGTCATGGTCGAGCAGCGCCTTGAGGGCCTCCTGCCCGGAGGTCGCGGTCACCAGCTCCTGGTCGAGCGTGGCCAGCACGGCCTCCATGGCCAGCAGATTGTTCTGCTGGTCGTCCACCACGAGGATCTTCGGCCGCGGCCCCACGGCCCGCGGGGACGCCGCTGGCCCCTCCCGTCCCATGGGCTCCTCCTCCTGCTGTGGCATCGCGGCGGGGCGCTGGGACTCCACCATGGCCAGCTGCCGCTCCAGGACCAGACAGCGCTCCTCCGCCAGCCGGCCCCGCAGCCGCACCTCGTCCAGCTCCTCGGTGAGCCGCCGCACCTCCTGCTGAAGCAGATCCCGCTCCTTGATCAGCTCCTCCCGGTCCGGCAGATCGCGCTCCAGCGCGTCCGCCCGGGCCCGCTCCGTCGCCCAGGCCGCCTCGGCCTGGCTCAGCCGTACCTCGAGATCGGCGATGCGGTGCTTGCGGTCCAGCAGCGCCTCGCCCAGTACGTCCTGGTGCGCTAAGGAGACCCGCGCGTGCCGGTCGGCGTCGGCCAGCTGGATCTGAAGGATCTCCATGGCATGCCCGGGGGAGCGGCTGGTGCGGACCGCGGCCCGGTGCAGCTCCCGCACCAGCTCGAGGGCGGCGGGGGTGGGAGCGACACCGCGCTGCGCCGCGAGATCGGTGAACAGATCGAAGACGAACTCCCACGGCGGGATCCGGGTGCCACTCAGAAACCGCGAGATGGTGCTCGGATCCCGGTGCCTGCGCACCGCGTATCTGCGCATCGAGACCCCCAGCCCCAGGAACAGCTTCCTCAGCTCCACAGCGAACGCCCGGCACTCCTCGGGCAGGTTCTCGCCCAGCGGATGCAGCCCACTCATCGTGTCCCCCTGTACGGCGCACCGCGCCGATCAGACGACTCCCGGGCGATCTGCCCGAGTTGTGGAAAACACCCTGGAGCATCCCGCGGGTGTTGCGCCGGGCAATGACAAGAGTGGCAACACCGATATCAGGGGAGAAAACGCATCAGCCAGGACACCCGTCCGGTGTCCTGGCTGGTGATGGTGGTGGAGCCTAGGAGAGTCGAACTCCTGACATCCGCCATGCAAAGACGGCGCTCTACCAACTGAGCTAAGGCCCCTTCGCCGATCAGGATACCTGGTACCGACCAGCATTCCCGACCGGGTATCGCTCGCGCGTAGCGCTCTCCGTAGGATGCCACGCAAGATTCGCGGCAGCGAAGCGAAGGGGAGAGCGAGATGGACGCAACACAGCAGGATGCCACCGCGCGCGCACGGGAGCTTCAGCGCAGCTGGTACGGGGAGCCGCTGGGGGCGCTCTTTCGCCGTCTCATCGACGATCTCGGTCTGAACCAAGCCCGCCTCGCCGCCGTCCTCGGTCTGTCCGCGCCCATGCTCTCGCAGCTCATGAGCGGCCAGCGTGCCAAGATCGGCAACCCCGCCGTGGTCCAGCGGGTGCAGGCGCTCCAGGAGCTGTCCAGTCAGGCCGCGGACGGCAGGGTCAGCGCCGCCGAGGCCGCCGAGCGCATGGAGGAGATCAAGAAGTCCGCGGGCGGCTCGGTCCTCAACTCCACCCAGACCACGGCGAGCACGGGCGCCCCGACCGTACGGCGAGTGGTACGCGAGATCCAGTCGCTGCTGCGGTCCGTGGCAGCCGCGGGGGACATCATCGATGCCGCCGACTCCCTCGCCCCCACCCACCCCGAGCTGGCAGAGTTTCTCCGTGTGTACGGCGCCGGGCGGACCGCCGAGGCGGTCGCCCACTACGAGGCGCACCAGAGCTGACGGGCTGAACTGCTGACGAGTCGATGACGGGGCGGGCACGGCGCGATGGGTGAGATCTTCGCGGGCCGGTACGAGCTGGTGGACCCGATCGGGCGCGGGGGCGTGGGCGCGGTATGGCGCGTCTGGGACCACCGCCGCCGACGGTACGTGGCAGCGAAGGTGCTCCAGCAACGCGACGCCCATACGCTGCTGCGCTTCGTCCGGGAACAGGCCCTGCGGATCGATCACCCCCATGTGCTGGCACCGGCCAGCTGGGCGGCCGACGACGACAAGGTGCTGTTCACCATGGACCTGGTGGGCGGCGGCTCGTTCGCCCATCTCATCGGGGACTACGGCCCGCTGCCGCCCCGCTATGTGTGCACCCTGATCGACCAGCTGCTCTCCGGACTGGCCGCGGTGCACGCCGAGGGTGTGGTGCACCGGGACATCAAACCCGCGAACATCCTGCTGGAATCCACCGGGACCGGGCGGCCGCACGTCCGGCTCTCCGACTTCGGCATCGCGCTGACCAAGGGCGAGCCGCGCCTCACCGAGGCCAACTACGTGATGGGCACGCCCGGCTACTTCGCGCCCGAGCAAATGATGGGCGACGACCCCGACTTCCCGGCGGACCTCTTCGCCGTCGGGCTGGTGGCGCTCTATCTGATCACCGGGCACAAGCCGGACGGGGAGGCACTCGTCAAGCTCTTCGAGCAGGGGGTGCCGAACGCGCCCACCGGAGTGCCCGAACCGCTGTGGCAGGTGATCGCGGGGCTGCTGCAACCGGACCCCGAGAACCGCTTCCGCACCGCCACGGGCGCGCGAAAGGCCCTGGCGACCGCGGTCGACCTGCTGCCCGAGGCCGACCTGGACGACGATGTCATCGAGGTCTTCGACCAACTCGGGCCGCTGCCCACCGGATTCGGCCCCGAGGGCCCCACCCGGCCGCGCCGCCGCCACGCGAAGGCCGAACCGCCCCAGGGCAACGGCGCGGCGCCGTCCCGGCCCCAGTCCGGCGCCGACTCGGGCCCCGCCGACGAGGCGGCCCCGGCCCCGACGCGGCCGCGCCCCAGCAGCCGGCCGCCCCACGGCCGTCCATGTCCGACACCGGCAGCTTCACCCTCCCGCCGCCGCTCCCCCGGAACGACCAGTCGCACGCACCGCACGCCGAGGCCCCCGGGGCTCCTGGGACTCCTGGGACTCCGTCCCCGGGCGCCCCGCCCGCCGAAGTCCGGCACCCCGAACCCCCACACGCCCAGACGCCCTCGAACCGGACCCCGCCACACCACCAGACCCCGCACCACCAGACCCCGCCGCCCCAGCCCGCGGGCCCACCGACGCCGACACCCCCGCCGCCGACCGCCCAGCCCGCGACTCCGCCCCCGCCGGTCCAGCGGCCGTCGATACCCCACCCGCTGACCCCGCCGACCCCTTCGACGGCGGCACCGATCCCACCGGCCCCACAGCCGCCCGTGCACCACCCGCACCACGCACAACAGCAGCCCCCACACCCCGCACAGCCGGTGCAGCATCCGCACCCGCATACGCCCACCCCCGCTCCCGCTCCGAACGCGGCACACACGCCGACACCGACGCCAACGCCGACACCCACGCCGACTCCGACCCCGACACCCACGCCGCTCCCGCGTGACTTTCCTTCTACTCGTCCATACACCGCGGAGCGGCCGCGGGTTCCCGCCACGACGCGGCGGCGCCCCGGACCGTCCAGGAAAGCGACGCTCTCGATCCTGATCGTGGCGGCGCTGTGCTTCGCCATCGGCGCATGGGCCCTGGTGGCAGCGGGCTGACCCCGCCCCAGACCACAGCCACAGCCACGAGACGGCCCCCGGCTACCAAGCAAGCGCGGTCCCCGACTACCGAGCAAGCGCAGTCCCCGGCTACCAAGCAGGCGGCGGCCCGTACCGCTGCTGCGCCGAGGCCCGCCGCCGGGCGGTGAGCGTCCACACCCCGAGCCCCAGCACCAGCGCCGTCCCGGTGCCGATCCCCGCGTAACCCACCGCCCGCAGCGCGTCCTTCGAGTCGGCGGCGCCGGAGCCGGAACTCCCCATCCGGTCGCCGTCCGCCGCGACCGGATGCCGCTTGGCCGCCCGCCGGTCGGCCGCCGTGAGGCCGAACCCCGCCTTGACCGGGTCCTTGTCATAGGCGGGCCCGTCGCGCGTGTCGCCCGCGACCCGTACCCGCAGCACGACCGGCACCGAGCTGTTCAGATGGGGTGCCACCTGCGGCGGGTTGAGGGTGACCGCCAGGAAGTACCCACCGCTGAAGCTCATCGCGCGGACCGTGGAGCCGGTGTTCGCATACCGGTTTCCGTAGGCCACCGGCGCGGTGGCCACCTGGGTGCGGGGCGACTCACCGTCCCGCGCGGCGGGGGTACCGCGCTTCGCGAGCCCGCGCGCCGGGTTGTAGGCGTGCAGTGCCAGGGCGCGGTCGAGCAGACGGGTGCTCTGGTCCTTGCCGTCGGCGGACAGTTCGGCGACGGCGGAGAGGCGCTGCCCCCAGTCCACGGGCACCCGGTAGAAGTGCGTCTCCCCCGGC
This sequence comes from Streptomyces sp. NEAU-174, assembly GCF_052665095.1. Lineage (NCBI taxonomy): Bacteria > Bacillati > Actinomycetota > Actinomycetes > Kitasatosporales > Streptomycetaceae > Streptomyces > Streptomyces sp. NEAU-174. Next base: position 833,821 of record NZ_JBQTCE010000001.1, on the reverse strand, counting down.
GTGATCTCGTCCCCCCACACCCCGGTCCCCAGGGTCGGCGCGTCGCTGAAGCCGCGCCCGCCACGCCTCGGCAGCGGAGTGCCGTCCAGCGGCTCGGGCGACGGCGAGCTCGAACTCCCCTCCGGGGCCGCCCCCGTGGCCCCGCCCTTCACCGGTGGCTCCACCATCAGCCGGAGCTCCACGGGCCAGCGCTCCGGGTCCGGTGACCCGTCCTCGCGCTCCACCGTCACCACATAGCGCCCCGCCTGGTGACAGGAGGCCGGGCCGGAGTCGATCTGGCGGGAGGCGTAGTCGGCCAGGGGATAGGCCACGCCGGTCGTCTCGATCTTCGGGGACGCGGTGCCGCAGATGCCCCCGTCGGGGCTCTCCAGGGTCACCTTCACGCCATCGCGGTACGAGGTCACCTCCGCGCCCGGCCGGGGTGCCGCGACCGCCGAGACATAGGCGGCTGACTTCGTGTCGAGCGTCACGCCGTAGTACCGCTTCTCGCCCGGCCCGACGCTGTCGACATAGGTGCGGCCGGCCGCCAGGGAAGGGGCGCCCGCGTCACCGTCGGAGCCGGATATCCGGGTGCCCCGGGTCTCGTACCCCCGGGCCCCGGCGGCGCCGTCGGCGAGGGACGTGCCCGGTGCCGAGGCCACCGCGCACAGCGCCGCCGCCGCGGCGAGACCGGCCCTGACCTTGCGACGGTCCTTCATCGCGCGTCACCCCTCGTCGTACCGGCCCGTCGGCCCGCTCAACCCCGACCTGGCCGGCTCGTTCGCCCCGGCCCGGCCGGCCCGCTCAACTTTGCCTGTGCAAGCTATTCGTTTGCGAGAGTGAAACACGAAGGCCCCCCGTCATCCCATCCCCCCGCAGCCCCCGCCGCTCGCCCGTCACGGCCCAACTGCGCCACTGCGTCACGGCGCAACTGCGCCACGGCGCCAGTAAAGCCGACGGGGCCCCGACCGCTCCAGCGGCCGGGGCCCCGTACTGGGACTGTAGTAGGAGCTCACACACCCGAACCCGCGGGCACGGAGTCGGTCGCCTCCGTCCACAGATCCTGCTCGGCGCGATCCGCCTGGATCTGGCGGTACACGAGGAGCCCGCCGATGGCGGCCAGTGCGACCAGGAGCAGCTTCTTCACCGCGCTACCTCGTCTCTTTCTTGACGTAGGGGACCTCTGGCGCCCGATGATACACACCGACCGATACCGATCGGTGACCTATGACCGGCATTGGCCGATGAGAAACCGGGAAGGAAGCGGGGATCAACTCCCTGCCCCCATACGACATCAGCCTGGACGGAGAAGATCTCCATCCAGGCTGATCGCGACGGTGGGGCTAACAGGACTTGAACCTGTGGCCTCTTCCTTATCAGGGAAGCGCTCTAACCGTCTGAGCTATAGCCCCGCGCTGCACCGAAAGATTAGCGCACCACCTGCCCTGTCCCAAAATCGGTAACAGCCGGGCCGCTACTCGTCCTCGGCCAAGGTCAGCTCGACGCCGCCCACGAAGCCCGCCGACAGGTTGTAGATGAAGGCCCCGAGCGTGGCCAGCGCGGTCGCCAGCACCACATTGATCACGGCGATGATCCCGGTGAACCCCAGGACACGCGGAAGCGACAGGAAGGACTCCAGGTCGAACCCGCTGCCCTTCTGCGACTCCGTGGCGTCGCTGATGGTGCCGCCCACCGCGCTGAAGACGCCCATGGCGTCCATGACCATCCACAGCACCGCCACCGCGATCACCGTGCAGATCCCCAGCGCGATCGCCAGCAGGAAGCTGACCTTCATGACCGACCACGGGTCGACCCTGGCGACCCGCAGCCGCGCCTTGCGGGTCCGCGGCGCCGGACGGGCCCCCGCGGACGTACGGGGGCGGCGGACGGCCGTGGCGGCCTGCTGGTGCCCCGTCTGGGCGGTCTGGGCCGACTGCCCCGGCACCGAGCCGCCCCGCCCGGCCCCGCCGCCGGGCGGCGGGGAGTATGCCTGCGGCGGGTGGTACGGCTGCGCGGGCTGGGCGGGGGCGGGACGCTCGTTGGGGAGCGGGCTGGAGTACTGGGGCTTGGGGTGCGGATCGCGCTGCGGCCGCAGCTTCCGGGTCTCGGTCACCGCCGCGGCGGCGGAGTCCCCGGCCGGGCCACGGGCGCCGTCCCCAGCGGTGTGACCGCCCGTCGGGGCTCCCGATCCCGGACGCCCTCCGGCGTCCGCACCGCCGCCCGCGGCACCCGTGGCTCCACTCACGACTTACTCCTCGGTCTCGTCGGCCGGGGGCGCTGTGCCCTCGGCCGCCTCGGACTCGGCCTCCTCGGCTGGCGCGTTCATGGCCGCGGTTTCTTCCTCGACCTCTTCAGCCTCACGACCGGCCTCGGCGTTCCGGGCGACGCCGACGACGGCATCGCGCTTGCCCAGGTTGATCAGTTGGACGCCCATGGTGTCACGGCCCGTCTCCCTGACCTCATTGACCCGGGTGCGGATCACGCCACCGCTGAGCGTGATGGCGAGGATCTCATCGGTCTCCTCGACCACCAGCGCCCCGACCAGGGAACCACGGTCCTCGACGATCTTCGCCGCCTTGATACCGAGACCGCCGCGCCCCTGGACGCGGTACTCATCGACATCGGTCCGCTTCGCGTACCCGCCGTCGGTGGCGGTGAACACGAACGTACCGGGCCGGACGACATTCATCGAGAGGAGCTCGTCGCCCTCGCGAAAGCTCATGCCCTTCACACCGGAGGTCGCGCGGCCCATCGGCCGCAGCGACTCGTCGGTCGCGGTGAACCGGATCGACTGGGCCTTCCTGCTGATCAGCAGCAGATCGTCCGCGGAGGAGACCAGCTCGGCACCGATCAGCTCGTCCTCGCGGCCGTCCTCCATCTCCCGGAGGTTGATCGCGATCACACCGCCCGAGCGGGGCGAGTCGTAGTCCTTCAGCGGGGTCTTCTTGACCAGGCCGGACTTGGTGGCCAGCACCAGATACGGCACCGCCTCGTAATCCCGGATGGCGAGAATCCGCGCGATCTTCTCATCGGGCTGGAAGGCCAGCAGATTCGCCACATGCTGGCCGCGCGCGTCCCGTCCCGCGTCCGGGAGCTCGTACGCCTTCGCCCGGTAGACCCGGCCCTTGTTGGTGAAGAAGAGCAGCCAGTGGTGGGTGGTCGAGACGAAGAAGTGGGAGACGATGTCGTCCTGCTTCAGCTTCGTCCCGCGCACGCCCTTGCCGCCGCGCTTCTGCGAGCGGTAGTCCTCGGTCTTGGTGCGCTTCACATAGCCGCCACGCGTGATCGTGACGACGATGTCCTCCTCGGCGATCAGGTCCTCGATGGACATGTCGCCGTCGAAGGGCACCAGCTTGGTGCGCCGGTCGTCGCCGAACTTCTCGACGATCGCGGTCAGCTCCTCGCTGATGATCTGCCGCTGCCGCTCGGGCGAGGCCAGGATCGCGTTGTACTCGTTGATCTTGGCCTGAAGCTCGTCGTGCTCCTGGACGATCTTCTGACGCTCCAGGGCGGCCAGCCGCCGCAGCTGCATCTCCAGGATCGCGTTCGCCTGGATCTCGTCGATCTCCAGCAGGCCCATCAGGCCCTCGCGCGCGATCTCCACCGTGTCGCTGCGCCGGATCAGCGCGATGACCTCGTCGATCGCGTCCAGGGCCTTGAGCAGACCGCGCAGGATGTGCGCCCGCTCCTCGGCCTTGCGCAGCCGGAAGCGGGTCCGCCGGACGATGACCTCGACCTGGTGGGTGACCCAGTTGCGGATGAACGCGTCCAGCGAGAGGGTGCGCGGCACACCGTCGACCAGAGCCAGCATATTGGCGCCGAAGTTGGTCTGTAGATCGGTGTGCTTGTAGAGGTTGTTGATGACGACCTTGGCGACCGCGTCCCGCTTGAGCACGATGACCAGGCGCTGGCCGGTGCGCGAGGAGGTCTCGTCACGGACGTCGGCGATGCCGCCGACCTTGCCGTCCTTCACCAGGTCGGCGATCTTCTGCGCGAGGTTGTCCGGGTTCACCTGGTACGGCAGCTCGGTGACCACCAGGCACTGCCGGCCCTGGATCTCCTCGACCTCCACCACCGCGCGCATGGTGATCGAGCCGCGCCCGGTGCGGTACGCCTCCTCGATGCCCTTACGGCCGACGACCAGCGCCCCGGTCGGGAAGTCCGGGCCCTTGATCCGGTCGATCAGGGCGTCGAGCAGCTCTTCCTGGGTGGCCTCGGGGTTGGCCAGGGCCCACTGGGCGCCCTCGGCCACCTCGCGCAGATTGTGCGGCGGGATGTTGGTGGCCATGCCGACCGCGATCCCCGCCGAACCATTGATCAGCAGGTTGGGGAAGCGGGCCGGCAGGACCGTCGGCTCCTGGTTACGGCCGTCGTAGTTGTCCTGGAAGTCGACGGTCTCCTCGTCGATGTCCCGGAGCATCTCCATCGACAGCGGTGCCATCTTGCACTCGGTGTACCGCATGGCCGCCGCGGGGTCGTTGCCCGGGGAGCCGAAGTTGCCGTTGGAGTCGACCAGCGGCATCCGCATGGACCACGGCTGGGCCAGCCGCACCAGCGCGTCGTAGATCGACGAGTCGCCGTGCGGGTGGTAGGTGCCCATGACGTCGCCGACGACGCGGGCGCACTTGTAGAAGCCCTTCTCGGGGCGGTACCCGCCGTCGTACATCGCGTACAGCACCCGGCGGTGCACCGGCTTGAGGCCGTCCCGGACGTCGGGCAGCGCACGGCTGACGATCACGCTCATCGCGTAATCGAGGTACGAGCGCTGCATCTCCGTCTCGAGGCCGACCGGCTCGACGCGGAGGGCGGCGCCCTGGGCGAGCTCGTCGGGGGTCAGATCGTCGGGCGTGTTCGGGGTGTTCTCGTCGGCCATTGCTGGTCAAAGTCCTTCTGTCGTCTGCGGCTGGGGGCCGACTCAGATGTCGAGGAAGCGGACATCCTTGGCGTTGCGCTGGATGAACGAGCGCCGTGCCTCGACGTCCTCACCCATGAGGACGGAGAACAGGTCGTCGGCCTGGGCCGCGTCGTCCAGCGTGACCTGGCCCAGGACGCGGTGGTCCTGGTCCATCGTGGTCACCCGCAGCTCTTCGGCGTTCATCTCGCCCAGACCCTTGAAGCGCTGGACCGAGTCGTCCCTGATGCGCTTGCCCTGCTCACGGCCGGCCTGGATCAGCGCGTCCCGCTCCCGGTCCGAGTACGCGTACTCGACCTCGTCCCGGCCCCACTTGATCTTGTAGAGGGGCGGACGGGACAGGAAGACATGCCCCGCCTCGACCAGCGGGCGCATAAAACGGAAGAGGAAGGTCAGCAGCAGGGTGTTGATGTGCTGACCGTCGACATCGGCGTCCGCCATCAGGATGATCTTGTGATAGCGGAGCTTGGCGATGTCGAAGTCCTCGTGCACCCCGGTGCCGAAGGCGGAGATCAGCGCCTGGACCTCGTTGTTCTGGAGGATCTTGTCGACCCGGGCCTTCTCGACGTTGAGGATCTTGCCTCGGATCGGGAGGATCGCCTGGTACTGCGGGTTGCGGCCGGACTTGGCCGAGCCGCCGGCGGAGTCACCCTCGACGATGAAGATCTCGCACTTCGACGGGTCGTTGGACTGGCAGTCGCTCAGCTTGCCCGGCAGCGAAGCGGTCTCCAGCAGCCCCTTGCGACGGGTCAGATCGCGCGCCTTACGGGCCGCGACGCGGGCCGTGGCCGCCTGGATGCCCTTGCGGACGATGTCCGCCGCCTCGTTGGGGTTGCGGTCCAGCCAGTCGGCGAGATGCTCATTGACGATCTTCTGGACGAAGGTCTTGGCCTCCGTGTTGCCCAGCTTGGTCTTGGTCTGGCCCTCGAACTGGGGCTCGCCCAGCTTGACCGAGATGATCGCGGTCAGGCCCTCGCGGATGTCCTCACCGGTGAGGTTGTCGTCGCGCTCCCGGAGCAGCTTCTTGTCGCGCGCGTACTTGTTGATCAGGTACGTCAGCGCGGCGCGGAAGCCCTCCTCGTGGGTGCCGCCCTCATGGGTGTGGATGGTGTTCGCGAAGCTGTAGACACCCTCGGTGTACTGCGCGTTCCACTGCATCGCGATCTCGAGGGAGAGCATCCGCTCCTTGTCCTCGGCCTCGAAGCCGATCACCGTGGGGTGGACCAGCTCGCCCTTGCGGGAGTTGAGGTAGGTGACGAAGTCGACGATGCCGCCCTCGTAGTGGTACTTCACGGAGAGCGGCTTGCCCTCCTCGTCCACATGGGCCGCGCGCTCGTCCGTCAGCGAGATCGACAGGCCCTTGTTCAGGAACGCCATCTCCTGGAAGCGCCGGGCCAGCGTCTCGAAGGAGTACTCGGTGGTCTCGAAGACGTCCGGGTCCGCCCAGAAGGTGACCGTGGTGCCGGTCTCCTCCGTGGCCTCGTTCCGAGCCAGGGGCGCGGTCGGCGCTCCCGTCTTGTAATCCTGGGTCCAGCGGTAACCGTCCGTCTTGACCTCGACCGACACCTTCGACGACAGGGCGTTGACGACGGAGACGCCGACGCCGTGCAGACCGCCGGAGACGGCGTAGCCGCCGCCGCCGAACTTGCCGCCCGCGTGCAGCACGGTCAGCACGACCTCCACGGCCGGCTTCCCCTCCGAGGGGACGATGCCCACGGGGATGCCGCGGCCGTTGTCCACGACGCGGACGCCGCCGTCGGCGAGGATCGTGACCTCGATGGTGTCCGCGTGACCGGCCATGGCCTCGTCGACGGAGTTGTCGACGACCTCCTGGACGAGGTGGTGCAGGCCGCGCTCACCGGTGGAACCGATGTACATACCGGGTCGCTTGCGGACCGCCTCCAGCCCCTCCAGTACGGTGATCGCACTGGCGTCGTACGACGGCGGAGCCAGGGCCTCGCCGTCGGGCGTGGACGGGATGTTTTCGATGGGGTTGCCGGAATCGGCCACGAAGCGCCCTTTCTGGCACAGCACAAGCCATCTCCGGGCAGGCGGGAGCGGCTGCGTCGTTCAACATGTGTCCGCAAGCGCTCGGTGCGCCAGCGGCGACGGTGTACGGCCCCAGTCTACCGGTAGCGCCGACAAGAATGGGGGCTTGCTGCCGCCTGAGTCCGCATGTGCCGCCCTGAACCGGCCGCCACCGACTCCCCATATGCGGGGACGGGCTCCAAGAGGCTCACACCGCCACCCAGCGCTTCGGACTGTCAACCACCGGCTACCGTGACCGGGGTCTCAGCAGTCACCCTGTTACCCCCGGTTAACACCAGGGCTCAAAGCGCCGGTCAGCCGTAGGTGTCCCCCGGGCCCGTGGAGCCCGGGGAGCGCAGCGAGCCATAGCGCCGGGGCGGGCCGCCGGGGCCCAGAACCTTGATCAGCTTCACCGTGCCCTGGCCCAGATCGGCGTTGAGCCGCGCCACGAGCTGGGGCGCGAGCAGCCGCAGCTGGGTCGCCCACGCCGTGGAGTCACAGCGCACCGTGAGCACCCGGGCGTCCTCGTCATAGCGCTGGGGCTCGCAGTGCTGGGCCACCTCGGGGCCCACCATCTGGGGCCAGCGGCCCATCACCCCGCCGACCGCGGCCGGGGCCTCCCAGCCACGCTCGGTGATCAGCCGGTTGATCGCCGCACCGAGTGGAAGCGGATCGCGGCCATCGGCGCGCGCGCCGGAGCGCAGGCCCCCTCTGCGCGCCTGCTTCTTCTGCTGGGCCGCGGCTCCCCGGGCGCGCGCCTGCTCCTTGGCGGCGCGCAGCGCCACCCGCGCGAGATCGACCCCCGAGGGCTCGGGCACCGGCGAGGCCCCGGACGCCGCCGAGGGCCGCGCGGGCTGGTCCATCCCGTCCGTCATACGCGCCGCACCTCGCCCTCGGACACCGCGAAGCGCGTACCGGCCAGCACATGTGGGACGTCGTCCTCCACCGCCGCGGTCACCAGCACCTGCTCCCCGGGAGCGACCAGTTCGGCCAGCCGCTCCCGGCGCCGCTCGTCCAGCTCCGCGAAGACGTCGTCGAGCACCAGCACCGGCTCGCCCGCCTCGGTGCGCAGCAGATCGTAGGAGGCCAGCCGCAGGGCGAGGGCGTACGACCAGGACTCGCCATGGCTGGCGTAGCCCTTCGCCGGGAGCCGGCCCAGCTTGAGCACCAGGTCGTCGCGGTGCGGGCCCACCAGCGTGACCCCGCGCTCGATCTCCTGCTTACGAGCCTCGGTGAGGGCGGCCATCAGCAGCTCGTACAGCTCCTCGCGGCTGCCCGCGTCGGCCAGCCCCTCACCGGCCGAGCCGCGGTACTCCAGCAGCACCGGGCCGCCGCCGGGGGCGAGCTGCTCGTACGCCTTGTCGGCGAGCGGCTGGAGCACGGAGACCAGATCGAGCCGCTGGGCGAGCAACTCGGCACCGGCCCGGGCCAGATGCTGGTCCCAGACGTCGAGGGTGGACAGCGCCGTGTCGCCGCCCCCGCCGCGCGAACCGTGGCGCCGGGCCAGGGCGGCGGTCTTCAGCAGGGTGTTGCGCTGCTTCAGCACCCGGTCGTAGTCGGAGCGGACCCCCGCCATCCGGGGCGCCCGCGCGGTGATCAGCTCGTCCATGAACCGGCGGCGCTCGCCCGGATCGCCCTTGACCAGGGCCAGATCCTCGGGCGCGAACAGCACCGACCGCAGGATCCCCAGCACATCACGCGGCCTGACCTGCGACGATCGATTGATACGGGCGCGGTTGGCCTTGCCCGGGTTGAGCTCGAGCTCGATCAGCTGCTGCCGGTCCCCCTGGACGACCGCGGCCCGGACCACGGCCCGCTCCGCGCCCATGCGCACCAGCGGGGCGTCGGAGGAGACCCGGTGGCTGCCGAGGGTGGCGAGATAGCCGACGGCCTCGACGAGATTGGTCTTGCCCTGGCCGTTGGGCCCGACGAAGGCCGTGACGCCCGGGTCGAGCGCCACCTCGGCCCGGACGTACGAGCGGAAGTCGGCGAGCGAGAGATGCGTGACGTGCATGGTGGGCTGCGCCGACCTCCCCCGGCAGTACTGCTTGCTTCCGACCCCGAGGGGGTGGTTACTTCTCGTTGCTCTCGACCGCGTGGCCACCGAACTGATTGCGCAGCGCCGCGACCATCTTCATCTGCGGCGAGTCCTCCTGGCGGGAGGCGAACCGGGCGAAGAGCGACGCGGTGATCGCAGGCAGCGGCACGGCGTTGTCGATCGCGGCCTCCACGGTCCAGCGGCCCTCACCGGAGTCCTCCGCGTAGCCCCGCAGCTTGCCCAGGTGCTCGTCCTCGTCCAGGGCGCGGACCGCCAGGTCCAGCAGCCAGGAGCGGATGACCGTGCCCTCCTGCCAGGAGCGGAAGACCTCGCGGACGTCGGTGACCGAGTCCACCTTCTCCAGCAGCTCCCAGCCCTCGGCGTACGCCTGCATCATCGCGTACTCGATGCCGTTGTGGACCATCTTGGCGAAGTGGCCCGCGCCGACCTTGCCGGCGTGGACGGCGCCGACCTCGCCCTCGGGCTTGAGCGCGTCGAAGATCGGCTGGACCTGGGCCACATGGTCGGCGGCGCCGCCGTACATCAGCGCGTAGCCGTTCTCCAGACCCCAGACACCGCCGGAGACACCGCAGTCGACGAAGCCTATGCCCTTGGCGTTGAGCTGCTCGGCGTGCTTCTCGTCGTCGGTCCAGCGGGAGTTCCCGCCGTCCACGACGACGTCGCCGGGCGACAGCAGCTCGGCCAGCTCATCGATGGTGATCTGGGTGGGAACGCCCGCCGGGACCATGACCCACACCACTCGCGGGCCCTTGAGGCTGTTGACGAGCTCATCGATGCTGTGAACATCGGCGACGTCCGGGTTGCGGTCGTATCCGATGACGGTGTGGCCTGCGCGGCGGATGCGCTCGCGCATGTTGCCGCCCATCTTGCCGAGGCCGATGAGACCGAGCTCCATCAGTGATCCTTTGTGCCGTAGTCCGTTGCGTTTCGCGGTGAATCCGAGCCTACGCCGCCGGGTAGCCGCACAGATGTGGGCTACACCTGCTCATTCGCTCGGCTTTCAGCCACTCAGTCGGACCGGCATGATCAGGTACTTGTACGCCTCGTCCGCCTCGGCGTCCATGGCGGGCTTGCCACTCAGCAGGGCGGGCTTGGTCGAGGTGGTGAAGGACAGCTGGGCGACCGGCGAGTCGATCGCGCTGAGCCCGTCCAGCAGGAAGGTCGGGTTGAAGGCGATCGAGATGTCGTCGCCGTCGAGCTGGGCGTCGACCCTTTCCACAGCCTGTGCGTCGTCGCTGGATCCGGCCTCCAGGATCAGCACGCCCTGCTCGAAGCTGAGCCGCACCGGGGTGTTGCGCTCGGCGACCAGGGCCACACGCTTGACGGCCTCGACGAACGGGGCGGTCTCGATCACCGCGACCGAGTTGAACTCGGTGGGGAAGAGCGTGCGGTACTTCGGCAGGTCGCCCTCGAGCAGCCGGGTGGTGGTACGGCGCCCGGCGCCCTCGAAGCCGATCAGGCCCTCGCCGGCACCCGAGCCGGAGAGCGCGAGCGCGACGGTGTCACCGCTGGTCAGCGACTTGGCGGTGTCGAGAAGCGTCTTGGCGGGCACCAGCGCGACGGCGGAGATGTCGGGGGTCTCGGGCTTCCACAGGAACTCGCGGACCGCGAAGCGGTAGCGGTCGGTGGAGGCCAGCGTGACGGTGTCGCCCTCGATCTCGATCCGCACACCCGTGAGCACCGGCAGGGTGTCGTCACGGCCGGCGGCGATGGCGACCTGGGCCGCGGCGGAGGCGAAGATCTCACCGGGGACGGTGCCGGTCGCGGTCGGCATCTGCGGCAGTGCCGGGTACTCCTCCACAGGCAGGGTGTGGAGTGTGAATCGCGAAGAGCCGCAGACCACGGTCACCCGCACGCCGTCGCTGGAGATCTCCACAGGGCGGTTGGGAAGGGCCCGGCAGATGTCGGCGAGGAGGCGGCCGGAGACGAGGACGGTGCCGTCGTCCTCGATGTCGGCCTCCACCGAGACGCGGGCCGAGACCTCGTAGTCGAAGCCGGAGAGGCTCAGCGCGCCTTCCTCCGCCTTCATCAGGATCCCCGCGAGGACGGGCACCGGCGGTCGGGCCGGGAGGCTGCGGGCCGTCCAGGCCACTGCCTCCGCGAGTACATCGCGCTCCACCCGGATCTTCACCGTAAGCCGCCTCCTGCTGTTGCTGGCTCGCCCTGCTGGCCTTCGTCGTCGGCTGTGTTGCCGGAGACCAGTCTGACGCACGCCGCCGACACTCGGTGCGGCTCGGGGTCAAGTCGGTGCGCGGGGTGTCGGGCGGCTCGGCCCGAGGTTGTGCACAGGCCCCACTTCGAAGCGATTTCCTCGCTATCTCTATGTGGTCGTAGTAGTAGGCCCTGTGGAAACCGTGGAAAACTCGATTGGCCCTGGTCAGAGGCGGTTTTTTGTCCACCGGGCCTGTGGGTGGAGGCGGTGGACAACCAGGGCTTTCTGTGGACGCCGAAGAGTTCTGCACATGCGATACACAGACATCGCCCGGTTCTCCCCAGCGCCGTCCCCAGTTTTACCCACCTTCCCCACAGCCCAACCCGCCGCTTCGGTGTGACGCCTTTCACTCGGCCTGGTGACCGTGGCCGTTTCGTTGCCGAACAGTGGACAGCGGTGTGGAGAAGCTGTGGGCAACGGGCCTTCGGCTGTGGGTTGCCGGTGGACAAGCTGACGCGCGGCCTGTGGGCAGCTCGATCGTCCACAGTCTGTGGACTCCCGTTAGCCACAATTCCACAACCGGCTGACCTCGGGGGATCCCCTTTCCACCGGACGCCCTGTGGACGCGATCGGGACAACTCCCATGTCCCCAGGGTGTGGACGGTGGATGAGCTGTGGATCTGTGGAGAACCGGGTCGGCCGGGCAGGGAATCGAACAGCTTCGTAGCGGTGAACGACGAGGGACGGCGATGCGACGAGGCGATGTGACGGGAGGGGACGACGAAGGGCGCCCCGGGAGATGTCCGTCCCGGAGCGCCCTTCAGCGGTTCGCGGTGGCCCTGAGGGCCCCTCTCAGCCGTTCTTGATGCGGTTGGTCAGCTCGGTCACCTGGTTGTAGATAGAGCGCCGCTCGGCCATCAGCGCCCTGATCTTGCGGTCGGCGTGCATCACCGTCGTATGGTCGCGGCCGCCGAACTGCGCGCCGATCTTGGGCAGCGAGAGATCGGTCAGCTCCCGGCAGAGGTACATCGCGATCTGCCGCGCGGTGACCAGCACCCTGCTGCGGGAGGCGCCGCACAGATCGTCGACCGTGTGCCCGAAGTAGTCGGCGGTCGCGGCCATGATCGCGGTGGCGGTGATCTCCGGGGCCGCGTCCTCGCCGCCGGGGATCAGATCCTTCAGCACGATCTCGGTGAGCCCGAGATCCACCGGCTGCCGGTTCAGGCTCGCGAAGGCCGTCACTCTGATCAGCGCGCCCTCCAGCTCACGGATGTTGCGGGAGATCCGCGAGGCGATGAACTCCAGCACCTCCGGCGGCGCGTTCAGCTGCTCCTGCACCGCCTTCTTGCGGAGGATCGCGATGCGGGTCTCCAGCTCCGGCGGCTGCACATCGGTGATCAGGCCCCACTCGAAGCGGTTGCGGAGCCGGTCCTCCAGGGTGACCAGCTGCTTGGGCGGCCGGTCGGAGGAGAGCACGATCTGTTTGTTGGCGTTGTGGAGCGTATTGAAGGTGTGGAAGAACTCCTCCTGCGTCGACTCCTTGCTCGCCAGGAACTGGATGTCGTCGACCAGCAGGATGTCCATGTCGCGGTAGCGCTTGCGGAACGCGTCCGCCTTGCCGTCGCGGATGGAGTTGATGAACTCGTTGGTGAACTCCTCCGAGCTCACATAGCGCACCCGGGTGCCGGGGTAGAGGCTGCGCGCGTAGTGCCCGATGGCATGCAGCAGGTGGGTCTTGCCGAGTCCGGACTCGCCGTAGATGAACAGCGGGTTGTACGCCTTGGCCGGGGCCTCGGCGACGGCGACCGCGGCGGCGTGCGCGAAGCGGTTGGACGCCCCGATGACGAAGGTGTCGAAGAGGTACTTGGGGTTCAGCCGCGCGGTCGGCTCACCGGGGCCGGACGCGGGCGCGGGCTGGGCGGCGAGCGGGCCGGGGGCGCCGGTCTGCGAGGGCAGCACGGGCGGGCCGCCGCGGGCGCGCTCGAGCGGGTCGGGCAGATCGTGGCGCTGCTCGTACGGCGGGCGCTCGGGGCTCGCCCCGGGGCCGGGGATGCCACCGGGACCGCCGCCGGGGCCGTGGCCCGGCCCGGGGCGCTCGGCACCCGGACCGCGGTAGTCGCCGCGCGGCTGCTCGTACGGCTGCTGGTCATAGCCGGGCTGCTGGTCGTAACCGGGCTGCTGGTCGTAACCGGAGGGGGCGCGCTGGGAGGCGTACGGGTCGCTCTCGGGAAAGCCGCCGAGCCGGGGCTGCTGCCAGCCGTAGTCGTCACGGCCGCGCGGCCAGGCGCCCGGCTCGGGGCGCGACTGCTGATACCCGGGGTACGCGGGGCGGGCCGACGGAAGATCGTCCGGCGCCTGGCGGCCATAGCCGTCCCGGCCGTCGTAGCTCTCGTAGGACTCGCGCTGCTCGCGCTGGGGCTGCGGGGGGACGATCGGTTCGCCGGCGGACTCGTCCACGGTGATCGCGATCCGGATCGGGCGGCCGCACTCCCGGCTCAGCGTCTCGCTGACGACGGGGGCCAGCCGGCCCTCCAGCACGCCCTTGGCGAATTCATTGGGGACGGCGAGCAGTGCGGTGTCGGCGACCAGCGCAAGGGGCTGGCACCGCTTGATCCAGTGCTCGTCCTTGGCCTCGACGCCTTGTCCGCCTTGCCCGGAGCCCTCTCCCAGCAGCCGCTCGAGCACTCGTGGCCACACTGCGGCAAGATCGGCGGGTACGTCAGCCACAGGGCACGCTCTCTCACTCGCTGGGTGGGGGACGCCGACAGGTCCCACGAATGCGTGGTTCTCGGGACGGGCGTGAAGGAATCGGAGCCCAGCCACGGTAGTCAGGCCGGGGTACGCGGTTCAAGTCGTTGTCCACAGGGTGTGTACAAATGTGCCATGCGATGTCGCCGGGCGTTCCCTTGCCCCTAGGCTCGGGGTGGACAGCGCGCTGTCTGGGTGTCGGCCACCGGTTTGACCGGATGGCGTAACCGCGCGTACCGTAACCAGGTCGAGTTGTCGATGGCTGCTGCCGCCTGCCTCCGATGGGCAAGGATTCACGGGTTGATGACCCGTGGTCGTGAAGCGGTGCACTCGGGCGTATTGCGAGCTACTCGTGGGCGCACGGTGACAGCCAAGCGATAGACCTCCACCATCCGATTCATTTCTGGAGCCCCCGAGTGAGCAAGCGCACCTTCCAGCCGAACAACCGTCGTCGCGCGAAGACCCACGGCTTCCGGCTGCGGATGCGCACCCGTGCCGGCCGCGCGATCCTCGCGTCCCGCCGTGGCAAGGGTCGCGCCCGCCTGTCGGCCTGAGCAGCCTGACCCAAGGTCCATGACGTGCTGCCTACCGAACATCGGCTGAGGCGGCGCGAGGACTTCGCGGCCGCGGTACGCCGAGGACGCAGGGCCGGGCGCCCGCTCCTTGTCGTGCATCTTCGTACCGGCCTCACCAGCGGTGATACGGACCCGCACGCATCCGGGGAGAGTGCTCCTCCGGCGCGTGCGGGTTTCGTCGTAAGCAAGGCGATCGGCGGAGCCGTCGTCCGCAATCTGGTGAAGCGGAGACTGCGCCATCTGATGCGGGACCGCATCGACCGATTTCCCGCAGGTAGCCTTGTGGTCGTACGGGCGCTGCCCGGCGCGGGTGAGGCGGGTTACGACCAGCTGGCCCGCGATCTCGACACGGCAGTGCAGCGGCTACTGGGAGGGGTGCCGCGATGAAGTACCCGCTGCTGTGGTTGATCAAGCTGTACCAGTGGACCATCAGCCCGATGCTGGGACCGGTCTGCAAGTACTACCCGTCGTGCTCGCACTATGGCTATACGGCCATCAACCGGCACGGCGCGGTAAAAGGAACGGCGCTGACGGCCTGGCGCATCCTGCGCTGCAACCCATGGTCACTCGGTGGCGTCGACCACGTCCCGCCCCGGAAGCGTCCGGTGTGGCACCAGCGGCTGCGGAACCGCCTCGGCGGGCATCCGGCTGTGGAGCCTGCCGCACAGCCCGAGACCCAGCCCAAAGCCCAAGGAGCCTGATTCGTGGACACGATCCTCGGTCCTCTTTATGACGTAGTTTCCTGGATCATCGTCCAGTTCCACTCGTTCTACAGCTTGATCTTCGATCGGGACAGTGGCTGGGCGTGGGGTCTGTCCATCGTTTCGCTGGTGGTGCTGATCCGGATCTGCCTGATCCCGCTGTTCGTGAAGCAGATCAAGTCGACGCGGAACATGCAGGCGCTCCAGCCCAGGATGAAGGCGATCCAGGAGCGCTACAAGAGCGACAAGCAGCGCCAGTCCGAAGAGATGATGAAGCTCTACAAGGAGACGGGTACCAACCCGCTCTCGAGCTGTCTGCCGATCCTCGCGCAGTCGCCGTTCTTCATCTCGCTGTACCAGGTGCTCAACCACATCGCGAACAACAGGACGGTCGGTGTCATCGACCAGTCGCTGCTGGACAGCGCCCGTAACGCCCACATCTTCGGCGCTCCGCTGTCGGTGAAGTTCATGGACTCGGCCTCGAAGGTCGAATCCCTCGGCGCCTCGCTGACCGACGTCCGCATCGTGACGATCACCATGATCGTCCTGATGTCGGCCTCGCAGTTCTTCACCCAGCGCCAGCTGATGACCAAGAACGTCGACCTCACGGTGAAGACGCCGTTCATGCAGCAGCAGAAGATGCTGATGTACGTCTTCCCGATCATGTTCGCCGTCTTCGGCATCAACTTCCCCGTCGGTGTCCTCGTCTACTGGCTGACCACCAACGTCTGGACCATGGGCCAGCAGATGTTCGTCATCCGCCGGAACCCGACCCCGGGCAGTGTGGCCTTCAAGGCCCGCCAGGAGCGGCTGCGGGCCAGCGGCAAGCTGAAGGAGGAGCCGGCCGAGGTCGCCGCGAAGGAGGCGGCCGAGACGGCGCGTGCCAACCGTCAGCAGCCCAAGCGCCAGACCAAGGCGCAGCGCTCCACGACCGGCCACAGCCGGGCCAGCTCGCAGCCGGCCTCCTCGGCCTCCTTGGAGAAGTCCACGGTGGACAAGCCCGCCGAGAAGCAGGGCCCGGCGCAGAAGCAGGGCTCGGCGCAGAAGAAGGGCGCGCAGGGCGGCAAGCCGGCCGGCGGCGGCTCGGCTTCCGGCTCCTCCCGTGGCTCGAAGTCCGGCCAGCGCAAGGGCCAGCAGCGCCCCAAGCACCCGTCCAAGAAGTAACGAAGGAGTCCATCCGTGACGGAAGGCACCACCCCGGCAGCCGAGGGTGTCGACACCCTGACCCGCCTTGAGCAGGAAGGGGAGATCGCGGCCGACTACCTCGAGGGGCTGCTGGACATCGCGGACCTCGACGGCGACATCGACATGGACGTCGAGGCCGATCGCGCAGCGGTGTCGATCATCAGCGACTCGACCAGCCGTGATCTCCAGAAGCTGGTCGGCCGCGATGGCGAGGTGCTGGAGGCCCTTCAGGAGCTGACCCGCCTCGCGGTGCACCGGGAGACCGGGGACCGCAGCCGGCTGATGCTCGACATCGCCGGATACCGGGCCCGCAAGCGTGCCGAGCTCACCGAGCTGGGCACCAAGGCGGCCGAGGAGGCGAAGGGCACCGGTCAGCCGGTGAAGCTCAAGGCGATGACGCCCTTCGAGCGGAAGGTGGTGCACGACGCGGTGGCCGCCGCCGGACTGCGCAGCGAGTCCGAGGGCGAGGAGCCCCAGCGCTGCGTGGTCGTGCTTCCGGTCTGAAGCGGTTCCGCCTCGTGATCCACACGGCCCCGTCTGCACGCAGACGGGGCCGAATCTTGTCAGCCTTACATCATCGTTCAGCAGAGTGTTCGGTACGGAAGGACGGTCCCCGTGACGGAAGCAGCGGAGCTCCCCCCGGCACCCCCCGAGGCAAGGGACGTATTCGGTGACCGTTTCCCGGAGGCTGTCCGCTACGGCGAGCTGCTGGCCGATGTGGGCGTGACCCGCGGGCTGATCGGCCCGCGTGAGGTGCCGCGGCTGTGGGAGCGGCATCTGCTGAACTGTGCCGTGCTCTCCGAAGTGGTGCCCGAGGGCGTCACCGTCTGCGATGTGGGCTCGGGCGCCGGGCTCCCGGGTATCCCGCTCGCGCTGACCCGTCCCGATCTCCGGATCACGCTGCTGGAGCCCCTTCTGCGTCGGACCAACTTTCTGCGGGAAGTGGTGGAGCTGCTGGGGCTGGAGCATGTGACGGTGGTGCGTGGCCGCGCCGAGGAGGTCCTCGGCAAGCTGACTCCGATGCATGTGGTGACGGCTCGGGCGGTGGCCCCGCTGGACCGGCTGGCCGGCTGGGGAGTTCCGCTGCTGCGCCCATACGGTGAGATGCTGCTGCTGAAGGGCGACACCGCCGAGGAGGAGCTGAAGCAGGCCCGGGCCGCGCTGGGCAAGCTGGGCGTGGTGGGAACCTCGGTGCTGCATGTCGGCGAGGGAGTGGTGGACCCGCCGTCCACGGTGGTGCGGGTCGAGGTCGGGGAGAGCCCCGGGGGTGTGCGCTTCGCGGCGAAGCGGGCCAAGGCGGCTCGCCGGACGCCGCGCCGTCGGCCCTGAATCAGGAGCATTGCTCCATACAAGCTGGCAAAACTACACATACCGGAGTGTCGCGACCCATTGACGAGGCCTTCCGTGCATCGTGTTTCACGTGAAACGTCGCTCCCTGCTGCATGGAATCATCAGTCGCGGTCGTGCGGCGGCCTTGCCCCGCGACCGCCGGCCCCGTATCAACGTGGATTCATCCACAGGAGAACAGGCCTCGCTGGTTCACGACCCCAAAAGCATGGCAGGCTCTGCTTATTGCGAGCCTGATGTCGAGGAGAGTGAATCCTTGCGGTCCGACGCCAACATCGCGGGGCCGATGACCGATCCGGTCCCCGGCCCCCGTACCGAATCGCCGGGGGAGGATGTTTCACGTGAAACGCCGCCTCCGATGGACGACACCCCTATCGGCCGCGCCGCTCAGCTGGCGGTCGAAGCCCTGGGCCGCGCCGGTGAGGGGCTGCCCCGGCCGGAGCAGACCCGGGTGATGGTGGTCGCCAACCAGAAAGGCGGGGTCGGGAAGACCACGACCACGGTCAATCTGGCCGCCTCGCTCGCCCTGCACGGTGGTCGCGTGCTGGTTATCGATCTCGACCCACAGGGCAATGCCTCGACGGCGCTGGGGATCGACCACCATGCCGAGGTTCCATCGATCTATGACGTGCTGGTCGACAGCAAGCCGTTGTCCGATGTGGTGCAGCCGGTCCCGGATGTGGAGGGACTCTTCTGTGCTCCGGCCACGATCGATCTCGCCGGTGCCGAGATCGAGTTGGTCTCCCTGGTGGCCAGGGAGAGCCGGCTTGAGCGGGCCATCGAGGCGTATGAGCAGCCGCTGGACTACATCCTCATCGACTGCCCGCCCTCGCTGGGCCTGCTGACGGTCAATGCGCTGGTGGCCGGCGCGGAAGTGCTGATCCCGATCCAGTGCGAGTACTACGCGCTGGAGGGGCTGGGGCAGCTGCTGCGGAATGTGGATCTGGTGCGGGGCCATCTCAACCCCAAGCTCCATGTCTCGACGATCCTTCTCACCATGTACGACGGTCGCACCCGGCTGGCCTCCCAGGTCGCCGACGAGGTGCGGAGTCACTTCGGCGGTGAGGTGCTCCGGACGAGCATTCCCCGATCGGTGCGCATCTCCGAGGCCCCCAGTTATGGGCAGACCGTCCTCACCTATGACCCGGGGTCGAGCGGGGCGCTCTCCTATCTGGAGGCGGCCCGCGAGATCGCCCTCAGAGGTGTCGGCGTGCACTACGAGGCCCAGCACGCCCATGCCTTGCCCGAGCTCAGCCAGCACGACCAGCACAGCAGCATGCAGGAGGGGATTCAGTGAGTGAGCGACGCAGAGGACTGGGCCGTGGGCTCGGTGCCCTGATCCCTCCCGCGCCGAAGGGGGCGGACAACGCCGCGTCCTCGGCGGGGGCGGGAACGGGAACGGTCACGACGACCGGGGCCACCACCTCACCGACCGCGGTCCCGGTGCTCACCCAGGAGCGCGGAGTGGCGGCGGCCAAGGTGACCGGACTGGCCACGCAGACCGTTCCACAGGAAACCGAGCCCGCGCCGCGGGAGCAGGAGCCCGAGGCAGCCGTCGCCCCGGAGGAGATGCCGGAGGAGGTGGCCGGGGCTCACTTCGCCGAGCTGCCGCTGGACTTCATCACCCCCAACCCGCGGCAGCCCCGTGAGGTCTTCGACGAGGACGCGCTGGCCGAACTGGTCACCTCGATCCAGGAGGTCGGTCTCCTCCAGCCCGTCGTCGTACGGCAGTTGGCGTCGGAGCGCTACGAGCTCATCATGGGCGAGCGGCGCTGGCGGGCCTGCCGTGAGGCCGGTCTGGAGAAGATCCCCGCGATCGTCCGGGCCACCGATGACGAGAAACTCCTCCTGGATGCGCTGCTGGAGAACCTCCACCGGGCCCAGCTGAACCCACTGGAAGAGGCGGCGGCGTACGACCAGCTGCTCAAGGACTTCAACTGCACGCATGACGAGCTGGCCGACCGCATCGGGCGCTCGCGCCCGCAGGTCTCCAATACGCTGCGGCTGCTGAAGCTCTCCCCGTCCGTCCAGCGCAGGGTGGCGGCCGGGGTTCTCTCCGCGGGCCATGCCCGGGCGCTGCTCTCCGTGGACGACCCGGAGGAGCAGGACCGGCTGGCCCATCGCATCGTCGCCGAGGGGCTCTCGGTGCGTGCGGTGGAGGAGATCGTCACCCTGATGGGATCGCGCTCGGGCGGCACGACCAAGCCCAAGAGCCCGAGGGCGGGCGCGAGGGTGTCCCCCGCGCTCACGGATCTGGCCTCACGTCTCTCCGATCGGTTCGAGACGCGGGTGAAGGTCGACCTCGGGCAGAAGAAGGGAAAGATCGTCGTCGAGTTCGCCTCAATAGAGGATCTCGAGCGGATCCTCGGCTCGCTGGCCCCCGGTGAGGGGCCGGTGCTGGAGCAGCCGCTCTCCTCCGAGGGCGGAGCGGAGGACGAGGACGAGTGAGGCGCTGCCCGTGCGGTTCATGCCGTACGGAAGGGCAGCGCGGGGCGGGGGGGGGGGCTGCCCAGGGCGGGACAGAACAAACCCGTTTTCCCCAAAGGGG
>NZ_JBQTCE010000001.1:512026-813577 GCF_052665095.1 Streptomyces sp. NEAU-174 | reverse complement strand
TTAGGGCGGAGGGGAGGGGAAGGGGGGGGGGGGTGGCGTACAGAAGGGGTAGAAACACGACCCGCTGTTTGCCCAAGGGCGGTATCGGTGCAATCTCGGCACGGATACGATGCGATCAGTAGGGCGGATCCATGTGGAGGCGCCGCATGTGGAGGGCAGGGCCATGCGATCGGTGAGCCGCACCGGACTGTTGGCCACAGGATTGGGCCTGGGAGCTGTCGGCGGTTTCGTCGGCAGTCTGCTCAGGGAGCGTAGTGCGCTGTCAGCCGCCCGTGGTGCGGCTGGCCACGGAAGTGAAGGACTGGCTTCATGGGGCGTCGGCTCGTACCGCTCACGCTGGACAACCTCCCGGACATCCCCAAGCGCTGCCGCGCCTGTGTCTTCTGGGAGCTCGATCCGGTCAGCGGCGAAGCAGCCGTAAGGGCTGGCCGGCCGGAGCTGGAGAAGGAGGCATGGATCTCCGCCGTGCTGCTGGAGTGGGGTTCCTGCGGCCGGGTGGTCTATGTCGATGAGGTCCCGGTGGGCTTTGTGCTGTACGCGCCTCCGGCGTATGTGCCGCGCTCCACGGCCTTCCCGACCAGTCCGGTCGCGGCGGATGCCGTCCAGCTGATGACGGCATGGCTGATGCCCGGATACCAGGGTCAGGGGCTGGGTCGGGTGATGGTACAGACCGTCGCCAAGGATCTGATCCGCCGGGGGTTCAAGGCGGTGGAGGCGTTCGGGGACGCCACCTGGAAGGAACCGGCGTGTGTGCTGCCCGCCGATCATCTGCTGGCCGTGGGCTTCAAGACCGTACGGCCGCATCCGCGCTACCCCCGGCTGAGGCTGGAGCTGAGGACGACGATCTCCTGGAAGGAGGATGTCGAGCTGGCGCTGGACCGGCTGCTCGGCGCCGTCCAGAAGGAGCCCGCGCTTCGGCCGCTGTAGCGGTTCCACGTGAAACACGAAGGGGCTGCCCCGATGGGCAGCCCCTTCGTGTATGAGGGCGACGCGTGGCGTGCTCAGCCGATGAAGTCCGACAGGTCGCGCTCGATGGCGGCCTTGGGCTTGGCGCCGACGATGGTCTTGGCGACCTCGCCGCCCTGGTACACATTGAGCGTCGGGATGGACATCACGCCGTACTTGGCGGCCGTCGCCGGGTTCTCGTCGATGTTGAGCTTGGCGATGACGATCTTGTCGGGGTGCTCGGCCGCGATGGCCTCCAGGGAGGGGGCGATCTGGCGGCACGGACCGCACCAGGCGGCCCAGAAGTCGACGAGTACCGGCTTGTCGCTCTTGAGGACCTTCTCCTCGAAGTCGGCGTCCGTCACGGTGACCGTGGCACCGGCCATGGCAATCTCCTTAGTGAGTTGGTGCAGAGGTGGGAAGCGGAGTCAGACGGTGGCGTCGCCCTGGCCCAGCGAGGCGAGGTACCGCTCGGCGTCCAGTGCCGCCGAGCAACCGGTGCCGGCCGCGGTGATCGCCTGACGGTAGGTGTGGTCCACGACATCGCCGGCGGCGAAGACACCGGGCAGGTTGGTCCGGGTGGTGGGCGCCTCCACCTTCAGGTATCCGTCGTCGTCCAGGGCCAGCTGGCCCTTGAACAGCTCGGTGCGCGGGTCGTGGCCGATCGCGATGAACAGCCCGGTGACCGGCAGCTCGGAGGTCTCGTCCTTCTTGACGTCGCGGATCGTGAGACCGGAGAGCTTGCCGTCGCCGTGGATCTCCTCGACCACGCTGTCCCAGATGAACGAGATCTTCGGGTCGGCGAAGGCCCGCTCCTGCATCGCCTTGCTGGCGCGCAGGGTGTCCCGGCGGTGGACCACCGTGACCGACTTGGCGAACCGCGACAGGAAGGTCGCCTCCTCCAGGGCCGTGTCACCGCCGCCGATGACGGCGATGTCCTGGTCCTTGAAGAAGAACCCGTCACAGGTGGCACACCAGGAGACACCGCGGCCGGAGAGCTCGTCCTCGCGCGGCAGCCCCAGCTTGCGGTGCTGAGAGCCGGTGGTCACGATGACGGTCTTGGCCCGGTGGACCGTACCGGCGGAGTCGGTGACGGTCTTGATCTGCTCGCTGAGGTCGACCGCGGTGACGTCGTCCGGAATGAGCTCGGCGCCGAAGCGCTCGGCCTGGGCCCGCATGTTGTCCATCAGGTCGGGGCCCATGATCCCGTCCCGGAAGCCCGGGAAGTTCTCCACATCGGTGGTGTTCATCAGGGCGCCACCCGCGGTCACGGAGCCTTCGAAGACCAGCGGCTTCAAGGAAGCGCGGGCGGTGTAGAGCGCGGCCGTATAGCCCGCGGGCCCGGAACCGATGATGATCACGTTGCGGACGTCGCTCACGGATGTCTTCCTTGTCTCTGCCGACTGCCGGACTGCTGACTGGGTGGGCGGCTCCGGGTTCCCCCGGAATTCCGCTGCCATCCCACCCAACGGATCCTACGGGTCAGGCATTCCCGAGCGCTGTCAGGCAGGGCCTCGGCGTGCGGAGTGCCTCAGTACCGCGGGTAGGTCCGGGTCACCAGGAGCTCCCCGGGAGTCGTCGGGGACGCGGAGACACAGGACGCGTCGATCACAAAGGCGTCGACGCGCGAGCTGTCGGAGGGGTGCGGGAGGACGACGATATAGGCGCTCTGGCCGTCGTAGGTGTCCTGCTGCGCCGCGAGAGCGGGCTCCTTGCGGCCGGTGCCGCTCTGTACGCAGGAGGGCACCTGAGGGTCGTCGTCGGCGCGCAGTGGCACATCGGGCGAGTTGCCCTGCCCGGTGACGCCGTTCGACGCGGTGGACTTCCGGTCGGCGAGCAGTTCGTGCACGCGGTCCTTGAGCGTGCCCGAGGAGAGGGTGGACTTCGCGGTGGAGCTCTGGCTGGCGTGCGCCTGGGGGTCGCTGTCGTTGTGGTCGCCGGAGGAGCCGCTCTGGAGGAAGAAGGATCCGATGCCGATCACCGCGGCGGCGCATGCGCCGCCGAGGACGGCCTTGCGCCAGCGGCGGGCGCGGCCGGGGCGGGTGCCGGGCCCGGTGGATCCTCGTCCAGGCCCGGTGGCCCCACGCGGGCGCCCGGCGGGCCGGTCCGCCGCGATGGACGGCTTGGCCGTGGGTTCCACGGTGTCGGAGTCGGGGTCGCTGGAGGCGGCATCGGCCGTTTCACGTGAAACAGGCGTGGGCGCGGCGTCCGGATCCGGAGTTTCACGTGAAACATCGCCCACGCGCTCGGGGGCGGTCGCGTCGAGAAGCGCTTCGGCGGCCAGTGCCGCGTCAATGCGGCCCGCGACGTCGGCGGGCATCCGTACCGGTCCTGGGAGCGTCCCGAGCAGGGAGCGGATCTCGTCCAGGGACTCCCATACGTCCGTACAGAGCACGCAGCTCGCGAGGTGAGTGCGCACATCGACGGCGCGGGACGGAGAGAGCAGACCCTCGGTGAGTGCGGAGATCTCCGCGACTTCAGGGTGCTCTTCCGTGTCCGTCGAGGATGTCACGCTCGCCCACCTCCGCCCTTCACGGCATCTGTGTCGTTCGGTCCTGCCGTCGGTGGGACGGACGTCCCCTGCGTCCGGTTCCTTCCCATGCCCGAGGGTGAGCTACCCCTCCCACTGGGGTGGAGATGTGAGAGGAGTGGCAGCAGTCGTGCGCGGCCCCGGGCGCAGCGGCTCTTCACGGTGCCGGTGGGAACGTCCAGGACCTTCGCCGCCTCCGCGACGGGGTAGCCCTGCATATCGACCAGCACCAGCGCCGCGCGCTGCTCGGGAGGGAGGGTGCGCAGCGCCTGGAGCAGTTCGCGGTGGAGATCGCCGCGCTCGGCGGGGGCGGCGGCCGACTCATGGGGTTCCAGGAGTTGCTCGAGCCGCTCGGTGTCGTCGACGGGGGAGGTGCGACGGGAGGCGGCCTTGCGGGCCCGGTCCAGACAGGCGTTGACCGTGATGCGGTGCAGCCACGTGGTCACGGCGGACTGGCCCCGGAACGTGTGGGCGGCGCGATAGGCGGAGACGAGCGCGTCCTGGACCGCGTCGGCCGCTTCCTCGCGGTCGCCGAGGGTGCGCAGCGCCACCGCCCAGAGTCTGTCGCGGTGGCGCCGCACTATCTCGCTGAAGGCGTCCGGGTCGCCGTCGACGTGCCGGGCGAGGAGCTCGCCGTCGCTCGCTCCGCCGATGGTGGCGTCGTCCAACGTTGAGCCCCCTGCCCGATCAGCCGGCTCAGCCGGTGAACTTCACTTCGGTGATGGCCTGCTTGTAGCCGGGGTCGCTGTACGTGTCACCGGGCGCTTGGGGCATCGCGGTCATCCACAGGACGACATACCGGGCCGATTCCGGGCGGTTCACGGTGAGCTTGGCCGTGGTGCCCGAGGTCGTGGTTGTTGCGAGCTTCCTCATGGAACTCAACGGCGCGGAGGAGGAAAGCGAGTCCGCCGCGTACAGCGACACCGTGGTGTGATCGCCCCCATACTTCAGCCCGAGGGTGGCCGTCTTGGGCTTGTGTCCCGCACCAAGGTCGTACACCAAGCCCACACCCTTCTTGAAGGCCGGGTTGAGATCGGGGCCTTCGTCGTAGCTCTTGCTGCGCCACACCGTGTCTGGGTCGTCGTCGTAGGTCAAGGGCACCTGATTGGTGTGCTGGGGATTCCCGTCGGGGTAGTACTCCGCGGCGCCCTGGATCTTCATCGGTTTGCTGCCAACCTTTGCGCCCTTGCCGTCGTCCTTCTCACTGGTGGACTTGCCCGGGCTGGACTTGTTCTCCTCCTTGAGGAGGGTGTCCGCGAGCTGCCAGCTGCCGAGGCCGAGAGCGGCGATCAGAAGGGCGGAGACGGTCCACTTGAGGGCCTTGCCCGTGCGGCTCTGGAGCGGCGGCGGAGGCGGCACGGGAGCGGCCGGAGGGGCCGGGTGCGCGGTGCCGCCGCGGTTCGGCTGCTGGCCGTACACACCCTGCTGGTACGTCGTGCGCTGGTACGCCGGGGAAGGGGTGAACGCGGGCTCCGGCGGCCGGATGCGCGGCATCGCCGCCACGGCCTTGGCCAGCTCCTCGGGGGTGGTGCAGGGCTGGTCCTGACGGGAGGCGGTGGCCCCGTCGTTGACCAGCGCGCGCATCGCGAGCTCGGACAGTCCGCGGTGCACTCCGGCACGGACCTGGTCGGGGGCGATCAGGCCCACGCCCTTGGGCAGCCCGGAGAGGCCGTAGGCATCGGCCTCGTACGGCCAGCGCTGAGTGAGCGCCGCGTACAGCAGCGCGCCGATCGCCTCGGTGTCGGTGCGCTGGGGGTGGTCGACGCTGATACCACGCAGGGCGGCCATGACGGCCAGTCCGCGGATGCGGTACTGACCGGACTCGGTGCGCAGTACGGAGCCGGGGTTCAGCCGCAGATGGGCCAGGCCCTCGCGGTGGGCGGCGGCCATGGCCTGGGAGACCTGGCTGACCAGTTGGTACGCGTCGTGCGGCTCGAGCGGCCCGGCGGCCAGCACGGCGGTGAGTTCGGTGGCGTCGGGAAGCCACTCATGGACGACATAGACGAGATC
The DNA here is from genome assembly GCF_052665095.1 of Streptomyces sp. NEAU-174. Lineage (NCBI taxonomy): Bacteria > Bacillati > Actinomycetota > Actinomycetes > Kitasatosporales > Streptomycetaceae > Streptomyces > Streptomyces sp. NEAU-174. The sequence goes on along the minus strand of NZ_JBQTCE010000001.1, from coordinate 808,092 downwards.
GTTCTCCTCGACGGCATCGAGGACCTGGACGAAGCGGGGATCGCCCAGCAGGGCCGCCGAACGGGCGGCGGCGAGCACCGACCTGGCACGCGGATGGTCCGCGGGCACGACGTGCACCCCGACGGCACGCCGCAGTTTCTCGTCCACGGCACGCCAACTGCTGAATCCGTCCAGACGGGTGACGCACTCCTCCAGACGGTAGCGTCTGGCCAGCTTGTGACCGCTGTGCAGTTCCAGGGGGTTCGTTTCGGCCGCGGCGCCCGTATCGTCGGTGACCGCGGCCTCTGTCCCCTTGCCGACCTTCTGTTTCGTCCCCGCCCCGTCGGCCGTGGCCTTACCCGCCTCGGCGGTCAGCGGCTCCTCTCCACCGCTGTCGGCCACGTCGACGGCAGCCGTGCTCCGTTCCGCCACCGTCGTTCCTGCCTCCCCATCCGTTGCGCCTACTCCGAGCCAAGACAATTGTGCCCACAGTCCGCCGCTATGCACGACACACGGTGGCGGACGATGGTTGTGCTCAATGATCAGCGTCCGAGTCGTCCGCGCACCATACCGACCATGGCCGTCAGCTCATCAACGCGCATCCGTTTCGCAGCAATGTAGAAGACCGCGATAAGAACGAGACCGCCGCCCAGCAAAGCCGCTACGGAGCCGACGACGCCCATTCCGAGGGTCTGCATGATGGTGTAGGCCGAGCCGCCGCCCAGGAGGGCGGCGGGGATGCTGGCGCCGACGAGGCGGGTGTAGGTGCGCACGACGCGGGGGCCGTCCAGATCGCCGCCCAGCCGGTTGCGCAGCCGCTTCCAGGCCACACCCACGCCGATGGCGTAGGCCAGGCCGTAGGCGGCCGCCATACCGGCGACGGCCCAGCGGGCGGGGAGCAGGAGATAGGCGAGCCCGGATCCGGCGGCGTTGACCGCTGCGACGATGACGGTGTTGTAGAAGGGCGTGCGGGTGTCCTCGTAGGCGTAGAAGCCACGGAGGACGACGTACTGCACGGAGAACGGAATGAGCCCGAGACCGAACGCCATGAGGATGTAGCCCATGGCTTGGGCCGTCTCGGTGCCCGAGGTCCCGAACAACAGGGTGCAGAGAGGGATGCCGAGCGCGATGAAGCCGAAGGCGAGGGGGACGATGGCGACGGCGGAGGTGCGCAGACCCTGCGAGATGTCGTCGCGGACCGCTCCGGGCTCGCCGTCGTGGGCCGCCCGCGAGAGCCTGGGCAGCAGAGCCGCCATTACCGAGACGGTGATGATGGCTTGGGGCATGTTCCAGATCAGCTGAGCGCTCGTGTAGCCGACGTAGCTCGCTCCTGGGTGTCCCCCGTTGTCGGCTTCCGTGCCGGCCGCGGTGGCGAGCTGGGTCACCACGATGTTGCCCGCCTGGTTGGCGAGCACGAACAGCACGGTCCACTTGGCCAGCTTGGCGGCCTTGCCGAGGCCGTGGCCGCGCCAGTCGAAGCGCGGCCGGAAGCGGAAACCAGCCGCCCGGAGGTAGGGGAACATCGACAGGGCCTGGACAGCGAGGCCGAGGAGTGTGCCGATGCCCAGCAGCCGGATGCCCTCCGGCGTAATGGTCGTGACACCCATGTTGGAGTTGCTGGAGGTGCCGAACACCCAGATGAAGAGGCCGAAAGTGGCGATGACGACAATGTTGTTGAGGACTGGGGTCCACATCATCGCACCGAACTTGCCCCGGGCGTTGAGGATCTGACCGACCACGACGTGCACACCCATGAAGAAGATGGTGGGTAGGCAGTAGCGGGCGAAGGTGACCGCCACCTCGTTGGAGGGGGGATCGCTGGCGATGTCTGCGGAGAGCATCCGGATCAGCGTCGGGGCCGCGAACACCGAAACCGCGACGAGGCTGCCGAGCGCGACCATCGTCAGCGTGAGCAGACGATTGGCGTAGGCAACTCCACCGTCGTCGTCCTCCTTCATCGCGCGCACGAGCTGCGGGACGAAGACCGAGTTCAGACCGCCGCCGACCGTGAGGAAGTAGATCATCGCGGGTAGCTGATAGGCGACCTGGTAAGCCTGGCCGAGGCTGGCGGCGCCGAGTCCCGCGACGATCACCATCTGACGGAGGAAGCCGGTCAGGCGGGAGACCAAGGTGCCCGCGGCCATCAGCGCGCTGGACTGGAGCAGACCGGCCGCCCGGCCCCCTGAGGGCTTCTTCGGCTCGGGCTCGGCCGTGGGGGCGGTCACCACCGGGGCGGCCACCGTGGGGGCGGCGGCCGTCGCGCCGGGGGGCTCGGATCTGGGCGGTCCGGGGAGCGGCGCCTGCCCCTGAGCGGGCGCCTGGCCCTGCGGGTAGTTCTGCGGCGGGCCCTGCGGGTAGCCCTGGCCCTGGCCGGACCGGGGCTCATAGGGCTGCTGATCGCGGTAGAGGTGCGCGAAGGCGTCCCGCTGCGGCTGCTCCCCCGCCCCGTAGGCGTCGCCGGCTCCCGGATAGCCCTGGCCCGCCTGATCGGCCGTGTACGGCTGCTGTACGGCGCCCTGGTGGCCGGCGGCGGCCTCGGGGGACCAGGCGCGCGGGTCGGGGCCCTGCGGCGCGGGGGGCTGCTGGTAGTACTGCTGCTGGTAGCCGTCCTGCTGCGGGGCGTGGGAGGAGCGCCGGTCGTACAGGGGGTCCGTCAGCGGATCGTGGGCGTACCGATCCTGCGTCGGATACGGGTAGGGCGTGAAGCTGCCCGTCGCGTACGAGTCGTCCAGGTAGGGATCCGGGGCGTAGTACTGCTGGCCGTACGACTGGCGTGGATCGGCCGGGGGCGCCTGCTGGGCGTCGCCCAGATACGGATCCCGCTGGTGCGGTTCCTGTCCGTAAGGGTCGTGGGGGCCGTGAGGGGACGGCTGTGGCGGCGGTGGCACTCGGCCATCACCGTCATACGGCGCGTTCATCGCTACCCCACCTCATCGTCCACTGCGGCCCACCGGCCCCGGCATTGCTCAATGGTCCACTTTCTCACCCGAGCCGGACGGGCCAGCGCTTTGCGATCCGGTGTCCGGCGCCGGGTCACTCGGCTGCTCGGGCACGAGGGCGTGTGCGGGGTCACACCGGTCGGTCTCCGGGGCCTCGCCGTCGTCCTCATCATCCTGCCCGTGCGCCTCCTCGGCGTCTTCCCCGTCCCCGCCGTCCTCACCGCTCCTGGCGGCCGCGCGCTTGCGCTGGACATAGATCCGGACACCGGCGAGGACCAGCAGCAGCACACCGCCGGCGATCACCAGAATCACGGTGGACGTGATTTCGGTGACATTCACCTCGAACAGCATCTCGTCGCCGTACGGCTGGCCGTCCGGTGTGTAGAGCTGCGCCGAGACCCACACCGGGCCGTTCGCGTTGGCCGTGGTGCCGAACTTCACGGACTGGCTGTGGCCGCCCTCCACATTGACCAGCTGGGGGTCGCTGACCTCCAGCCGGTTGCCCTGCTGGGAGCGCAGGACGAGCCGCAGGTCGACGCTCTGCACCAGGTTGTTCTGGACGGTCACCGGGACGGTCGCGCTGCGCCCGGAGAGGGTCATGTCCGTCTTCGGGACCAGGCGCACCTTCTTGGTGAGCCCGGAGAGATAGGTCTGCACATCGTGCCGGAAGCCGGTCGCGTTCTGCGCCTCGCTGCGCCACGAGGTCGACATCTCGCGCCTGATCGCGTTCCCGAAGGGGGTGACCACCCGGTATTTGGCGGTCAGGATCGGCTCGAAATTGTCCAGGGTCTTCTGGGTCTTCTGGATCCGGTCGAACGCCTCGGTGGGCAGCTCCCGTGCGCGCAGCGACCGGGGGTACGAGCGGGTGCTCGGCACCCGCTGGGTGGCGCTCGGGTCGGGCTTGGCCTTCGCGGCCTGTCCCAGGCTCAGCGGCTGCGTCCACTGCCCGGAGAGGCCCTCCATGGCCGCCGCCATCGCCTGCGCCTGGCTGGTGGTGGGCGTCCGCTGGGGGGCGACCACGATGCTGCGCTGCCTGTCCGGCGCCTGGAGGTTGATCATCTGGCTCTGGGCCAGGAAGCGCTGGATGGCGAGGGTGGAGTTCTCCGCCTTGGACATGTCGCCGGTGAAGGCCGTCGACAGCCGCGCGTCGGCGACCACCGCCGTGTTGCCGCCGCCGATCTGGCGGGCCGCGGTCGGGGTGTAGGAGAGCCCGCCGGTCTCGCGCAGGCTGTCGCTGCGGGCGATCACGTTGTGGGCGCCCGCGGAGGAGGCGACGTCCACGATCGAGGAGTCGACCGCGCCCTCGACGGGCCAGGCGAAGTCCGTGCGCGGCCGTACCCCGAGGATGGTCTCCACGGTCGTCGAGGCGAGCTCGGTGGAGCCCTGGAGGTGGCTGAGGGCGCCGGTGACGTTCTTACCGCGGTGGGCGAGCGAGGCGAGGTCGGGGTCGGCGAACGGCAGCGCGACCACCTGCTTGCCCTCCACGGCCTTCTGGAGGGCGTCCAGCCACTGCTTGGCGACGGTCTGGCCGCGGCCCGCCCTGGTCCCGTTGCCCGAGGGGTTTTGGACCTCGTACTTCTTGGTCATGGCGTCGACCGTGGCGAGCAGGTCGGGGTCGATCACCCAGGTGATGGGGAGGTTCTTCCCCAGGGCGACCATCTGCTGAAGCCGGCCGCCCGGGGCCAGCTCCTTGGTCAGGCGGTCGTCCCGGAAGATCGGGGTGCGGTCCTCGTCGTTGTCCGTGCGGGCGGTCACATGGGTGGCGGAGATCAGCGGCCACAGATAGGTGAGCTGGGACTTCTTCTGGGACGGGCCCGACTGCCAGGGCAGGAAGGTTCGCTCGATGCCCAGCACCTGCGGCCAGGGCTGATGGGAGGTGCCACCGGTGAGCGATACGCCGAGCTGATAGACGCCGTTCTCCCCCAGGTCCAGCTGATCCACCGGTATGGAGAGGGAGAAGTCGCGGCTGGTGCCGGCCGCCAGCTTGCCGATCTTCTTGGCGTATTTGCCGTCGAGCTCGGTGCCGTCGAGCCCCTCCGTATAGCCGGTGCGGTGGGCCGTGGTGTCGATCGCGCTGCGGCCGCTCATGGTCGGGCCGACACGGAGGCCCACCCGCGCCCCCGAGACGGTGCCCTTGGTGTCGTTGGTGACGGTGCCACTGACGGTGAGGGTGTCGCTCTTCTTCGGCGCGGTGGGGGTCAGTGAGGTGATGGAGACGTCCACCGATCGCGAGCCCGTGGCCTTGCTCTCGGCGTGGGCGGCGGGTGCCGCCGGAATCTGTGTCAGGCCCGCGAGCATCGGCGCCGCGGCCAGCAGGGCCGCCGTGCGCCGCAACCATCGCCGGGCACGAGCGGAAGTTGTCCCCCGGAGGTCTGCCGCATCGGCCACGCGCTCGCCCGTCCCTTGTCGTCAGTAGGTCGTCAGTGGTCGTCGCAATGTGCGTCCACGAAATGGTAACGATGCCCGCTGTGACGAAGTGCTGCGGACGGCTCCACAAGATCGTTACGCAGTGGTGGCCGCATTGGGGGTGGAGTCTCGGGGGCGCACGGCCACGTACCCTGTTCTGTTGTGCCGAACGCCAACAATGACAGCCGATCCCCGCAGTCGACCAACGAGCTCAGCCAGGTGCAGCGCCGCGCCGTGGGCGAACTCCTGCGGGTCTCTCCCGTTGCCGACGATCTTGCCCGTCGCTTCCAGCAGGCCGGTTTCCGCCTGGCCCTGGTCGGCGGCTCGGTACGGGACGCGCTGCTCGGCCGGCTCGGTAACGATCTGGATTTCACGACGGACGCGCGGCCGGATGAGGTACTGAAGATCGTACGGCCCTGGGCGGACGCGGTCTGGGACGTCGGCATCGCCTTCGGTACGGTCGGCTGCCGAAAGGGCATGTCGCCGGGAAGCGGGTCGGAGCAGAGCTTCCAGATCGAAATCACGACTTATCGGTCAGAAGCCTATGACCGGACATCTCGGAAGCCGGAGGTGTCCTACGGCGACTCCATCGAGGAGGACCTGGTCCGTCGGGACTTCACGGTCAACGCGATGGCGGTCGCCCTTCCGCAGAAGGAGTTCATCGACCCGCACCACGGTCTGGAGGACCTCGCCGCCCGGGTGCTGCGCACTCCGGGGACGCCCGAGGAGTCCTTCTCCGACGATCCGCTGCGGATGATGCGTGCCGCGCGCTTCGCCGCGCAGCTGGACTTCGAGGTGGCACCCGAGGTCGTCGCCGCGATGACGGCGATGGCCGAGCGCATCGACATCGTCTCGGCGGAGCGGGTGCGTGATGAGCTCAACAAGCTCGTCCTGGCCGATCACCCCCGCAAGGGGCTGCGGCTGCTGGTGGAGACAGGGCTCGCCGACCGCATCCTGCCGGAGCTCCCGGCGCTGCGCCTGGAGCGCGATGAGCACCACCGCCACAAGGATGTCTACGAGCACTCGCTGACGGTGCTGGACCAGGCCATCGACCTGGAGACCGAGGGCCCCGATCTGACGCTGCGGCTGGCCGCGCTGCTGCATGACATCGGCAAGCCCAAGACGCGCCGCTTCGAGAAGGACGGCCGGGTCTCCTTCCACCACCACGAGGTGGTGGGGGCCAAGATGACCAAGTACCGGATGACGAGGCTCAAGTACTCCAACGAGCTGATCAAGGATGTCTCCCGCCTGGTCGAGCTGCATCTGCGCTTCCACGGCTATGGCACGGGGGAATGGACCGACTCCGCGGTCCGCCGCTATGTCCGTGACGCCGGGCCGCTGCTGGACCGGCTGCACAAGCTGACCCGCTCGGACTGCACCACGCGCAATCGACGGAAGGCGGTGGCGCTCTCGCGTGCGTACGACGGCCTCGAGGAGCGCATCGCCCGGCTCCAGGAGCAGGAAGAACTGGATGCGATCCGCCCGGATCTGGACGGCAACGAGATCATGAAGATCCTCGGCATTCCCCCGGGGCCGCAGGTCGGCAAGGCGTACAAGCATCTGCTGGAGCTGCGGCTGGAGCACGGCCCCATGGATCGGGACACCGCGATCGCCGCGCTCCAGGAGTGGTGGGAAGCCCAGTCGGAGGGCTGAGCCCCTCACGTTTTGGGGCCCAGTCGGAGGACGGAGCCCCTCACGTTTCACGTGAAACATCGACCCGCTTGGCGCCCTGCCGGTCATGTTTCACGTGAAACCTCACCAGGGCCGCGGTGGCCGCGTAGAGCAACGCCACAGAGATCAGCAGTGCGGCCGATGTGCCGTCCGGTGGCAGTATCACCGCGGCGACCGCCGCGGCTCCCACGAAGGCGACATTGAACAGCACGTCGTAGAGGGAGAAGATCCGCCCGCGGAAGTCATCGGCGATGGCAGACTGCACCACGGTGTCGGTGGCGATCTTCGCGCCCTGGGTGATCAACCCGAGCACGAACGCGGCGATCAGCATGGGAGCGGGCTCGAAGGGCAGTCCGAGCCCCGGTTCCAGGAGGGCCGCGCTCCCCGCGCACACCATCACCCAGGAGAGTCGGCCGTCCGGCCGGGAGGGCGTACGGGCGGCGAGCCGGGCCACCGCCCATGGCGTGATCACCGCCGCCGCGAAGAAGCCCGCGCCCGAGACGCCGACGGCCAGCCCCAGCAGCGCCAGCCCCTGGGACTCGGTGTCGGCCCATGCGTAGCGGCAGAGCATCAGCACCGTCACCGTGAGCGCGCCGTAGCAGAAGCGCATCAGCGTCATCGCGGTCAGCGCCACGGTGGGATCCCGGCGCTCCAGCAGATGGCGTACGCCCGCGACCAGACCCCGTGCGGTGCTCATCAGGGCCGCCGAGAGACGGGGCTGAAGGGCCGCGGGATCCGGCCCCAGCAGACCCGGTGCCATCAGCAGGGCCGTGAGCCCGGCGATGAGATAGAGCACGGCGCCCACCAGGACGACCAGCGCGTCCGATGAGGTGCCTCCCGGGCCCGACAGCCGGACGATGAAGGCGAGGCTGCCGCCGGCCGTGGCGGCGAGCGTTCCGGCCGTGGGCGAGAGGGAGTTGGCCATGACCAGACGCTCCTGGCTGTCCACGACCCGGGGCAGGGCCGCCGAAAGACCGGCCAGTACGAAGCGGTTGACGGCCGTCACCGACAGGGCCGAGACATAGAAGAGCCACTCCGGCACCTGGCCCAGCACCAGTACGGCGGTTCCGGCGGCCAGTCCCGAGCGCAGCAGATTGCCGTAGAGCAGCACCTGCCGCCGGCGCCAGCGGTCCAGCAGCACCCCGGCGAAGGGACCGAGCAGGGAGTAGGGGAGCAGCAGGACGGCCATGGCGGAGGCGATGGCCGCGGCGGAGGTCTCCTTCTCCGGGGAGAAGACCACATAGGTGGCGAGCGCCACCTGATAGACGCCATCGGCCGACTGGGACAGCAGCCGGATGGCCAGAAGGCGGCGGAAGTCCCGCAGTTGCAGCAGTACGCGGAGATCACGCACAACAGGCATGGCGTCAGCCTCACACACCACACGGGCCTCCGGGTGTATTACCCGGAGGCCCGTGATCACGCGGCGGGAATCAGCGCATGGCGCTTCAGCGCTCGACCTCGCCCTTGATGAACTTCTCCACGTTCTCCCGCGCCTCGTTGTCGAAGTACTGCACCGGAGGCGACTTCATGAAGTACGAGGAGGCCGAGAGGATCGGGCCGCCGATGCCGCGGTCCTTGGCGATCTTCGCGGCGCGCAGCGCGTCGATGATGACACCCGCGGAGTTCGGGGAGTCCCACACCTCGAGCTTGTACTCCAGGTTCAGCGGGACATCGCCGAACGCGCGGCCCTCCAGGCGGACATACGCCCACTTGCGGTCGTCCAGCCAGGCCACGAAGTCCGAGGGGCCGATGTGAACGTTGTCGGCGCCCAGGTCGCGGTCGGGGATCTGGGAGGTGACGGCCTGGGTCTTGGAGATCTTCTTGGACTCCAGACGCTCCCGCTCGAGCATGTTCTTGAAGTCCATGTTGCCGCCGACGTTCAGCTGCATGGTGCGGTCCAGGATGACGCCCCGGTCCTCGAACAGCTTGGCCATCACGCGGTGCGTGATGGTCGCGCCGACCTGCGACTTGATGTCGTCACCGACGATCGGCACCCCGGCCTCGGTGAACTTGTCCGCCCACTCCTTGGTACCGGCGATGAAGACCGGGAGCGCGTTGACGAAGGCGACCTTCGCGTCGATGGCGCACTGGGCGTAGTACTTGGCGGCGTCCTCGGAGCCGACCGGGAGGTAGCAGACCAGAACGTCGACCTGCTTGTCCTTGAGGACCTGGACGACGTCGACCGGGGCCTCGTCGGACTCGTCGATGGTCTGGCGGTAGTACTTGCCGAGTCCGTCGAGCGTGTGGCCGCGCTGGACCGTGACACCGGCCGTCGGCACGTCGCAGATCTTGATGGTGTTGTTCTCGCTGGCGCCGATGGCGTCCGCGAGGTCCAGGCCGACCTTCTTCGCGTCCACGTCGAAGGCGGCCACGAACTCCACGTCCTTCACGTGGTAGTCGCCGAACTGCACGTGCATCAGACCCGGCACGCGGGTGTCCGGGTCGGCGTCCTTGTAGTACTCGACGCCCTGCACCAGCGAGGCGGCGCAGTTGCCCACACCGACGATGGCTACACGAACCGAACCCATTCCGGTTGCTCCCTGTGTGTACTGGACGAGGCCCCGCGGATGCCGGGCCTCACTTGGCGGTGTCATCGGACGGATCCGGCCGGGAACCACCCCGGTGCCGGGGCGGGCCGTCCGCATCTTCTGACTGGTCCTGCGGTGGCGGCCGGCCCTCGTCCCGCTCGGTCGTCCGGTCCTGCCCGGCGGTGCCGTCGCGCCGATCGCGCCCGGCCCGCTCGCTCTCGATCAGCTCGTTCAGCCAGCGCACCTCGCGCTCCACCGACTCCATCCCGTGCCGCTGGAGCTCGAGGGTGTAGTCGTCCAGGCGCTCGCGGGTGCGGGCCATGGCGGCGCGCATCTTGTCCAGGCGCTCCTCCAGGCGGCTGCGCCGCCCCTCCAGCACCCGCATCCGAACGTCTCGTGACGTCTGGCCGAAGAAGGCGAAGCGGACGCCGAAGTGCTCGTCCTCCCAGGCGTCCGGCCCGGTGTGGGTGAGCAGCTCCTCGAACCGCTCCTTTCCCGCGGCCGTGAGCCGGTAGACGATCTTCGCCCGGCGGCCGGAGAGAGGTGCCGCGAGAGCGTCCTGGGAGGTGCTGCCGGATTCCTCGATCAACCAGCCGTTGCCGACCAGCGTCTTGAGGCAGGGATAGAGGCTGCCGTAGCTGAACGCGCGGAACACCCCGAGTGAGGTGTTGAGCCGCTTCCGCAGCTCATATCCGTGCATCGGTGACTCGCGCAGCAGGCCGAGAACGGCGAACTCCAGGACGCCAGAGCGTCTGCTCATTCCCCGCCTCTCCTCTCCTCCGGCCCCGCTATGTCGAGCTGATGTATCGACTCGATACATCCAGACGATAGAACCCTGCTCGGGAAGGGACAAGAGGGACCACGGTGAACGCCGTCACATCACCAATTCGAGACACTCAATCTGACGGTTATGGAGCGAAGGTGGCGGCTGGGCGGGTTTTGACCGTGCGTACTCTGTTCGCCATGCAGACCTATGGGAACCAAGTGACGCCGCGATGCGTCCTCGTCCCGGATGCAGTGCGTCCGGTTGCCTGGTGCGACCGGATCGCACATTGGGGGGACCGGAAGCCATCTGCCGCTTTCAGGCGATAGCGCCTGCCCGAGGAGAAGTCGTTCCATGAGCGAGCACCGTCGCAAGCCGCCGCAACCCCAAGGCGGCGGACGAGCAGCGGCCCGGCGAGCCGGACAGCAGTCGTCCGGGCGCCGCGCAGCACCGACGCACAACGCCGCAGCCGGGTCGGACGCCACCCCGCAGGGGGAAGAGCGCCCTTACGGCGGCCGCGCGGCGGCCCGCCGTGCCGCCCAACGCAGTGGTGGCCGTAGACGAGGATCCGATCCGAGCGCGGCCGGCGCGGGCCCCGGCGGTCGCGGAGGCGGCCGGCGGGGGACCGGCGGCGGCCGTGGACGCGGTCCGGGGGGCGATGGGACCCCCGGCAAGAAACGCTTCATCGACTACCCGCGCAGCGGGCGGTCGGGCTTCCGGCGCTGGGTTCCGTCCTGGAGGCTGGTGACGGGCACCTTCATCTTCTTCTTCGCGGTGCTGCTCGGCGCCGTCGGCATAGGTCTGTGGCTGGTGGAGGTGCCGACCGCCCAGGCCGCGTCCCAGACCCAGAAGAACGTCTACTACTGGGCGGACGGCAAGCAGATGGTGGTCTCCGGCGGTGGTGACCTCAACCGCCAGATCGTCCCCCTCAGCAAGATCCCGAAGTCCATGCAGAACGCGGTGATCTCCGCGGAGAACGCCAGCTTCTACGACGACAGCGGCGTCGACCCGATGGGTATCGCCCGCGCGGTCGTCAACATGGCGAAGGGTGGAGCGACCCAGAGTGGTTCGACCATCACCCAGCAGTTCGTGAAGAACACCTACCTCGACCAGTCACAGACGCTCACGCGTAAGGTCAAGGAGCTGTTCATCTCCATAAAGGTGGGCGCGACCAAGGACAAGGACTACATCCTCGGGAGCTATCTGAACACCGCGTACTACGGACGCGGTGCCTACGGCTGCCAGGCGGCGGCGCGCGCCTACTTCGACCGGGACTGCTCGAAGCTGACGCCCAGCCAGAGCGCCTTCCTGGCCTCGACGCTCAACGGCCCCAACCTCTACGACCCCAACGGCGGCTATGGCGCCGCCGCCACCAAGGAGGCCAACACCAAGCGCGCCAAGCAGCGCTGGGAGTGGACCCTGCGGCGTGAGGTCGCCGTGCACAGGATGAGCAGGACCGAGGCCCAGAAGTGGATCGCCAAGGGCTTCCCGATGCCGCAGAACCCCAAGGTGGCCACGAACAAGCAGGGCCAGATCGGCTACCTCACCGACCTCGCCGACAACTACATCATCGCCAACACCGGCATCAGCAAGTCAAAACTGGACAAGGGTGGCTATCAGATCCACACCACCTTCGACCGGAAGAAGATCAGTGAGCTGACCCGGGCGGTCGAGAAGGTCTCCAAGGAGAACATCAAGCCGAAGCAGCGCGTCGAGGACAAGCACGTCCAGTTCGGCGGCGCCTCGGTGGAGCCCAAGACGGGCAAGATCCTGGCCATCTACGGCGGCAAGAACGCGCTGGAGCACTACCGCAACAACGCCGACTACACCGGTGTCCAGGTGGGCTCGACCTTCAAGCCCTTCGTGATGGCCGCCGCGATGACCAATGGCGCCCGCGATCCGAAGGGCCCACGGGACCAACCCGATTCCGAGCGCACCCTCGTCTCGCCGAGCAGTGTCTACAACGGCGACAACAAGGTGACCCTGCGGGACTACGACGGAACCGTCTGGCACGACAAGGACGGCAAGGAGTGGCACCAGCGGAACGACGGTGACGAGGACAAGGGCCCGATCAGCCTGCGCACCGCGATGCAGTATTCGGTGAACACCCCGTTCATCCAGCTGGGCATGGACGTCGGCACCGACAAGGTGCGGGACGCGGCCCTGGCCGCGGGCCTCAACAAGGAGCAGCTGTCGTCGATCACCCCGACGTTCTCGCTCGGCACCTCCGCACCCAGCGCCATCCGGCTCGCCGGGGCGTACGCCACCTTCGCGGCCAGCGGTCAGCAGGCCGAGCCGTACTCGGTGGAGCGGGTCGAGGACAAGAACGGCACCGTCTACGACCACAAGCAGGACGCCGAGGTCAAGCGGGCGTTCGACTCGAACGTGGCGAACAACGTCACCGACGTCCTGGAGAACGTGGTCCAGCGCGGCACCGGCACCTCGGCCAAGATCGGCCGTCCGGCCGCGGGCAAGACCGGAACCACCGACGAGAACAAGTCGGCCTGGTTCTCCGGCTACACCCCGCAGCTGTCCACGGCGATCGGCATGTGGCGGGTGGACGACCAGGCCAAGAGCCAGAAGTTCCTGTCCATGCGCGGTGTGGGCGGCCAGAAGACGATCCACGGTGCGTCGTTCCCGGCGGAGATCTGGGCCGACTACATGCGCGGTGCCCTGAAGGGCGTGCCCGTCAAGGACTTCCCAGCGGCCACTCCGATCGGCCAGAAGGTCTTCGGCGAGGACGCCAGCCCGAGCCCGACCCCGACGACGGACAAGCCGTCCGAGTCCCCGTCGGAGTCGCCTTCGGAATCTCCGTCGGAGTCCCCCTCGGAGTCGCCGTCCGGCAGCCCGACCCCGACCGGCACCTGTGACCCGCTGGACCTGAACTGCAACGACAACGGCGGTAACGGCAACGGCGGCAACCAGAACGGCGGCGCGAACGGCGGTCCGGGAGGTCCGTCCACGTCGCCGACCACGGAGGACCCGGGTGACCCCGGTGGCATATTCGGCGGCCCGACCGGGGGCCGCAGGGAGGAATAGCCGGCGGTCCCGTACGACCCGTTCACCCCTCGTCGGCCGCGCCGGAGCGAACCCGCTCCGGCGCGGCCGACGCCGTTCCAGGCCCTGGACGGCTCTCTGCGCCTCTGGTACGCCTCCCCCCGCCTCAGGGCCCGGCCGGGCGTCCGCGGCGCGCTCAGCGGCCGCTGAGGCGGTCCTGACTCCTCCGGAGTGGCTCGTACGGCAGGATGGGGGCCATGAGCGTGCGCGAGGACCCACAGGCCCAGCCCGTCAGGCCGACCGCCGAGGACCCGGTGGCCGCGTCCGGCAGCGAGCTGATCGGTGGGCCGACCGGGCGCCGGGCCCTGCTCGGCACGAGCTGGTGGACCCCGGTGCGGATCGTGGCGATCATCGCCATCGGCATGTTCGCCCTGGGCATGGTGCAGAAGCTGCCGTGCTACGACGGAGGCTGGTTCTACGGGGCCACCGCCCAGTACACCCACGCCTGCTACTCCGACATACCGCACCTCTACAACGGCCGCGGCTTCGCCCTCGATCTCGTCCCGTACTTCAACCGGATACCGGACAACGTCTCGGGCGGGATGCAGTACCTGGAGTATCCGGTCCTCACCGGCCTCTTCATGGAGGTCGCCTCCTGGATGACCCCGCACGGCGGCTCCATCCAGGACCGCGAGCAGATCTACTGGCTGGTCAACGCGGGCATGCTCATGGTCTGCACCGCGGTCATCGCGGTCTGTGTGGCCCGTACGCACCGCCGCCGCCCCTGGGACGCGCTGCTGGTCGCCCTCGCCCCGGCCTTCGCGCTCACGGCCACCATCAACTGGGACCTGTTCGCCGTCGCCCTTACGGCCGCCGCCCTGCTGATGTGGTCCCGCAGCCGGCCGCTGGCCGCCGGTGTGCTGCTGGGGCTCGCGACGGCCGCCAAGCTCTATCCCGGGCTGCTGCTCGGCGCGCTGCTGGTGCTCTGCCTGCGGGCGGGGCGGCTGCGGGCCTTCTGGACGGCCGCGGGCGGGGCTCTTGCCGCCTGGCTCGTGGTGAACCTGCCCGTGATGGTCAGCACGCAGGGCGGTGTGCACATCCGCGAAGGCTGGAAGACGTTCTACACCTTCAGCCAGGAGCGCCCGGTGGACTTCGGCTCCGTGTGGCTGATCATCTCCCAGCGCACCGGGAACTCCCTGGAGGACGTCAATACCTACGGGACCGTGCTGATGGCCCTGGCCTGCCTCGGGGTGGCGGTGCTCGCCCTGTGCGCCCCGCGCCGTCCGCGCCTGGCCCAGCTGTCCTTTCTGATCGTCGCGGCGTTCGTGCTCACCAACAAGGTCTACTCACCGCAGTACGTGCTGTGGCTGATCCCGCTGGCCGCACTGGCCAGGCCGCGCTGGCGGGACTTCCTGGTCTGGCAGGCGTGCGAGGTCATGTACTTCCTGGGGATCTGGATGTACCTCGCGTACACGGGCAGCGGCGACCAGCACCGGGGGCTGCCCGCGGAGGGCTATCAGCTGGCGATCGCCGTGCATCTGCTGGGGACGCTGTATCTGTGCGCCCTGATCATCCGGGACGCGCTGGTGCCGGAGCGGGACCCGGTGCGCCGGGACGGGTCGGACGACCCCGGAGGAGGCGTGCTGGACCGGGCCCCGGACGCGTTCGTGCTGGGAGAGGCGCGGCGCGCGTCCCGGTACGAGGGCGCGGCGCTGGTGGACTGGGGCGTCCACCGGGAGTGAGCCCCGGGCCGGAACCTCTCCCGGCGGTGCGGAGCCCCTCCCGGAGGCGTGGGGTCAGCGGTCGAAAAGCCGGTCGAACTGCGTCGTGGTGTGCCGCAGATGCGCCACCAGCTCATCCCCCACCTGGGGCGCCTGGACATCGCTGGGCACGAACAGAATGGACACCTGCATATGCGGCGGCTCGGCGAACCACCGCTGCTTGCCCGCCCACACGAACGGCGAGAGATTGCGGTTGACGGTCGCCAGACCGGCGCGGGCGACCCCCTTCGCGCGGGGCATCACCCCGTGCAGCGCCTTGGGCGCCTCCAGGCCGACGCCGTGGGAGGTGCCGCCCGCGACCACGACCAGATGGCCGTCGGAGGCGGCCTTCTGCTGGCGGTAGCCGAAGCGGTCGCCCTTCGAGACCCGGGTGACGTCGAGCACCGAGCCCCGGTACTCCGTCGAGTCATGATCGCCCAGCCACAGCCGGGTGCCGATCCGCGCCCGGAAGCGGGTCTGCGGGAACTGCTGCTGAAGCCGGGCCAGTTCCTCGGCCTTGAGGTGGCTGACGAACATGGTGTGCAGCGGCAGCCGCGCCGCCCGCAGCCGGTCCATCCAGGCGATGACCTCCTCGACCGCGTCCAGGCCGTCGGTGCGGTCGAGCGGGAGGTGGATGGCGAACCCCTCCAGCCGGACGTTCTCTATCGCGGCGTGCAGCTTGGGCAGGTCCTCCTCGGTGACGCCGTGCCGCTTCATGCTGCTCATGACCTCGATGACCACGCGCGCGTTCACCAGGCCGTAGACGCCGTCGACCGACGAGACCGAACGGATCACCCGGTCCGGCAGCGGCACCGGCTCCTCACCGCGGCGGAAGGGGGTGAGGACGAGCAGGTCACCGCTGAAGAAGTCCTTCATCCGGGCGGCCTCGTACGTGGTTCCGACCGCGAGGATGTCGCTGCCGAAGCGGGCGGCTTCCTCGGCCAGCCGCTCATGGCCGAAGCCGTAGCCGTTGCCTTTGCAGACCGGGACTATCCCCGGGAACTGCTGGATCACCGTTTGCTGATGCGCCCGCCAGCGAGCGGTGTCGACGTAGAGGGTGAGCGCCATTGACCGGTCCCGGAACCTTTCTCGTAGCCGCGGTGTATTGGAGGTATGGGAGACAGCGAATCGTGGTCAGCGGCGCGACATGTAGATGTCGAGCGCCTTGTGCAGGAGCTTGTTGAGCGGGAAGTCCCACTCGCCGAGGTATTCGGCAGCCTGCCCGCCGGTGCCCACCTTGAACTGGATCAGGCCGAAGAGATGGTCCGTCTCATCGAGGGAGTCGCTGATGCCGCGCAGGTCATAAACGGTCGCGCCCAGTGCGTAGGCGTCGCGGAGCATCCGCCACTGCATCGCGTTCGAGGGCCGGACCTCGCGCTTGTGGTTGGCGGAGGCGCCGTAGGAGTACCAGACATGGCCGCCGACGATCAGCATCGTGGCGGCGGCCACGGCCTCGTTCTCGTGCATCGCGAAGTACAGCCGCATCCGGTTGGGGTCCTCGGTGTTGAGGGCCGTCCACATGCGCTGGAAGTAGCTGAGCGGGCGGGGCCGGAAGTGGTCGCGCTCCGCGGTGATCTCATAGAGCCGCTGCCACTCGGCAAGATGCTCGTAGCCGCCCTGGACGACCTCGACACCGGCCTTCTCGGCCTTCTTGATGTTGCGGCGCCACAGCTGGTTGAAGCCCTTGTGGACATCCTCCAGGGAGCGGTTCTCCAGCGGCACCTGGAAGACGTACCGCGGCTGGACGTCACCGAAGCCGGCCCCGCCGTCCTCGCCCTGCTGCCAGCCCATGCGCCGCAGCCGCTCGGCCACCTCGAAGGCGCGCGGCTCGATAAAGGTGGCCTCGACATCGCGCAGCCGCTTGACGTCGGGGTTCTGGATGCCGGACTTGATCGCGGCGGAATCCCAGCGGCGGATGATGACCGGCGGGCCCATCTTCACGGAGAAGGCGCCCTGCTGCTTCAGATGCGCGAGCATCGGGCGCAGCCAGTCCTCGAGGTTGGGGGCGTACCAGTTGATGACCGGGCCCTCGGGGAGATAGGCGAGATAGCGCTTGATCTTGGGCAGCTGACGGTAGAGGACGAGACCGGCGCCGACGAGCTGACCCGTGGCGTCGAACCAGCCGAGGTTCTCCGAGCGCCACTCCGACTTGACGTCAGCCCATGCAGGCACCTGCATGTGGCTTGCCGCCGGCAGGCTCTGGATGTACGCCAGATGCTGCTCTCGGCTGATCGTCCTCAGGGTCAGGCTCATGTGGGGCGCTCCTCGGCAGGTTTGTCCCCAGGGTCGGGGCTCCGGCTCTCGCGCCGAAGCCTACTGCGACCGGGACACGCCCCGTTCGGGCCCGGGGAGAACCGGGCTCCGCGCGGGCTCAGCCCAGCACGCCGCCGAAGAGCCCGCCATGTGCCATGCCGAGATAGAAGCCGACCGCGGCTGCACCGAGCCCGATGATCAGCAGGAACCGCTCACCGGTGGTCACCGACCTCAGCTGGCCCCAGGCCCCGCTGATCATCCCGATCAGTCCGACCCAGGAGCTGACCAGGTGGAGGTGGGGGAAATGAGCCGTGACAAAGGCGATCACGCCGATCACCACGGTCGCCACGGCGACCGTGTTCTCTACGGGATGCGACTTGCCGTCGGTGTCCAGGAAGGTGAACAAGCCGTGGTGGGATCGTGCTGCCTGTGCCATGGGGCACCTCCAGGTAGGCACATAGAGCAAGGCGGCGAAGTGTTACGCCGCTCACACCCGATGTGTACAGATTGCGGGCCAAGACGCCCGGATTTCAAGCGGGCGGCAGGAGCCGGGTACTGTGTACCGTCCGCGGTGGTGTCTGTACTGACGCCGAAGCGGATACGCATCACGACCCTCCTGCCACGGAACGACCGTGGCCGCTGAGTCCAAAGGAGGTGGGTTCCACATGCGTCACTACGAGGTGATGGTCATCCTCGACCCCGATCTCGAGGAGCGCGCTGTCTCCCCGCTGATCGAGAACTTCCTTTCCGTCGTCCGTGAGGGCAACGGCAAGGTCGAGAAGGTCGACACCTGGGGCCGTCGTCGTCTCTCGTACGAGATCAAGAAGAAGCCCGAGGGCATCTACTCGGTCATCGACTTGCAGGCCGAGCCCGCGGTCGTCAAGGAGCTCGACCGCCAGCTGAACCTGAACGAGTCGGTCCTCCGGACCAAGGTCCTCCGTCCCGAGACCCACTGACCGCATAAGCGTTCAGCGGTCATCGGGGCCGAATCGCAACGAGTAGCAAGCAGCCCAGCAGTACCCGCCGAGAGGTTCCCCCAATGGCAGGCGAGACCGTCATTACGGTCGTCGGCAATCTCGTCGACGACCCCGAGCTGCGTTTCACCCCGTCCGGTGCGGCGGTCGCGAAGTTCCGCGTCGCGTCCACTCCCCGTACCTTCGACCGGCAGACCAACGAGTGGAAGGACGGCGAGAGCCTCTTCCTCACGTGCTCGGTGTGGCGGCAGGCCGCGGAGAACGTGGCCGAGTCCCTTCAGCGCGGCATGCGCGTCATCGTGCAGGGCCGTCTGAAGCAGCGGTCCTATGAGGACCGCGAGGGGATCAAGCGCACGGTCTATGAGCTGGATGTCGACGAGGTCGGCGCCAGCCTGCGCAACGCCACAGCCAAGGTCACCAAGACCACCGGTCGCGGTGGTCAGGGTGGTTACGGCGGCGGTGGCGGTGGTGGCCAGGGCGGTGGTGGCTGGGGCGGTGGCCCCAGCGGCGGCGGCCAGCAGCAGGGCGGCGGCGCTCCGGCCGACGACCCGTGGGCGACCGGCGCTCCGGCCGGCGGCCAGGGCGGCGGTGGTGGTGGCTGGGGCGGCGGCTCCGGCAACTCCGGGGGCTACTCGGACGAGCCGCCCTTCTAGGCCCGAGGCGTTGTTTCACGTGAAACAGCGCGCGGTCTGGTCAGGGCGACCAGCACACACTTCTTGATCACACTGGAGAGAGACAATGGCGAAGCCGCCTGCTCGCAAGCCTAAGAAGAAGGTTTGCGTGTTCTGCAAGGAGAAGATCTCCTACGTCGACTACAAGGACACGAACCTGCTGCGGAAGTTCATCTCCGACCGCGGCAAGATCCGTGCCCGCCGGGTCACCGGCAACTGCACCCAGCACCAGCGTGACGTCGCCACGGCCGTGAAGAACAGCCGTGAGATGGCGCTGCTGCCCTACACCTCCACCGCGCGATAAGGGAAGGGGACTGACTCATGAAGATCATCCTCACCCACGAGGTCTCCGGCCTCGGCACTGCCGGTGACGTCGTGGACGTCAAGGACGGTTACGCCCGTAACTACCTGGTCCCGCGTGGTCTGGCGCTCCGCTGGACCAAGGGCGGCGAGAAGGACGTCGAGCAGATCCGCCGCGGTCGTCGCATCCGCGAGATCGCCACGATCGAGCAGGCCAACGAGGTCAAGGCTCAGCTCGAGGGCGTCAAGGTGCGCCTGAAGACCCGTGCCGGCGACGCCGGTCGGCTGTTCGGCTCCGTCACCCCGGCCGACATCGCTTCGGCGATCAAGGACGCGGGTGGCCCGGAGGTGGACAAGCGTCGCATCGAGGTGCAGTCCCCGATCAAGACCCTGGGCGCGCACCAGGTCTCGGTCCGGCTGCACGCCGAGGTTGCCGCCAAGGTCGGCGTCGAGGTCATCGCCGCCTGACGACGGCCGTGACGGTCGCCGCAGGCACCGTGCACAGTGCACCGGAGGGCCGCACCCCTGTGGGGGGTGCGGCCCTCCGCCATGTCGGCCCTCCGCCGGTCGGCTTTCCGTCGTGTCGGTCTTCCGCTGGTCGGCCTTCCGTCGCGTTGCCCTCCCCCGCGCCGGGGGTCGGCCGGGCGGACGTGGGCTCAGCCTCGTACCGCGCCGGTGACGATCCAGCGGCCGGAGCGGGTGCGCAGCCACAGGGTCGCCATCCGGACCGACATCATCAGCGCCATGGTGCACCACAGCGCGGTCAGGCCCCCGCCGAGCGAGGGCACCAGCAGCGCCACCGGGGCGAAGACGGCCAGGGTGGCGATCATCGCCCAGGCCAGATACGGCCCGTCGCCCGCGCCCATCAGCACGCCGTCGAGGACGAAGACCACGCCCGAGACCGGCTGGATGAGGGCCGTGACCAGCAGGGCGGGCAGCAGGGCGTCCCGTACCGCGGAATCGGTGGTGAACAGGGGAATGAACAGCGGCCGGGAGGCGACCACCAGCAGGCCCAGCGCCACGCCCGAGGCGATGCCCCACCGCACCATGCGACGGCAGGCGGCCTGGGCCCCCTCCTCGTCGCCGGCGCCCAGATAGCGTCCGATGATCGCCTGTCCCGCGATGGCGATGGCGTCCAGGGCGAACGCCAGCAGGCTCCACAGGGTGAGCACGATCTGATGGGCGGCGATATCGGTGTCGCCGAGGCGGGCCGCCACGGCCGTCGCGATCAGCATCACGGCGCGCAGCGAGAGCGTACGGATCAGCAGCGGTGCCCCGGCATGGGCGCAGGCCCTGATCCCCGCGGCATCGGGCCGCAGCGAGGTGCCATGGCGCCGCGCGCCCCGGATGACCACGGCGAGGTAGACGGCGGCCATGGCGTTCTGGGCGATCACCGTGCCCCAGGCCGAGCCCGCGATGCCGAGCCCGGCCCCGTAGACCAGGGTGGCGTTCAGCGCGGCGTTGGCGCCGAAGCCGCCGATGGCGACGTACAGCGGGGTGCGGGTGTCCTGGAGGCCGCGCAGCACACCGGTGGCGGCGAGCACCACCAGCATCGCGGGGATGCCGAGGGTGCTGATCCGCAGATAGGTGATGGCGTAGGGCGCGGCGGTGTCCGAGGCGCCGAAGAGGTCGACCAGGCCGGGGGCGGTGGGAAGGGCCACGGCGATGACGGCGGCGCCGAGCAGCAGGGCCAGCCAGATGCCGTCCATGCCCTGCCGTATCGCCCCGGCGAGGTCGCCCGCGCCGACCCGGCGGGCCACCGCCGCGGTGGTGGCGTAGGCGAGGAAGACGAAGATGTTGACCGCGGTGGTGAGGAGGGCCGCGGCGACGCCCAGACCGGCCAGCTGGGCGGTGCCCAGATGGCCGACGACGGCACTGTCGACCATGACGAAGAGGGGTTCCGCCACGAGTGCGCCGAAGGCGGGAAGCGCGAGTGCGATGATCTCGCGGTCGTGGTGGCGCGGGGTGTTCCGCACGCTCGTGGGGGCCTGTGTCATGAAGGCAATGTAATCGTCCACAGGTAAGAGACACAAGCTGCTGCTGGTCCTTACAAGGCGGCGCGCGGGACGATCTTCTCTGCGCCCTTTGTCGTGATCTTGCGCTGGGGGCGGAAGTTTTTCTTCTGCACAGCCACTGGATAGAGAAACCGCAGGTCAGGCGTGGATTCTCAAGGTGATTGTGTGTTTGTCCACAGCACTGTCCCCCGGCCCGTGCACAGGTTCGCGCGACTTACCCACAGGATGGATCCCATCATCCACATGCCCTGTGGATAACCAAGTTGGCTGGCGGTCCAGACGGGCCTAACGTGGTCCGGCGCCCGCCACTCGATCCGGCCCTGGAAACCCCAGACTTCGATGCGCCGTGTCCGGAAAGCCGGCCGCTCAGTTGTGTCATAGCCGTGCCGTAAGAAGGACGGGCACGGCGAGGTTCGCTTCGCGGACGGGAGGAGGTGGCGGGGTGAGCGTGCCCGAGCCCATGGACGACCCATGGGCGGACTCCGGCCCGTCCGACCGGTTCCCGTCCCCCCGCTTCCGCCGCGGTGAGGGCGGCGGCCGGGGCCGCGACGGCCAGGATCGCGACGGGGGCGGTGGCTCCCCCTGGGAGGGCTCCGGCTTCGAGCGCGTTCCGCCCCAGGACCTCGACGCCGAGCAGTCCGTCCTCGGCGGCATGCTGCTCTCCAAGGACGCCATCGCCGATGTGGTGGAGGTCCTCAAGGGCAATGACTTCTACCGGCCCGCCCATGAGACCGTCTACCAGGCCATCCTGGACCTCTATGCCAAGGGCGAGCCGGCCGACCCGATCACCGTCGCCGCCGAGCTGACCAAGCGCGGCGAGATCGCCCGGGTCGGCGGCGCCTCCTATCTCCACACCCTCGTTCAGTCGGTCCCCACCGCCGCCAACGCGGAGTACTACGCGGAGATCGTCCACGAGCGCGCCGTGCTGCGCCGCCTCGTCGAGGCCGGCACCCGCATCACCCAGATGGGATACGCGGCGGACGGGGACGTCGATGAGATCGTCAACAACGCCCAGGCCGAGATCTACGCCGTCACCGAGCAGCGCACCAGCGAGGACTACCTGCCGCTCGGCGACATCATGGAGGGCGCGCTCGACGAGATCGAGGCGATCGGCTCGCGCAGCGGACAGATGTCCGGCGTGCCCACTGGCTTCACCGACCTGGACTCGCTGACGAACGGGCTGCACCCGGGCCAGATGATCGTCATCGCCGCCCGCCCCGCGATGGGCAAGTCCACCCTGGCCCTCGACTTCGCGCGCGCCTGCTCCATCAAGCACGCCATGCCGAGCGTCATCTTCTCCCTGGAGATGGGCCGCAACGAGATCGCCATGCGTCTGCTCTCCGCCGAGGCCCGAGTGGCGCTCCACCACATGCGCTCCGGCAGCATGACCGACGAGGACTGGACCCGGCTGGCCCGC
Source organism: Streptomyces sp. NEAU-174 (assembly GCF_052665095.1). Classification (NCBI taxonomy): domain Bacteria; kingdom Bacillati; phylum Actinomycetota; class Actinomycetes; order Kitasatosporales; family Streptomycetaceae; genus Streptomyces; species Streptomyces sp. NEAU-174. Next base: position 785,419 of record NZ_JBQTCE010000001.1, on the reverse strand, counting down.
CGGATGCCGGACGTCTCCCAGGCCCCGCTCTACATCGACGACTCCCCGAACCTGTCGATGATGGAGATCCGCGCCAAGTGCCGCCGCCTCAAGCAGCGCAACGACCTCCAACTGGTCGTCATCGACTACCTCCAGCTGATGCAGTCCGGCGGCGCCCGGCGCCCCGAGAGCCGTCAGCAGGAGGTCTCGGACATGTCGCGAAACCTGAAGCTGCTGGCCAAGGAGCTGGAAGTGCCGGTCATCGCGCTCTCCCAGCTCAACCGAGGCCCCGAGCAGCGCACGGACAAGAAGCCGATGGTCTCGGACCTCCGAGAGAGTGGATCCATCGAGCAGGACGCCGACATGGTCATCCTGCTCCACCGCGAGGACGCCTACGAGAAGGAGTCGCCGCGCGCGGGCGAGGCGGACCTGATCGTGGCCAAGCACCGTAACGGCCCGACGGCCACGATCACGGTCGCCTTCCAGGGCCACTACTCCCGCTTCGTGGACATGGCCCAGACCTGACAGCCGCTGCTGTGGGGTCTCAAATCCAGCCTCATCATCGCGACTTCCCGAGCACGTCAGGCTCCACCAGAGGACTCGGTGTACGCGTTCCAGATTCCGGTTACGGCGGTTTCGCGGACATATTCCGTGAAGTCGCGGGGCGGTCGGCCGAGAATTCGCGCGCAGCGCCGCTTTCAAGCGAGCCCGTGGGATGAGTCCGCAGCGCTATCGCGCCCACGCCCGCGATCGTCCTTGACGTCGGAACGTGGCTGCCCGGCCCGCGCTTTGCTGTTCTCGCAAAGAAGTTTGTCAGGTTGCCCCGGGGCGGGGGAGGTTGGTGGGTATGGACAGACAGTTCTGGGACGACATGTACGGCAGTCGTGATCAGCTCTTCAGCGGCGGGCCCAACGGGGTGCTCGTCAGTGAGGTCGCCGAGCTGTCGCCTGGGCAGGCGCTCGATGTGGGGTGCGGGGAGGGCGGCGACGCGATCTGGCTGGCTCGGCGGGGGTGGCAGGTGACCGCGGTGGACATCTCCCGGGTCGCCCTGGAGCGCGCCGCCGCGGCGGGCGCGGACCTCGCGGGCCGGGTGGCGTGGACGCGGGCCGATCTGACCAGCAGGCGGCCCCCGGCCGCGGCGTTCGACCTGGTGTCGGTCCAGTACTTTCCGCTCAGGCGCCGGCCGGATCACGCCGCGCTGCGTGGGCTGCTGGACGCCGTCGCGCCCGGGGGCACGCTGCTGTTCGCCACGCATGACCTCGCCGATCTGAGCCCGCGCCCGGAGCAGGACTTCGACCCCCGGGACTACTACCAGCCCGACGACATCGCGGGAGTGCTCGACGACGACTGGGCGGTTGTGGTCAACGAGACCCGTCCACGCACCGCTCCCGCCCCCGCCGGCACCCACCACACCCATGACACCGTGCTGCGAGCGCGACGGCTGCGATGAGCGGCGGCCGGGTCGCGGTGGCGGTTGGCGGTGGCCGGGGCCGGTCAGGGCTGGAGCTGGTGGCCCAGGGCCGTCGCCTTCTCCACGCGCCGGGCGAGGACCTCCTCATGACGGTCCGCCATCTGCCGCAGCGCGTCCTTGCGGTCGCGCTTGGAGAGCCGGTCGATGTAGAGGTGCCCCGAGAGATGGTCCGCCTCGTGCTGTAGACACCGGGCGAAGTAGCCGGTGCCCTCGATCACCAGCGGGTTGCCGTCCTTGTCGACGCCGCGGACCACGGTGCGGTCGGTGCGCGGTACGTCCATCCGCGCGCCCGGTACGGACAGACAGCCCTCGGTCTCCTCGATGAGCTGCCGGTGGGCCGGGTCGGGCTGGTCCAGGACGGGGTTGATGATGTGGCCGATGTGCCGTACGCCGTGGTCGTCCGGGCAGTCGTAGACGAACAGCCGCAGATCGACGTCGACCTGATTGGCGGCCAGCCCGGCGCCCTCCGCGATGTACATGGTGAGGAACATGTCGTCGATGAGGGCGCTCAGCTCGGGCGTGCCGAACTCGGTCACCTCGCGGCAGGAGCGGCGCAGCACCTCCTCACCGACCTCGGTGATCCGGCGCGGGGAGCCGCGCTCGGCCTCGGGAGACAGCGCCGGATAGGAGTCGACGGGTTTTCCCTGCACCAGGACGCGCACCGCTGACCTCACCACTTCCGCCCCCACTGCCCACCGCCCGATGGCCGCTCACGGCCGCTGAGGCCGCCCCCGCTTATGGTCATGTCCGGCCAACGTAGCAGGGGCGGTTCGGCCGCGGCTCCGGTGCGCGTCAGATCGCGTCAGGTACGGGGGCAGGACACGGGGTCAGAGCGCTTCGCCGAGCTCCTCCAGCAGCCGCCGCTTGCTGCGGGCCCCGACCAGCGACCGCACCGGCTCGCCCGACCGGAACAGCATCAGGGTCGGCATCGAGAGCACCCCGTACGCGTTGGTGGTGGACGGGTTCTCGTCCACGTCCAGGGACACCACCTTCAGCCGGTGGCCCTCCTCCTGGGCGATCTCCGCCAGCACCGGCGCGATCATCCGGCACGGGGGGCACCACGAGGCGGTGAACTTCACCAGCACCGGCAGCTCGGCCGCCAGCACCTCCTCGGCGAAGGTGGCGTCCGTGACCGTGGCCACTCCCCCGGTGTGTGTCAGTGCCATGTCATATCTCCCTTGGCGTCTTGGTCGTGCGTGTGGAGCTGTCGCGGTTACGGCGCGCTCAGGGGCCGGGTGGTGTCAGCTCGCAGCGCGGCTCCGGGGCCCCTTCGGGCGCCGTCGCCGCGGCCTCCAGCTCCGCGCGGGCCCGCTCCGCCTGGACGAGCTGTGTCCCGACCCGCTCCCGGATGGCGCTCAGCCGGGCGATGCACTCGTCCAGCTCGGCGAGCTTGCGCCGGTAGACGTCCAGCGAGGCGGGGCAGGAGTCACCGGCCGGATGGCCGGAGCGCAGGCACTCGACGAACGGGCGCGTCTCCTCCAGCTCGAAGCCGAAGTCCCGCAGCGTGCGGATCTGCTGGAGCAGCCGCAGGTCCTCCTCGTCGTACGACCGGTAACCATTGCCGGTGCGGCGCGCGGGCAGCAGCCCGAGCGACTCGTAATAGCGCAGGGTGCGGGTGGTCGTACCCGCCCGTTCGGCCAGCTCTCCGATCCGCATGACCTGACGGTAGACCTTGACCCTGGCGTAAAGGCCAGAGCGCGGTGCGGGGCTGGGGGCCGCGGCCGCCGGCCGATGACTGACCGTTGTCGGACCCTCGCCGTAGAGTGCCGATATGAGCACACCCGACGTGGATGAGTTCGCCGAGCCGCTGCCCACCACCCGCCGTGCCCTGCTGCGGCGCCTTGCCCGCGGCCAGGCCGAGGGCCGTGCCCCGTCCCTGGTGGGGGCCGTGGTGCGGGAGGGTCAGCTGGTGTGGACGGGTGCGCGCGGCTCTGTGGACGGATCCGCGCCGGACGCCGACATCCAGTACCGCATCGGCTCCTTGACCAAGACCTTTGTGGCGGTGCTGGTGATGCGGTTGCGGGACGAGGGGCTGCTGGACCTCGGCGATCCGCTGGCCAAGCATCTGGACGTACCGGAGGCCGAGGGCGCCACCGTGGCCCAGCTCCTCGCCCACACCTCGGGCCTCGCCGCCGAGGCCCGCGGCCCGTGGTGGGAGCGCACGCCCGGGGCGCTGCGGCCCGAGACCGCCGATATCTTCGGCGAGCGCCCGCTGATCCACCCCGCGGGCCGCCGTCACCACTACTCCAACCCCGGTTTCGCGCTGCTCGGCGCGCTGGTCGAGCGGCTGCGCGGAGCGCCCTGGGGCGAGGTGCTCGCGCAGGAGGTGCTGGAGCCGTTGGGGATGGGGCGTACGTCGCTCGAGCCGCGGGCGCCGCACGCCGGGGGGTGGGCCGTGCACCCCTGGGCGGATGTGCTGCTGCCCGAACCGGCCGAGGACACAGGGCGAATGGGCCCGGCCGGACAGCTCTGGTCGACCGCCGGGGATCTGGCCCGCTTCGCCGCCTTCCTGCTGGACGGGGACGGGCGGGTGCTCGGCGCGGAGTCGCTCGCCGAGATGCGGGCGCCCGCCGTCGCCCCGGAGGCGGGGGACTGGGACGGCGGCTATGGCCTGGGGACGCAGCTCGTCCGGCACGGCGGGAGGTTCCTTTACGGCCACACCGGCTCCATGCCCGGCTTCCTGGCCTCGCTGTGGGTGAGCGCCGAGGAGCGGCTGGCCGGGATCGCGCTGGCCAACACCACCTCGGGGCCGGCCATCGGCGCCATCGCCGCCGACCTCATACGGATCGTGGCGGAGCACGAGCCCCGTATTCCCGAGCCCTGGCGGCCGCTGACCGAGGCCGATCCGGCGCTGCTGGCGCTGACCGGACCCTGGTACTGGGGCCCGCGCGCCTACCACCTGCGGCTGCGCGCGGACCGCGGACTGGAGCTGGCCCCGGCCACCGGGGGAGGCCGGGCCTCCCGCTTCAGGGCCGAGCCGGACGGCACCTGGACGGGGCTCGACGGGTATTACGCGGGGGAGACGCTGCGGGTGGTCGAGGGGGAGGGCGGCGCCCCGGCCCATCTGGACCTGGGCACCTTCGTGTTCACCCGGGAGCCCTACGCCCCGGGAGACGTGGTGCCCGGCGGGGTCGACCCGGAGGGCTGGCGCGCGCTCTGAGGGAGAGGTGGCGCGCGCTCCGAGGGGGCGGGGCGGGCGGGGCGGGAGCGGGGTGCCGTGTCCGGCGAGGAGTTCCGGCGGCGTGTTCCGGCGGGGTGCTGAGGATCCGGCGGCCATAGCCTGACCCTGCCAGTGGTACGCACGGCTGGGGGCTGGGTCGGCGGTGCGGCGGGCGGCAGGTTGGTCTCCGATCCCATCCGCCCCTCCCCCAGGAGCCCCGCCGTGCGCCCGTCCACGCTTCGTCTCAGCGCCTCCCTGCTCGCCCTCACCACCGTCATGGCCGCCTCCGTGGGCGCCTCCGGGACGGCCACTGCCCGGCCCGGCGGTCCGGCGGCCGGCCGGGACCGGACGGGGACCGTCTGGTCGGCCGGGTGGGCCGCCCCCGTGCAGCGCCCCAGCTCGGGCTTCGAGAAGAACTGGGCCGAGACCGGCTTCGCCGAGCGCACGGCCCAGACCCTGCGTCAGGTCGTCCGGGTCACCGGCGGCGGCACGGCCGCCCGGATCAGGTTGTCGAACCGCTACGGCACCGCCCCGCTCCGGATCACGGGCGCGACCATCGCCCGTACCGCGCACGGCGCCGCCGTCCACGGCGCGAGCCTGCGCACGCTGACCTTCGGGCACCGGCGTTCGGTGGAGATCGGGGCGGGCGGGGAGACGGTGAGCGACGCGGCCCCGCTGCGCGTGGCGGCCCGTCAGCCGGTCACGGTCACGCTGTACTTCGACCGCCCGACCGGCCCCGCCACCTTCCACGCCCAGGCGTACGCCCGCAGCTTCCGCGCGGACGGCGACCACCGCGCCGACCGCGCCGGGGCGGCCTTCACCGAGACCACCCACTCCTGGTACTACCTCTCGGATGTCGAGGTCACCGGCGGCCCCCGGCGGCCGGGGGCGGTGGTGGCCTTCGGCGACTCGATCACCGACGGCTTCGGCTCGACCTACGACGCCGACCACCGCTGGCCGGACCTGCTGGCCGGGCGCCTCGCGGCAGCGGGCACCCCGCGTCCCGTCCTCAACTCCGGGATCGGCGGCAATCTGCTGCTGCACGACTCGGCCTGGTACGGGGAGAGGGCGGGCGCCCGCTTCCGGCGCGATGTCCTGGACAAGCCGGGCGTACGGTCGGTGATCCTGCTCGAGGGGCTCAACGACATCGGCTTCAGCGAGGTCGAGCTGCCCACCTACAAGCCCAATCCGCAGGTGTCGGCCGATGAGGTGATCGCCGGTTACCGGGAGCTGATCGCTCTCGCCCACTCCCGTGGGATCAAGGTCATCGGCGGGACGATCCTCCCGTTCAAGGGCGCCGAGTACCACACCCCGCGCTCGGAGGCGAAGCGCACCGCGATCAACGAGTGGATCCGCACCTCGGGCGCCTTCGACGCGGTCGTCGACTTCGCCGAGGTCATGGCCGCGCCGTCCGATCCACTGCGGCTGAACCCGGCGTACGACTCGGGCGACTTCAAGCACCCGAACGACGCGGGCTACCGGCGGATGGCCGAGGCCGTCGACCTCGCGACCCTGTGAGACCGCCGACGGGGAGGTGAGACCGGGTCAGTTCAGGCCGGCGGCAGTTCAGGCCAGCGGCAGTTTGAAGCCGATGTGGCTGGCCTCGAAGCCGAGCCGCTCGTAGAAGCGGTGGGCGTCGATACGGGTCGCGTCCGAGGTGAGCTGCACCAGCGCGCATCCCTCGCGGCGCGACTCCTCGACGGCCCATTCGATCAGCTGGGTGCCGAGCCCGCCGCCGCGCTCCTCGGAGTGGATCCGGACGCCCTCGATGATCGAGCGCGTGGCGCCGCGCCGCGACAGCCCGGGGATCACGGTCAGCTGGAGGGTGCCGACGGTGCGGCCCTCCCGGACCGCGACGACCAGCCGCTGCTGGGGATCCGACTCCAGCCGCTCGAAGGCGGCGCGGTACGGGGCCAGGTCGTCCGGGGACTCCCGGCCGGCGCCGAGCGGGTCGTCCGCCAGCAGGGCCACGATCGCCGGGATGTCATCGACGGTCGCGCGCCGTATCTCGAAGTCGCTCATGCGGTGGAGCCTACGCCGGGGCCCGCGAGCCACGGACGGCGGCGACGGGCCCACGGCGCACCGGGGAGCAGCGCGTTCCGGGAGCAGCGCGTCCGGCCCGTCAGCCCGTCCGGCCCGTCAGCTCGTCCGGCCCATCAGCCCGTCCGGCCCGTCAGCACGTGGTGCCGGTCAGACCCTCGACAGCGGCGACGAGGGGTGCCAGTTCCGGCCGCTTGGCGGCCTCTGCGAGGGCCTCGCGCAGCGCGGTGTCATGCGTCGGCCGCGCCTCCTCCAGGAGCTTCAGCCCCTCGTCGCTGACGTTGGTGTAGATGCCGCGGCGGTCGCCGGGGCAGATGTAGCGGGAGAGCAGACCGCGGTCCTCAAGCCGGGTGACCAGCCGGGTCGTGGCGCTCTGGCTGAGTACGACGGAGTCGGCGAGCTGCTTCATCTGTAGATGTCCGCCGTCGCCGTCGTGCTGCCCGCTGAGTACGTTGAGCACGGAGAATTCGCGGACGCTCAGATCGTGCCCGGCCTGCAACGCACGCTCGATATGCGTCTCGATCCGGCCGTGCAGGGAGGACAGGGCGCACCAGCCCTGGGCCAGGGCCTGTTCTGCGGGCGGGGCGACGGCGCCGTGCGGTTCGTCCGGCATGGAACCCCTCCTTGGTGGGTGAGCGGATTCCAGGATAGTCCAGGGATGAAAAAGACCGCGTATGCAATTATCGGCGCTTTGTCGCCCGCAGTCGCCGTCCCCTGGCGGTCAGCCCCCAGGGCTTGATCACCGAGATCGCGGTGAGAAAGGTATAGACGCCCAGGCTGACCGACGGCGCCAGGATCAGATCCGTGGTCGCCCCGACCGCCCGCCCCGCCACCACATCGGCCATCGCGGAGTCGACCCGGGCGCGCAGCGCGAGCGCCGTGGCGGCGGTGGTGATCATCGTCAGCCAGAACTTCACATACACCCACCGGTGGCGCGCCAGCCCCCAGGGCGTCCCCAGCGACAGCACGATCCCGCTGACCAGCGACAGCAGGCTGATCGGGATCAGCAGCCAGTCGCCCAGCACATTCATGGACCGGTAGGCCGCCCCGGCCTCCTCGGCCGAGCCGGCCGTGGCGCCGGTGATGCCCAGGGCCAGCACCCCGAGGGTCAGCCCGAGCCATCCGACGGAGACGACGACATGAACGACGAGGAAGCCCCGGCGCGCGGGGCGGGTGAGTTGCCGCATGCCCTCACCGTGGCGGCGCCACGGCCCCCGGGGCGTCTGACGGCGGGAGTATCCGCGCGTACTCCCATCGGCGCGGGCGCGGCGGTGCGACGGCTCCGGGCCGGTGCGACGGCTCCGGGGTGGGCCGTCGGTGCGGGGCCGGGGAGGTGATGGCCGGAAGGTGCATCTACGCTCGGCCGGTATGACCAGACTGCATCTGTTCGATCTGGACGGGACGCTCATCCACGGCTCGGCCGCCGCGATCGAGATCTCCCGGCAGCTCGGTCTGGAGCGGGAGATCGCCGCGCTGGAGCGGGCGTTCGCGGGCGGGGAGCTGACGACGGCCCAGTTCGCGGAGCGGGCCTGTGCGCTGTGGGAGGCGCTGACGGAGGAGCATGTGGCGGCGGCGTTCGAGGGGGCGCCGTGGCTGGCCGGGATCCGTGAGGTGTGGGCGGACATCCGGGCGCGGGGCGAGCGCTGTGCGGTGATTTCGCTCTCGCCGGGCTTCTTCGTGTCGCGGCTGCTGGAGTGGGGCGCGGACGCCACGTACGGCTCGACGTGGCCCGCCGTACCGTTCCGGGAGCCGGTGGATCCGGCGGGGATCCTGACCCCGGCCGCGAAGGTCCGGATCGCCGATGAACTCTGTACGAAGTTCGGCTTGACCAGGGATCACTGCGTGGCTTACGGGGATTCCCTCTCGGACGCCGAACTGTTCACCGTGGTGCCGGTCTCGGTCGCCGTGAACGCCGACCACCATGTGAGCGAAATCGCATCCCACGCCTATACCGGTCGTGATCTCCGAGAGGCATACGAATTGATGGGTAACCGCTTGTAACTATCGGTAATTACATGAGTTGGTGGGTGTAACAGATGTGGGGCACTTGGGGCTTGTGAATTCATCCGGGGCCGGTAGGGTCGGGTCCGGTTCCGTGCGGCGTGCTGTAACGGGGTCAGAACGGGCATCCCAGGCCAACCAGCATAACGGGAACACAGTTCCCGTTTCCCGGACTTCGGGGTATGCGCCCGGTGCGGGGAACGAGCATGGCATGCTGCCCGGAAGAGAGTCGCAGAGAAGGTCGGCACGACCATTCTCGCTTGAACCAGTGCACCAGGACGGGGAATTGCGGGCACATTCCGGCAGCGGAAGTGCGAAGACCGACAGAAAGATGTTCGAGGCGAGGCAACCATGGACGCTCCGACCACCACATCGTCGGCCGGCAGCGACGGCTCCGGCGGAAACAGTGGCGACTGGGGCTGGTTCACCCCGAGCAGGAAACCGGCCGACGACCGCAGGGCCCCGGACCAGCAGAGCGAAGAGCGCGCGCCCAGCCGCCCGGTGAACCCGATACGGCCCGTCGGTACCGAAGCCGACCGCCGTGCGCCCGCGGAGCCGGCCCCCGTGCCCGGCCCGGGAGCGGGCGACCGCCGTACGGACGGCCGCCCCGACGACCGCCGTACGGACCGCCGCCCGGACGACCGCCGCCCCGACGACCGCCGGGCCCCCGACCCCGCGGAGCACCGCCCTGCCGCCCCCGGCCCTGCCCCTGCCGCCCCCGGCCCCGCCGCCCGCGGGCGCGAGGAGCATCAGCGCCCCGACGAGGTGGCCCCGGCCCCGCAGGACGTCCGGCCCGGCCCCGACTCGCCGTTCGCCGTCCCCGAGACCGCCTCGCCCGACGCGATCCTGCTGCGCCGCACCATGGCCGAGGTCGAGCCCATCAGCGACAAGGTCACCTCGTACTTCTACGCGCTGCTCTTCGTCCAGCACCCCGAGCTGCGGCCGCTCTTCCCCGCCGCGATGGACGCCCAGCGCGACCGGCTGTTCAAGGCGATCCTCACCGCCGCCCGGCTCATCGACGACCCCGACATCCTCACCGAGTTCCTCTCCCGGCTCGGCCGCGGCCACCGCAAGTACGGCACCCAACCCGAGCACTACCCCGCCGTCGGCGAGTGCCTGATCGGCGCGCTCACCCGCTACGCCGTCACCACCTGGAGCGACGAGGCCGAGGCCGCCTGGGTGCGCGCCTACACCCAGATCTCCCAGATCATGATCGACTCGGCCGCCGAGGACGAGCTGATCGCCCCCGCGTGGTGGCAGGCCGAGGTGGTCGGGCATGAGCTGCGCACCAACGACATCGCCGTGATCACCGTCCGCCCGGACCAGCCGTACCCCTTTCTGGCGGGCCAGTACACCTCACTGGAAACGCCCTGGTGGCCGCGGGTGTGGCGGCACTATTCATTCGCCGCCGCGCCACGCTCCGACGGGCTGCTCTCCTTCCATGTGAAGGCCGTCCCGGCCGGATGGGTGTCCTCCGCGCTGGTGCACCGGGCCCGCCCCGGCGATGTGATCCGCCTCGGGCCCCCCGCCGGTTCCATGACGGTCGACCACGCCAGCGACAACGGGCTGCTCTGCCTCGGCGGCGGCACCGGTATCGCGCCGATCAAGGCGCTGGTCGAGGACGTCGCCGACCACGGCCGCAACCGTCCGGTCGAGGTCTTCTACGGCGCCCGCAGCGATCACGATCTGTACGACATCGACACCATGCTGCGGCTGGCCCAGAAGCATCCGTGGCTCGCGGTCCGTCCCGTCGTCTCCGACGGCCCGACCAACGGCCTCAGCGGTCGGCTGCCCGACGCCGTGCGGCAGTACGGCCCGTGGAACGCGTTCGACGCCTATCTCTCCGGGCCGCCCGGGATGATCCGCAGCGGTGTCGACGCCCTGATGGGCATCGGCATTCCGTCGCACCGCATCCGGCACGACTCCATCGAGGAACTCGCCGCGGCCGCGGAATAGGACGCGGGCACGGACGGCATACGACGAAACACCAACACTAGGCAGGCATTCCGGCGATTCCGGACGGCGAATCAGGACGGGGACGAGAACCGTGGACAGTGCGGAGCACCTGGACGACCGCGCGTGGCGTCCCGGGAGCGACGGCGAACACCATCTACAGCGGCGACTGGGCACCGTCGGCCGCGCCGACCGCTTCTACGACGATCAGGTGCTGGATCACCTGAATGTCCGGATGCGGGAGTTCATCGAGCGCCAGGAAATGTTCTTCCTGGCCACCTCCGACCGGCACGGGGAGTGCGACAGCACGTTCCGGGCCGGTCCGCCCGGCTTTCTGAGAGTGCTCGACACGCGCACGCTGGCCTATCCCGAATACCGGGGAAACGGCGTCCTGGCCAGCCTCGGCAATATCCAGGAGAACCCCCACCTGGGCATTCTCATGGTCGACTTCTTCCGGGACCGGATCGGGCTGCATGTGAACGGCCGGGCCCGGGTGGTGGAGGACGCCGAGATGCGCGCGGCACACCACGGGCTGCCGGTGGACCCGGTGCCGGGGCGGCGCGCGGTGGTGTGGGTCGAGGTGACCGTCGAGGAGGCGTACATCCACTGCGCCAAGCACATTCCGCACCTCCAGAAGGTCCCGGCGCAGCGGCGCACCGGCGGTGGCGACGCCGCCCGGAGCCGGGGGGCCTCCGGTGACCAGGCCCTGGAGCACGACCGGGAGCGGGACTGGGGGACGGACGACGTCAAGCGGAAGGGCGGCGACTTCTTCGGCGCCGCGGCGGAGGCGCGCGAGGGCCGCAGGGTCCCGCCCGCGCCGCCTGCGCCGCCTGCTTCGTCTGCTCCTCCTGTACCGCCTGCTCCGTCCGCGTCTCCTGCCCCGCCCGTTCCGTATGCCCCTCCTGCCCAGCCCGCTCCGGCTGCCCCGCCCGTCTCTCGGCCCTCCTGGGCGGTGGATCTGCCGGGCCAGGCCGCCCGGCCTCTTCCGGCCGTTCAGGCGGAGCTGGAGGTCTCGGTCCCTCAGGCTCCGGCTGCCCCGGCTGCCCCGGACCCTCAGCCCCTGACAGACTCGGACACTCAGGTTCTGGCCATCCCCCCTGCCCCGCCCACATCACCGGTCTCGTGGCCGGTGGGCCTGCCTGCCCAGACCGCCCCGACGGCCCCGGCTGCTCAGGGCGTCCTGGGCGCCCTGAGGCCTCAGGCTCCGGCCGCCGAACCGGCGCCACAGCCCCAGCCGATCGCGCGGCCCGAACCGGCGGCGCAAGCCGACGCGGTGGCCGACCCCGCTCCGCGGGCCGCTGAGCCCTCCGTCGTGCGTGATCTCAGCCCGGCCATCCGGCCGCCGGTCCGGCCCGACGCGGGGCCCGAGGACTGGCGGGAGGAGGCCGAGCGGGTGCTGGCCGAGGCGCGTCAGCGGGCGGCCCGGAAGACCCAGCAGCCGTTCAGCGGCTGGTTCCGTTAGGTCCTGCCCCGATAGAGGCCAGCGATAGAGGTCAGCCCTGTCGGCCCTGTTCGCGACGATCCGTCCGGCAGGGCTTCGCCTCGCTCAGCCGAGGTCGTCCGCGAGCAGGGCCAGCACGCCCTCGATGTTGGCGTCGAGATACGCCCGCAGCGAGGGCGGCACCACCTCGACCGAGGCGATCCCCTCGCGGGTGAACGGGATGCTCACCACCTCGTACTCCCCGCACGGCTCGTCCACCTCCGGGCCGTGCCGCCGGGTGAGGTCCATCGAGGCGAGTCTGCACACGAAGAAGTGCTGCACCTTCACACCGGCACCGGCACCAGCACCAGCACCGGCCGCGCCCGCACCCTCAGCACCCGCTGCGCCCTCAGCGCTCCCATCGGGATGCGGGACGGTGTCGACGAAGGCGGGCACCACATCCGTCACCTTCGCGCCCAGCTCCTCGTCCACCTCGCGGTACAGGGCCTCGACGACGGTCGCGTCCTCGGGCTCCATCCCGCCGCCCGGAGTGATCCAGTACGGCGCCTGGCCGGGCTTGGTGCGCTTGATCAGGATCATGCGCGGCGCGGTGTCGCCCTCGAGGAGAATGGCGCGGGCGGTGCGCTTGACCACGGGTCGTTCGGTCATGCAGGACATCTGCCGCACCCGTGGTCCCGCGAAACCACTTACTCACCAATCGACAGCCGCGCGCAACAGCCACTCGTGCGCCCGCGCGATATGCGGCAGCGCGAGTGCCCCGGTCCGCACCACCAGGAAATAGGTGCGCAGCGGCGGCACCGGCGGGTTGAGCAGCGCCACCACCTCCCCGGCGTCCAGCGCGTCCATGCACAGATAGCGCGGCAGAACGCCGAGCCCCGCGCCCTGCGCGACGCAGGCGAGCACCGCGCGCAGATCGGGCGCGATGATCGTCCCGGCGGTGACCGGCCGGGTGTCGAAGACGGCCGACCAGTAGCGGGTGACCAGCGGCAGGCTCTCGTGCACCTCGACGACGGGCAGCGCCTCCAGCGCCCGTACGCCCTTGACCTGGAGCACCGCTGGGCCGCCGAGCCGGGCGGCCCAGCGCGGGGCCGCGACCAGCACATGCTCCTCGTCGCACAGCGGGGTGGCGGCCAGCAGCCGCCCCCGGGGCCGGGCGGTGGTGATGGCCAGCTCGTGATGGCCGGCGCCCAGCCCCTCGAACAGCTCCTCGGCGCTGCCGAAGGCGCAGCGCACCGCCAGCCCCTGGGTGACCAGGGTGGTCAGCGCGGGCAGGGCGCGCAGCGCGGTGAACTCCGGAGGGCCCGCGAGATGCAGGGTGCGCAGCGCCGAGCGGTCGTCCAGACCCGCCTCGGCGATCTCCACCAGGGCGTCGAGATGCGGTGCGGCCTTGTGGGCGAGTTCGTCCCCGACGGTGGTGGGGACGACGCCGCGCGCCGTACGGAGGAACAGGGGGCGGCCGAGCTGCCGCTCCAGGGTGCGTATCTGGCCGGTGACGGCGGGCTGGGAGAGCCCGAGCAGTCCGGCGGCGCGGGTGAAGGACCCCGCGCGGTGAACCGCGACAAAGGTGCGTAAGAGGGCCAGATCCATGCGGTTCCCCTCGCCTCGTCGAGCCCCGAACGCATGCCAACTATAAATATGCCGATAGGTCCATGTCGCTACTGTGATTGGACACTGACGCTGAGTCAACTAGCCTTGTTCGAGCGGTTCTCCACGAGAAGAACCGGGGCGTCTCAAGCCACGAGGGGGGAGGCTTGAGACGCCCGCACAGGCATACCCGGCCGCTTTCAGCCACCCGCCCCGGTGCTCGCCGTGCCCGAAGACGTATCTGCGCCCGATGGCGTGTCCGCGCCCGATGGCGTGTCCGCGCCCGATGCCGCGTCCGTGTCGGGGGCCGAGTCGGATGCCGTGTCGAGCGCCCGCAGCACATCGGCGATCAGATCGTCCGCGTCCTCCGCGCCCACCGAGAACCGGATGAAACCCTCGGGGACCGCGTCGCCGCCCCACCGTCCGCGCCGCTCGGCCGTGGAGCGCACCCCGCCGAAGCTGGTGGCGTCGTCCACCAGCCGCAGCGCGGTCAGAAAGCGCTCCGCGTGGTCCTTGTCCGGGAGGGTGAAAGAGACCACACAGCCGAAGCGCCCGCCGCGCATCTGCCCGGCCGCCACCCGGTGGGAGGGATCGGTCGGCAGACCGGGGTGGCGCAGCCCGGTGACCTCGGGGCGGTCGCGCAGCGCCTCGGCGAGGGCCAGGGCGGTCGCCGCCTGGCGGTCGACGCGCAGTTGGAGGGTGGCCAGGGAGCGGTGGGCGAGCCATGCCTCCATGGGGCCGGGGATCGCGCCCACCGTTTTGCGCCAGGCCCGCACCTCGGCGGCGAGCCGTGGATCGTGGCAGGTCACATAGCCGAGCAGCACATCGCCATGGCCGGTGAGCGCCTTGGTGCCGCTCGCCACGGCGAAGTCCGCGCCGAGCTCCAGCGGGCGCTGGCCGAGCGGGGTGGCCAGGGTGTTGTCGACGGCGACCAGCGCGCCCCTGGCGTGCGCGGCCTCGGCGAGCCGGCGGATGTCGCAGACGTCCAGTCCGGGATTGGACGGGGTTTCCAGCCACAGCAGCTTCGTCCGCTGGCCCAGGGCGTCCAGGTCATCCAGAGGTCCCAGCTGGGCGTCCTCGCCGGTCGGGGCGGTGCGCACGGTGACCCCGTACCCCGTCAGCCGCTCGATCAGTGCCGGGAGCAGCTGATAGCCGTCGGACGGCAGGACGGCCGCGTCGCCCTGGCGCAGCTGGGACAGCAGTACGGCCGAGATCGCGCCCATCCCGGACGAGAAGGCGACCGTCTCGGCGTCGGTGCCCGGCGACTCCAGCTCGCTGATCGCCCGCTCCAGCAGGGACCAGGTGGGGTTGGCGTCCCGGCCGTAGGTGTAGGGGCCGACGGCGTCGCCGGGGAGGTGGTAGTGGGCGGCGAAGACCGGGCCCGGCAGCGTCGGCTCGTACGCCTCGGCCTCGGGCAGTCCGGCCCGTACGGTGCGGGTACCGTCGCCGGTCATACGGACTCCTTCCCCGCGCCCGGGCCGTCGGCGGCCGACGCGTTCTCGACGGTGGCGCTCTCCGAGGCCTTCCCCGAGGCGTCGATGGCCTCGGCGACCGCGTCCAGCAGCCCGCCGCTCGCGGCCTCGATCATCTCCAGGCACTCCTCGAAGTCGTCCAGCCCGCCGAAGTAGGGGTCCGGCACGTCGAGGCCGCCCAGCGCGTCGTGGTCCGCGTCCGGGTCGTAACTCCGCAGCAGCCGCACCTTCGCGGCGTCGTGCGGGGTCGGCGCGAGCGCGCGCAGCTCGTGCAGATGGCCGCTGTCCAGGGCGATCACCAGATCGAGGCGATCGAACCACTCGGCCCGGAACTGGCGCGCGATGTGATCCTGCTCATAGTCGTGGGCGGTCAGTACGTCGATGGCGCGGCGGTCGGCCCCGTCGCCCTCGTGCCAGGGTCCGGTGCCCGCGCTGTCCACCTCGAGGCGGCCGTCCAGCCCGGCCTCCACGGCATGGGCGCGGAAGACGGATTCGGCCATCGGCGAGCGGCATATGTTGCCGGTGCAGACAAAGCAGACACGGTAGGGCGACGGGTCTCTCATGCCTTCCATCATCTCCGGCCGTGATCAGTCCTTGTCATCGGGCAGTACGACATGCAGGGCCCACGCGACTATGGAGACGATCAGGCCACCGAGCACCGCCGTGCCGAAGCCGTCGACCTCGAAGCTCAGGTCCAGCTTTCCGGCCAGCCAGGAGGTCAACAACAGCATCAGGGCGTTGATCACCAGCGTGATCAGCCCGAGGGTCAGGATGAACAGCGGGAAGGCCAGCAGCTTGACGATCGGCTTGACCACCACGTTCACCACGCCGAAGACCAGCGCCACGAGAATGAGGGAGAGCGCTTGGCGGCCGGTGTTGTCACCGGTCAGCGTGATGTCCTTGAGCAGC
Organism: Streptomyces sp. NEAU-174; assembly: GCF_052665095.1. Lineage (NCBI taxonomy): Bacteria > Bacillati > Actinomycetota > Actinomycetes > Kitasatosporales > Streptomycetaceae > Streptomyces > Streptomyces sp. NEAU-174. The sequence continues at coordinate 769,409 of NZ_JBQTCE010000001.1, read as the reverse complement.
CAGATGGCGACGCCGAGGGCGCCGGCGTTCGCGATCGTCTTGACGAGAAAATTCTTCATGGTTGAGATCGTCGCAGACAGGCCCCGGCGCAGGCAGGGGCACCGTAGGCATGGGTCAGGCAGGGGTGGAGAGGCGAATGAAGGCGTTCCGGCTGGATGAGCTGGAGGCGGAGCGCGCCGCGAACGACGGCGCGTATTTGCAGTTCCTGCGGGAGCGGAACATGTCCGTGGGGCTGTACGCGCTGAACGCGGGCCAGCCCGACCCGCAGTCGCCGCACGGCCAGGACGAGGTGTACGTCGTGATGAGCGGCCGGGCGTCGGTCACGGTGGGGATGGAGACGACACAGGTGGCGCGGGGCAGTGTGGTGTACGTCCCGGCGGGCACGCCGCACAAGTTCCACCACATCACCGAGGACCTGAGGGTGCTGGTGGTGTTCTCGCCGCCGGAGGGCTGAGACCGTCCCGGGGCTTGATGCCGCCGGTGCCGGCGAGCCGATCCCGGTCGACGGCTTGTCCATCGCGGAGCCGATGTGTGGCCGGCCGGTCCCGTAGGGGTCCGGTCAGGGGAGGACGGGGGGCGCGGGCCGCCCGCGCGCCGCCGTCCCGTCCTAGCATCGACGGCAGGGAAGAGACCGGCCGTCGGCGTCCGGACCCACGGCTCGGAGAGAAAGCAGGGAGTCACGTGACCACGAAGGGGATATTCCAGGGCTTGCCGTGGTGGGTGACCTGGATCGCGATACCGGTCCTCGTCCTCGCCGTGTTCGGCGGCCTGATCATGAGCGTGATCGGGTTCGTGGTGGGCCTCGTCTTCAAGGCGCTGCTGCTGGTGGTGCTGATCGCCGGGCTGATCTACGTCGTACGGAAGTTCACTTCCTGACCCGCCGCGCGGCGCCCGCCGCGTCACCCGGGGCCTGACGCGTCACCCGGCGCCCGCCGCGTCCCCGCAGGCCCCGAGGCCCCTTCCGCGCGCGGATACGCCGCGCGAGGGATACCGCCGGGGCGGGAGCACCGCCCGGCGCCACCCCTGCCGTTACAGTGCGAGTCCTCGGCGTTCTTCCTTCGGCGTCCGCCTCGCAACAACCCCCCGGGGGTGCCTGTTGACGACAGCGATCTTCGATACGGCCGGTGCGCCGGCCCCGATCTCCCGCCCACCGGGCCCGCGCCGTCCGCGCCGCCCGGCCCCATGGGTCTCCGCACGGCAACACTGGCCATTTTCGTTCCCTCACACGAGGCAAACCGACTCCGCACCGCAATCGAGTCGCTACGCTCCAGAGTCGGCGAAGCGCAAACAACCCGGGGCGGCGAACGATGCGTGAGATGCGTGACACAGTTCAGGCGGAAGTGACGATGACCTTCCTGGTCTCGCAGGATCTCTCCTTCCGGATCCCGGTCGAGCTGTCCTACGACAGCAGCGACCCCTATGCCGTCGAGATCACCTTCCATTTGCCCGGTGACGCGCCCGTGAGCTGGGCCTTCGCACGGGAGCTGCTGCTGGACGGGTTGAGCAAACCCACCGGCGAGGGGGATGTGCGGATCGCCCCCGCCTCCCCCGAGGGGCTTTCGGACGTCTTCATCAGACTCCAAGTGGGTTGTGAACGGGCTCTGTTCCGGGCCGGGGCCGCTCCGCTGGTGGCCTTCCTCGACCGGACGGACCGAGTGGTGCCTTTCGGCCAGGAGCCGGCGGCCTGTGACCCGGTCGGCGACCTCGACGCCGAGCTCCACCGCATCCTGGCCGAGGACCGGTACGCGGGCTGAGAGCCGGATGCGCGGCGGGCCGAGGCCCGGTGCTGTGTCACGGCCGAGCTGACGGGTGGCGCGCCCGTCGCCTCAGCGCCCGGTTGCCTCAGCGCCCCTTCGCCCGGCGGCGCCGCCCGCGTCCGCCCCGGCCGGTCCGGGCCGCCTGTGGAGCCTGGGCCGCCTGTGGCGCCTGGGCGCCGCCCGCGACGGCCACCCGCTCCGCGCCGCCGTCCGCCGCCGGGGTGCGGTCCGCCGAGACCACGAGCACCGCCAGCGCGGTGGTCACCGGCACCGAGGCGACGAGCCCGATGCTGCCCACCAGCGTCCGTACGATCTCCTCCGCGACGATCTCGCTCGTGGCGACCGTGCCCACCCCGCTGTCCGCGATGGAGAACAGCAGCAGCAGTGGAAGCGACGCGCCCGCGTACGCCAGCACCAGGGTGTTCACGACGGAGGCGATGTGGTCCCGCCCGATCCGCATCGCCGCTCCGTAGAGCTTGCGCCGGGACGTGGTCGGGTCCGCGTCCCTCAGCTCCCACACCGCCGAGGTCTGGGTGACCGTCACATCGTCCAGCACGCCCAGCGAGCCGATGATCACGCCTGCGAGCAGCAGTCCTTGTATCTCGATGTTCGGATAGAGGCCGTGCACCAGCCCGGTCTGGTCGTCCGTGTTGCCGGTCAGGCTCGCCCAGCCGATGAACAGCGAGCCCAGCACCCCGATCAGCAGCAGTGACACCAGTGTGCCGAGCACGGCGACCGACGTACGCGCCGTCAGCCCATGGCACATGTACAGCGCGAGAAGCATGATCGCGCTGCCCCCGACGACCGCGACCACCAGCGGATTGGAACCCTGGAGTATCGCCGGGAGGATGAACAGCGTCAGCACCCCGAAGCTGATCGCCAGCGCCACCAGCGCGAACACCCCGCGCAGCCGCCCCACCACCACGACGGCGAGCGCGAACAGCCCCGCCAACAGCGCCATCGGCATCGACCGGTCGACGTCGGACACGGAGTACTGGAGTTCCTTGGGTGCCTTGGGGGCGTACGCCAGCTTCAGCTCCTGCCCGGCGCTGAGGTGGCGCGAGGCGTTGGGCTGGACGATTTCGGGGAAGGTGCGGCCTTTGTCCTTGCCCGAGGTGACCTCGATCGTGGCCTTCTCGCAGACGCTCTTCTTCCCGCCCTGCCCGGAGGGCCCGGAGCCCCCGCCCTGCCCGGGAGCGCCGTTCTGGGCGGCGCCGTCCTGGCCCGGCTCGGTGGGCGCCTGCGGCTGGGCGTTCACATCGGCGCAGTTCACCTCCTCGATCTTCACCACCCGTCCGGACACGGTCGTCTGGTCGAAGCCGAGACCGCTGCGGCCGTGCGCCTTGTGGTCGGGCGTGCCGCCCGGCCAGAGCACGATCAGACCGGCCACGACGGCGACGGTGAACGGGATGAGCACCGCCGCGATGATCTTGCGGAGGCGTGCGGAGACAGGGGTGGCGGGGCCATGGCCGTGGGAGTGGCCATGGGAATGGCCGTGGCCCTGTGCCTGCTCGGAGGGGTGGGGCTGCTCGGGCGGGTGGTCCTGCTGGATGGCGGTCACGGTCGCATCATCGCAAGAGATGTGGGCCCCCTGTTCAGCGCTGTGGATAAACCGTTAGCGTGGTGACGAACCTTTGCAATCGCGGGAGCTCGGAGCACCGGGCTGAGAGGGCGCTGACGTTGATCGCTGCGCCGACCGCTGAACCTGTTACCGGGTAATGCCGGCGTAGGGAGTGGGTCTCATGACTCAGCAGGATGCACTATCGCGCGCCGAGACGGCCGAATTCGGCTGGCATAAGGGATATGTCACGGGTTCGCGCCCGGACCTCCAGGTCCCGGTCCGCCGCGTGCACCTCACCAATGGCCAGGATGTGACGCTGTACGACACCTCCGGCCCGTACACCGACCCCACCATCGAGACGGATGTCCGCCGCGGCCTGGCGCCGCTGCGGCAGAACTGGATCGTCGCCCGCGGCGACACCGAGGAGTACGCGGGGCGTCCCGTCCGCCCGGAGGACGACGGGATCAAGCACACCGCGCCCCGCGGGGGACTGCGCAACCTCGACGCGGTCTTCCCCGGCCGTCCGCGCCAGCCGCGGCGCGGCCGCCCGGGCGCCCCCGTGACCCAACTCGCCTATGCGCGGCGGGGCGAGATCACGGCGGAGATGGAGTACGTGGCGATCCGCGAGAACGTCTCCCCCGAGGTGGTCCGGGAGGAGATCGCGGCCGGCCGCGCCGTCCTGCCGGCCAATGTGAACCACCCGGAGATCGAGCCGATGATCATCGGCAAGCGGTTCCTGGTGAAGGTCAACGCCAACATCGGCAACTCCGCCGTCACCTCCTCCATCGAGGAGGAGGTCGAGAAGATGACCTGGGCGACCCGCTGGGGCGCCGACACGGTCATGGACCTCTCGACCGGCCGCAACATCCACACCACCCGCGAATGGGTGCTGCGCAACTCCCCGGTCCCCATCGGCACCGTGCCGCTCTATCAGGCGCTGGAGAAGGTCGACGGCAGGGCCGAGGAGCTGACCTGGGAGATCTACAAGGACACGGTCATCGAACAGGCCGAGCAGGGCGTCGACTACATGACCGTCCACGCCGGCGTCCGGCTGCCGTACGTCCCGCTGACCGCCCGCCGCAAGACCGGCATCGTCTCGCGCGGCGGCTCCATCATGGCGGCGTGGTGCCTCGCCCACCACCAGGAGTCCTTCCTCTACACCCACTTCGAGGAGCTGTGCGAGATCCTCGCGGCGTACGACGTCACCTACTCGCTCGGCGACGGACTGCGCCCGGGGTCGATCGCCGACGCCAACGACGAGGCGCAGTTCGCGGAGTTGCGCACTCTCGGCGAGCTCAACCGCATCGCCAAGGAGCACGGCGTCCAGACGATGATCGAGGGTCCGGGCCATGTCCCGATGCACAAGATCAAGGAGAACGTCGACCTTCAGCAGGAGGTCTGCGAGGAGGCCCCGTTCTACACCCTGGGCCCCCTCACCACCGACATCGCCCCCGCCTATGACCACATCACCTCGGGCATCGGCGCCGCGATGATCGCCTGGTGGGGCACGGCGATGCTCTGCTACGTCACCCCCAAGGAGCACCTGGGCCTGCCGGACCGCGATGACGTCAAGACCGGCGTCATCACCTACAAGATCGCCGCCCACGCGGCCGACCTGGCCAAGGGCCATCCGGACGCCCAGGCATGGGACGACGCGCTCTCCGACGCGCGCTTCGAATTCCGCTGGGAGGACCAGTTCAACCTGGCCCTCGACCCGGACACGGCCCGCTCCTTCCACGACCAGACCCTCCCGGCGGAACCGGCCAAGACGGCACACTTCTGCTCGATGTGCGGGCCCAAGTTCTGCTCGATGAAGATCTCCCAGGACATCCGCCGCGAACACGGCGGCGCGATGGACGCAGTGGAGGCGGAGGCAGAGGCCGGTATGGCCCAGAAGTCCAAGGAGTTCGCCGAGGCGGGCAACCGCGTGTATCTGCCGATCGCGGACTGAGGCGCGGACGCGTAGGCCGAAATCGCGGGTGGAACCCGGCAAAACAGCGCCCGCGGAGTGAACCAGGCGATACGCTGCGGGGCGGGTCCGAAGCCGCAACTTGGATTTGCGACTTCGGACCCCTTCCCGTGCGGCTACGCGGGCGGAAGCTCAGCCACGTAGACCGGGTTGCCGCTGTCCGTCATTCCGCTCTGACGGATGCAGCGATGCTTCTGGAGAAAGCGCAGACAGTCGTGCACCCGCTGCCGGGTGAGCCCCGTCTTGGCCGAGAGCGTCTCCAGCGAGTGGCCGACCTGCCCGGCTTCGGCCAGTGTGGGGAGGATGTAGACGGCCACCGCCCACACATCCTCGGTGATGCTCAGCCGGGCCTTCCACTGTGCGAACAGGTCCTCCGTCCTGAGCCTCAGCTCCCGCTTGTCCGCCTCGGGCTCCGCGCCCGGTCGGCAGCCCAGAGCGTCGAGGATCTGTGACCAGGCCTGCTCGGACCGGTGCAGGGAATCCAGCACCTCCGTATGGAAGCGTTCGGTCCGCATCTCCAGTCGGACGATCGCGTCCATGAGCTCGCTCGGTGGAGCGGGGCGCGAGACCTCGGAGACCTCCAGCGCGTATGAGCCCTCGCGCTGGACGGTGGCGATCACTCTGGACACCCACTGTTTGAAGGGCAGGCACGCGGGCTTGGTGCAGCCGTTCACCAGGAGGATAAGTCCTTCGAGATCGACGAGCTGCAAGTCTCGGCGCCACTCCCTACCTGCGGGAATGCTGAGACTGTGACTTCCAGTCACAGTCTCAAGAGACTCTCGCCGCTCCTCCGGCACATGGTCCAGCAGAGCCTTTCGCGTCGTGGTGTAGCCGAGCTCGCGGCACACATCGGCAGCGGGGAACCAGTGCTCTCCGTTGGGCAAGGTCAACCTTCGGACCCGGGCCCCCGTGGCCGCGTAGACGAAGTCGTTGACGTCCATGGCGTCGTGCCGGGCAGACGGGCCCGGCGGTGTGCTGTGTTTGCGCATCGCGCATCACCTCCACTGACGGACGCTAAACATCACCGCCCATCAATTCCCCCGAATAGGCGGAAGTTCGCTCGATCGGTGGGTAATCCACCAATTCGATGGCGAACCAGGCGCCTGACGGTGACGTGATCGTCTTCGGCGACGGTCGGTTGTCGGTGATGCGGTTCTGGACCACCGAAGCTCCCGGCCGGACGGCTGGGTCTGGCAGGACGAGCGCAATACCCCGGGAACGGGGCAGTAGTCCTGGCCCGTGAAGAACGGTGCGGACGCGGCGGCTGCCCAGTGACGCAAGCTGCGGCAGTTGTGGCGCACCAAGGGCCGGGGTTGTTGAGCTTCCGCTGTGTTTCACGTGAAACGTGCCCTCGAGTGCGGCTCGTCTGCTGGGGCCGGGGTGGATTCATGTGGTGAGTACGGCGACGACCCGGTTGGTCATCTCCTCCTGTGTGGTCAGTGGTGTCGGGGTGTAGGACAGGGCGAAGCGGAGGCCCAGGTCGCGGGTGGCGAACATGCGGGTGCGGTAGCCGGCGGTCTCGCCGGTCTTGCCCCAGAGCGTCATGCCGTTCACGGTGGCCGTCTGGAGGCCCAGGCTGTAGCGGGCGGGGCTGCCGTCCAGCATGCGTACGGAGTCCGGGGGCAGGGTGAAGAGCTTGTCCAGGGCGTGGGGCGGCAGCAACGCGCCGGAGAACAGGGCGTGCTGGAAGCGGAACAGGTCGTCGAGGGTCGAGACCAGCTCGCCTTCGCCCCAGGCGGAGGACTGGTTGTATACGGTGACATCGCACAGTGAGCCGTCGGTCATCCGTAGATAGCCGTGCACATGCGGGCTATGGAGGCGGGGGTCCTGGCCCGGCAGCAGAGTTCTGGTGAGGCCCAGCGGATGCAGGACGCGGGACGCGATGGCCTGGCCGTAGGGGTGGGCGGTCAGCTTCTCGATGAGCAGGGCGAGCAGCACGTAGTTGATGCCGCGGTACTCCTGTTTGGTGCCCGGAGCGAACTTGAGCGGATCATGCGTCACCGTCTCGACCCACTCCCGCGGTGTCCACCGGTCCCATCGGTGCCGCAGGACTGCTTCCGGGGTGCTGTCGTCCGGGATTCCCCGGTGGTCGGGGAGCCCGCTGGTGTGGTTGAGCAGCTGGGCCACGGTGATGCGGCGGGCGAAGGCGGCGGGCAGCAGGTCCGGGACGTAGCGCCCGATGGGGGCGTCGAGCTCCACCCGACCTTCGGCCCACAGCTGGAGGACCACGGTGGCCACGAACGCCTTGGTGACGCTGCCCGCGCGGAACTGGTCGTCCGGGCGCACGGGCCGTCCGCTGTCGATGTCGGCCGTCCCTGCCGTGCCGTACCAGCCGTCTCCCCGGCGGTCGACGCGCAGTTGGGCCGAGGTGGCGGGCGGGTGGGAGAGATCGCTGATCGCGGCCTGGAGGGCGGCGTCGTCGGACGTGGCGCTCGACGCGGTGGTCCTCGTCGTCGCGCGGGCGCCGGTGCTCCCGGCCACGGCCAGCAGCGTTCCGGCCGCGCAACCGCCCATGAGGGTACGTCGGGTCAAGGAAGTCATGGTCAGCCATGCTGCCGAGGTCGCCGCGCCCGGCCATCCGGGATGACCCGCACCCGTACCCCTACCGCACCCGCACGGTGCCCGGACCCGCACCCGCACCCAGGCCCGGATCCTGGCTAGTCCGGCTGGTGCTCCGGACCGCCGTAGTCGGGGCTGGTGTAGTCCGGGCTGCTGTAGCGGGGGCGGGCCTTGGGGCCTTCGCCGTCGGTGCTGAAGCCGGGGCGGCTGTAGCCGAGGTGGGGCGTGCGGCTGATCGCCTCGGGGTTGATCGGGACGTACGCGGAGGGGGACGGGGCCGAGGGGTTGGCCAGGGCCTCGCGGAGGAACGGCAGGATGCCGCGCTCCAGCAGGGCATCGCGCCAGACCTCTCTGGCGCGGTCCACCTCCTCCAGCCGCTCGCTGCGCGCCTCGCCGCGGATCGCGCTGGAGCCGTTGCGCAGTGCGGCCAGGAGGAGTCCGACCGCGGCGATCAGGATGGCCGCGGCGGTCAGCGCGGCGAAGAACCAGCCCGCGGTGATCATCGGCTGGGCGATGGAGGGGGCCGGGTCGAGGACGTTGAGGACGTAGCCGACGATGAGGAAGATGATCGCGGCGGTGCCGGCGAGCACCGGGGCCAGCACCGCGAGCATGGCGACGAGCCCAGCCCCCGCGGCGTCCTGCATCGCACCGGCGAGCCCCACCGTGCCGTCCGGCTGCTCGCGCTCGCCCACGTCCCCGGCGAGCGGGAAGAGCGGCGCGGGCTCGCGCAGTTTGGCGCGTGCCTCGCGGTAGATCTGGTACTCGTCGGCCGCGCATGCCGCTATCGCGGCCGATGCCCCGAGCGCCATCGTGCGCAGCTGCTCGGCAGTGAGCCGCTGCCCGAGACCGCTGAGGTCCGGGCGACGGTCCGCGGTGCGCAGTGCCTCGTCGAGAACCCGCTCGAACTCCGGGCGGTCCTCGGTCAGCAGGTGCGGAGCGCTTTTCATGGTGCATCCCCCGATGCTCCGTAGGGCCGTGACGACCGGCTTTCGCCGGGCAGTCGGGCGGAAACGGAGGAGAGCCTGCGACGGATAAGCCGATGGTAGAGCCGATCCGGCGCGGGGTGACAGCAAGTTTCCCGAATTGCTCCCGCGCCGGTGAAACTCTCTATCTGCCCCGGACAGCGTCCGCTGAATCCTCAGTTCGGCAGGGGAAGTTGAACGACCAGCAGTTTTCCGGCCATCGTGATGCCGCCGTCCATGGCCACGGCGAGATTGTCCGCGTAGACATGCGGGCCCTCGACCGCGGGCGCGCCGCCGTCCTCGCCGTCCTCGGAGCCGACCTCGCCGAGCAGATACGGGATCGGGCTGTGGCCGTGGACGATGCGCTCCCCGCCGTAGGTGTCGAGCAATTCGCGGGCCGCCGTGGGCCCGGCGTCCTCGTCGCGGAAGGCGAACCGCTTGGTGAATTTGCGGAACAGGTCCCAGCACTCGTCGGCGTCGCTGCGCTGAAGCGTCTCGGTGACGGTGTCGTTGACGGCCTCGATCGAGTCGCCGTACTCCAGATAGGCGGTGGTGTCGGAGTGGACCAGCAGATGGCCGTCCTCCTCCGCCATCGCGTCCAGCCGGGACATCCACTGGAGGTGGTGGTCCTCGAGCCGCTCCATATCGCTGCGCTGGCCGCCGTTGAGCAGCCAGGCCGCCTGGAAGGATGCCGTTCCGGCACCGGAGTTGACCGGCGTGTCGCCGAACCGCTTGGCGCCGATCAGCAGCAGCTCGTGATTGCCCATCAGCGCCTTGCAGTAGCCGCCCGCGGCGGCGGCCTCGGCGGAGAGCTGCATGACCAGGTCGATGACGCCGATGCCGTCCGGGCCGCGGTCGGTGAAGTCGCCGAGGAACCACAACCGGGCGTTCCCCGCCGACCAGTTGCCCTTGGCGTCGATCAGGCCCTCGGCGGCGAGCGCCTCGCGCAGCTCCTCGTGGTAGCCGTGGACATCGCCCACGACGTACAGCGGGCCGGGGCCCTCGTCCTGGGCCAGCGGGCCGTCCTCGGGCTCGGGCACCGGGGTGAGCGCCACGGTGGGGCGGTCCTGCGGCGGGACGAGCTGGGTGTCCTTGAGGGTGTGCCCCGGGCCCAGGATCGGGAGCCGCTCGGTCGGGGTGTAATCGGCGGGCAGGGGCGCGGGCGTATCCGGCGCGGGCGCCCCGGGCGCCGGTACGCCAGGGACGGGTGCGCCGGGAGCGGGCGCTGCCGGAGCCGGTGCGCCGGGCGCCGGCCCCTCCGGCGCGGGCACGGGCGCGGGCTCCGGCACGGGCGCGGCGGTGCCCGGCGCGGCGGGCACGGACCCGGGCTCCACGGCTCCGGGCGCGACCAAGCCGGGCGGGGTGTACGCCCCGTACGCGGGCACAGGAGGGATCGCAGCCGTGGTCCCTGCCGTGGCTTCCAGACCGGCCCCCTGAGTCATCGACCCCTCCACCATCACGCCGCCGTGCCACCTTGTGGACCTTGCCTGGTCGACGGCGGTCCGCGGTGTCGTCCGCCCATCATAGGAATGACCGTGAGGGCTTGTGACGCACCAGGGTGCCGTCAATCGCAGCTCGCTCCTGCTTCGTCGGACTTTTATCCCGGATTGGCCCAGTAGGGGAAGCCCATTGGCCTCAGGTCCTCCTCGGGTCATCCTTGAGTCGCCCTCAGGTCAGCCTCCAGCTCGGCTGCGCGGGGCGCTGACCGTCGTACGCGGCGGACGGCGCTGTGAGGACGTCCGCACCATCAATTCGGTGGGTATGACCTGCTCAACGGGCTGGTCGGTGTCAAGGCCCTCGATGGCGTCGATGAGCAACTGGACGACCGCCGTGCCGATCCGGCGGGGTTTGAGTGAGAGGGTCGTGATGGGCGGCTCGGTGGTGCGGTAGACGGTCGATTCGCTACAGCACACCAGTAGCAGATCGTCGGGGACCCGCAGTCCGTAGCGGCGGGCGGCGGCGAGCAGATCGGTGCCGTTGGGGTCGAAGAGGCCGTAGACCGCGTCGGGGCGGTCGGGGCGCGCGAGCAGCCGGTCGGCGGCGACGGCACCGGCACAAGGGTCGTGGGCCGGGTACGCCTCATAGACCGGATCCTGTCCCACCCGTTCGCACCACTGGAGGTACGCCGTGGTGGACAGCCGGGTGTAGGTGTCGGTGGAGGTCCCGGTGAGCAGTCCGATCCGGCGGGCGCCGGCCTCGGCGAGATGGTCGAGCAGTCCCAGCACCGCCGCCTCGTGGTCGTTGTCGACCCAGGCGGTGACGGGCAGGGCGCCGGCGGGGCGGCCGTCGCTGACGACGGGGATGCCCTGGCGCAAGAGCTCGGTGACGACCGGATCGTGGTCGGAGGGGTCGATCACCACGGTGCCGTCGAGGGCGACGTTGGACCACACGTCGTGGCGGGAGGTGGCGGGGAGGATGACGAGGGCGTAGCCGCGGGCCAGCGCGGCGGAGGTGGCGGCCCGCGCCATCTCGGCGAAGTAGGCGAACTCGGTGAAGGTGAAAGGTTCATCCCCGTACGTGGTCACGGTCAGGCCGATGAGGCCGGACTTGCCGGTACGGAGCGTGCGGGCCGCTGCGGACGGGCGATAGCCCAGCCGCTCGGCGACCTCGCGGACATGGCGGCGGGTGGCCTCCGGGAGCCGGCCCTTGCCGTTGAGCGCGTCGGAGACGGTCGTGATGGAGACCCCGGCGGCGGCGGCCACGTCCCGGATGCCCGCCCGCCCTAACCGGCGGCCGGCCGACCGGCTCACCTGGTGCTTCCCTGCTGCTGTCATGGCCAGCCGATAGTAGGGCGCGGGTGGGCGGGTTGCGCGATTCCGCCATCGGTATTCGGAAGGCACGTTTCTGCATGAGCGCCTTCCCCAATTCCCTTGGAAGTGAAGCCAGTTGGGGGTTCAACTGGGCCTCTGATCGCCCCTGGCATATCCATGCCTGGTGATTGATACATGTCTCGAAGAGGTCTCAACTCACCTGCACGGGTGATGCGCGCCACGGCGCTCGCCACCGGCGCGCGGGGAAAAGCGGGGCGCTCCCCCCGGCGGGCACGCGGGCGCCGGGGGCGGGTACGCGGCGGCGCCCGGCGGGTACGCGAGACGGGGGAATCCTCATAAGGTGTGCAGTATTGCCGTGTGCGAACGCTGTGCACGGCCCGGGACAGGATGGGTCGAGGAGGACTGTCGGTGACCGAGAAGAGCCCCAAGCTGCGCGCCGCGCTGGACGGCATTCCGACGTACAAGCCCGGTAAGCCGGCGGCCGCGGGCGGCCCCCAGGCCTTCAAGCTCTCCTCCAACGAGAACCCCTATCCGCCGCTGGCCGGGGTGCTGGAGACCGCCGCGAACGCCGCCGCCTCCTTCAACCGCTATCCGGACCTCGCCTGCACCGCGCTGATCGCCGAGCTGGCGAGCCGCTTCGACGTACCGCTGGAGCATCTGGCCACCGGGACCGGCTCGGTCGGCGTGGCCCAGCAGCTGGTCCAGTCCACGGCGGGGCCGGGCGACGAGGTGATCTACGCCTGGCGGTCCTTCGAGGCATATCCGATCATCACTCAGATCGCCGGCGCGACGTCGGTGCGGGTCCCGCTGAACGACGCCGAGGAGCACGACCTGGAGGCGATGGCGGACGCCATCACCGACCGCACCCGGCTGATTTTCGTCTGTAACCCCAACAATCCGACCAGCACCGTGGTGCGCCGGGCCGCGCTGGAGCGGTTCCTGGAGCGGGTGCCGTCCGATGTGCTGGTGGTGCTGGACGAGGCGTACATCGAGTTCATCCGGGACGAAGCGGTCCCCAACGGGATCGATCTCTATCGGGACCGGCCGAATGTGTGTGTGCTGCGCACCTTCTCCAAGGCGTACGGCCTGGCCGGGCTGCGGGTCGGCTTCGCGATCGCCCATGAGCCGGTGGCGGCGGCGCTGCGCAAGACCGCGGTGCCGTTCGGCGTCAGCCAGCTCGCCCAGGACGCCGCGGTGGCCTCGCTGCGCAGCGAGGACGCGCTGCGGGAGCGGGTGGACGCGCTGGTCACCGAGCGGGGCCGGGTGTGGGAGGCGCTGACCGCCCAGGGGTGGACGGTCCCGGACTCCCAGGCGAACTTCGTCTGGCTGCGGCTGGGGGAGCGCACCGCCGACTTCGGAGCGGCGTGCGAGGCGGCGGGTGTGGTGGTCCGTCCCTTCCCGGGTGAGGGGGTGCGGGTGACCATCGGCGAGCGCGAGGCGAACGAGATCTTCCTGCGGACGGCGGAGGAGTACCGCAAGGAGCTCTGAGGGCCCCGTCGGCAAGGGCCCCGTCGGCAAGGCCCCATGGGCAAGGGGCCCAACGGCCCCTCCGAGAGGTGCGCAGGATACCCATACGTGCCCCATTCGCCCCCTACCACCCCCGGTGGGAGGGGGCGAAGCCATGTGCGTATCATTGCTTGTGAATGTGAATACGTTCACAAGCTCGCTCCGCGGGCAGGCACGACCGTAAGGAGAGATTCAGGTGAATCTGGCTCTGGCGCCGGAGACGCTGGCCCGATGGCAGTTCGGCATCACGACCGTCTACCACTTCCTCTTCGTGCCGCTGACGATCTCTCTCGCCGCGATCACGGCGGGTCTGGAGACGGCCTGGGTCCGCACGGGCAAGGAGAAGTACTTCCACGCCACCAAGTTCTGGGGGAAGCTCTTCCTGATCAACATCGCGATGGGTGTGGTCACCGGCATCGTGCAGGAGTTCCAGTTCGGCATGAACTGGTCGGACTACTCCCGCTTCGTCGGTGATGTCTTCGGCGCTCCGCTCGCGATGGAGGCCCTGCTGGCCTTCTTCTTCGAGTCCACCTTCATAGGTCTGTGGATCTTCGGCTGGGACAAGCTGCCCAAGAAGATCCACTGCGCCTGCATCTGGATCGTCTCGCTCGGCACGATCCTCTCGTCGTACTTCATCCTGGCCGCCAACTCCTGGATGCAGCACCCGACCGGCTACACCATCGACAAGGCCACCGGAAAGGCCCAGCTGACCGACATCTGGGCGGTGCTGACCCAGAACACCACCCTGGTCGTGGTCTTCCACACACTGACCGCGGCCTTCCTCACCGGTGCCGCCTTCATCATCGGGATCTCCTCCTTCCATCTGCTGCGGGCCAAGCGCCGCCAGGAGCGCGGCGAGGAGCTGGGCGAGCGGCGGAAGAAGCAGATCGGGGCGATGCGGGCCTCGCTGCGGGTGGGTCTGGTGGTCGCGGTGATCGCGGGGCTCTCCACGGCGATCAGCGGTGACCAGCTCGGCAAGGTCATGTTCGAGCAGCAGCCGATGAAGATGGCGGCGGCCGAGGCCCTCTGGGACACCCAGGCGCCCGCGCCCTTCTCGGTCTTCGCCGTCGGCGATGTCAGCAAGGGGCACAACAGCGTCGAGCTGGAGGTCCCCGGGGTGCTCTCCTTCCTGGCGCACAGCAACTTCACCGACTCCGTCCCCGGTATCAACGACATCGCCCAGCGGGAGGCCGACGCGTACGGCGGTCAGCCCGATGACTACATCCCCAGCATCTTCATGACCTTCTGGGGCTTCCGGCTGATGATCGGCTTCGGGATGACCTCGTTCGTCGCCGGGCTGATCGGGCTGTGGACGACCCGCCGCAAGCGGTGGCTGGCGCCCGCGTTCCGCACCGGCGAGTACGAGGTGCCCCGGCTCATGCTCACCAAGAAGCGCGAGATGAGCCCGCTGCTGTCCACCTGGTCCTGGCGGATCGGCATCCTCACCATGGGCTTTCCGCTGATCGCCAACTCCTTTGGCTGGATCTTCACCGAGATGGGCCGGCAGCCGTGGGTGGTCTACGGGCTGATGAAGACCGCCGACGCGGTCTCCCCCGGCGTCAGCCGGGCCGAGGTGCTGATCTCGCTCGGCGTCTTCACGCTGCTGTACGGGGTGCTCGCGGTGATCGAGGTGCGGCTGCTGACCAAGTACGCCAAGGCCGGACCGGACACCGACGAGAAGCCGCCCGCCAAGGACCCGAAGCTGCGGCTGCCGTCGAGCGGCCCGGGGGGCCGGGGCGGTCCGGGGGGTCCTGACAGTCCGGACGGCGGGGCCTCCGCCGAGGACGAGGACGCCGACAAGCCGCTGACCTTCGCGTACTGACGGCCGGAGAGGATCATGCACCTTCACGACTTCTGGTTCCTGCTGATCGCCTTCCTGTGGACGGGCTACTTCTTCCTGGAGGGCTTCGACTTCGGCATCGGCGTACTGACCAAGCTGCTCGCCCGCGACCGCACCGAGCGCCGGGTCCTGATCAACACGATCGGGCCGGTGTGGGACGGCAACGAGGTCTGGCTGATCACGGCGGCCGGGGCGACCTTCGCCGCGTTCCCCGACTGGTACGCGGCGCTCTTCAGCGGCTTCTATCTGCCGCTGCTGGCCATCCTGGTCTGCCTGATCCTGCGCGGTGTCGCCTTCGAGTACCGGCACAAGCGCCCCGAGGACCGCTGGCAGCGCAACTGGGAGCATGCGATCTTCTGGTGCTCGCTGTTGCCCGCGTTCCTCTGGGGAGCGATCTTCGCCAATCTGGTGCACGGGGTGCCGATCGGCCGGGACGGCAACTACGCGGGCGGTCTGTCGGATCTGCTCACGCCGTACGCCCTGCTGGGCGGTGCGGTCACGCTGGTGCTGTTCACCTTCCACGGCGCCGTCTTCGCCGCGCTCAAGACGGACGGGGACATCCGGACGCGGGCGCGCCGGTGCGCGGCCCGGCTCGGGCCGGCCACCGTCGTGGTCGCGGTGCCGTTCCTGCTCTGGACGCAGGGCGACAGCGGGAACGTCCGGAGCCTGGTGGCGGTCGTCATCGCCGTCGTGGCGCTGGCCGCGGCGCTGATCATGAACCAGCGGGGGCGTGAGGGCTGGGCGTTCGGGCTGTCCGGGGTGGCCATCGCGGCGGCCGTCGGGATGCTCTTCCTGGCGCTCTTCCCCGACGTCATGCCCTCCTCGCTGGACCCGGCGTGGAGCCTGACGGCGGCGAACGCCGCCTCCAGCCCTTATCCGCTCAAGATCATGACATGGGTCGGCGTCATCATGATGCCGCTGATCATGGCCTACCAGGCGTGGACGTACTGGGTCTTCCGTAAGCGCATCGGCACCCGGCACATCCCCGCCGCCCACTGACACGGGTGCGGTGTTTCACGTGAAACCAATCGATCCTCGGCTGCTGCGGTACGCACGGGCCACCCGCTTCTTCCTCGCCGCCTCCGTGGCGCTGGGCCTGGCCGGAGCGGGGCTGGTCATCGCGCAGGCGATGCTGATCGCCGAGATCGTGGTGGGCGCCTTCCAGCGGGGCGACGGCGTGACGGCGCTGACGCTTCCGCTGGGGCTGCTGGCGCTGGTCGCCGTCGGCCGGGCGGTCGTCTCCTGGCTGACCGAGCTGGCTGCCCATCGGGCCGGTGCGGCGGTCAAGTCGGAGCTGCGGCTGCGGCTGCTGGAGCGGGCCGTACGGCTGGGGCCGAGCTGGCTGGACTCCCAGCGGACCGGTGAACTCACCACCCTCGCCACCCGTGGCATCGATGCGCTGGACGACTACTTCGCGCGCTATCTGCCCCAGTTGGGGCTGGCCGTGGTGGTGCCGGTGGCGGTGCTCGCCCGGATCGTCACCGCGGACTGGATCTCCGCGCTGATCATCGTCGTCACGCTGCCGCTGATTCCGCTGTTCATGATGCTCATCGGCTGGGCCACCCAGTCCCGGATGGACCGTCAGTGGCGGCTGCTGTCCCGGCTGTCCGGGCACTTCCTCGATGTCGTGGCCGGACTGCCCACCCTCAAGGTCTTCGGCCGGGCCAAGGCCCAGGCCGCCTCGATCCGCGCGATCACGGGCGACTACCGGCGGGCCACGCTCAAGACGCTGCGGCTGGCCTTTCTGTCCTCCCTGGCCCTGGAGCTGCTCTCCACGGTGTCGGTCGCGCTGGTCGCGGTCGACATCGGGATGCGGCTGGTGCACGGCGAGATGGACCTCTTCACCGGGCTGGTGGTGCTGGTCCTCGCCCCCGAGGCGTATCTGCCGCTGCGGCAGGTGGGCGCGCAGTACCACGCGGCGGCGGAGGGGCTGACGGCGGCGGACGAGGTCTTCGAGGTGCTGGAGCGCGAGCCCTCGGGGGCGGGCGGCTCGCCCGCCCCCGACGCCCGGGGTGCCGGGCTGGCGCTGGACGGGCTGGTGGTCCGCCACCCCGGACGCACCGAACCGTCCCTCGCCCGGACCTCGTGCGAGATCCGCCCCGGGGAGACGGTCGCCGTCGTGGGCCCCAGCGGCGCCGGGAAGTCGACCCTGCTGAACGCCGTGCTGGGCTTCGCGGCGCCGCACGAGGGCCGGGTGCTGATCGGGGACCGGGACCTGGCCTCCCTGGACCCCGAGAGCTGGCGGCGTCAGATCGCCTGGGTGCCCCAGCACCCGTACCTCTTCGCCGGGACGATCGCGGAGAACGTCCGGCTGGCCCGGCCGGACGCCGACGGCGAGGCGGTGCGGGCCGCACTGCGGGACGCGGACGCGCTGGGTTTCGTCTCCGCGCTGCCGGACGGGATCGAGACCCGGCTGGGCGAGATGGGCGCCGGGCTCTCCGCGGGCCAGCGGCAGCGGATCGCCCTGGCCCGCGCCTTCCTGGCCGACCGCCCGGTGCTCCTCCTGGATGAGCCGACGGCGAACCTGGACGGCGAGACGGAGGCGTCTGTCGTCGAGGCGGTGCGCCGGCTCGCCGAGGGCCGCACGGTCCTCCTGGTCGTCCACCGCCCGGCGCTGCTGCCGCTGGCTGATCGGGTGCTGCGTTTGCCGGGGGCGGGGTTGGGTTCCGGGCCGGGTTCGGGGGCGGGTTCGGGCCGGGGGGCCGGGGACGCCGCTCCTGGTGGGCCGGCCGCCCTGCCTGCGATGGGGCGTGCGTTGGCGGTGGGCGGCGTCCGCCCGGGGCCGACGGTCGCTCTCCGGTCCGCGCACGACGGGGACGGCGTCCGTCGGTCCGTCGCGTATGCGGACAGGCCTCTGGGTGCCGAGGCGCGCGCCTCCGCGTCAGGGGTGGGTGCGGAGGCGCGGTCCGGCTCCGGGGCGGGCGGTTCTGGTGGGCTGTCCCCGCTGCCCGTGGATCAGCCTGCCTCGGTGGTGGACGTCGCGCGCGCGGCCGGGCGCCCGCGCGCGGGGGCGCGCGAGTCCACGCAGGAGGCGGCCGCGGGCGTGGAGCGGACGCCCGCCGCGCATGAGCCGACGGCGGACGCCGGAGCCGGTGGGCTGTTGGGCGAGGTGCGGTACGGGCCGGACGGTACGGGCTTGAGCGCGTCGGGTGGCCCGGCGGCGTCGCATGGCGTGGCCGTGTCGCACGGCTCGGCCGTGCCGTATGGCTCGGCCACGCGTCCCCGCCGGGGCGCTTTGGCGCGGGTGCGCGGGGCCGCGCGCGGGAGTCGGGGGCGGTTCGGGCTGGCGTTGTTGCTCGGGAGCCTCGCTCTGCTGAGTGCCGTCGGGCTGATGGCCGTCTCCGGGTGGCTGATCTCGCGGGCCGCGCAGCAGCCCCCGGTGCTCTATCTGATGGTGGCGGTCACCGCGACCCGGGCGTTCGGGATCGGCCGGGCCGTCTTCCGCTACGCCGAGCGCCTGGTCTCGCACGACGCCGTGCTGCGGGTGCTGGCCGAGCTGAGGGTCGCCGTCTACCGGAGGCTGGAGCGGCTGGCGCCCGCCGGGCTCGGCCGGACGCGCCGCGGCGATCTGCTCTCCCGGCTGGTGGCCGATGTGGACACCGTGCAGGACTACTTCCTGCGCTGGCTGCTGCCGGTCGGCACCGCGCTGACCGTCGGCGCGGCCTCGGTGGGCTTCCTCACCTGGGTGCTGCCCGAGGCCGGGGCCGTGCTGGCGGCGGGGCTGCTGGTGGCGGGGGTCGTGGTGCCCGCTGTGTCCGGGGCGCTCGCGCGGCGCGCGGAGCGGCGGCTGGCACCGGCGCGCGGTGCCCTGTCGGCGCAGGTCGTGGATCTGCTCGCGGGGGCCGCCGAGCTGACCGTCGCGGGCGCGCTGCCGCGCCGGCTGGACGCGGTGCGCCGGGCCGACGGGGTGCTCACCCGGATCGCCCGGCGGACGGCGGCCGCCGCCGGTACGGGTGCCGGGCTGTCAGCGCTGGTCTGCGGTCTTACCGTGGCGGCCGCGGCGTGGGTGGGGGTACCGGCCGTGGCGGACGGCCGGATCCACGGGGTGTGGCTGGCGGTCGTGGTGCTGACCCCGCTCGCCGCCTTCGAGGCCGTCGCGGGGCTGCCGCTCGCGGTGCAGCACCGGCAGCGGGTGCGGCGGGCCGCGGAGCGGGTGTACGAGGTGCTGGACGAGCCGCTGCCGGTGCGCGAGCCGGACGAGGCGGGGCGGGAGCCGGACGAGGTGGGGCGCGAGACGGATGAGGCGGGGCGCGAGGAGGCGCCGAGCGCGCCGTATCCGCTGGTGCTGCGCGGGATCACCGCCCGCCACCCGGGTCAGTCCGTCCCCGCCCTGGACGGGTTCGGGCTGGAGCTGCGCCCGGGCCGCCGGGTCGCGGTCGTCGGCCCGTCGGGGGCGGGCAAGACCACCCTCGCCCAGGTGCTGCTCCGCTTCCTGGACACCGAGGGCGGTACGTACACCCTGGCGGGCCGGAACGCTGCCGCCCTGGACGGGGACGCGGTACGGCGGCTGGTCGGCCTCTGCGCCCAGGACGCCCATGTCTTCGACAGCTCGCTGCGCGAGAACCTGCGGCTGGCGCGCCCCGGCGCGAGCGACGACGAGCTGCGCGCGGCGCTGGCCGCGGCCCGGCTGCTGGACTGGGTGGACGGGCTGCCGGACGGCCTGGACACGATGGTCGGCGAGCAGGGCGCACGGCTGTCCGGCGGTCAGCGGCAGCGGCTGGCACTGGCCCGGGCGCTGCTGGCGGACTTCCCGGTGCTGGTCCTGGACGAGCCCGCCGAGCACCTGGACCTGCCCACGGCCGACGCCCTGACGGCCGACTTGCTGTCGGCGACCCGGGGGCGCACCACCGTCCTGATCACCCACCGGCTGGCGGGCCTGGACGCGGTGGACGAGGTGATCGTCCTCGATGGCGGACGCGCCGTCCAGCGCGGGACGTACGCGGAACTTGCCTCGGTCGCGGGTCCGTTCCGCCGGATGCTGGAGCGCGAGGCGGTGGAGGGCGGAGTCCTGGTGGGTGCGGGGTAGCGGGGCGCCTGCGGCGGGCTGCTCCCCTCCCCGCCCCTTCCCACAACTGGGGCTCCGCCCCAGTCCCCGGCGGTCCAGGGGCGAAGCCGCATATCGACGCTGCGGGAAGAGGCGGTGAGGGGAGCAAGATCCGCTGGACCCTCGGTAGGGCCCGTCCGGCGGATCCTCGCGGGGCGCTCACGACAGGGCGTTTACCTGCGGGATTCATTAGGCTCGACGCATGGCGGCCGCTGCCCCCTCCCCCGATCCCCTGGATGTGGCCGCGGAGGCGACCCGCGGTCTGCGGGGGCTGTCCACCGAGCTCACGGCGCGGCTGCCGCGACTGCTGGAGGCTATGCGCTCGCTCGGCACCGGGCCGGACGCGCACACCGTCCTCGACCGGATCGTCCGTACCGCGGCCGAGCTGGTGGGCGCGCGCCGTGCCGCGATCGGGGTGCACCACAGCGACGGCGACGCCGCCGCGGGCCAGGGGCTGGCCGATGTGGTCACGTACGGCGTGACAGAGGCCGACCGGGAGCGGTGCGCGGAACTGCTCGCCGACGCACGCCGCACCGGAAAGCCCTCGGCCGCCGAGCCGCCCGGCCCGTCCCAGCAGTCGGGCTCGTATCTCACCGTTCCGCTGCGCGTCGGTGAGGAGATCTTCGGCATCCTCTGCCTCGCCGAGAAGCGGGACGGCGGTCCGTTCACCGAATCCGATCGGCATCTGGTCGAGGTGCTGGCGACCGAGGCGGGGATCGCCATCGGGCACACCCGCGTCCAGGGGGCCACCCGGCAGCGCGAGCGCTGGATCGAGGGGTCGGTGGCCGTCACCCAGGCGGTGCTGTCCGGCGGCGCCGGGGATGGACCGGCCGTGGTCGCCGAGAAGGCCCGGGAGCTCGCGGACGCGGCGGTGGGGATCGTGCTGCTGCCGGAGGACGGCGGTGACGGGCTGAAGGCCGTGGCGGTGGCCGCCGATGAGCGGTCCGGGCTGCTCGGCGCGGTGCTTCCGGCCCGCTCCCCGGCCGTGCCGAGGCTGCTGGCCGGGCAGCCGGTCCTCATCGAGGACCCGGCCGCCGACCCGCTGCTCGGCACCGGCGTCCCCGGGCGCTACGGACCGAGCATGATGGTGCCGCTGAGCAGCGGGGACCGGGTGCTCGGCGTGCTGGCCACCGCGCGGGAGCGCGACGCCGACCCGTTCACCGCGGCCGAGCGCACCCTGGCCGCCCAGTTCGCGGCGCAGGCGGCGGTCGCGCTGGTGCTCGCCGAGGCGCAGCGCGACCGGGAGCGGCTCGCGGTCCTCGAGGAGCGCGACCGGATCGCCCGCGACCTCCACGACCTCGTCGTCCAGCGGCTCTTCGCGACCGGGATGCTGCTGGAGAGCGCGGAGCGCCAGTCGGACGCGCCGGAGGTACGGGAGCGGATCGAGCGGGCCGTCGAAGAACTGGGCGCCACCATTCAGGAGGTACGGACGGCGATCTTCGCGTTGCAGCAGACCCCGCCCGAGACGCCACCCGGGCTGCGCGGCCGGGTGCTGCGGGAGGTCAGGGCCGCCGCCGTGCCGCTGGGCTTCCAGCCGTCGCTGACCTTCTTGGGCCCGGTGGACGACCTGGTCGTGTCGGTGACCGGCGCCCATCTCGTCGCGGCGCTGCGCGAATCGCTGTCCAACGCGTTCCGGCATGCCAGGGCCGAGCGGATCGAGGTGGTCGTGGACACCACCGCCCGGCTCGCGGACGGGCGCCCGGCGGTCCGGCTGACCGTCGCGGACGACGGGGTGGGCGTGCCCGCGGACGGTCGGCGCAGTGGTCTGGCCAACCTGGTACGGCGGGCCGAGGCGCTGGGCGGATCGAGCACCTTCGGCCCCGGCCTCGGGGAGGACGGCCGCGGCACGACAGTGGCGTGGGAGGCACCCCTGCCGAGCGAGGACGCCTGACGGCCGTTACCGAGTGAGGGGCCTGAGGCGCCACTGGCGGGGCCGGGGGGCCTCATGCCCGCCAACCGTGAGAGGTCTGGGGCCTGTTGCCGAGCGAAGGTGCTTTACGGACCGCTGCCGGGCCGGGGGCCTGACCGGCCGGGGCCTGACCGGGCGGTGGCCGGGCCAAGGGCTCGACACGGCGCTGGGCCGGTGACAGGGCGTCGTGGCGCGGGGGTTGTCGCCCGCCCGGCCCAACCGCTCACCTACGCGGTCCAACTATCGGCTTGTCAGAGTGCGGATCACTTTAACCGTGGGTGAGATGAGGCTCGCGGGCCGCTCGGTCCTTCGTATCCCTTCGCACTCCGCGACAGCTTGTTGGCCCGACGCGGGGAAGGAAGTCATGACGTGAACAGCCAGAGCCCTACTCCTCATCGTTCCCGGGCGCGCCGCCGGGTCCTCTTCGCCTCCGTCGCGACGGCGGCGGCTCTGTCCAGCCAGCTGCTGACCATGTCGCCCGCCGCCTCGGCGGATGACCCCGCCGGGTTCGGCCGTCCCAAGCCGCCCAAGCCGCCGACCGTTCTCCACGGGGTGCAGGAGTTCACCGCGGACGGCACCTTCACGCCGCCCCCGGGAGTCACCTCGGTGCACATCCAGGCTTGGGGTGCGGGCGGTGGCGGTGGCGGCGGTGGTGGCGGCAGCAGCGCCGCCGTGGGCGGCACTGGCGGTGGCGGCGGGTCCGGCGGCTTCACCTGGTGCGTCATCTCGGTCGTGCCGTTCGCCACCTACACGGTGGACCTGGGTACCGGCGGCACCGCCGGTACCGGTGGTCCCGGTGGCACCACGACCGGCACCGCGGGTACGACCGGCGGCAACGGCACCTCGACGACCCTGGCCTCCACCAGCGGTAACCAGCTCACCGCCACGGGTGGCACCGGCGGTGGCGGCGGTGGCGGCGCCACGACCGCCCCGGGTACGCCGGGCGCCGGCGGTATCGGCGGCACGGGTAGTAGCTGCAACAGCATCTACGCGGTCAACCGGACCGGCGAGAACGGCGAGTCCGGCGCGCTCGGCGGCGAGGGCGGCGACGCGGTCGACGGCATCGTGCAGCTGCCCCCGACGAACACCAGCGAGGGCGGTAACGGCGGCGCCGGCGGCGGCGCGGGCGGTGGCACCGCCCCGGGCGGCACGGGCAGCAACGGCACCGCGGGCGGCAACGGGTACGCCGTCATCTTCTGGTAAGCCGACTCCGGTCGGACACGAACGCCCCCGGCCCCGCGGCCGGGGGCGTTCGCGGTGCCGTCCCGGCTATCCGGCCAGCATCCGCTCTATGACGACGGCGACGCCGTCCTCGGTGTTGGCGCCCGTGCGGTGGGTGGTCGCGGCGAGCACATCCGGATGGGCGTTGGCCATCGCGTACGAGGTGCCCGCCCACATCAGCATCTCCAGGTCGTTGGGCATGTCCCCGAACGCCACGACCTCCGAGGCCGAGATCCCGCGCTCGGTACAGCACCGGGCCAGGGTGCTGGCCTTGCTGACCCCGAGACCGCTGACCTCCAGCAGGGCGGACGGGCTGGAGCGGGTGAAGTCGCCGTGGGTCCCGGCCACCGAGCGCGCCAGCTGGAGGAAGTCGTCCGGCGTCAGCTCGGGGTGGTGGGCGAGCAGCTTGAGGACCGGCATGTCGGCGTGCGCGAAACCGTCGTGGAGCAGCTTCTCGGCGGGCGCGACGATCGCGCCCGGGTCGAGGTGGAAGGGCGGGTACCGCGGTTCGTAGAAGATCCCGCCGCTGCGTTCGACCGCGAAGGACGTGCCCGGGGCCGCCTCGCGCAGCGCCTCCACGATGGCGAGGGCCCGGTCGGTGGCGAGCGGACGGACCTCGATCGGCAGCCCGCCCTGGTGCAGATCGACGACGGCGGCGCCATTGGCGCAGATCGCCAGGCCGTGGCCGTGCACATGGGCGCTGACGACGTCCATCCAGCGGGCCGGACGGCCGGTGACGAAGAACACCTCGATGCCCGCCCGCTCGGCCGCCGCGAGCGCCGCCACGGTGCGGTCGGAGACCGTCTTGTCGTCCCGCAGCAGGGTGCCGTCGAGGTCGGTGGCGATCAGCCGGGGCCGGGCCGGGGCGGGGCGGAAACGCTCTGGGGCCGGGGTGTTCGGCCGGTCGGTCGCAGGAGTCACGGCAACCATCCTCCCGCATATGCCGCTCATCGGTGAGGGCACGGTGCTCGGGTGGGCCCGCCCAAGCGTCCCGTCGGTACGGCCCGGAGCGGCGTCGGGTACGGCTCGGTACGGCGTCGGATGCGGCGTCGGTACGGCTCGGTGCGGCGTTGTCACACCCACCGCATAGGCTCGCGGTATGCGAGTGAGCACCGTGATCCTGCCCATCCACCGCTGGTCCGAGGGCGGCCGGACGACATGGCAGCGCGCCGAGGAGCTGGGTTTCCACGCCGCGTACACCTATGACCACCTGTCCTGGCGCAGCTTCCGCGACGGCCCCTGGTTCGGGGCGGTGCCCACGCTGACGGCGGCCGCCGCGGCGACCTCGCGGCTGCGCCTGGGCACCCTCGTCACCTCCCCGAACTTCCGGCATCCGGTGACCCTGGCCAAGGAGCTGATCACGCTGGACGACGTGTCCGGCGGGCGGATCACCCTCGGCATCGGCGCGGGCGGCTCCGGCTTCGACGCGACGACGCTGCTGCGCGGCGGCGAGGAGCCGTGGTCGCCCCGGGAGCGGGCGGACCGGTTCGGCGAGTTCGTCGAGCTGCTCGACCGGCTGCTGACGCATGACGTGGTGACGTACGAGGGCACGCACTACAGCGCGTACGAGGCGCGCGACATCCCCGGCTGTGTGCAGCGGCCGCGGCTGCCGTTCGCGGTGGCCGCCACCGGTCCGCGCGGGCTGCGGCTCGCGGCGCGGCACGGCCAGGCGTGGGTGACCACGGGCGATCCGAAGATCTCCGAGACGGGCACCCCGGCCGATTCGCTGGCCGCCATCGGCGGTCAGATCGACCGGCTGGGCAAGGCGTGCGCGGAGGCCGGGCGGGACGCCGACGACCTCGACAAGATCTTCCTCACCGGCTTCACCCCGGACGGCACAGGGCCGCTGAGCTCGGTGGACGCCTTTGTGGACTTCGCCGGACGCCATGCCGAGCTGGGCATCGAGGAGATCGTGCTGCACTGGCCGATCCCCGACTCGATCTTCGCGGCCGACCTCGGGGTCTTCGAGAAGATTGCCACGGAGGGCGCGGCCCAGATAGCGGGGTAAGCGGTACAGCTCGCCGTACAAGCCGCATAGCCATACAAGCCGCATAGCCGTACAAGCTGCGTAAAGGACGCCGGCGCGCGGCGCGGATCGCCCGATAAGCGGCAGAATCGGGTATAGAGCCTTTGGCGTCGCGTCACTGGGGAGGCATCCCATGCCGCATACCCGCTATGCCCCGGACCGTGGGCTGACCACGCGCATGGTCACGACGATGTTCTTCATCGGGCTGCTCTATGTGGTCTTCATCGGCGTGCTGCTCGCCCTGTTCAAGGGCGCCTGGCCGCTGATCGTGATCCTCGCGGGAGGGCTGTTCGTGGCGCAGTTCTGGTTCAGCGACCGGATCGCGGCGTTCAGCATGGGCGCCCGGGAGGTCACCCCGCAGCAGGCCCCCGAGCTGCACGGTGCGGTGGACCGGCTGTGCGCGCTCGCGGACATGCCCAAGCCCCGGGTGGCCATCGCCGACACCGATGTGCCGAACGCCTTCGCCACCGGCCGCAATCAGCGCAACGCCCTGGTGTGCGCCACCACGGGCCTGCTGCGGCGGCTGGAGCCGGAGGAGCTGGAGGGCGTGCTCGCCCATGAGCTGTCGCATGTGGCGCACCGCGACGTGGCGGTCATGACCATCGCCTCCTTCCTTGGGGTGCTGGCGGGCATCATGACCCGCGCGGCGCTGTGGGGCGGGCTCAGCCGTGGCAGCCGTAACAACAACGTGGGCATCGCGGTGCTGCTCATCCCGCTGATCAGCGCCGTGGTCTACGCGATCAGCTTCCTGCTGACCCGGCTGCTGTCCCGCTACCGCGAGCTGTCCGCCGACCGCGCCGGCGCGCTGCTGACCGGGCGGCCCTCGGCGCTCGCCGCCGCGCTCACCAAGGTGACGGGGCAGATGGCCCGGATCCCGACCCGGGACCTGCGCAAGGTCGAGCCGTACAACGCGTTCTTCTTCGCGCCCGCGCTCTCCGGCGAGAGCGTCAGCCGGCTGTTCTCCTCGCATCCGACGCTGGAGCGGCGGCTCGACCAGCTCGCCCGCATCTCCACCCAGCTGGGCCAGGCGGGAAGGGGCTGAGGCATGAGGCTGCTGGACGCCATCCTGGGCCGCAGCAAACCGGTGCGCCCCGACCTCGACCGGCTCTTCGGGCTCCCGGGGGCCGCGGTCAGCCTGGAGGCGGGGGCCGGGTTCACCCCGACCGGCCGGGGCTCGGTCTGCTTCGCGAGCGTGGAGGGCGGCGCCTTCTCTCAGCTCCAGCGCGATGTGCGGGAGCTGCTGGACGCGGACACGGAGCGGGGCGGGGTGCCCGTGGAGTTCAGCCAGGACGCGTACGGCTACACCTGGCTGCTGGCCCGGCAGCGGCCGGACGATGTGGCCTCTCTCGTCAACGATCTGCACGCGGTCAATTCGCTGCTCCAGGACGGGGGGTTCGGCCCCCAGCTGCTGTGCTCGCTGATCGGCTTCCAGGACGCGGCGGGGCGTTCGCTCGCGCTCGTGTACCTCTACAAGCGCGGCACCTTCTACCCCTTCGCGCCGCTGCCGGGCGCCGCGGAGAAGCGGGACAACGCGCTGGAGCTCCAGATACGGGCGCTGCTCGGGGACGATCTGCGGATCGAGGAGGACCTGAGCCGCTGGTTCCCGGTCTGGGGCGCACCAGGTCTCTGACGGTCCCGTTCCCGGCCGGACAGCGAGCGGTCCCGTTCCCGGCGGACGGCCCATCAGGCATAGGACCGGCCTCGCAGGGCACGCAGGGTCAAATGAGTTACTTGCGCGGATTCCTGCCGTGGATCGCCCTCGCGATCGTGTCCACGCTGGGCTGGCAGTGGGGCGCCCTGGCCGGGCTGGTGCTGGGGGCCGCGATGCTGATCCGGGCCCGTAAGGCGGGCCTGGCCGCCGACGCCCTCATCCTCGAGTGCAGCACGGTGGCCTTCTTCACCGCGCTGACGACCTTCGCCTTCGCCCGCCCCGACAGCGGGCTCAAGGACTACGTCGGCGCGCTGGCGCTGAGCTGGCTTGCCGTCACCGCCTGGACGACCCTCGCCGTCGGGCGGCCCTTCACCACCGGTATCGCCCGGCGCCAGGCGCCGCCCGAGGTCTGGGACACCTACGCGTTCCGGCACATCAATGTGGTGATCACCCGGGCCTGGTCCATCGCCTTCACCCTCTCCGCCGCGGCCATGGTCGTGGTCGTCTCCGCCGGTCTGGGCGTGGTGGCGGCGCTGGCGGCGCAGTTCGCCGGGTTCGTCCTTCCGGCCCTGTTCACCGCGTGGTACCCAGGATGGGCACGGTCCCGGCTGACCCCCGCGGCACATCGGGCATAAGCCCCCGGATCGGCTGTGGATACCCTTGGTAACCCCCTCCGGTCGGGGCCTGCCCCCTACGGGCGCGTCAGACCCGAGGACGAGGCGAATCCCACCGTCTGGAGTGACGCCGCCTGTGTCTCACACCACTACCGTCGAACGCGTGACTGTGATCGCCACCGAAAGTCTGAGCAAGCGGTTCCCCCGCGTCACCGCGCTCGACCGGCTGTCCGTCGACATCGCACCAGGGGTCACCGGCCTGGTGGGTGCCAACGGCGCCGGTAAGTCCACGCTGATCAAGATCCTGCTCGGGTTGTCCCCCGCCAGCGAGGGGCGCGCTTCCGTGCTCGGCCTCGATGTGGCGAAGGACGGCAGCGCCATTCGCGAAAGCGTCGGCTACATGCCCGAGCACGACTGTCTGCCGCCCGATGTCTCGGCGACCGAGTTCGTCGTCCACATGGCGCGCATGTCCGGGCTGCCACCCTCCGCGGCCCGCGAGCGCACGGCCGACACCCTGCGCCACGTCGGGCTGTACGAGGAGCGGTACCGCCCCATGGGCGGCTATTCCACGGGCATGAAGCAGCGGGTCAAGCTCGCCCAGGCCCTGGTGCACGACCCGCGCCTGGTGCTGCTGGACGAGCCGACCAACGGCCTCGACCCGGTCGGCCGCGACGAGATGCTCGGGCTGATCCGCCGCGTGCACACGGACTTCGGCATCTCGGTCCTGGTCACCTCGCATCTGCTCGGCGAGCTGGAGCGCACCTGCGACCACGTCGTGGTCATCGACGGCGGCAAGCTGCTCCGCTCCAGCTCCACCAGCGACTTCACCCAGGCCACGGCCTCGCTCGCGGTCGAGGTGACCGACACCGCCGACCACCCGGACGGCACCACGGCGCTGCGCACCGCGCTCGACCGGGCGGGGCTCACCGTCCAGCCCGCCGGCCGTGGCGCCGACGGGTCGCCCGGCTCCGACCATGTGCTGCTGGTCGACGTCGCGGGCGAGGAGACGTACGACACGGTCCGCGACACCATCGCCGACCTCGGCCTCGGACTGGTCCGCATGGAGCAGCGCCGCCACCGCATCGCGGAGATCTTCCGGTCCGACGACGAGGACGCGAACGCCGCGGAGACCGGGAACGCCACGGAGGCCGCGAACACCGCGAACGCCGCCGCAAGCGCACACGGGAAGGGAGGTGCCGTCGATGCCGCCTGAGACCGTGGCCCCGCAGCGCGCCGACGTCATTCACAACATCGGCTACCGCCACTACGAGGGCCCGCGCCTCGGCCGCGCCTACGCCCGCCGCTCGCTCTTCTCCCAGAGCCTGCGCGGCGCCTACGGCCTCGGTCGCTCGGCCAAGTCCAAGGTCGCGCCGATGCTGCTGTTCGCCGTGATGTGCATGCCAGCCGCGATCATCGTCGCGGTGGCCATCGCCACCAGCGCGGACGAGCTGCCCGTCAAGTACACCCGCTACGCGATCATGCTTCAGGCCGTCATCGGCCTCTACACCGCCTCCCAGGCGCCGCAGTCCGTCTCCCGGGACCTCCGCTTCAAGACGGTCCCGCTCTACTTCTCGCGGCCCATCGAAACGGTGGACTACGTGGTGGCCAAGTTCGCCGCCATGGCCTCCGCGCTGTTCATCCTCACCGGCGCGCCCCTGCTGATCCTCTACGCCGGGGCACTGCTCGCCAAGCTGGACTTCGCCGATCAGACGAAGGGCTTCGCACAAGGACTGGTCTCCGTGGCTCTGCTCTCGCTCCTCTTCGCCGGCATCAGCCTGGTCGTCGCCGCGCTCACCCCGCGCCGCGGCTTCGGCGTCGCCGCCGTCATCGCCCTGCTGACCATCTCCTACGGCGCGGTGTCCGCCGTCCAGGCCATCGCCTGGGACCAGGGCAACACCGGCCCGGTGAGCTGGATCGGGCTGTTCTCGCCGATCACCATCATCGACGGGGTGCAGACGGCGTTCCTCGGTGCCACCTCCTCCTTCCCCGGCGGGGTCGGCCCGGGCACCGGGACCGGGCTCGTCTACGTCCTCGTTCTCCTCGGCCTGATCGCCGGCTCGTACGGGCTGCTGATGCGCCGCTACCGAAAGGTCGGCCTGTGACCACGATCGCCATCGACAACGTCTCCCGCTGGTTCGGGAACGTCGTGGCCGTCAACGACGTGACCATGGACATCGGCCCCGGTGTCACCGGGCTCCTCGGCCCCAACGGCGCCGGCAAGTCCACCCTCATCAACATGATGGGCGGCTTCCTGGCCCCCTCCACCGGGTCGGTGACCCTCGACGGCGCCCCGATCTGGCGCAATGAGCAGGCGTACCGCCACATCGGGCTCGTCCCCGAGCGGGAGGCGATGTACGACTTCCTCACCGGCCGTGAGTTCGTGATCGCCAACGCCGAGCTGCACGGGCTGCCCGATCCCCGCGCCGCCGCCCGTAAGGCGCTCGACACCGTCGAGATGGACTACGCGGGCTCCCGGAAGATCGCCACGTACAGCAAGGGCATGCGCCAGCGCGTGAAGATGGCCTCCGCGCTGGTGCACGAGCCGTCGGTGCTCCTCCTGGACGAGCCGTTCAACGGCATGGACCCCCGGCAGCGGATGCAGCTGATGGATCTGCTGCGGCGGATGGGCGCCGAGGGCCGCACCGTGCTGTTCTCCTCGCACATCCTCGAGGAGGTCGAGCAGCTGGCGGCGCACATCGAGGTGATCGTCGCGGGGCGGCACGCCGCCTCCGGCGACTTCCGCAAGATCCGCCGGCTGATGACGGACCGTCCACACCGCTATCTCGTACGGTCCAGCGACGACCGCGCGCTCGCGGCCGCCCTGATCGCCGACCCGTCGACCACCGGTATCGAGGTCGACGCGAGCACCGGCGTCGACGGCGGGCTGCACATCCAGGCGGTGGACTTCGCCCGCTTCACCGAACTGCTGCCCCGCGTCGCCCGTGACCAGGGCATCCGGCTCCTCACGGTCTCGCCATCCGACGAGTCCCTGGAGAGCGTCTTCTCCTACCTCGTCGCGGCCTGAAAGGAGCCCACAGCGATGTCCTCGCTCTACCACCCCACCGTCGCGCGGCTCACCTACCGGGCCCTGCTCGGCCGCCGCCGTGCGCTGATCCTCTTCACCCTCCCCGGTCTGCTGCTGATCATCTCGCTCGCCGTACGGCTGCTGACCGGCGCGGACGACGACACGGCCGACGCGATCCTCGGCGGCTTCGCGATGGCCACCATGGTCCCGCTGATCGGCGTGATCGCCGGTACGGGCGCGATCGGCCCGGAGATCGACGACGGCTCGGTCATCTATCTGCTGGCCAAGCCGGTGAAGCGGCCGACGATCATCATTACCAAACTGATCGTGGCGATCGGCGTCACCGTCGCCTTCTCCGCGATCCCCACCCTGCTCGCGGGCTTCGTGCTGAACGGCAACGCGAACCAGCTGGCCGTCGGCTACGCCGTCGCCGCCGCCGTGGCCTCCGTCGCCTACAGCGCGGTCTTCCTGCTGCTGGGCACCGTGACCCGGCACGCGGTGATCGCGGGGCTGGTCTACGCCCTGGTCTGGGAGACCTTCTTCGGCAGCCTGGTCGCCGGGGCCCGCAAGCTCAGCGTGCAGCAGTGGGCGCTGGCGCTCGCGCAGAAGGTCGCGGACGGCGATGTGATCACGTCGGACGTCGGCCTGGCGACCGGCGTCATCCTGCTGCTGGCCGTGACCGTGGCCGCGACCTGGTACGCGGGTCGCAAGCTGCGCACGCTGACGCTCGCGGGAGAGGAGTGACCACGGAGTGACCACCCGCGCGAGGTGATTCCCGCGGGGCCGCCAAGTGTTCCGTACACGCCTTACGGTCGCCATCGCGCCGGGACGGCGGAGCGGCCGCCGGTGGTCTCCGCGGTGGCGGCGGCCGTCGTGACGGCCGCCGCCGCGGTGTGCGGGAGGGACCTTCCGGACCGCTCAGGCGCGGATCTTGCGGTCGCGGCCCGCGCCCAGGCCCAGCAGCGCCAGCGCCCCGCACACCGCCAGCATCAGCGTGAGCGGCAGCGCCCAGCCGCCGGTGGTCTGGTGCACCGCGCCGAGCGCCAGCGGACCCACTGCGGCCAGCAGATAGCCCCAGGTCTGCGC
Source organism: Streptomyces sp. NEAU-174 (assembly GCF_052665095.1). Taxonomy (NCBI): domain Bacteria; kingdom Bacillati; phylum Actinomycetota; class Actinomycetes; order Kitasatosporales; family Streptomycetaceae; genus Streptomyces; species Streptomyces sp. NEAU-174. The sequence goes on along the minus strand of NZ_JBQTCE010000001.1, from coordinate 737,908 downwards.
CATGCCGGACAGCCGCGCCGAGGTATGGGCGTCCCCGGTCCGCAGCACCATCATGGTCAGCGCGAGCCCCACGGACCCGCCCTGGCCGACGCCGATCAGCGCCGCCCACACCCACGCCCCGGCGGCGGGAGCCACCAGCAGGCCCGCGATACCGGCACCCATCAGCGCCGCGACGGCGACGGCCAGCGTCCGCTGGGAGCGCATCCGCCCGGCGAGGGTGGGCACCACGAACGAACCGACCATCTGCAACATGGTGCTGAACGCGAACACCAGCCCGGCCGCGCTCTTGCTCATACCGTGGTCGGTGAAGATCGTCGGCATCCAGGCGATGCAGACGTACGCGATCGACGACTGCAACCCCATGAACAGCGTGACCTGCCAGGCCAGCGCGGAGCGCCCCAGCCTCGGCTCCGCCCCCGACGTCGTCCTTACGGGCGTCCTTACCGGTGTCGCCGCGGGCTCGCCGTGGTGCGTGCCACGCCGCGCGAGCACCGTCTGCGGTATCCAGACCAGCGCCGCGACCGCCGCCAGCAGCGACCAGGAGGCGAGCGAACCCCGCCAGCCGCCGAGCGCGTTCTCCAGCGGCACGGCGGAGGCGGCGGAGACCGTCGCGCCGCCGATCATCGAGGTGGTGTAGAGCGCGGTCATTCCGGCGGCCCGGTGCGGGAAGTCCCGCTTGACCAGGCCCGGCATCAGCACATTGAGGAACGCGATCCCGCTGCCGACGAGGGCGCCCCCGGCGAAGAGCGCCATCACGGGCGGCGCCACCCGCAGCAGTATGCCGCCGAGCAGCAGCACCAGCGCGCTCAGCAGCACCGCCTCGGTGCCCCGGCGCCGGGCGAGCCGGGGCGCGAAGGGCGAGGCCAGGCCCATGAAGATCAGCGGAATGGTGGTCACCAGGCTGCCCGTGGTCGCGGACAGCCCGAAGTGGCCGCTGATCTCGCCGAGGAGCGGGGAGACCCCGGCGAGCGCGGCCCGCATGTTGAGCGACGCCAGCACGATGCCGATCAGGAGAAGCGCCGGGTGGGCCCGCAGGGTACGCCGCGCGGCGGTCACCTCGGGGGTCGGCCGCAGATCCGTCTCGGCGTCCACGAGCAGGGGCTCGGCCTCCGGGCCTGGGGTGTGCGGGCGTGGCAAGAAGAACTCCGTTCACGTAGTGATGAGATGAGGCGGCCGGGCGCCATGACACCCGCCGGGAGGGGCCTCAGCCGGTGGCGAGCAGCGCCTCGATGGCGCGTTTCGGCGCCTCCAGCAGCGCCCGGGCCGCCGCCTCGGCGGCCGCCGGGTCACCGGAGGCGATCGCGTCGACCAGGGCACGGTGGTCGGCGGGGACGATGCTCGGCACCTCGCGGTCGCCGAGCGAGGCCACCAGCGAGTCCCGCACCGAGCTGCTGAACCAGCCGTAGGTCGCGCTCAGCGCGGCATTGTGCGCGGCGTCCACCACGGCGGTGTGGAACTCCAGGTCATGCGCGGCGTGCAGCTCATGGTGGCCGACGGCGGGCCGCTCCCCGCCCGGCACGAACGCCTCGAGCGACTCCAGCGCCGCCCGCATCCGCCGCAGATCGGCGGGGCTGTGCCGGAGCGCGGCCAGCCGCGCGCCCTCCGCCTCCAGCGCGATCCGCAGCTCCAGCACATCCCGGATCCCGGCGCGCCGCACATCCCGCATGACCTCGGAAGGGTCGGTTGTGGACACCACGAAGGTGCCCTCGCCCTGCCGGGACTGCAACATCCCCGCGTGCACGAGGACGCGGACCGCCTCGCGGACCGTGTTCCGGCCGACCTGGAGCTGCTCGGCGAGGGCATGCTCGGTGGGCACACGGTCCCCGACCCGCCACTCACCCTCGGTGAGCTGCGCGCGCAACTGCTCCACCACGGTGTCGACCAGCGACCGCCGCCCCGCCGCCCGCAACGCCATCCCTCTCGGCTCCCTCACGTGGATTCACCCGGTTGCCCAGTCATCCTACAACTCGGCACCCGGAAGCCCGGTGGGCAGGCGCCCCGCCCACCGGGCTCCTCCGGTCCGCTCCCCGCGCCGCCGCTTGACGCGCCGTGCCCGCCGCTGAGCCGCCTCGGCCCGGACGTCGGCCCCAACGCCGCGAGGGGCGGGCGCCGTCGGGCGCCCGCCCCTCGTTTCGCACGCCGCCCCCCGGCTCATACGTGGACCGGCTCCGGCGGGGACTTCTCAGGGGTCGGCTTCCGGGGTGTGCCGCCGGGGCCGCCGCGGACGACGGTGAGGACCAGCAGGCCCGCCGCCAGGGCCGCGATGCCCGCGATGACGCAGATGCGGTCGAGACCGGCCGCGAACGACTCGTGGACCAGGGCGCGCGCCGCGTCCGCCCGGGCCGGGGGTGCGGCGGCGATCACGGCGTCGGCGTGGCCGCCGCTGATGGCCTCGGCGGCCTGCCCGGCCGCCCGGGCCGGGACGGTGTCGCTGCCGTCCACCATGTCCCGTACCCGCGTCGCGAACACCGTGCCCAGGACGGCGATCCCCAGCGCATAGCCCATTTGCCGGAAGGTGTTCACCGCGCCGCTGGCCATGCCCGCACGCTCCGGCGGGGCCGAGCCGAGGGCCGCCGAGACCAGTACCGGCATGGCCAGGCCGATCCCCAGACCGGCCAGGGCCAGGCCGGGGACGAAGGCGGTCCAGTCCGCGTCCGGGGTCACCATCGCCGCGTTGACCAGCGCGCCCGCGCCCACCAGCAGCAGTCCGCCGCCGAGCGCCCGCCCGGGGGCGACCTTGTTCAGCAGCCGTCCGCCCGCCGCGCCGACGACCAGCGAGACGCCCGCCATCGGCGTCACCGCGAGCCCCGCCCGCACCGGGCTCATCCCCAGCACCGACTGGAGCCACAGCCCGGCGTAGGTGAGGTACGGGAAGGCGGCCGCCTGGAGCAGCAGGGCCGCCGCCATCAGCACCGCGAACGTCGGGCGGCGCATCAGACCCAGGTCCAGCAGCGGCTGCCGCTTCCCGCGCTCCAGCAGGACGAAGGCGAGCAGCGCGACCGCCGCCGCCACCAGCGCGGTGACCGTGCCGGTGTCGGCCCAGCCCTCCTCTCCGCCCCGCATCAGCCCGTACGTCAGCGCCCCGGCGCACACCGTGAAGGAGGCGGCGCCCGGCCAGTCGATGCGCACCCCCGCCGCGCCGCGCGACTCCTCGATGGAGCGGACCGTGATCCACACCGCGATCGCCGTCAGCGGCAGATTGACCAGGAAGATCGCGCGCCAGTCGACATACTCGGTCAGCACCCCGCCCAGCACCGGGCCGACCGCCGCGGCCGCCCCGCTCGTACCGCCCCACACGCCGAAGGCGATTCCGCGGTCGCGTCCTGAGTACGTGGCCATCAGCAGCGGGGTGTTGGTGGCGAACATGGCCGCGGCCCCCACCCCCTGCACGGCGCGGGCCGCGATCAGCACCCCGGCGTCCGGGGCCAGACCGCAGACCAGGGAGGAGATCGCGAACACCGCGAGGCCGACGAGATACAGCCGCCGCCGTCCGAAGAGGTCCGCCGCCGATCCGGCCACCATCAGCAGCGCGGCCAGCGCCAGCGCGTAGATGTCCATCACCCACTGGAGAGAGGTGAAGGACGCGTCCAGCCCCCGCGCCACCTGGGGCAGCGCGGTGTTCACGATCGTGACGTCTATCAGCAGCATGAAGTTGCCGAGGGTGATGGCGGCGAGCGGCCACCATGATCTGCGCATGACTGACTCCGGGATCCGGCACATTCCGACAAAGGGATGCGGGGCCGGCCCCGAGGGCGGTACCCGCGGCTCCTACGGTCGCCCCGGCCCGGCCGTTTCTCCCAACCGGGCCCCGATCCGGCGGCGATATCCGACAGCCACTAGTTTGGTGCGGTGGAATCCGACGCGTACGACGACCTGGACCGGGCGCTGGTGCACGCCCTCCAGCTCGACGGCCGGGCCCCCTTCAGCCGACTGGCCGAGGTGCTGGGCGTCTCCGACCAGACCGTGGCCCGCCGCTACACCCGGCTGCGGACGACCGGAGCGATCCGGGTGCTGGGGCTCACCGACCCGGCGGCGGTCGGCGACGTGGTCTGGATGGTCCGGGTGCGGTGCCTGCCGGACGCCGCCCTGCCGGTGGCCGAGGCGATGGCCCGGCGGCCGGACACCTCCTGGGTGCATGTGCTCTCCGACGGCACCGAGGTCGCCGCGTCGACACGGGCGGCGTCCGACCAGGACAGCGACGCCCTGCTGCTGCGCAAACTCCCGCAGACCCCACGGGTGGTGGGGGTGAGCGCGCACTGCGTGCTGCATGAGTTCTTCGGCGGCGAGCAGGGCCTGGTCAACAAGTCCGAGGCGCTGACGGCCGAGCAGATCGCGCGGCTGCGCACGCCCGCCCCGGACCGGTCGAAGGGTCCGCGCGGACCGGTGAGCGCGGGGGACCGCAAGCTGCTGGACGTCCTCGCGGGGGACGGGCGGGCGCCGCTGGCCGAACTGGCCGCCGCCACCGGCTGGTCGCAGTCGACGGTGCGCCGCCGGCTGGCCGATCTGCGCGCCGACGGCACCCTGTACTTCGATGTCGACTACTCCCACCGGCTGTTCAGCCAGGGCGTCACCACCGCGATATGGCTGTCGGTACGGCCGTCGGAGCTCGCCGCCACCGGGCAGACGCTCGCGAACCACCCCGAGGTGGCGTTCGCATGTGCGACCACCGGAACGAAGAATCTGCTGGCGACCGTGGTCTGCGCCGATGTCCCGGCCCTCTACACCTATCTGACCACCCGTATCGCCGAGCTGACCTCCGTACGGGACATGGAGACCACCCCGATCCTCCGCCGGGTCAAGGGCCCGGGGCCGCTGCTCACCCCTCCCTCCCGGGTGCCCCGGCGACCCTCCTGAACAGCCCGTTCCGCGGCGGTAGTTGGAGGAAACTCCGAAACTCAGGTGGTTGAACTCTGTTCATCTCTACGTCGATGTAGATCTTGACGGTTGTCAGGGACCTGGCGAACTCTTGGTGTGCGCTGGATCACACTCGCGCCGCCCCCTCCCTTCGCCACGAGCTTTTGAGGGGGTGTCAGAAGTAAAAACGGAGGGAACCCGAATGCGTCGCCTCGTCACGAGTCTCGCCGCCACCGCCGTCACCGCGGCGGCCACCGTCGCCCTGGCCGCGCCCGCCCAGGCGGTCCCCGCGGACAAGCAGCAGGTCCTCGCCAGCTGGACCCAGACCAGCGCCAGCAGCTACAACACCTGGCTCGCGGCGCGGAACAACCAGGGTGCCTGGGCCTCCTACCAGTTCGACTGGTCCACCGACTATTGCAGCAGCTCCCCCGACAACCCGTTCGGCTTCCCCTTTCAGACCGCCTGCGCCCGGCATGACTTCGGCTACCGCAACCACAAGGCGATGGGCATCTTCGACGCCAACAAGGCGCGCATCGACAGCGCCTTCTACGAGGACCTGAAGCGGGTGTGCAACGCCTACAGCGGTGCCACCAAGACGTCGTGCGACGGCACGGCCTGGACGTACTACCAGGCGGTCAAGGTCTTCGGCTGACGATCCCCGCCGCACGCTGACGATCCCCGCTGCCGAGCCCGGATGCCGGGCGGTCCGCCGAGGCGGCCGCACCGGCGTCCGGCCGGTTCAGCCGCTCGCCGCCGCCGCCGGGAAGAGCCGCTCCAGCACCACGGCGATGCCGTCCTCCGCGTTGGACGCGGTGATCTCGTCGGCGACGGCCTTGAGGTCCTGGTGCGCGTTCGCCATCGCGACCGCGTGCTTCGCCCAGCCGAACATCGCGATGTCATTGGGCATGTCGCCGAAGGCGATCGCGTCGTCGGCGGTCATCCCCAGCCGGCGCGCGGCCAGCGACAGGCCCGTGGCCTTCGTCAGCCCCAGCGGCAGCAGCTCCACCAGCCCGGTGCCGGCCATCGTCACCCCGACCAGCCCCCCGGCGGCCGTCCGGGCGGCGTCCGCGAGCGCGTCGTCGCCCAGCTCGGCGTGCTGGATGTAGAGCTTGCTGATGGGCTGCGACCACAGCTCGGCCGGCTCCGTGAACGGCACCAGGGACATCCCGTCGTGGTCCATCCGGTACCCCTCGCCGAAGAGCACCTCGCCGTCCAGCCCGTCGCGGGCCGCGGCCAGGAACAGCGGGCCGATCTCCGCCTCGATCTTCTCCAGCGCCAGCAGCGCCACCTGCCGGTCCAGCGTCACGGAGGTCAGCAGCCGGTGCTCGCCCGCGTGGTAGACCTGTGCGCCCTGGCCGCACACCGCGAGCCCCTCGTAGCCGAGGTCGTCGAGTATGTGCCGGGCCACCGGGACGGTCCGCCCGGTGACCACGATGTGCGCGGCGCCCGCCGCGGTGGCCGCGGCGAGCGCGTCCCGGGTCCGCGCCGAGACGGTGTGGTCGGGGCGCAGCAGCGTCCCGTCGAGATCGGTCGCGACCAGGCGGTACGGAAGACCGTCGGGGTACGGACGACCGTCGCCGTACGGAAGCTCGTCGCGGTACGGAAGCTCGTCGCGGTACGGAAGCTCGTCGCCGCCGCTCACCGGGCGACCGGTTCCAGGACCTCGCGTCCACCGAGGAACGGCCGCAGCACCTCGGGCACCCGCACCGAGCCGTCGGCCCGCTGGTGGTTCTCGAGGATCGCGACGATGGTCCGGGTGATCGCGCACAGCGTGCCGTTGAGCGTGGCCAGCGGACGGACCCGCTTGCCCTCGCGCATCCGGATCGACAGCCGACGCGACTGGAACTCGGTGGTGTTGGAGGTCGAGGTCAGCTCGCGGTACTTGCCCTGCGTCGGGATCCACGCCTCGCAGTCGAACTTCCGCGTCGCCGACGAGCCCAGGTCACCCGAGGCCAGGTCGACCACCCGGAACGGCAGCTCCAGCGAGGTCAGCCACTGCTTCTCCCACTCCAGCAGCCGCTGGTGCTCGGCCTCGGCCTCCTCCGGCGTCGTGTAGACGAACATCTCGACCTTGTCGAACTGGTGAACCCGGAAGATGCCCCGGGTGTCCTTGCCGTACGACCCCGCCTCGCGGCGGAAGCAGGAGGAGAACCCGGCGTAGCGCCGCGGCAGCTGGTCCGCCTCCAGGATCTCGTCCATGTGGTACGCGGCCAGCGGCACCTCGGAGGTGCCCACCAGGAAGAGGTCGTCCTTGTCGAGGTGGTAGACGTCCTCGGCGGCCTGGCCGAGGAAGCCGGTGCCCTCCATGGCCTTCGGCTTGACCAGCGCCGGGGTGAGCATCGGGGTGAAGCCCGCCGCGGTGGCCTGCGCCATCGCCGCGTTCACCAGCGCGAACTCCAGCAGGGCGCCGATGCCGGTCAGGTAGTAGAAGCGGGAGCCGGAGACCTTGGCGCCGCGCTCGGTGTCGATCGCGCCGAGCAGCTCGCCGAGCTCCAGGTGGTCCTTGGGCGCGAAGCCCTCGGCCTCGAAGTCGCGCGGGGTGCCGATGGTCTCCAGGACGGCGAAGTCGTCTTCGCCGCCGACCGGGACCTCGGGGTGCACCAGATTGCCCAGCTGGAGCAGGAGCCGCTGGGTCTCCTCGGCGGCCACGTCCTGCTCGGCGTCGGCCGCCTTGACGGCGGCGGAGAGCTCGCCCGCCTTCTTCAGCAGCTCGGCCTTCTCGTCACCGGAGGCCTTGGGGATGAGCTTGCCGAGCGCCTTCTGCTCGGCACGCAGCTCGTCGAAGCGGACACTGGAGGACCTGCGCCGCTCGTCGGCGGTCAGGAGCGCGTCGACGATGCCGACGTCCTCTCCACGAGCGCGCTGGGAGGCGCGCACACGATCGGGGTCCTCACGGAGCAGGCGAAGGTCAATCACCCCCCCAGGTTACCGGTGTGACCTCGGGTGCTCGACGCGATATTCCTTTGCGTCCGGTTTTGCCCCCTTTTGGGCCTGTGGGTAAACCGGGGAATTCCTGTGACGGTCGCCGTCAAGGAATGCATCCGCAATCCCCGAAAAGGGGCAAAGAGGCGGCGCCGAGTCGACCTTCTTCCCTTGTGCACAGGGTGAGTTGGAGGTTGGTTGTCCACAGGTGTGGGGGGAATCCCCGAAGTTATCCACAGGCTGTGTGTGAGATCTGTGGATGTCGCAGTGATCGTTAAGGCCGCCCAGATGCTCGGCGATGGATTCCCCTGTCAAACCGCGTTCACACACTCCACAAGAGAGGAATCCCTCACTCCAAAGAGTTGGTCGAGCGAATTGAGGTGACAAGTGAGCGATGTCCGATGATGGCGATCAATGCGAAGAGGGTCGTGATATGCCCGTTGTGCCGGATTGGGGATGTCGACTTATCCCCAGCGTGGACCATCAGCCTGTGGATAACTTTTCCGCAGCGATTGTGTTGACGAGCTCAGGTCCGGCCGTCCTGGCAGCGGGCCAGCCACTCCGCCGCCTCCGTGAACGCCTCGTCCGACGTCCCGTGCCGCAGCGGTGCCATGTCCTCGGCCGTCACACCCGCCCGGGGGTACGAGCCCAGGAACCGCACCTTCGGGCAGATCCGCCTCAGCCCCATCAGGGCCGAGCCCACCCGCCGGTCGGTGATGTGCCCCTCACAGTCCACCGAGAAGCAGTAGCGGCCGATGCCCTCGCCGGTCGGGCGCGATTCGATACGCATCATGTTGACCCCGCGCGCGGAGAACTCCTGGAGCAGCTCGAGCAGCGCGCCCGGGTGGTCGTCACCGAGCCAGATCACCACGGAGGTCTTGTCCGCGCCCGTCCGGGCGGCGGGCCGGGCGGGGCGTCCGGCCAGCACAAAGCGGGTCATCGCGTTCTGCGCGTCATGGATGTCGGTGACCAGCGGCTCCAGACCGTACCTGGACGCCGCGAACTCGCCCGCGAACGCCGCGTCGTACCGCCCCTCCTGCACCAGCCGCGCCCCGTCCGCGTTCGAGGCGGCCGACTCCCACACGGCGTCCGGGAGGTTCGCCGCCAGCCAGTTGCGCACCTGGGGCTGGGCCACCGGATGCCCGGTCACCGTCTTGATGTCGGTGAGCGCGGTGCCCGGCCGCACCAGCAGCGCGAAGCTGATCGACAGCAGCACCTCGCGGTAGATCATCAGCGGTTCGCCGGTGGCGAGTTCGTCGAGGGTCGCGGTGACCCCGCCCTCGACCGAGTTCTCGATGGGCACCAGGGCGGCCGCCGCGGCTCCGGAGCGCACCGCGTCGAGCGCCACCGGCACGGAGACCATCGGCACCAGCTCCCGGGTGGCGGCCTCCGGCATGGACCGCAGCGCGGCCTCGGTGAAGGTGCCCTCGGGGCCGAGGTAGGCATAGCGGCTGGCCGACATCACGGTCGCTCCCTGTGATCAGACGAGACCGCCACGATACCCGCGTCGGCACGGGCCGCCGACCCGCATGGTGGACACCCGTATGGACGCCCGTATGGACACCCGCATGGACGCCCCTTGGACGCGATGCCCCGGGGCGGCTCGTCCCCTTTCCTATGCCTCCAAGAGTGCCTGACCCACGTACTCCCCCGGGGCGCAGCCCGGAGGCACCGCGAACAGCGCGCTGGCCTCGTGCCGCAGGAACCGCGACAGATCGTCGCCCAGGTCCAGCTTCCGCTGCACCGGCACGAACCCCTTCATCGGATCCGCCTGCCAGGCGATGAAAAGCAACCCGGCGTCCGGCGCCCCGTCGTCGCGGAAGCCGTCGTGGTACGAGAAGGGCCTGCGCAGCATCGCGGCGCCCTGGTTGGACGCGGGCGCCGCGACCCGTACGTGGGCAGCGCCCGCGATGGCCAGCGCACCGTTCTCATCGACCTTGTCGAGCTGAACCGGGGTGGTCTCGGTGCCGCCGGACAGCGGGGCGCCGTCGGACTTACGGCGGCCGACCACCTTCTCCTGCCGCTCCAGGGAGAGGTGGTCCCAGGAGTCCAGCAGCATCCGGACGCGCCGGACGACCGCGTAGGAACCGCCCGCCATCCACGCGGGCTCGCCCTTATCCGGTACGAAGATCCGCCGCTCGAAGTCGTCGTCGGTCGGCTTGGGGTTGTTGGTGCCGTCGATCTGGCCCATGAGGTTGCGGGTGGTCATGGGGTGGCCGGTGGCGCCGGGGGACCGGTTGAAGCCGCTCATCTGCCAGCGCAGCCGGGCCGTGTCGGCGGCCTCGCGCTGTAGGGCGCGCAGCGCGTGGAAGGCGACCAGCGCGTCATTGGCGGCGATCTGGATCCACAGATCGCCGTTGCTGCGCTTGGGGTCGAGCGCGTCGGAGACGAAGTCGGGAAGCGGGGCGAGTGCCTCCGGCAGCTGGTCCTCGACTCCCGCCTTGCCGAAGAAGGTCCGGCCGAAGCCGAAGGTGACCGTAAGGGACGAGGGACCGGCGTCGAGCGCGATCCCCGTGTCGTCCGGTGGGGCCTCGCCCGCCATCAGCTCCTTCGCCGTCCGCGACCAGCGGCGCAGCAGTGCGGCGGCCGCCTTACGGTTCGCACCGGGCGCCAGGTCGAAGGCGAGGAGATGGCCGTGGGCCTGGAGCGGGGTGGTGATGCCCGCCTGGCGCCTGCCGTGGAAGGGCACGGCGGTCGAGCCCAGCGAGCTGAGGGGCGCGGGTGCCTCCCGCGTCGCCTCGGACGCGTAGGCTCCGGCGGCTCCGCCGGCGACCAGTCCGGCCGCTCCGGCGGCGCCCGCCGAGCCCAGCAGACGCCGCCGGGAGATGCCGGACGAGGGTGCTTGCTCTGTGGTCATTGAGCGACTTTCACGTTCCTGGTCTCCGTCACCTGGTCGATGTCGGAGGTACGTACGGTAAGGGAGAGCTGCCAGGTGCCCGCCATGGGGAGCTGGACGGTCTTGGCGCTCCAGTGGCCGGTCGAGAGGCGCTCGAGCGGGATGCGCAGCGGCCCGATTCCCTTGCCCTTGAGCGTCAGCGACAGCTTGACCTCGGGCACGTCCACGGGACGGTCCGCCAGGTCGGTGGTGAAGACGTGCAGCGCGTTGTCACCCGGCAGGGCGGGTTCGATCATCACCACGGCCTTGCCACGGCCGCTCTTGGGACCCGTGTTGTAGGGGATCAGCACGCTCACCGGGTCGACGTTCAGCCGGTCGACGGGTTTCGTGGCCCGGGCGCCGGCCTGCTCGGTTTCGGCCCGGCCGGGCTGGGTGCCGCTGAGCACGGTGGCCACCGCGAGCAGCGCTACGGCCACGATGGTCTCGGCGAGTACCGAACGGCGCAGCCCGCTGCGCTCGCGGTCGGCGTCGCGCTCCCGCAGGGTGGCGGTCTTGTCCTTGGCGGCCCGCTGACGGGCGAGCTGGGCGCTGCGTACGGGGTCGCCGTCTGCTGCGCCGGTACCGGAGTCGCCGCCGGGTCGCCCGTCCCCGGACTCGGTTCCGGCGTCGGCCAGGGTGTCGGCGGGCGTGTCGGCACGGGTGTCGACGGCCGCGTCGGCCGCACCGGTGCGGACCGGCCGCGCGGCCTGCACCGCCGCCTTGGCCCCGGCCTTGGTCTCGTCGGCCGTGGCCGTGGCCGCGACATCGGCCTCGGCACCGCTCCCCGCCTCGGCCTCCGCGTCCGCCTGGGCCCCCGCGCCCGCCTCGGCCTCCGCGTCTGCTTCCGCGTCTGCTTCCGCGTCCGCTTCCGCCCCGGCCGCCTCCGTGGCATCCGTAAGGCGCCCGGTCCAGCGGCGCGAGACGGCGGCGATGCCCACGAGCACCGTCACCAGACCGACCTTGACCAGCAGCCATCGCCCGTACTCGGTGTCGGTCAGCGCGCCCCACGAGCCCACCTGACGCCACGACTGGTACAGCCCGGTGACCACCAGGGCGACGACCGAGCCGAAGGCCAGCCGCGAGAAGCGGCGCACGGCCGCCCGTTCGATCGGCTCGCCCGCCCGGAGCGTCACCGCGAGCGAGGCCAGACCGCCCAGCCAGACCCCGACCGCGATCAGATGGATCACGTCCACCGGCATGGCCAGCTGCCGTTGCAGGCCCACCGAGGCGTGCTCGGCCATCGCCCAGGTCGCGGCGAGGCCCACGGCCATCACCGTGCCGCCGAAGCCGAGCCCGAAGGCGAGGTCCTGGCGGCGCCGCGCGTCCGCCTCCCCCTCCCCGGTGCGCCGGGTGTACGAGCCGAAGAGGACGGCCAGGAACACCGCCGCCGCGCCGAGCAGCAGCAGCCGGGACAGCAGCGCCGCGCCCGGCTTGGTGGACAGCACATCACCCAGCCTGCCGAGGTCGAGGATCCCGCCGATCCCCTCGCCGTCGGTGTACGGCCCGCGCAGCAGCAACAGCAGCAGGCTGGCCGTGAAGACCGTCACCCAGCCGCCCACGGCGATCTTCCGCACCGGGCGCGAGGACCGGCAGAGCCCGGCGAACACACAGCCGCCCACGAGTGCCGCGAAACCGCCGTAGGCGGCGTACCGGCCGATCCCGTAGAGCGTGCTGACGGTGGAGTCGGACGCCTCGCCCGTGGGCACCTTCGCCTTGGTCTTGGACGGGGCGCCGATGGAGAAGGTGAAGGCGCCGCTCACCGGGTGGCTGTCCTCGGAGACCGCCTTCCACGCCACCGTGTAGGTGCCGTCCGGCAGTCCGGAGTGCAGCCCGGCGGCGGCCGTCGACGACTTGCCGTCGACATGGGCGGTCTTCCCGGTGTCCACGCGCTTGCCCTTGGGGTCGAGCACGCGCACCGAGTCGCCGGAGAGCAGCACGCCCTCCGAGAAGTTCAGCGTGACCTCCCTGGGAGCGGTCTTCACCACCGAGCCGTCGGCGGGGTCGGTCGAGGTGAGCGCGGCATGCGCGGACGCGGGGCTCGCGCCCACGCTCAGCGCGCACAGCAGCGCGGCGAGCAAGGTGCCGCAGATCGCCATCAGCCGCCGGGTGGTCGCGGTGGTCCGGGTGGGAGTCGCGGTGGGCCCGGTGGGGGCCAGGGAGGTCAGCGAGGGCATCGGGCGTCAGTCCTTGGGGCGGTACGTCGTCGGCTCGACCGGGACTTTGATCTCGATGGGGTCGGAGGTGGCGAAGTGAAGGGTGAAGCTGACCCTCTCACCGACCTTCGGCCGGTGGGTGAGATTTGTCAGCATCAGATGATCTCCGCCGCTGGTCAGCTCGAGGCGGCCGTCGGCGGGGACATCGAGCGAGCTCACCTGCTTCATCCGGTTGCCCTTGGTGGTGTGCAGGGTGACCTCGGAGGCGAGCGGGGTGGTGACGGACGTGAGCTCGTCGGCGCCGCCACCGGCGTTCCGTACGGCCAGGTAGCCCGCCGCCATGTCGTCCATGGGCGGCTGCGAAACGTAGGCGCCGCTCACGGACAGCTTCGGGGCGCCCTTGTGGCCCGCGTGGTCCCCGCCGTCCCCGCCGCCGCCGTCCTCGCTCCCGCAGGCGGCGAGCGTGGCGGACAGGCCGACGGTGAGGACCACGGCGGCCGCCTTACGGATGCCGGGGCCCGCCGCCGTCACGGGTTCCGTCCCTCGACGATCTTCGGCAGATCCTTGGCGTAACGATCCGCCGTGGCCTCCGTCGTGTAGATCCAGTGGCCCTTGTCGTCCTTGGGCGAGAAGCCGATCACCTCGGCGCCGTGGCTGACGGTGACGCTGCCGTCCTTCTCCTTCTTCGGCTTCTCGATGTAGATGCCCAGCGGCCGCGCGGCGGCCTCGATGGTGTTGAAGTCGCCGGTGAGGCCGACGAAATCGGTGCCGCCCTGGGCGTCCAGCCAGGAGCGGATCCGCTTGGGGGTGTCCCGGGCGGGGTCGGTGCTGACGAAGACGACCCGCAGCTTCTCCCGCTCGGCCTTGGGGAGCTTCTTCACGGCGATGCCGACGTTGCTCATGGTCAGCGGGCAGACGTCCGGGCAGTGGGTGTAGCCGAAGAAGAGCAGGGTGGGCCGGCCCTTGGTCTCCTTCAGCAGGTCGTACTTCTTGCCGTCGGTGCCGGTGAGGACGAGGTCCGGCTTGGCCTTCGCCTGGTCGAGGACGATGGCCTGCCCCGACCGCTGGCCGCCCTTGACCTCGGCGGCGGCGTTGTCGCCCTTGCCCCCGTCGTCCGAGCCGCCACAGGCGCTGAGGGTGAGCGTGGCGGCGGCGACGAGCGCGGTGGCCAGGATTTTGGTGCGCATGGAGCTGTTCTCCAAAGAGGGGAGGGGTGGATCGGTGGCGCGCGGGGGCGGCGGGCGTGGGGGCCCGCCGCCCCGCCGGGATCACGCGGTCGGTTCAGGACCCGTGGTCACCGGCGGTACACGCATGCGGAGGAGTGGACGGTGGTCAGGCGGAACGGCGGCGGCTGGCGACCACGCCGAAGACGACACCGGCAGCGCCGATGACGATGCCCGCGATGCCCAGCACCCGGGCGGTGGTGTCGCTGCCGCTCTCGTCGTCCGAGGTGTCCTTGGAGGCGGAATTCTCCGCTCCGGCCTGCTCGGAGTCCTTGTCCTGGCCGGATGCCGCGGCGGCGCCATCGCCGTCCGAGCCCTCGGCCGGGGCGACCAGCTTGAGCACCGGAGCCGGGTTCTCGGGCTCGGCGGCGCCCTCCTTGGGCTCCTCGATCCAGCGCACGACCTCCTTGTTGTCGTACGTCTGGAGGGCCTTGAAGGCGAGCTGGTCGGCGTCGTCGGGCAGCTGGCCGACCGAGAGCGGGAACTGCTGGAACATCCCCGGCTCGATCTTGCCGCCGGTCCAGGTGACCTTGGTGACCGCCTCGCTGATCTTCTCGCCGTGCATCTCCATGGGCTTGGGGAGCTTGGACTTGGTGACCTTGACGTCCCAGCCGGGCACCGGCTGGGGCATCACCGAGGCGAGCGGGTGGTCGGCGGGGAGGGTCACCTCGAGCTTGACGGTGGAGGAGTCGTCACGCTCGTTGGGCACCTTGAAGTTGATGGTGCTGTAGCCGCCCTTCTCGGCCTGGCCGGGCTGCACGCTCACGTGCGCGAAGGCCGGGCCCGCGGTGAGCAGCACCAGGCCGCCCGCGGTCAGGGCTCCGAGGACCGGCAGACGGCGGAGACGCATGGCGTTCATGTCAACACTCCAGGAACAGGAATGATCAGATGGGTGGGCGCGCGTGCGGCGACGTCACGGCCGCCCTCCGGTCCCGCTGGAGGAGCGTCGCGTCGGTCAGGCCGCGAGGTCGCAGACCGGCGGTCCCCGCCTGATCACGCTGTGCTGGAGGACGAGGGCCGTCGTCCCGCCCTCGTCCCGCTCGGCCGTGCGCGGACGGCATGGCCGACCGTAAGGCGCCTGCGAAGGGGCCAGGAGCACCCGTACGAGCCTCAGGGCGGCGCGCAGCGCCCGTACGAGCGCGGCCTCCGCGACTCCCCGGGCCCCGTCCACCGACAGCCGTACCGCCCGCCATACGGCCATCTCGCCCCGGCGCAGCAGCCAGCCGATGGCCAGCGCGGCGAGCAGATGGCCCAGGGTCATGGGCAGCGACGGCAGCAGGCTCTCCATCCCGGCCGCCTGCCCCGCCGGGGCGGTGGACGCCGGCATGGCGTGCGGGCCGCCGTGCGCGGCGGACGGGTCGATGCCCGCGTGGGTGACGATCCGATGGGCCGTCGCGGCGTCGAGCCGTCCGGGGCCCGACGCGCACAGCAGCCTGGCGGCCAGGCCGATCACATGGCCCTGGGCGGCGTCGGCCCGATGGGCGGCCTCCTCGGCCGCCGCGGCCCGGTCCTGTCCGAGCGCGAAGAGCGCGTGCAGCGCCAGCTGCCCGACGGCCAGCACGGCCGCGATCCCGGGCAGCGACCGCTCCCGCCCGGCCAGGGACAGCGCGACGGTGAACATCGCCGCGCAGCCCACGCCCAGCGTCCACAGCGGCACGGTGGCGCAGGAGCCCAGCACGTGCCCCGTCGCGGACAGCACGACGCAGACCGCGGTGAACACCGCGGCCCGCAGCATTCGCAGATCGGCGCCGGCACGGGCGACAGGGGAAGCCATGGCCGCGCCATCATCCCACTGGGTGGACGCGTTCCCTACGGCGGGTGGGGCGTACCGGCGCACACCGGGACAGGCCCATACACCGGTTCGCGCATCGAGCGCGTCCGCTGAATGAGCGGAGTCACGTCAATAACACGCTTACGGACCATGGACCCAGGCAATACGTAACGGTATGTCGAGCCGCGGCCGGGAGGCTGGAGCATGAGCATCTGGTGGTCACTCCATTTGCCCCGCGAGGCGGCGAGCGTTCCGCTCGCACGACGACTGCTCCTCGGCACCATGGAGACGGCCGGAGTGGATCCGGAGATCTCCTACGATCTGTCGGTCGCCCTCTCCGAGGCGTGTGCCAATGCGGTGGAGCACGGGGGTCGCGACGGCACGGGCGGGGATTATCGAGTCACGGCCTATATCGACGGCGACACCTGCCGTATCGAGGTCACCGATTCCGGTCCCGGCTTCGCCGGACGCGGCACCGTCCGCCGCGAGGCCCGCACTCGGAACGAGCGGCGTCCGGCGGGCGCGCCGAGACCACAGCAGCCGCGCAGTCCGGCCCCGCCACAGGCGGAGCACGGACGGGGGCTCTTTCTCATCGAGGCCCTCACCGACCATGTCCGCTACCGCGACCGTCCGGGCCGCGGCGGGGTGGTGGTGAGCTTCGACAAGATTCTCAAGTGGCGTGAAGGAGCGCTGCTGAGGGCGTCATAACCGCCCCAAATATCAGGGAAGTCTTTCCGGGCGGCCCGACGTCAGGTGGTCGCCTCGGCCTCAGGGGCCCTCGGCCTCAGGGGCCGTCTGTTCGGGCGGCAGGGCGCGGCACAGCGCGTCCAGCGCCCCCGCGAACGAGTGCTCGGGCGGGGTCGCGTAGCCCACCACGAGCCCGTCGCGATGCGGTGTGGTGGCGTCCGGATGGCGGTAGCCGCCGAGGCCTTCGAGCGCCAGCCCCTGCCAGGCGGCGGCGCGCAGCGCGGCCCGCTCGGTGCCGGGCGGCAGTTCCAGTACCGCGTGCAGACCGGCCGCGATCCCCGAGACGCGGATATGGGGCGCGCGTTCGGCGAGGGCGGCGACGAGCTGATCCCGCCGACGGCGGTACTGCTGGCGCATACGGCGCACATGGCGGTCGTACCCGCCCGATTCGATGAAGTCCGCGAGGGTCAGCTGGTCGAGGACGCCGGTCCATCCCTCGCGCTCCCCCTTGGCCGCCAGCAGGCCGTCGACCAGGTGGTCCGGCAGCACCATCCAGCCCAGCCGCAGCGCCGGGGAGAGGCTCTTGCTGACCGAGCCGAGGTAGAGCACCCGGTCGGGGTCGAGGCCCTGGACGGCGCCCACCGGAGTGCGGTCGTAGCGGAATTCCCCGTCGTAGTCGTCCTCCAGCACCAGACCGCCGCTCTCCCGCGCCCAGGCGACGGCCGCGGCCCGCCGCTCGGGGTGCAGCGGACCGCCGGTGGGGAACTGGTGGGCGGGGGTGAGCAGGGCCGCCCGTACGCCGTCGAGGTCGGCCAGTGCGTCCGTAAGGGCGCCATCGGCGTCCAGGGGGAGCGGGACCGTACGGATCCCGGCGGATCTCAGCAGCGAGCGGTGGAAGTCCAGGCCGTAGGACTCGACGGCCATCCGGGGCCGCAGCAGCCGGGTGCCGCTCAGCAGCCGCACCGCGTGCGCGAAGCCCGCGCAGACGACGATCCGCTCGGGGTCGGTGCGTACGCCGCGGACGCGGGCGAGGTAGTCGGCCAGGGCGCGGCGCAGCTCCGGGCGGCCGCGCGGATCGCCGGGGCCGAACGCCTCGTGGGGCGCGGCGGTCAGGGCGCGGCGGGCCGAGGCGAGCCAGGCGGTGCGGGGGAAGGAGGCGGCGTCCGGCTGGCCCTGGAGCAGGTTGTGCACCGGGTGCGGGGCGGGCCGGGGCCCGCGGCGGCCGCCGGTCGCCCCGGACGGCCGCCCGCCGTGCTCCCGGCCGGGAGCACGGCGCCGGGGCGGGGGCGACGCGGGCCGGGGCGCCACCCGGGTCCCGGAGCCCTGGCGGGCGGTGAGCCAGCCCTCGGCGACCAACTCGGCGTAGGCGTCGGCGACCGTGTTCCGGGCGATGCCCAGGTCGACGGCGAGCGAACGGTAAGGCGGCAGCCGGGTGTCCGGGGCGAGCCGCCCGTCGCGGATGGCCTCGCGCAGCGCGGCCATCAGGGCGGTTCTGCGGCTGCCCGCGCGGGTCAGCTCCAGATGGAGGTCACTGCCGAGGATCTCCGCCGAATTGACCCATGAATCCGCCATGGAAATGCACCCTACAGAGGGTCGCTTAGCGGCCTAATTTCATTCCCATGACGACTTCGACACCGACACAGACGGCGACCACACAGACGGCCCCGACGACGGCGCGGCAGACGACCGGACGGGTCGACTTCGCGAAGGCCGCCCCCAAGGCGTTCAAGGCGCTGATCAACCTGGACGCGGCCGCCCGCGAGGGCCTGGACCCGGCCCTGGTGGAGCTGGTGCAGATCCGCTCCTCCCAGCTCAACCACTGCGCCTACTGCCTCCATATGCACACCACCGACGCCCATGAGGCGGGCGAGAGCAAGGAGCGCATCGCCCTGGTGGGGGTCTGGGAGGAGGCCGGGGAGGCCGGGTTCTACACCGAGAAGGAGCAGGCCGCCCTGGCGCTCACCGAAGCGGTCACGCTGCTGCCCGGCGGCGTCCCGGACGAGGTCTACGAGCGGGCCGCCCGGCACTTCGAGGAGCGGGAGCTGGCCCAGCTCATCGCCCTCATCTTCACGATCAACTCCTGGAACCGGATCGCGGTGACCACCCGCAAGGTGCCGGGGCGGAACTGAGCGCGCAACCGTGGGGAGCGGCGCCGCCGCTCCCCACGGGACTCACACGATCGGGTGATGAGCCGCCGCCGGATGGCTGTCCTCAGCCGGTGAGGCGGGCCATCCACGCCTCGACGTCATCGGCGGTACGCGGCAGCGCGGCCGACAGCACGCGGTTGCCGTCCTCCGTCACCAGGATGTCGTCCTCGATCCGGACGCCGATGCCCCGGTACTCCTCCGGCACGGTCAGGTCGTCGGGCTGGAAGTACAGCCCCGGCTCGACCGTGAGGCACATACCGGGCTCCAGGGTGCCGTCCACATAGGTCTCGGTGCGGGCCACGGCGCAGTCGTGGACGTCCATGCCGAGCATGTGGCCGGTGCCGTGCAGCGTCCAGCGGCGCTGTAGCCCCAGCTCCAGCACCCGCTCCACCGGGCCCTCGACCAGGCCCCACTCGACGAGCTTGGTGGCGAGGACGTGCTGGGCGGCGTCGTGGAAGTCGCGGTACTTCGCACCCGGCCGGACCGCGGCGATGCCCGCCTCCTGGGCCTCGTAGACCGCCTCGTAGACCTTGCGCTGAAGCGGGCTGTAGGTGCCGTTCACCGGCAGGGTGCGGGTCACATCGGCGGTGTAGAGGGTGGTGGTCTCCACGCCCGCGTCCAGCAGGAGCAGATCGCCGGAGCGCACCGGGCCGTCGTTGCGCACCCAGTGCAGGGTGGTGGCGTGCGGGCCCGCGGCGGCGATGGTGCCGTAGCCGACGTCGTTGCCCTCGACCCGGGCCCGAAGGAAGAACGTTCCTTCGATATAGCGCTCCGATGTCGCCCGCGCCTTGTCCAGAACCTTGACGACGTCCTCGAAGCCGCGGACCGTCGAGTCGACGGCCGCCTGTAGCTGCCCGATCTCGAACTCGTCCTTGACCAGGCGCTGCTCGCTGAGGAAGACCCGCAGCTCCTCGTCGCGCTCACCGGTGACCTTGTCGGTCAGGGCGGCCTCCAGCCCGGCGTCGTGACCGCGCACGATACGGACCGGGCCGGTGGCGTCCCGGAGCTCGTCGGCGAGCTTGCGGACGTCCCTGGCGGGCAGGCCCAGCCGCTTCTCGGCCTCCGTGAGGCTGAGCCGGCGGCCGACCCACAGCTCGCCCTGGCCGTCCAGCCAGAACTCGCCGTTCTCCCGGTCGGAGCGCGGCAGCAGATAGAGCGTCGCGGTGTGGCCGCCGCCCGCCTCGGGCTCCAGCACCAGGACCCCGTCCTCGGTCTGGTCGCCGGTGAGGTACGCGTACTCGGTCGAGGCGCGGAAACTGTAGTCCGTGTCGTTGGAGCGCGTGCGGAGATTGCCCGCGGGGACGACCAGGCGGTCGCCCGGGAAGCGCGCGGAGAGCGCGGCGCGGCGGCGGGCGGTGTGCGGAGCCTGCGCGAGGGGCTCCAGGTCGTGCTGCTCGGTGTCCGCCCAGCCGGACTGCATGTTCGCGGCGAGCTCGTCGGAAACGCCTGGGTACAGGCCGTTCTTCCGCTGCTTGATGGGCTCCTCGCCTTCCGGGGTCTCCGGGGCTTCGGAAGTGGGCTCCTCGGTCACGTCTTCCTCCTCGAACTGGACCCCTCCCATCGTATGTGCGGGGCCAGACGGCGGGGAGGGCCCGAGGTACCGGGCGACCACGGCTCCAGCGGGGGCGTGGTCGCGCTCGAGCCGCGGCCGTGAGCACCCGTAAGTGCCCGTAAGGGGGCCACGGTGTCCATAAGGAGGTCACAGTGTCCGTAAGGGGGCCACGGTGGCCGTAAGGGGGCCACGCGTCAGTCGAAGTGCGCCACGAGCAGGACGAGGTCCTCGGTGCCGTCCGCCGAGGGCCGCCCCACGGAGGCCGCAGGACCGTCGGGAAGCACCGTACGGAGCACATGGTCGGCGAAGGCGTCCGGGTCGCCGCGGACGCCCTTGGGAGCGCTCGCCGCGGCCGTGTGCAGCCGGGCGAAGGCCCGGTCCATCGGCTCCCCGGTGCGGTGGAGCAGCCCGTCGCTGTAGAAGAGGAGGGTCTCTCCGGAGGACGGTGCGACCTCCACGCTGGGCGCCTCCCAGCACGAGAGCATCCCCAGCGGCGCGGACAGGGTGGTCTCCACGAACTCGGTGCGCCGCTCCCCGGTGAGCAGCGGCGGGCAGTGCCCGGCCCCGGCCAGCACCACCTTGCGCGTGCCGGGCTCGCAGTAGGCGAAGAGGGCGGTCGCCGAGCGGGCGGGCTCGGTGAGCCGCAGCAGCAGCTCCAGGTCGGACAGCACGGCGACCGGGTCCTCGCCCTCCATCACCGCGTACGCCCGCAGCGAGGCCCGCAGCCGCCCCATCGCGACCACGGCGCTCGGCCCGGAGCCGGAGACCCCGCCCACCGAGAGCCCGAGCGCCCCGTCCGGCAGCGGCAGCGCGTCGTACCAGTCCCCGCCGCCGTGCGGGCCGGGGTGGTGGCGGACGGCCAGGCGCACCCCGGGGACGCGGGGCAGCCGGGTGGGCAGCAGCTCCTCCTGGACGGTCGCGACGGCGGCGCGGGCACGGGAGAGCTCGATCAGCCGGACGATGTGGGCGGCGGCGTACTGGCAGTACAGGCCCACGAGATGGCGCTGGCGCTCCGCGGGCTCGGCGGGTTCGTCGTAGAGCCAGGCGGCTCCGCCGAGCCGCCCGGAGGGGCCGCCGGCGCCCATGGCGGCCGTAAGGCCGGACGAGGGCGTGGCGGCCGGTGCGGTATCGCGCCCCTGGCCGGTGCCGGGGACGCTCGGGGCGTCGGCGACGCTCGTCGTTCCGGCCACGCTCGTCGTTCCGGATCCGGGGACGCCGGGGCCGCCCGGGGCGCCGGGGGCCGGGTGGTCGCCCGCGTCCGCCGGGGTGCCGGTGCCGGTGCCGGTGCCGGTGCCGGACCCGTCCGCGCCGGGGGCGGGCGCGGGGATGGCGGAAAGGCCGGGTGTGGTGCACGGGGTGGCGCGGAACGGGTCCAGCGGTACGGCGTAGCTCGCGGAGAAGCCCAGCCGCGCGGCCACCTCGCGATGGCGCGGGTCGAGGTCGGCCTCACTGGCGATATCGGGGTGGGTCACATCGGCGCGCCGCTCGCCGCCCGCCTCGGGCAGCCCGTCCAGGAGTTGGCCGGCGGAGGCGGAGCCGCGCGGGATGGTCTCGATCTGGCCGAGGTCGGCGTGGCCGAGACCGAGCCCCACGGTGATCACCGGGCCGAGCCCGTCGGCCGGTTCGAGCGCCACCAGTCCGCGCCGGGCGCCGACCAGGGACGCGCCCGCGCGCAGCAATTCGCGCAGCGCCTCGTCGAGGGAGCCGGTCCGGACCAGCCGCTCGGTGAGCTCATGAAGGGTGGTGAGGTCCGAGACCCAGCCCGCGAGCCGGTCCTGGACGCCGGAGTTGGGCGCGGCCAGGGGTGGTGTGACGGGGTCGGCAGTTTGCGTGGGCGAGGGGAGGGAAGGATCGATTCCAGCCACTTTCGGCGCGTGGGGCGCGTTCATGGCCCGCTGCCTTCACCCGCCGGGTCCGGCTCGCTCAATAGCATCGCAAACCCCCTGTCGTGCTGCGCCGCTACTGTGCCGCTACTGTCTCCAGATGTACACGGAGCGCAGATGCGATGTCCAGCATTGTCCCGGTGGTCTTGTTGGTGTCTGGGGGGAATTGAACTTGGCCGAAAAAAAGTCGTTAGGCTGTCCCTTCGAGGTCGACTGACGTCGTTCGACAGCGCGTCGTCTCCACCGCGGCGGGTACACATCGGAGAGGGGCAGGGGCAGTTCGGATCGCCCCGGAACCCCGCGGCCGGTCCAGGCGTCATAGACCACAACGGCCGCGCCCCATCCCCGAGTGGCGAGGAAGGCACCAACCGGACGGCAAGCGCCATGCGCGCGCCACCCCTCGCCACGTTCCACGCTCGGCCTGCCGCGTGATGCGCTGCCTTGTACGCGCAGTGACTTGTGATCCACCTGCTGTGACGGGCCGAACGATGCCGGACAGCGCCACGTAAGTCCAAGTGAAGTGCCATCTGAAGTGCGATGTAGTGCGACGGACAGCCCTCGGCGTTAACGGAAAGGAACGAGCGCTCATGCGCGAGATCCTCGGAAGGCGACGCAAGTTCTCGCTGCGGCGCGGCGCGCGGTCGCCGCTGCTGCGCGCGGCGCTCACCTGCGCCACCGAGTGGCAGTGGCCCGTGGTCCCTGGCGTCGGGCTCCGGTCCGGCGGCGGACGGCCGCGCGTATGCGGCTGCCCCGACCCGGAATGTGCGGTTCCGGGTGGACATCCGTTCGACCCTGTTCTCCTTGCCGCCACCACGGACGAGCGCATGGTGCGCTGGTGGTGGGGCAACCGGCCCTCCGCGCCCCTCCTGCTGGCCACCGGCGGCCACGCGCCCTGCGCGGTGAGCCTGCCCGCGGTCGCCGGGGCGCGGGCGCTGACGGTCTTCGACCGGGCGGGCGTACGGCTCGGCCCGGTGGTCGCCACGCCCACCCGCTGGTCGCTGCTGGTGGAGCCGTACTCCCTCGAAGACCTCGGCGAGCTGCTGAACCAGCAGGACTGGGTGCCCAGCTCGCTGCGGTTCCACGGCGAGGGCGGCTATGTGGTGCTGCCGCCGTCGCAGACCGGCTCCGGGCGGGTGCGCTGGGAGCGGCCGCCGCTGCGCCGCTCCGGGCGGCCCTGGCTGCCCCAGGTGGCCACGGTGGTGACCGCCTTGGTCGAGGCCAGCACCAGCGCGCCCGACGGAGGCAGTCGGCTCGCCTACTGAGGCGGGCCCCGGGTGCGGGGGTTCGGGGGCCGCTGAGCGCGGCGGACCGCTGAGCGCGACGCTCGCGGGTGTGTGAGGGCTCGGAGGCCCGAGTGTGAGAGCTCGGAAGCCCGGGTGTGTGAGGGCCCGGAGACCGGGGAGGCGACTTCCTGGGCTCCGGGCCCGTACTTCTTCCGGTACTTCTTCTCGCTTCTTCCGGTACTTCTTCCCGCGAGGGCGTGTGCCGCGCACCGTGGGCGGGCTCCGGAGCAACTTCCTTGCCGCCGCGGGCGTTTGGTCCGTACCTGTCCCGCCGTCCCGCGCCGCCGTCCGGACGCGGACATGGAAGCGCCCGGTCGCTGGCGACGGGGGATGCACCAGCGACCGGGCTTTTAGAACCGTAACAAGAGATCGGCCGATAGCAAATTCGATCGCGGATTTCCGGACGTCGATTTGCAGGGCGTAACAGTGAGTTGTGAGCGGCGTCACGTGCCCCTGCGGCGCCCTCCGGCCGTCCCGGGGACGTCAGCTCAGCGTCACCTGACGGTTGGTGAGACCGCCCCGGGCGCGCCGCTGCTCAGGTGTCAGCGGGGCGTCGGAGGCGAGCGCCTCCGCGAGCCGTTCGGCGAGGTCCACGGCCGGCTTCTCCGTGTCCTCGGCGGTCATCCCGCGTGGCAGATCCCACACCGGCACCGTGAGCCCATGGGCCCGGAAGGAGCCCACCAGCCGGGTGTTCTCGCCGAGCGAGGAGGCACCCGCGGCGTGCAGCCGGGCGAGCGCGTCCAGCAGCTTCTCCTCGGAGTGGGACATCACCCAGCGCAGGTGGTTCTTCTCCGGCGTCTCGCACCAGTAGGCCGCCTCCACGCCGGTGAGCCGGGCGGTGGGGATCGCGGCCGCGTTGGCCCGTTCCAGGGACGCGGCGACCTCTCCGGTCGCGTTCGCGGCGTCCTCGAGCCAGAACTCGAACCCCTCGTGCAGAGTCGGCGAGAAAGTGCCCTTCGGGTCGAGCAGATCCTGGAGCCGCGGACCGTCGCCCGGAGCCCGCTCGGCGGCCACCGGGGTGCCCGGCTCGGCGGTCAGCGCGCGGCGCAGGGTGTCGGCCAGGTCGCGGCTGATGTCGCCGGAGGGCGTGTCGTTCTGGAGGCCGAGCAGCACGGTGCCGTTGTCGCGGCGCAGCGCGGGCCACGCCATGGGCAGCACGGTCGCCAGGGTGACCGACGGAACCCCCTCGGGCAGCCCCTCGGCGAGGGTCAGCTCGACGGTCGCGGCGGGCACCAGCTCGCGCAGGGCCACCCAGTCGCATTCGCCGGGGAGCCCCTCGAAGGGGCGCTGTACCAGCTCGGTGACGGCGTGTGCGGCTTCCCTGCCGTGACAGGCTTTGTAGCGACGGCCCGAGCCGCACGGGCAGGGCTCCCGCGCGCCCACCACAGGGATCTCGCCGTTGGCGACCCGTGGGCCTGTGGCCTTCGTCTGGGGGCGGCGCTTCTTGGCCATGGTGAGGCTGTCTCCCGATCGTGCGGCTCAGGGCTTGCTCGTACGCCCGTGACGGTCTGCGTACGGCCGCGGTGATGCTCTCCTTACGGCGCGTACGACTGGTACGGGCGCGAGCCTAGCCCTTTGGCCGAACCGCGTCGGCTCCCTGCGCCGCGTCGGCTACGCGAGCTCGTCCAGATCGGCGAAGTCCAGCTCGCGATCGAAATCGGGGTCGATGTTCGCCTCGATATTCGAGCCGAGGCCGGGGGCCAGATCCGAGCCGAGGTCGGCGCTCAGGTCGCCGTCGAGATCCGAGCCGAGATCCGAGCTGAGGTTCGGACCGAGGCCCGGGCCGACGTTCGGGCCGAGATCCGGGCCGACGTTCGGGCCGAGATTCGCGTCGAGACCGGCCTCGAGATGCGCGTCGAGGCCCGGACGCAGCCCGGAAGCCAGCTCCGCACCCAGGGTGGGGCCCAGCTCGGGGGAGAGATCCGAGGGAATCGTGACGCGGCGGGCGAATTCGTCATCGGGCGGGAGAAGAGCCCATACGGTGACTTCGCCGATCTCGTCCCGCACGCCCCATTCCTCGGCCAGCGACATGATGATATTCAGCCCGCGGCCGCCGCGTGCGGTCACCGACGGGTTGGCCGGAAGTGGCCTTGTGGGTCCGCCGCCATCCGTCACCTCGACCGTCAGCCGGTCGTCCTCGTCGACGGTCCATGCAGCCCGGACCGTGCCGCCACCATGGTCGGAACGCCAAGGGCGGCCATGTCGCCATGCGTTGCTGAGCAGTTCTGAAAGGATCAATACAGCGTCGTCTATGACCGAATCCGATACCCCAGTCCTGCTCAAATCGAGGCGCATCCGCTGTCTTGCCGCGCGGACGCCCGCAGGACCATGGGGTACGGCCATGGTCGACGACTTCGGCACCTGCCGTGCCACCACCAACGCCACCCCCGAGACCTCCTTAGCCCCACGCCACGGGTTGAATGCCCCGCGGTGCTGGAGCGGAAACCGGCCAAGTGGCATCGCGTGACGCACTCGTCACGATCGAATACGTACCGAACGCGCCGGTGCACGCCTTGTAATGCCCATTATGAGCGTCCGAGTTGGGACAGTACCTGTTTGGGGCGATTGGTGATCAGCGCGTCAACGCCCAGGCGGACGCACAATTCGACGTCCTCCGGTTCATCGACGGTCCAGACGTGCACTCGGTGCCCCTCGCGCTGTAGCCGCGCCACATAGCCGGGGTGGTTCCGTACGATCCGGATGCTCGGCCCCGCGATCCGCACCCCGGGCGGCAGCTGCCCGTCCCGGTGGCGCGGCAGAATGAACTGCATCAGGTAGACGGTCGGGATGGCGGGGGCTCCGCTGCGGATCCGGTGCAGGGAGCGCGCTGAGAAGCTCATCACACGGATGGGTGAACGTTCGCCGGGTGGCGGCGCGTCCAGGCCGAAGCGGCGCAGCAGCCCGAGCAGCCGGTCCTCCACCTGGCCCGCCCACCGGGTGGGATGCTTGGTTTCGATCGCCAGTTCGATTCGGCGTCCGGCGTCCGCGACGAACCCCAGGAGCCGTTCCAGGGTGAGGACGGAGGTGCTGTCCCGGCTGTCGCGGTCCGGCTCCTCCCTGTCGGTGGCCCGGCCCTTCCAGGAGCCGAAGTCCAGAGTCGCCAGATCGGACAGCTCCAGCGCCGAGACCGCGCCCCGGCCGTTGGAGGTGCGGTCGATGCGGCGGTCGTGCACACAGACGAGATGGCCGTCGGCGGTCAGCCGGACATCGCACTCCAGGGCGTCGGCACCATCCTCGATTGCCTTACGGTAAGCGGCCAGGGTGTGCTCCGGGGCATCCTCGGAGGCCCCGCGGTGAGCGACGACGGAGACGATGTGCGGCCCGGGGCGGCCGTCCCGGGCAGGGCGCGCATAGGTCACCGCGTTATGGTGCCACCGCCCGGTGTGAGCCGTTGGACTCGGCCCCTCCGTTCGTTCGCACGGAATGGCGGTAGGGCGAAATGTCCGGGATAAAGGGTGGTAGTCCGCGGGGCTGTCGCTCCTTACGGCGGTCTGACGCGCTGTGGGAAAAGCTGACGACGGTAAGACGTAACGGTTAAGACGTACACGCAGGCCGTCGAGGAAATCTGTCGTGCACCTGAGGAGAGAGCTGTGAGCACCGAGAACGAGGGCTCTGCCGTTCCGCCCGCGCCCGGGCCGCATCCGGCCCCTCCGGCGCCGCACCCGAACCCGGCGGTGCCGCCAGCGCCGGACTACGAGCCCACCGCGGGCGCCGCACCGGACGGGCCCATAGGCACGCCCGACGCCGCGGGCTCGCCGGGAGCCCCCGGGCCCGCGCCGTCGGCCATGCCGCCCGCCCAGCCCCCGTCGACGCCCCCGCCCGCGCCACCGGCCGCTCCCGCGGCCGCCTCGGCGTCGGCCGGCGCGGGCGACGGGTCAGGCGGCGGCGCGCCCGGCGCCCCGGGCCCCGGTTCGGGCCCCGGTTCGGGCCCCGGCCCGGACGCCGGGCAGTCCGGCGCGTGGTGGCCGGCCGAGGGCGGAGCGCCGCACGGCGGCCAGGGCGACGGCCAGGGCGGGCAGGGAGGACCCGGCGGTCCGGACGGACCGGACGGACCGGGCGGACCGGGCGGACCGTGGGGGACCGCTCCCGTGCCGCCGTCCTCCGGCCCCTCCGAGCGCAAGCCCCGCGGGCTGGTCGCCGCCGTGCTGGCCGCCGTCCTGGTCGCGGGCGGCATCGGCGGAGGCATCGGCTTCTGGGCCGCCGACCGGGAGAGCGACAGCGGCGACACCACCACCGTCTCCGCCTACGGCAACCCCAAGACGGAGAGTCGCGCGCCCGGCTCGGTCTCCAGCATCGCCAACAAGACGCTGCCCAGCGTCGTCACCATCGAGGCGCAGGGCAACAACGGTGAGAGCGGCACCGGCACCGGCTTCGTCTACGACAAGCAGGGCCACATCCTCACCAACAACCACGTCGTCGCCTCGGCCGCCGACAACGGCAAGCTGACCGCCACCTTCTCCAACGGCAAGCGGTACACCGCCCAGGTCGTCGGCCGCGCCCAGGGCTACGACGTCGCCGTGGTCAAGCTCAAGAACGCCGCGGACGCCAAGCTCGACCCGCTCCCGCTCGGCAACTCCGACCGGGTCGCCGTGGGCGACGCCACCGTCGCCATCGGCGCCCCCTTCGGCCTCTCCGGCACCGTCACCACCGGCATCGTGAGCGCCAAGAACCGCCCGGTCGCCTCCAGCGACGGAGGCGGCGGCAACGCCTCGTACATGAGCGCCCTCCAGACCGACGCCTCCATCAACCCGGGCAACTCCGGCGGCCCGCTGCTCAACGCGGACGGCGGCGTCATCGGCATCAACTCCGCCATCCAGTCCGCCGGCAACGGCAGCGGCCTCGGCGAGCAGCAGCAGTCCGGCAGCATCGGCCTCGGCTTCGCGATCCCGATCAACCAGGCCAAGAACGTCGCCGAGCAACTGATCAAGACGGGCCAGCCCGTCTACCCGGTCATCGAGGCCACGGTCAACATGAAGGACTCCACCAGCGGCGCCACCATCGCCTCCAACGGCTCCGGCGGCAGCCCCGCCATCGTCCCCGGCGGCCCGGCCGACAAGGCCGGCCTCAAGTCCGGCGACGTGATCACCAAGCTCGACGACACGGTCATCGACAGCGGCCCCACCCTCATCAGCGAGATCTGGACCCACCAGCCCGGCGACAAGGTCACCCTCACCTACAAGCGCGACGGCAAGGTGTCCAAAGTGGACGTCACCTTGGGGAAGCGCAAGGGTGACAGCTGACGCGCTAGGCTGATCCCCGCGCCCTCACAAACGGCGCGGGGAGGCTTGCCCGAGCGGCCTAAGGGAACGGTCTTGAAAACCGTCGTGGCAGCGATGTCACCGAGGGTTCAAATCCCTCAGCCTCCGCGCAGGTCAGCGAACTAGCTGGTCAGAAGGGGTGCCCCGAGTCGAGGGGCACCCCTTCTGCGTGCATCTTGTCTCACCCTGTCTCGCCCATGTCCCAGGTTTGACCAGTGCGTATGGGCCATCTGTGGGCCAGCGGTGGGACCGTCAGCCCTCGTTCAGACCCTGTGCGATGAGCTGATTGGAACGAGACTGATCACCGCGAAGGATCTTGGCGTAGAAGCGGAACAGAACGGCGATGCTGTGTCCTGCCCGCCGGGCGACTTCCACCGGATCGACTCCCGACTTGATCCAGAGGGACACCCCCGCGTGCCGAAGCGAGTACGGCACCTCGGCGAGGGGAGTTGCTGCTTCCTCCTCCGAGAGAACCGCCGTCCGGGCCTCCTCCCACAGGTCGCAGTACTCGATAGACCGGACGCGCCCGCCCTTGCCGCGCGGAACAGACGGCCGTCCGAAGCTGTCCCGTACCGCTCGATGTGCTCCCGCAGCATCTGGACCAGCACCGGGGGAATCGGGACCGATCGTGTCGCCCCGCGGGCCCGCCGCTTGAGGCTGCGGGATTCGTACGACGCGCCGTCGTCCGTCCATCCGCCTCCCACCTCCGGGCGGCTCTCCCCGAGCAGTAGCTCCCCCCACTCCTCATCCTCCGGGGGCAGGGTGCAGTCCGCGGCTTTCAGGGAGGCAATCTCAGCGGGTCGCATCGCGGCGTAGTACAGGCACCCGAAGAAGCGGCTACCCCTGAAGCTGGTGGAGGGATGGACCGCCGGTGCTGTGCGCCTCGACGGCAGACGAGCGACCGGAGCGGTTCATGTGGGACCTGCCGTCGCGGCGCTGGAGCTGCGGTTGATACGGGCGGTGATGGACGCGGACAAATCTCGCCCGACTTCCTGCGCCGACGCGTATGGGCGGGCTCGAAGGCGTCAGTCCTCCTCGATCAGCGCCCCCGCGAACCGCAGCATGACGTCCACCCGGTCTTCTCGGCTCAGCCGTTGCCACTCGGCGAAGATCAACTCAACTTCATCTCGCTCCAGGCGCCCGGATTGCATGAGCCGGTAGAGCCGACGTTTGTCCTCTCGGGTGCTGAGGCTGGATGCGCGCATCAGCACTTCCTCAGGTGCCGGCGCCGCCCTTCCAGCGCCTCTGGTTCCGGCGTTGCATCGCTGGCACTCGACGCGGAGGTTCGACAGCTCCGTGTTCACCGGAGGGCCAGGGTCGGCGAGGTGGACACTTAGGACAGCCCTGTGGCTGTCCTCATCCGCGTACGCCTCGCCGGCGCCTATGCCGCATGACTGGCAGACGAAGCCGGCCCGCTCAAGAGCTTCTCGCCGACGAGCGGCAGTGATCCGTGGCCGCGGAGCTTCCTTGGGCTGTTCCCCTAGGTCGATACGGGTCCCAATCGCCGTCAGGCGGTATTCATCGGGATGCAGCCGTGGATCACTCTTGTAGTTGTCGATTTGCCAACCCAGGTCACGCAGGTCGCGCATACGGCGATCCGCCTGAGCTACGCCGGGGACACCTTCAAAGAGCTGCAACTTCGTAAAAACGTTGCCTTCCCCCACAGCCGCTAGAAACTCGGCCACCTTCACCTTCGATGACCGCCGCACGGGGCGCTCGTCGCTCAACGCTTCCTCCTGTCCGGCCCGCCGATGGGTACTGCCGTCGCGAATTATAGCAGCGACGGCATCAAGTAGCATGTGGACGGCCTGAAGGTCTAATGTGGCCGTCAACGTTCGGCAGCGTCCGGCAAAAACCGCGAGTCAAGGAGGTAGAGCGGTACTGATGGAAACGGTTGGCTGGGCCACCGCGCTGGTGGGCTCACTCGGCGGAGGCGCCCTTGTGCTGGGTTACGCCCTCGATCAGGTCCCTGCCTTGTCAGCCAAGGCGGAGAAGGCGATCACCGCGCTCCGTCGTCTTCGGGCTGCCTGGCACGGCAAGGAGGGGCAGGAAGACCTGAAGGACGACGAGCCGAAGGGGGATGAGAGCCGCTGATGACGACTGGCGCCGAGGGCACAGGCGTCTGTCCCCTGTGAGCTTCGGACACCGGAATGATGAGGCGGCCGTGTGGTTTGACGCGTGCCTCACAGTGGCGTTCGCCAAGGACACCCGCTGCGGCGGCCTCAGCTCCGGTCCTACCTGCCCGGTCCCCACCACTGTCACTCCCGAGCCGTAGCCTTCAGCCATGCGCAGAGGAGCGATCACACGGGAGTCCGTGCTCAAGGCAGTGGTAGAACATGACGAGTTAGGGCGTGAGGCCTTCCTGTCGAAGTACGGATTCGGCGAGGCCCGTTCTTACGTTCTCGCGTACGAGGGTCGGGAGTACGACTCGAAAGCGATCGCTGGAGTGGCACATAAGTGGACCCAAGGGCGAGCACTGGCCCCCGGCGAGTTCAGCGGTGGCAAGGACCATGCGGCTGCCTGGTTAAAGCGTCTCGGCTTCCAGGTCAAGGCCGTCAAGAACCCCGACTGGGCACGCGACGAAGTCATCCTCGCCTGCCATCTCGTCATGACGAACGGCTGGAAGGGGCTGGACGCGCAGGACAGCCGGGTCATCGAGTTGTCTGCGTTACTTCAGCTGCTGCCCATCCATGCTGACGCGGACCGCAACGAAAAGTTCCGGAACCCCAACGGGGTGGCTCGCAAG
The DNA here is from genome assembly GCF_052665095.1 of Streptomyces sp. NEAU-174. Classification (NCBI taxonomy): domain Bacteria; kingdom Bacillati; phylum Actinomycetota; class Actinomycetes; order Kitasatosporales; family Streptomycetaceae; genus Streptomyces; species Streptomyces sp. NEAU-174. Next base: position 706,554 of record NZ_JBQTCE010000001.1, on the reverse strand, counting down.
ACGTTCGACATCGCTACCCGGCACCCTGACTACCGCGGCAAGCCCACCAACGGCGGTGCCGTTGATGTCGAGGTCCTGCACGAGTTCCTTGCACGACCGGATCAGATGACCGAAGTCGCCCGCCTCATCCGGGAAGGCACCACCACGGGCGAGCTTCAGGCCCTCCCCCAGACGGATGAGGAAGACCCTGACGACGATTTTGGTGCGCCCGAAGGACGCCTGCTTTTGCGTCGGCACCGAGCTCGGGAGCGCAACAAGGGCCTGCGCAAGAAGAAGATCGACTCTGTTCTACGTAAAGGCGGAAGTCTCGCCTGCGAGGTATGCGGATTCGACTTCGAGGAGGTCTACGGCGAGCGCGGTGTCGGCTACGTCGAATGCCACCACGTCGTGCCCCTGCACGAGGCCGGCGAAGGGACGACCAAGCTCAGCGACCTGGCACTCATCTGCGCAAACTGCCACCGTATGATCCATCGCCGCGCACCCTGGCCAACCCCCGCAGAGCTGAGAACCTCCATCGAGCACCGCCGATCCATGCGGAGCCACACCTCAGCCGGCATCGTGCAGCAGCGTGGCAAATCGGCAGCACGTGCCGTCGCTCGGGAGGACCAGTGATGACGGAGCCCGCAGACCCTGTACTCCTCTTCGACGAAGACGGGCGCATGTTCGTCCTGCACGATCCGGCCCTGGCCAGTGATCTGATCGAGTCTGAGAACGAGTTCGTGGAAGGCTACGACGGCCGGGGGCGTCCAGTCCGATCCTGTGGAGAACCCGGACAGGTCGGCCTGACTTTGGTCGCAAAAGCCCCTCACGACCAGGAACTTCGTAAACGCGTAGAGCGCTATTACTCGATTTTCGCTGTTCGCCATCCCACGCGTATACCTCCGCAAGAAACCGATCTGGTGGCCTTCATCCGCGCCGTGGCAGAGGATTGGGTCGAGGAGTAGTGAGTACGCCGACCTGACCCCCGTGCTCCCGGGAATGGTTAGCGCCCTCGCCAACGATGCCGCATACTTAAAGCTGCTGGACCTGCAATAATTTCTAGGAGGGCGTGTTGTAATTTCGGGCTTCATCTAGGAGCCGACGCACCTCTTCTCTGAGCGAGCCATCCCGGCCCTTTCTCTGCGCAAGTGCCGCGGATGAACCATCCCCACGCCAACTCTTGCTTGGTTGCCCCAGAGGCACTGCGAGCGCGAATTGTTCCCGGACGGGAAGGTCAAAGTATCCCAAATGCTCAAGAGCTTCAGCGACTTGCGCATAGTCGCCATACTTATGGAATTTCTTCGGGTCGCTTCTATATGCTTCAACGCGGTCGACGGCAGAATGTTCGTCACGCAACAGATGAATCATTGCTTGCCGCCGGTAACGAATTGCGCCGGGTGAGCGATTCAGAACGCGCGCAACATCCTCGTAAGTCTCGTCTGGAGTAGCAAGGATTACCGTGAGAGTGGCAAGCATAGTCCAACGCATGCCGAACTGGCTCGCAATATTTATCTCGACGTCTTCTGCGAGCTTCTCCCAGAATTCACGCTTCTCTGCTGGGACGAGTCGAAGTGCGTCCGGATTAACTTGCAGCCGCCGCTTGGAGTCGCCTTGATGGCCCGGCCTTTGCATTCCGCTCACTGGGCGGTCTTCCGGGAGGTGGGAAGCTTAGACAGTCGCTCATTGGCGAAGTCGTCGAGCGACTGCACGGAATCGTAAAGGCGCTTAATCAGGTCACCCTTGTCGCCGGCGTCGATATCCTTAATGGATTGGACGTCAATGTCACGGAGACTGCGTGCGGCACTCTCCACAGCTTCAACCGCCCTGAAGAGGACCTTGACTGGGTCAGCCTGCGTCTTCTTGATCTTTTCCTTTTCGTTCTTGGCACGCTCCTGCTCGCGCCGGAGCTTGACGACGCTCTTGACGCGCTCTTCGAGCTTGCGCGGGTCTGCTGCGATGAGCTTGTCTTTCTGTTCGGCAACTTCTCGTGCCACTCGAAGTTGCTCATCCGGCTTCATCCGCCAAGCTCGTTTGTCGGGAGAAGAGAAATCGGCGAGTACGCGAATGTGACCCTCGGAAAACTTCTCCGGATGGGCAGAAATCACGTCGAGCACTACCTGATCGATGGCAAGATATTTCATTGCCTCCGCCACGGATTCCGCGGTTTCTCCCTCGAAGCAATTCGCAACCTGCTCGACGGTCATGCTGTACTGCTGAATCAGCGCTTCGAACATCCGCGCACGTTCCACTGGGATGAGCGGCTCAGCCATGTTTGCCGCGTACAGATGCTGCTGGATCAGCAGATCTTTGTTCTTCTCCTGCCCTGCTGGGATGCGGTAGATGTTAGCCCGCAGCGTTGCCATGCTTCCGCGGCGTGCTGCCTGAAAACGGCGGTGCCCATTGATTAGCTCGTACTTGTCACTGCCGTCCTGGAGAAGAGAGACGGCGTGAATCTGACCGTGTTCCTTGATGCTCTTCGCGAGGTCGTCAAGTCGTTGCTCCACAGTTTCCCGGCGAACCTTCTGGGGAGATTCAGCGATCTCGTCCAGAGGGACGTGCCGACCGGTTTCAATTGCTTCGAGGGCCATTGCCTGCATCTCCTAGATTGGGTTTATGTTGTGGGGTGGCACACTGGGCATTTCGCCACCCTCTTGAGTGATACGGGCCTCCAGCTGGTGGGCTGCCCGAATGACGCCGACGATGTACGGCCCTGACTTCCCGGTGTAGATCCGCAGGAGCTGGTCCTTCGGCATCCTCGCGTATCGCGTCAAAGCACGCTCCGTGCTTCGCATCGCATCTGGGCCACCGGACCGCTCCACCATCTCCGTAGCTCGGTCGGCCACTTGTCGTCTGCCTCGGAGTCCAGCTGCCCGCTTCCTGAGATCCCGGACGGACAGCCGCTCCTCGGCTGCCGTTGTCAGGAGCGGAACTCGGAGGTGCTCCAACTGCCCTGCGATTGCTTCCAGATGTGTGATCCGGAGACGCGCCAGGTTCTCGGCCCCTATCTTTTCGCGGTCAGCAGCCGTGAAGGTTCGCGACAGCCACGCGAGCTTCGTGGCCCACTTGGGGGTGATCCCCAGCTGTGTCGCGGCGGCGTCCAGGGAGATGCCGGCGTTCAGCTGCTCGTTGATGGAGTCGCCGGTCGCGAGGTGGTCCTCTGCAGTGACTGTCACTGTCATACCTACGACGATAGCCACTCGATAAGCTGAGAGTGCTGACTTCCGAGAATCACATACTTGCAGGTCAGGGCGATCTTCAGGCGATGGATACCGCGCTGACCGACCCTTTGTAAGCGTCGATAAGTGTCGAGTCGGCCTCGATGAGCGGTGACGAGTAGGTCACCTATAGGCAGCGCTGAGACCTCGGTTCAGCCCGCTCGTCGTCCTTGTCTTTGTCCAGTGCGCTGACGGCCGCCACTGTTCACCGCCGTACGCGCTCCCCTCTGACCTGTCGCACGAACCCCCGCGAACGGCCCCTGACAGCCACGCGAGCAGTTGGGCTTCAAGCACGTCCGCAGGGAGGCACCCGTCCCACAGGCGGTCCGGGTGGCTTGCCCAACGACCGACGGGTGAGCTTGCCATGCCGCAAGAACTGCTGTCGGTCGGGCCTGTCGAGAGGCGGCGCGGAGACACAGAGGCTCGGTTCGAACCGCTTGCTAAGAAGCGCGGAAGTGGTTGTGCCCCACTTTTTGGGGGGGGGGCCACAGCCCTGGTGCTGACTACGCACTCGCCCATGCTCGGCGGAAAGACTTCCAGGCCTTTACAGCGCCTGCCGCTTCGTTGAGAAACGCACGAACGCTCGCGAGAACAACTGTGATCAACTCGAACGCTTCAACGATCGTCGACGCGGCAGAGGAAATCCGCCCATCACTCTGATCTTCCCTGCCACTAGAAGCTCTGGATGCCATTGCACCAATCTATCCATCTGACAGTGATGCCATCTGCAAGTTCCTTGACGTGGCTTCCTGTTGTCCATCGGCACAGCTCGTTGTCCTGGTCCTTGTCCGGTGCGCCGACGGCCGCCACCCGTTCACCGGCGTACGTGCACCCCGTCTGACCTGCCGCGTGAACCCCCACGGACGCACCCCGAACGGTCATGCGGACAGTTGGAAAGCGTGATCCCGGGGCTTGTGGGCCATGTGTGGGCCAGCCGCTCAGTGGCGACGTGTGACCCTTGCATCTGCGCAGTTCAGAGTCTGGATAGGTCCGGGGACCGCACCGCTCTTGAAAACCGTCGTGGCAGCGATGTCACCGAGGGTTCAAATCCCTCAGCCTCCGCCGAGGTAAGAAAAGCGCAGGTGAGAGGGGCCCCAGAGAATCCGGGGCCCCTCTCACGCGCTTCCTGTCTCAGCCTGTCCTACCTGAATCCCAGTGTTGACCAGCGCGTGTGGCCAAGCTGTGGCCAGACCGAGTACCGATGTGGATGGCTAGACCAGGGCGCTGCCGGTGTTCCGCAACATCTGCCGGAGCACCTTCAGGGCTGTGACGTAGTCGGCGTCGTCGATGCCCTGATGGATGAGGTCGCGGATTGCTGGCGCATGCTGTTTGAGGCTGATGCGAGCGTCCTCACCCGACTCGGTGATCCACAGCCGCCCCTCGTCGTCGCGAGTGAGCCAGCCGCTCTCCAACAGCACGCTCGCCTCGGTCTCCAGGTCGTCCTCAGCCCGGATGTAGGAACTCATGGCCTGCTGGAGTTCGGGGATGGTCATGCCGTGGCCGTCAGGGAAGATGTCGTTCTTCGACAGATTGCGCAGTAACCAGTACTGGGGCTGGGTGAGGCCGAGCTCGGCGATCTGGGCTCGGGTGAACGCGATGAGAGCCTCATAGGCCAATCCGGTCCAGTACGCGGCCGGTTGTGCGGCGAGGTCGGCATCGGCGATCTGCTGGGACGTCATATGCGGTGCTCCTATGAATGATCGCTGGTGCAGGCACCGTAGAACTTGAAGTTAAGTTGAAATCAAGGAGCCGGGGTGGCGTGTCTGTTTTTGGGAGGACGAGGACCGCAGGTAGTACCGGAGGTCTACAGGCGCGCCGTACGGGCCTCGACGCTGGCCTAGAAGCAGCTCCTGGGAGCCCTTGTGACTCCGTCACCCTTCCTCGTCAGATGTGGCGTTGAGCGCGTCATCGATCAGTTGGTTCGCCCGGTGCTGCTGGCCCCGCAGCAGCTTCGCGTAGAACTTCCAGAGCACGGCGATGCTGTGCCCTGCTCGCCGGGCGACTTCCACCGGATCCGCGCCCGCCTTGATCCACAGCGAGATGCCCGCGTGCCGCGCCGCGTACGGCACCTCGGCGAGCGGCGTATGGACCTCGGCGGCGGGAAGGGCCTTGCGTCGGGCGTCCTGCCAGAGCTCCGTGTACTCCGTCGAGCGCACCCGACCGCCGCGCACGGCGCGGAAGAGTCGCCCGTCCGGGGCGGCCCTGTATTCGTCCAGGTGCCTTCGGAGCAGCTGCACGAGCGTCGGCGGTATGGGCACCGGCCGGGTGGTCTTCCGGGCTCGCCGCTTCAGCCCGCGTACCTCGTACGACTTGCCGTCGTCCGTCCACCCGGCTCACACTTCCGGGCGGCTCCCCGCGAGGATCAGCTCGCCCCAGCCGGACTCCGGCAGCTTGCAGTCCTGCTCGGTCAGCGCTGCCGCCTCGGAGGGGCGCATCCCTGCGTAGTACCGGCAGCCGAAGAACCCGTGAAGATGCTCCCCACCGTCGTGGCAGCGATGTCACCGAGGGCTCAAATCCCTCAGCCTCCGCCGGGGTCAGCGAACTAGCTGGTCAGAGAGGGTGCCCCCGGTTCGGGGGCACCCCCTCTGCATGGCCTCCGTCTCGCCTGTGTCCCAGGTTTGACCCGTGCGCATGGGCCATATGTGGGCCGGCGGCGGGCCGTCAGTCGGCGCTCAGTCCCTGTGCGGTGATCAGCCGGCCAGGGCGTCGAGTTCCGCGATCTGTTGCGGGCTCAGCTGGACGGTTGCCGCGGCGACGTTCTCTTCGAGGTGAGCCATCGAGGCGGTGCCGGGGATGGGTACCAGGTTTTCGGAGTGGGCCAGTTGCCAGGCGAGCGCGATCTGGGCCGGTGTGGCGCCGGTCTGTGCGGCGATGGCGTCGAGGGGGCCGCCGGGTTGGGCGAGCGCGCCGATGTCGAGGGGGAACCAGGAGATGAAGGGGATGCCTTCGCGCGTGCAGTAGTCGAGCACGTTCTCGTGTTTGCGGGTCGTGACGCTGTACTGGTTCTGGACGGAGGCGATGTCGACGATCTGGCGGGCGGCGACGATCTGGTCGACCGTGACCTCGTTGAGGCCAATCGCGGCGATCTTGCCCTCGTCCTTGAGTTCCCTCATCACGCCGATCTGATCCTCGAACGGGACGGCGGGGTCGACCTGGTGCAGCTGGTACAGGTCGATGTGGTCCACGCCCAGGCGGCGCAGGCTCAGGGCGCATTCCTGCCGCAGGTATTCCGGGCGGCCGAGCGTGGCGTAGGAGCCGGGGCCGGATTGCGTCTGGCCGCCCTTGGTGGTGATCAGCACATGCGCCGGATAGGGGTGCAACGCCGTGCGGATGATCTCCTCGCTGACGTGGGGCCCGTAGACGCTGGCGGTGTCGATGAAGTCGACGCCCAGCTCGATCACGCGCCTCATGAGCTGGATGAACGGGCCGCGGTCGGCGGGCTCGCCCCAGACGCCGGGGCCGGTCAGGCGCATGGCTCCGAAGCCGAGCCGGTGGACGGTCTTCCCGGCGATCTCGATCGTCCTGGACGCGACGCCGTCGCCGGTGCTCGCGTGGTCGGAAGAGTGCAGATCCATGTTTCCCTTTTCTTCTCCGGTTCTTACCGGCTCTTTCTGGTTCTTTCCCGGTGGTGCCGGACGGTTCGGCATCGCCCTTTTCCGAGCAACGTAGGATGCCCGGCCGGCGGCCCACTTGGACGACAGCGTCCTAGGATCGGAAGATCTGTGCCACAGGGTGGCGCGGTAGCAGCGAGCACGAAACGCGTGTGACGCGAGCGTGAGGAGTGTGGCCCGCCGATGACCAACGCGGGGCAGCAGGCGGACGAGTCGCGTGGCGCGTTCTCCTTGGACACCACGGCCCGGCGTGCCGTACGGCAGGGATTCGACGCCTTCCTGGACGCGTGGGAGACGCAGATCGGCGATGATTTCCCGTTGCCTGCCTTCAGCCCGGCCATGGCCGGTGATTACCGGGTCAGGACCCGTGCCGCCCGGGTGCGCGACGTGGCGATCGTCCACGCCCACAGTGAGTCGGCGATGCGGACCGCGGATGTGCCGCACGGCGTTGAGGACCGGGTACGGATGTACGTCGTGCGGCGCGGCTCGTGGACGTTGGGCGGTTCGCGGGGCCATGGCGAACAGACCGTGTCGGCAGGGCAGTTCCTGCTCCGGCATGTCGGGCGGTCGACGCCGTTCGAGACGGTGCCGCATACGGCGGCGATGATCGCGGTGCTGCCCGCGCCCCCGCTGGTGCCGCTGCTCGGGAACCGGATGCTGACCGGGTCGGCGGACGCGGCCGAGGTACGGCTGCTGGTGGCCCACGCCAAAATGGTCAACACCACCGTGAACGATCTCGGCCCGGCCGGTGTGCGGGCCGCCCACAGCACCTTGATCGAGTTGACCAAAGCGGTGGCCGGGGGCCGGTTCGACGACGCGGAGCCGCTGCTGGCGCCCGCGCTGGCCCAGGCCGCGAAGGATCTCGCCCAGCGCCGGCTCGCCGATCCCGAGCTGTCGCCGGCGATGCTGGCCCGTGAGCTCCACGTCTCGGTGCGCACCCTGCACAGGGCGTTCGCCGCGGTGGGGGAGTCCGTGGCCGCGTATATCCGGAACCGGCGGTTGGAAGAGGCGCGGCTCGCCCTGACCTCGCCGTCCAACGGCGTGAGCATCACCGAACTCGCCGCCCACTGGCAGTTCGCCGACAGCAGCCATCTCACGCGGGCCTTCAAGGCGCGCTACGGCCAGACCCCCACCGAATACGCCCGCTCCACCGACCCGGCCGGCAGGCGCCCGCGGTCGTAGCCGTGACCGAGGGCTCGGTTCAGCTAGTCGGGTGTCGCTGGCGAGGTGGCGAAGAAGTGGTCGCCCGCGGCGATGGCCGCGGCGAACCGCTGGGGCACTCTCCAGCCGGACCGGGAAGGTCCGCATGGCGGGCTGTCCTTGGCCGGGGCTGCTGTGGGGGCTTTCTGAGCCGGAGGGGCTGCGATGAGTTTTCGTCGTCTGGTCGGTCTGCCCTCGTATGGATGAGGATTTCGGCGTGACTGGCGCCCGTGCGGAGGTCGAACTATGCGTCGACGCGACGGTGGACCAGCTCTGGGAGGCGATCACGGACCTCTCGCGGATCGGTGACTGGAGCCCGGAGTGCACCTACTCGGGTTGGCTGGACGGCTGGAGCGAACCAGCGGTCGGGGCGCGCTTCGAGGCCCGCAACCGGTTCCCCAACGGGCTTGTCACGCAGGTCGTATGCGTGGTCGTCGCGGCGGACCGGCCGTCTTCGTTCGGCTGGAGGGTGTTCGGGGGCTCCCCGGAAACCGAGGATCACTTCGCCACCTGGACTTACGATCTACGGCCCGGCGCACGGCAGGATCAGACGGTGGTCCGTCAGTCGTTCATCCATGGACCGGGTGACAGCGGAGCCCGCGCGGCGGTGCGGGCCGACCCTGAGAACGCCGCGGCGCTCCTGCGAGGACGGCTGGACCAACTCCGGCGCAACATGACGGCGACGATCGAGGCGATGGCCCGCGACATCCGAAGCCGGAGCATATGAGCACCTGCTCCCCGGCGCGACCGCTCGCGTGGCGTAGCTGTCAGAAGGGGTGCCCATGGTTCAAGGGGCGCCCCTCCTGCATGTCGTGCTCCGGGCGTCAGGAGATGGAGACGGCCGTGCGGCGACTTCACATCTGGTCGGGCTCTTCGCCGGCCCCGCTGCCGCTCTCGTGCGGCACCACGACGATCTGGTACGCGTCCTCGTAGACGATCCTCCCCGGATTCGACGACCGGATCATCCGGCACTCGATGCCATGAGCGGCAAGGATCTCCAGGTAGCCGTCCACCCGCTTGATCAGGTCCTGGGACGTGGACTTGAACCAGGCCGCCGCGCCGGGGTGGAGCTCGTGGTCGTAGACCGTCGGATCCACGGTCGAGGGGTCTGGATAGGCCGCGTTGTACCAGTCATTGTTGGCCCGGCGGAAGCGTTCCTGCTCGGGGCTCAGCTTTCCGTTTTGTGCCAGGCCGTTGACCAGGCCGAACACCCCGGAGAAGTGGCCGCGCTCGTTCCGGAGCGGGCTCTGGAAGCGTACGTAGGGGGCTTCGGCAACGAATTCCCTTGCTTTGTCGATCTGCACGGTGCGGATGGTAGGGACGGGGGCGTTGTCCGTTCGGTGGGGCTGGTGGGTGGGCAGATCTGGCCGAAAAGCTGCGGGTGGGGTGTTGGGGCAGGTCAGGGGCATGGGATCGGCTGTTTGGGGGGTGGGTGGTGGGTGGGAAGGCGGGAAGTGGGCTTTTAGTTGTAGCTAAAGGTGGGAAGCTCTGAGTGAGGGCGTTCGAAGCCCGAGGTCGGCACCATGCGCTGGGAGGTTGATTGAGCGTGCCGTGGAAGAGCAAAGGTGCGAAGGCGGAGGCTGCCGACCACTCGGGGGCGCGGTTGGCGCGTCAGGCGACTGTGGAGGTCGCCGGGTTGCTGGGCAAGCGTGGCATGAGCCGCACTGACCTCGCCCGGCTCATGGACGTCAGCCCGGGGAGAGTGAGCCAAATCCTGTCTGGGGACGAGAATCTGACGCTGCGCAGCCTCGCTGCCGTGGCCGATGCGCTGGAGCTGGACATCAAGATCAGTTTTGTGGAGCCCAAGGAGGACGCGGCTCGGCGGCCGCATGGGCCGCATGGGCTTGGCGATGGGTCCGATGCCTTTGTCTACGCTCCTTGAAGGCATCGAGGTGCGTGGGGCGCGCGGGGTACGCGGGGTGCGCGTCCTGCGTCCCTGACGGGCGGCGTCGTCGTGGTGTGCGCGGTGCGGCGTCACGTCAGGGGTGCGAGGCGCCCGTCGTGGCGAGGGGGCGTACCGCCAGCGCCTCGTCCCGCAGCCGCGCGAGCTCGCGGTCGCCGCTCCGCTTCCCGGTGCGGTAGCCGAACTCCAGCATGCGTACGCAGGCGTCCATGGCCATCGCCAGGGTCTGACGGCGGTCCTCCGACTCCTCCCGGGTCGGGGCGTGCAGCTCCGGCGGGAACTCCTGGACCTCGCGCTGTCGGCATTTCGCCTCGATGTCGGCCTCGACCTTGGCCGCTTCGTCCAGGAGCTGGTCCACCTCCTCGTACAGGGTGTTGATCGTCGTCCTGTCCTTGGTGGCGGGGGCGCAGCCGCGCAGGTGGAGGCGGGCCTCGAAGGCGAACATGCGCAGCTGGGCCACGTTCTCGAAGTCCCTGACCAGGCGGTGGCAGTGGAGGTACATGTCGTGGACCAGCCGCCGCTCCAGCTCGTTCAGCAGCACCGCGATGCCCAGTGTGATCACGGCCACGAAGGGCGGTGTGGACTGCTGGTTCTGCTGTTGACGGACGCGAGGCGCCAGGGCCCCGCCCGCGGCGGCAGCGGCCACGGCGGGTGGCACATCGGCGGCGTGCGGCAACAGCAGGGCGATGGTGAGCAGCGCCGCCGCGCAGGTGCAGGCGATGATTCCGCAGCACAGCGACGCGGACCTTACGGTCCCCAGCAAGCGGCCCTTGTCGGCGAAACGGTGGACCAGCGAGATCCACGTGACCAGCGCGCAGACACCTATGGGTAACGCGGCGTCCGCGAACCACCTCTGTGCGTAGAGCTCGTGCAATGCTCCCCCCTGATCGCGCCTTGGTGCCGGTGCGCCGGAGGCGGTCGGCCGGTCACCGGGCGCCGGTCACGGAGCACCGGTGCCGAAGCACCGGTCACGGGGCACCGATCGCGGGGAGAGCGGGAATCCCTTACTGTCCGCCTCGGGGGCGGAAGCACCGGCGAGTGGGCGTGTGGTTCCTGCGCCGTTCGGTCCCCGCGCCGCCTGGTTCCTACGCGTTTCGGTCCCTGCGCCTTCCGGTTGCTGCGCCTTCCGGCTCCTGTGCGGAGCGCCTCGTCGCGTGGTCACGATAGTGCTCCTCGTTCCCGTAGCGCACGGGTCACCGTCCGTGTACCGCTGGATCGCGCCGCCTCTGGCGTCCTGCGATACGTCTGGCGCCTCTGCTCCGTTCATCCCGCCCAGGGGGCATACCGGGCATCAGGCCAGGCGTCAGGCACAGGCGTCAGGCACGCGCGTCCGGGGGCTCCTCGGTCGGGGGCTCCTCGGTCGGGGGCTGGAGGTGGCGGGCGGCGCTGCGGGCCGCGGAGGCGACGGTGGCGCGGGCCTCGCGCGGGGGCAGGCCGGTGTCGAGCGCGGCCTCGATCAGGGCGGGGGCCAACTCCGGCCCCGCGCCCGCCTCGTAGGCGCGGCAGGCGGCCCAGAACAGCCGGTCGTTGCGCTGGCCCTCTCGTGAGGCGCGGACGAACCGTACGAGCCCCTCCAGGGCCGCCGGATGCGGATCGGCGAACGGCGGGCCGGGGCGGTACGAGCGGGGCGGGGCCGGGCGCGGGGGCGTGAGCAGGCGCAACAGGGCGGACGGTACGGGGGCCGGGGCCCAGGCGGGGGAGCCGGGCGCGAGGCGATAGCTGCCGTGCGAGGCGTAGGAGCCGGGGCCGACCAGATAGCCGCCCAGTCCACGGATGTCGATGCCGGGGGCCAGACGGCCGGCGGAGTTGGGGACGGCGAGCCCGGGCGGGCCGCACAGCCACAGATGGCGGCCACCGCTCGGGGTGAGCACGGTGACCGTACGGGGGATGGCGAAGGCGTGCTCGCGGGCCAGCCGGGCGAGGGCGGCCAGACCGTTCGTGCCGTCCTTACGGCTTGCATCGGGACTCCCGGCCGCCTCGGGCTCCCCGGTCTTCCCGGCGGTTCCGGTCGCCCCGGTCTTCCCGGTCGCCCCCGTCACCCCGGCGGTTCCGGACCTCTCGGACCTCTCGGGCCTCTTGACTCTCTTGGCCGTCCCGGTCCTCTCCGGCCTCTCGGCCGGGCCGTCCGTGTCGTCCGCTCCCCCAGGTCCCTGGGGCCTGCCGGGCGCTCCCGGCTCACTGGGCCGCACGCCCCTGAGGTCGAGGTCGATGCCGATGAGGTGGTACGGGGCGCATCCGCAGGCGATGCCGTAGCCGGTGGCCCAGGGGGCGGCGGCGAACAGGGCGCGGATCGCGTCCGGGTCCGCCGAGGCGTCATGGACCCCATGGCCCAGCCGCCCGCATTCGCCATGGCATGGCAGCGGCGCGGGGTCGTGGTGGTGCGGGGAGCGCACGGCGGGCAGCTTCGCGCGGGTCAGCGGGATCACGCGGAAACCGTGGGCCGCGGCGGTCAGGGCGTGGGCAAGAGCATGGGCGAGTGAGGGGTTCGCCATGTCACTCATTTTCGGACAAGTGTTCGGTAATGGGAAGAGGGCCCGGCAAGTCGCCGAGGATGGCCGAAATTATGCGGAACGGAATCTCTCGTAAGGCTCGCCCTATGGCCGGGTGGGGCGGTGTGCGGGGCGCACCGGCGCGATGCGCGGAGTGGGGGTGCATGGGGTGTTTAAAACAGGTTCATCATGCTTGCGTGGTAATTCCAGTGGCCCGCGCGCATCGTCCGGGAATCGGTGGGCAACTCTGCTTCCGCGGCCCTTCCGAGCATCGGGGAGGCCGCGGGAGTCGGAGAGTCGGAGGATCGGAGGAATCGAGATGGCGGACATCCGGACGGGCCCCGGTCGCACCTTCGCCGCGCCAGCGTTCTCCGCGTCCAGACCGCTCTCCGCGTCCAGGGTGGTGCGCGGCTCCTGGGAGCTGGCCCGCTCGCACGGGGGCAGGTCGCCGCCATCGCGAGCCCCCGCCCCCGCGAGCGCCCGTAGGGGAAACACGGGGAACGCGAGGAGCGCGGGGAATGCGGGAACGCCGAAGCGGTGCCATGTCCGATCGATCTGAGCGAGCTGTGGTGATTCATTGAGCGAAACGGGACGGGTGAGGTCGTACGGTCGCGCGGTGGCGTAGCAACGCCGTCGCGCGACCGTGCGTCATGCCGTGCTTCAGCGTTCGTTCTTGACAGCGTCGATTTATCTGACGGATAGTCAGATTGCTTTCTACGGCAGACATGCGGCAGGGGAAGCGATGACGCGTGATGACCTGGACGTTGACCCGGACGAGCTGTACGGACGGCTGAAGGCGTACGAGGGGCGGACGGCCGCGAGCGGCGGCGCGGGCAGGGACCCCGTCAACGAGCCCATGATCAGGCACTGGTGCGAGGCGATGGGCGACACCAACCCCGCCTATCCGGCTGTCGCACCGCCCACGATGCTCCAGGCGTGGACGATGGGCGGGCTGGCCGGGCACCCCAGCGGTCCCGACGGTTCGGCCCGCTCCGAGGCGTACGACGAGCTATTGGCGTTGCTCGACGACGCGGGCTGCACCTCGGTGGTGGCCACCGACTGCGAGCAGGAGTACCTGCGGCCGCTGCGCCCCGGTGACCTGGTCACCTTCGACGCGGTCATCGAGTCGGTGTCACCGCGCAAGACCACCAAGCTGGGCACCGGGTACTTCGTCACCACCCGCATGAACGTCCGCGCCAGGGGCGGGGTCGGGGGCGGGGATGGGGCCGGGGCCGGGGAGCTGGTCGGCACCCACCGCTTCCGCATCCTCAAGTACGCACCGGTGCGCCCCAAGAAGGCGGCGAAGCCGGAGCCGGAACCGGCGCGAAAGCCGGAGCCGAAGGCCGACCGTCACCGTCGCCCTCGCCCCGTCATCAACCGCGACAACGCCGGTTTCTGGGAGGGGGTCGCCCGGCATCAGCTGCTCATCCAGCGCTGCCTGGACTGTGCCACCCCGCGCTTCCCGTGGCTGCCGGGGTGCGGGGCGTGCGGCTCCCAGCGGTGGGAGGCGTTCGAGGCGTCCGGCGCCGGCACGGTGTTCAGCTATGTGGTCATGCACCATCCGCCCTTCCCCGCCTTCGACCCGCCCTACGCGGTGGCCCTGGTCGAGCTCGCGGAGGGCGTGCGGATGGTCAGCGACATCACCGGGGTGCCGTACGACAAGGTGCGCATCGGCATGCCCGTCGAGCTGGAGTTCCTGCGCGTGGACGAGGAGCTGGAGCTGCCGGTGTTCCGGGGCGCGGAGGCGTGACCGATGTGCGGCGCGGAGGCGTGACCGATGACGCGAGGAGGCGATCGTATGACGGTGCGTACGGGCGATGAGCTGCCCCCACTGCGCATCCCGATCACCCGGACCCTGATCGTTGCCGGTGCCCTCGCGTCCCGGGACTACCAGGATGTGCACCACGACGCCGAGGCGGCCAAGGAGAAGGGCTCCCCGGACATCTTCATGAACATCCTCACCACCAATGGGCTGGTCGGCCGGTACATCACCGATCACTTCGGGCCGCGGGCCCGGCTCCGTAAGGTCGCGATCCGGCTCGGGGCGCCCAACTACCCAGGTGACGAGATGGTGCTGACCGGCAAGGTCACCTCGGTCGCGGAGGGCATGGCGGAGGTCGCCGTCATCGGTAAGAACGGCATCGGACACCATGTGACCGGCACGGTCACGGTGCGGCTCCCCAGCGACGCCCCAAAGACCGCCACCGCCCTCACCCCCAGGACCCCGGACACCCCGGACACCCCGGACACCCCCCGATGAGCGCCCGCAAGCCGGACACCCTGGGCGGCCGGGCCGCCATCGTCGGTATCGGCGCCACCGAGTTCTCCAAGGACTCGGGCCGCAGCGAGCTGAAGCTGGCCGTCGAGGCCGTCCAGGCGGCCCTGGACGACGCCGGACTCGCCCCGGCCGACGTGGACGGGCTGGTCACCTTCACCATGGACACCAGCCCCGAGATCACCGTGGCACAGGCGTGCGGCATCGGCGATCTCACCTTCTTCTCGCGCGTCCACTACGGCGGCGGCGCTGCCTGCGCCACCGTGCAGCAGGCCGCCCTCGCCGTCGCGACCGGCGTCGCCGAGGTCGTCGTCTGCTACCGCGCGTTCAACGAGCGCTCCGGGCGCCGCTTCGGCTCCGGCGTACAGCACCGCGAGCCGTCCGCCGAGGGAGCCGCGCTCGGCTGGTCGCTGCCGTTCGGGCTGCTGACCCCGGCATCGTGGGTCGCCATGGCCGCCCAGCGCTATCTGTACGCCTATGGGCTGACACCGGAGGTTTTCGGCCATGTGGCCGTCACCGACCGCCGCCACGCGGCCACCAATCCGGCCGCGTACTTCCACGGCAAGCCGATCACCCTCGCCGAGCACGCCGCCTCCCGCTGGATCGTCGAGCCGCTGCGGCTGCTCGACTGCTGTCAGGAGACGGACGGCGGCCAGGCGATCGTGGTCACCAGCGTGGAGCGGGCGCGTGACCTGCCGCGACCGCCCGCCGTGATCACGGCCGCGGCACAGGGCGCGGGCCGTGGCCAGGAGCAGATGACGAGCTTCTACCGCGACGATCTGACCGGCCTCCCCGAGATGGGGGTGGTCGCCGGTCAGCTGTGGCGCGGCAGCGGGCTGACTCCGGCCGATATCGACGTGGCCATCCTCTACGACCACTTCACGCCGTTCGTGCTGATGCAGTTGGAGGAGTTCGGCTTCTGCGGGCGCGGCGAGGCGGCCGGATTCGTCGCCGAGGACGCGCTGCCGCTCAATACCCACGGCGGTCAGCTCGGTGAGGCGTATCTGCACGGGATGAACGGGATCGCCGAGGCCGTCCGCCAGATCCGCGGCAGCTCCGTCAACCAGGTGCCGGGCGCCGCCCGCACCCTGGTCACCGCGGGCACCGGAGTACCGACATCCGGGCTTCTCCTCGGCGCAGACGGCTGACTCGCGCGCGTGTCGGCGGTATCGGGCCGCCGAGGTCCACCTTCACTCGTCATATGACCCGAAGTAAGCAGAGCAGCAGATGGCAGCTCACGGGCTGGGCCACCGGTCTGGCCGCGGCCCTGGCCACCGCGATCGCCGGTGCCGCCCCCGCCGCCTCGGCTGGCGCCCCCGCCGCCTCGGCTGCCGCCCCCGTTGCCTCGGCGGAGGTCCTGCCCGACCCCCGCCCCCTGGGCGCCAAGGTCTTCAAGGGCTGGGCCTTCGACACCTGCCATGCGCCGTCCCTCGCCACCCTGCGCGCGTGGAACAGCTCCCGCTACCGCGCCGTCGGCGTCTACTACGCGGGCCGCGGCCGGGCCTGCGCCAGCCAGCCCAACCTCACCGTCTCCTGGATGCGCGGCGTCAAGAGCATGAAGTGGCAGGTGCTGCCCATCTTCGTCGGATCCCAGTCGCCTTGTGTCCGCAACACCAACAAGAAGCACGTGCCCATCGGCAGCAAGCCGTTCTCCCAGGGGCAGGCGGAGGGCAAGGACGCGGTGGCGCGCGCCAAGGCGCTCTCCCTGAAGAAGCGCAGCGCGCTCTACCTCGACATGGAGGCGTACGACCTGAAGCGGACGAGCTGCGCGGCCAAGACGCTCTCCTTCATCCGCGGCTGGAACCGCGAGGTCCGCTCGCGCGGCTTCTTCCCCGGCTTCTACAGCAGCGCCGAGTCCGGGGTGCGCCATGTGGAGCAGGCCCGCCGGGCCGGGGTCCATGACCTGCCCTCCGTGATGTGGTTCGCGCGCTGGAACGGGAAGCCGTCGCTGTACGGGGAGTCGACGCTGGCCAAGAGCGCGTGGAATCCGCACCGCCGCATCCACCAGTACCGGGGCAACATCGATGTGACGCACGGCGGCCGGAAGCTGCGCATCGACCGCAACAAGGTGGACGCACCGGTCGCGATCATCAAGTGAGCACCCGCGGGGGCGCCTCGGGAAGAACTCGGGCCGCCCTCGGGAGGAACTCGGGGTCGCCCTCGGGAAGAACCCTGACCCTCCGACCACCCCCTCCCCCCGCAGGAGGTGGTGCCGGCACCACCCGTACAACCTGAGACTGACTGCGCTTCGGCACTTATGGCCGATCCGCTCCGACCTGCTCGCTCCTAGCGTTGAGCCATGACCACGACCGTGTGCACAGGCGTCTCCGCCGCCGCGTTCCCGTCGTTCACCTCGTACGTACGGGCGCGGGGGCCCGTGCTGCTGCGCACCGCCCGCTCGCTGACCTCCAACGCGTGCGACGCGGAGGATCTGCTGCAAACCGCGCTCGCCAAGACGTACCTGGCGTGGGAGCGCATCGAGGACCACAACGCGCTGGACGGCTATGTGCGGCGCGCCCTGGTCAACACCCGGACCTCGCAGTGGCGCAAGCGCAAGATCGACGAATTCGTCTGCGAGGAGCTGCCCGAGCCCGAGGCGGTGCCCGCGCCGGACCCCGCCGAACGGCAGGTGCTCCGGGACGCGCTGTGGCGGGCCGTACTGCGGCTGCCGGACCGTCAGCGGGCGATGGTCGTCCTCAGGTACTACGAGGACCTGAGCGAGGCGCAGACGGCGGAGGTGCTCGGGGTGTCCGTCGGCACCGTCAAGAGCGCGGTCTCGCGCGCCCTCGGCAAACTCCGGGAGGACCCGGAACTCGGTCACGCGGCATGATCGCCTGATCGACGCGACGGCGGCCGACGGGGGCTGACCGGCGAAACGGCGGGGGAAACAGCGGGCGAAACGGCCGCGGAAACAGCAGGGGAAACGGCAGGCGAAACAGCAGGGGAAACGGCAGCGGGACCGACGGGTCCGGGGGTAGTGACATACCAGATGGTCGGTTGCAGAATCGGCGGAACCTCTACCCGCGCGTAACCGGAACCCCTGGAGGCCCCGGTGCTCAGCACGATGCAGGACGTACCGCTGACCGTGACCCGCATCCTCGTACACGGGACCCTCGTGCACGGCCGCACGGCCCATGTGACCACCTGGACCGGCGAGGGCGAGCCCCAGCGACGCAGCTTCCACGAGGTGGGGGTGCGGTCGATCCAGTTGGCGAACGCGCTGCGCGATGAGCTCGGGGTCGAGCCGGGGCAGGCCGTGGCCACCTTGATGTGGAACAACTGCGAGCACCTGGAGGCGTATCTCGCGGTCCCCTCCATGGGCGCCGTGCTGCACACCCTCAACCTCCGGCTGCCCGCCGATCAGCTCGGCTGGATCGTGAACCACGCCGCCGACCGCGTGATCATCGTCAACGGCTCCGTACTGCCGCTGCTGGCCCCGCTCCTCCCCACCCTCACCACCGTGAAGCACATCGTGGTCGCGGGCCCCGGTGACCGTTCCGTCCTGGACGGCTGCGCAGCCCGGGTGCATGAGTACGAGGAGCTGATCGAGGGGCGGCCGCAGCGTTACGCCTGGCCGGAGATCGACGAGCGCCAGGCCGCGGCCCTCTGCTACACCTCGGGTACGACCGGGCACCCCAAGGGCGTGGCCTACAGCCACCGCTCCATCTATCTGCACTCGATGCAGGTCAACACCGTCGAGTCGTTCGGGATGGCCGGGGGCGACATCCTGCTGCCGGTGGTGCCCATGTTCCACGCCAACGCGTGGGGCACCCCGCACGCCGCCTTCATGGCGGGTGCCTCGATGCTCATGCCCGACCGCTTCCTCCAGCCCGAGCCGCTCGCCGAGATGATCGAACGCGAGCGCCCCACCATCGCCGCCGCCGTCCCCACCGTCTGGCAGGGGCTGCTCGCCGAGCTCGACGCGAGGCCGCGGGAGGTGAGCTGTCTGCGGAACGTCTTCATCGGCGGTGCGGCCTGTCCGCCCTCCCTGATGAAGGCGTACGGGGAGCGCCACGGCATCCACGTCGTCCACGCCTGGGGCATGACGGAGACCTCTCCGCTCGGCTCCGTGGCCCATCCGCCGGGCGGCCTCCCGGCGGACGAAGCCTGGCCGTACCGGCTGACGCAGGGCCGCTTCCCGTCCTCCGTCGAGTGCCGCTTGATCTCGGCGGACGGCGAACTCGTGCCGTGGGACGGGAAGACGCCGGGTGAGCTGGAGGTACGCGGTCCGTGGATCGCGGGCGCGTACTACGGAGGGGCGGACGGCGAGCCGTTCCGCCCCGAGGACAAGTTCACCGAGGACGGCTGGCTGAAGACCGGCGACGTCGGCACCATCAGCCCCGACTGCTATCTGACGCTGACGGACCGGGCCAAGGACGTCATCAAGTCGGGTGGTGAGTGGATCTCCTCGGTCGAGCTGGAGAACCAGCTGATGGGCCACCCGGAGGTCGCCGAGGCTGCGGTGGTGGCGGTGCCGGACGAGAAGTGGGGCGAGCGGCCGCTGGCCACGGTGGTCCTGACGGACGGCGCCACGGTCGGCTACGAGGACCTGCGGGCCTTCCTCGCCGAACGGGTCGCGCGCTGGCAGCTGCCGGAGCACTGGGCGGTGATCCCGGCGGTGCCGAAGACGAGCGTGGGGAAGTTCGACAAGAAGGTCATCCGAAAGCAGTACGCGGACGGGGAGCTGGATGTGACCACGCTGGGCTGAGGGAGCCCTATTGGCAACGCGGCCACCGTAAGGAGGCGGATGTCTCCTTACGGCGGCCATACGTAACCGGTGCGCCGCCGCGGGCGTCAGACGTAACGGGTGCGCGGGTGTCGGACGTGACCGGTGCACGCGCGTCAGACGTGACCGTTGCGGGCCGCGGGCGTCAGTTGGTGCCGATCTTGGCCAGCAGGTCCACGATCCGCGACTGCACCTCCGCGCTCGTCGAGCGCTCCGCGAGGAACAGCACCGTCTCGCCCGCGGCCAGCCGGGACAGATTCGCCGGGTCGATGTCCGCGGAGGTGTAGACGACCAGCGGGGTGCGGTTGAGCAGCCCGTTGCCGCGCAGCCAGTCGACGATCCCGGCCCGCCGGCGGCGTACCTGCATCAGGTCCATCACCACCAGGTTCGGCCGCATCTGGGCCGCGAGCGAGACCGCGTCCGCGTCCGTCGCCGCGCGGGCGACCTGCATCCCGCGCCGCTCGAGCGTCGCCGTCAGCGCCATCGCGATCGGCTCGTGCTCCTCGATCAGCAGCACGCGCGACGGATGCTGCTCGCTGTCGCGCGGCGCGAGCGCCTTGAGCAGGACGGCCGGGTCGGCGCCGTACGCCGCCTCGCGCGTCGCCTGGCCGAGCCCGGCGGTCACCAGCACCGGCACCTCGGCGGCGACCGCCGCCGTACGCAGCGACTGGAGCGCGGTCCGGGTGATCGGCCCGGTCAGCGGGTCGACGAACAGCGCCGCCGGGTACGCGGCGATCTGCGCGTCCACTTCCTCACGGGAGTTCACGATCACCGGACGGTAGCCGCGGTCGCTCAGCGCCTGCTGGGTGGACATGTCCGGCGCGGGCCACACCAGGAGGCGGCGCGGGTTGTCCAGCGGCTCCGGCGGCAGCTCGTCGTCGGGCGGCGGGGTGCGGTCGTCGACGATCTCGACGGCGCCGTTGGGCCCGTCCAGCGGCTCCGGCCCCTCCGCGCCCTCGTCCGGCGCGCCGATGGCGAACGTACGGCCTGAGCCCTGCGACGCGCCCACCGCACGCTGCGGCTGCGCCCCCGGCCCGGGCTGGGGGCGGGGCTGGGCGCCGGTCTGCGGTCCGGTGTGGGGCTGGGGTCCGGTATGGGGCTGCTGGCCGCCGTGCGGGGGCTGGCCGGTGTGGGGCTGCGGTCCGGTGTGCGGATGCGCCCGGTTGCCGGCCGGCTGAAGTTCGGCCGAGCCGCCCTGGTCCGTCATCTCGGGCCGGGCGGCCAGCTTGCGCCGTCTGCCGCCCCCCGTGCTGGTGCCTCCGGAGGGCGTCTGCGGCTGACCCTGTGGCGGGCGGCCCTGCGGCTGGCCTTGTGCGGGCCGGCCCTGGGGCTGCTCCCCCACCTGCTGGGCGAACGGCACCCCTTGGCCCAGAGTGCGCACGCTGATCGCGCGCCCCTGGGTGGTGTCGGCGTTCGGCGGGGCCTCGGCGGGCAGCGGCTGCGGACGAGGCTGCGCGGGCGCGTCGGGCCACGGCGCGGGGGGCTGCGCCGGCTGCTGGGCGGGTGGACGCCCGCCGGTCTCCGCGGGCTGCGGCCGCCCAGGGGCTTGCGCCTGGGCCTGGGGCCCTTCCGGCGGTTCCTCGGCGAGCGGCCGCCGGGCGCGGCGGCGTCCGGTGGGTGGGACGTCCTGGGGTTGGCCGCCGCTGGTGTCCTGGCCGCCCCAGTGGGGCTGCTGTTCCTCGGGGGTGCGGGCGGCGGGCAGCGCGGACATGCCCGAAGCGGCCGGCTGGGGGCCTTGACCCTGCGGCTGGGGCTGGGACCGACGCGGGTCCTGGCCCTGGCCCTGAGCGGGGTCGGACGGCCAGCCACCGGGGCGCGCCGCGCCATTGGGCGGTACGGGCTCGCCTCGTACGGCCAGCCCGCCGCCCTGCTGCGGCTGGGGCGCGCCGCCCCGCGCCTCGCGGGGGCCGTGCTGCGCGGGGACGAGCCCGGCCGGGCCGAGCTCGGGCGGCAGCGCGCCGGGCTGTGCCCGGTCGGCGGCGGCCGGAGGCAGCGCGAAGGGGGAGCGGACGAGTCCGGGGTCCCCCGCGGGCTGCGGCCGGCCTGGGGCTGGTGTCTGGGCCTGGGGCCCTTCCGGCGGTTCCTCGGCGAGCGGCCGCCGGGCGCGGCGGCGTCCGGTGGGTGGGACGTCCTGGGGTTGGCCGCCGCTGGTGTCCTGGCCGCCCCAGTGGGGCTGCTGTTCCTCGGGGGTGCGGGCTGCGGGCAGCGCGGACATGCCCGAAGCGGCCGGCTGGGCGGGCTGCTGGGGGGTGTCGGAAGAGGCCGCGGGCAGGGCGAGGGCAGGCCGGCCGCCCGCACCCTGCGCGGGGGCGGGGGCACCGGCGGTCTGAGGGTCGCCCTGCTCCTGCGCCGGGGCGCCGCGCCGGGCCCGGCGGCCCTGGGGCTGCTGCTGGGCGGGGATGCCCTGAGGCGGCACAACGCCCATGGCGGCGGCGCCCGTCGGCTGCGGACCGGCCGCTTCCGGTGCGCCGCCGCGCGCGTGGCGATGGCTGCCGGTCGCGGCTCCCTCGGCGTTCTGGCCGGGGTTCGCGGCCGCGGCCGCCGCCGGGTCCTCGTCGGGGTGGGGGCGCGCTCTGCGCCGCCCGGTGGGCCGTGGCGGGTTCGCGGACTCGGCCGCGCTCTGCTGCTGGGCCGCGGCACTCTCGCCGACGACCGCGGGCAGCGCGGCGGGCGCGGGCGCGCCGGGTGCGCCCTGCTGAGCGGCGGTGCGCGGGTCGGCCGTACGGGGATCGGCCGTACGCGGGTCGGCCTTACGGAGGTTGGGCGGGGGCGTACCGCCCTGAGTGCCATTGCCGGGCGTGCCGTTCCCCTGCGTACCGCCGCCGACGGTGTCGCCGGGCGTGTCGCCGGGGGCCCCTCCGTGCCGGGCGCGGCGTCCGGTCGGGGTCTGGCCGGAGGCGTTGCCGCCCGCCGTGCCCGTACCCGCACCCGCGCCCGTACCGGCACCCGTGCCCGAGCCCGAGGTGCCCTGTCCCTGCGTACCGTCGCCCGGTCCGGCGGCGTCGGCGTCCAAGCCCTCCTGCTCGGCGGCGGCCACCGCCGAGATCGGCACCTCCAGGACGTACGCGTGCCCGCCCATGCCCGGCATCTCATGGGTCTGGAGCACGCCCCCGTGCAGGCGCACGATCCCGCGCACGATCGGCTCGTGCACCGGGTCGCCGCCCGCGTACGGTCCACGGACCTCGATCCGTACGACATCGCCGCGCTGCGCCGCCGCGACCACGATCGTCGAGTCGCTCGCCGCGACACCCGAGGCGGCGTTGCCGGTGGAGTCGACCCCGGCCACGTCCGCGATCAGATGGGCGAGCGCCTGGGCGAGCCGCTCCGCGTCCACCTCGGCGTCGATCGGCGGGGCGTGCACGGCGAACTGCGCGCGCCCCGGCCCGATCAGCTCGACCGCGCCCTCGACAGCGGCCGATACGACCTCGTCCATCGAGACCGTACGGCGGGCCAGCCCCTCGCCGCTCGAGTCGAGCCGCTGATAGCTCAGGACGTTGTCGACGAGCGTGGTCATCCGGGTGTAGCCGGCGGCGAGGTGGTGCAGGATCTGGTTGGCCTCGGGCCACAGCTGCCCGGCCGGGTCGTCCGCGAGCACGCCGAGCTCACTGCGCAGTTGCAGCAGCGGGCCGCGCAGGGACTGGTCCAGCACGGCGAGCAGCTGGCCGTTCCGGGCGGTGACGGACTCCAGCTGTGCCGCGTACCGCGCGCGCTCCTCGGCGAGCTGCGCCCGCAGCTCCTCCAGGGCCTTGGTGTGCTGGGCGGTGAGCCCCTCCAGCTCCTCGGCGTGCTGGGTGGTGAGGCTCTCCACTTTCTCCGTGTGCCGGGTGGTGAGGCTCTCGACCTCCTCGGCGTGCTTGGCCGCCATGGCCTTCTCGGCCCGCCGGTCGGTGAAGGTCAGCACGGCGCCGACCAGTTGCTCGCCGTCACGGACGGGCGCGGTGGTCAGATCGACCGGGACCTGGCTGCCGTCCTTCGCCCACAGCACCTGGCCGCGCACCCGGTGCTTGCGGCCGGAGCGCAGGGTGTCGGCGAGGGGCGACTCCTCGTACGGGAAGGGGGAACCGTCCGGGCGCGAGTGGTGTACAAGAGAGTGAAGCTCCTGACCGCCCATGTCGCTGGCCCGGTAGCCGAGGATCTGCGCGGCGGACGGGTTGACGAGGACCACCTTGCCCTCGGTGTCCACGCCGACCACGCCCTCCGCCGCCGCGCGCAGGATCATCTCGGTCTGGCGCTGCTGACGGGCGAGTTCGGCCTCGGTGTCGAGCGTCCCGGTCAGGTCGCGCACGATGAGCATCAGCAGCTCATCGCCGGTGTAGCTGTACTGATCGGCGTACGGAGTCCGCCCGTCCTCCAGATTCGCGCTGGTCACCTCGACGGGGAACTGCGCCCCGTCGGTGCGCCGGGCCATCATCCGGGTCGGTTTGCTGCCGTCCCCCTGCGACGCGTCGGGGCGCCGCATCGACCCGGGAATGCGATTGGGATCGAAGGAGGGGAGCAGATCGAGCAGACCACGGCCGACCAGGGCGGTGCCCGGAGCCTCGAAGGACTCCAGCGCGTGGTGGTTGGCGTTGACGATCGTGCCGTTGCAGTTGACCAGCAACAGCGCGTCCGGGAGGGCGTCGAGTATCGCCGCGAGGCGAGCAGCGCCTCGGGATGGCCTGCTGCTCACGACGACGCTTCCTCCCTGACTACCGCACCTTGCTGACACCCGCGGTCATTCTGCCGTCCCATCTGCGGAGTGTCTCTAGGGGAGTCTACGGGCACCAGCGCCGGACGCGACGGCGGATGAGAGGGAGGTCGCAGCGCGACGTACGCGTCTCGACGCACGCCCGGACAAACTTCACCGGGCTCTTCTCCTCTCACTCCCGGCCCAATCCGCAGGTCAGCTCCCAGGCATGCGCAAAACGACGGAGAACCGATTCCAACGGGCGATTTCACACCCGTTGGTGCGGTTGAACCAGGCGTTGACGGGACGCCCCGCCCAGTGCCCCGTCACCCGAGCCGTGGCTGGCCCGCCGTACTGTCCGGTGCACATCGCGTCCGGCGACACCGGCGCGAACGGATCCCGGCCCCATACGGTCTGCGCGTCCAGCTGCCCGCACGCGGCCCGCGCCCGGGGGTGCGTACCCCCGGTCGGGTGGCAATTCAGTACAAACGTCGCGGCGTCGTCGGCCTCACCCGTCTCACTCACGGTGATCACAAGCCGGTCGGCGCTCTCCCCGTCGAACGGCAGGGGCAGCGGCAGCGGCGTGGCCGCGGCGGGGGCCAGCGCGCCCGCGGTGGCGGCGGTCGTCAGCGCGGCGGTGACGGCGAGGCGGTGCAGCAGGGGCATGGGGGCACTCCCGGGTGTGATCAGTCGGGGGCGCGCTGCCCCCGCCCCGTCTAACGCGCCGCCGCCGCGCGCGTTGCTCCGCCGTAAGGGGCTGTGCTCGCCGTAAGGGCTCCCTCGGCCATAAGGAGCGCGCTCCGCCGTACGGGCCGCGCTTCCCCCACCCCCTATGAGGGCTTTGCGATGGGCCCCGCCCGCCGAGTACCGTAGTCCGCGATTGGTGACATCCCACTGGGCTGTGACATCATCTGCACACGCCACCTCGCGCTCGCGCGAGTGACCCGGCGTGTTGGAGGCTTCGCCTAGTCTGGTCTATGGCGCCGCACTGCTAATGCGGTTTGGGCCTTAAAGCCCATCGAGGGTTCAAATCCCTCAGCCTCCGCTCTCCAGCAGGGGGCCCGCGCCTTGAGCGCGGGCCCCCTGCGTCGTTCCCGGACCCGCCGTGAATGATCACGCAACCGCACCGCCGGTGGGGTGTAACGCACGGTGACTCTCTGGTGCCTTTCCGTGGCAATCACCCTCGTTCCGCAAACACCGTGCGACGCGAAGACGGACTCCCCGAGGCCTCGCGAGAGCAACCCCGCAAGCCTCCGAAAATGGAGTTTTCGCAGGTCAGTGGGGGTGAGGGAAACGGATTTCGCCTGACGGCGCAGGTCATGTAATGTTGTCCCCGCAACGCCGACCGGCAAGAAAAACCGCCGGGAAGCCAAGCGCTCGTAGCTTAACGGATAGAGCACTTGACTACGGATCAAGAGGTTGCAGGTTCGAATCCTGCCGAGCGCGCACCAGCTCAGAGGTCCCTTCCAATCATCGGAAGGGACCTCTTGCGTATGCGGTGACATCAGCTTCCGGAGCGATCAGTCTGCTGGTGCGGTGGGACGGAACCGTGCCAGGAGGCCGCCGAGCAGAGCGAACGCGAGAAGGAACAGCTCCGTTTCCGCCCTGCTGATGCTGCCCCTGGTCAGCTGGAGCCCGAGAATGATCCACGTCGCTGATCCCATGCTCACCAGCAGCTGATTGTCTCGCTCCCGCAGCAATCGCATCCCTGCCCACAGCAGCAGGGGCACCAGTGTCAACCAGGCGAGCGTGGCCAGCGCACCTTCGATGAACCCTGCGCCGATCCCCGCGTCCGGATTGGCCCGTTGCGCTTCCGACTCCCACCGCTTGGCGGATTCCCAGACCCAGTACGTCGCATGGGCCGCGGCCGCCGAGACGACGATGCCCTTTGCCCAGCGGCCTAATCTGCTGCTCAACATGGCTTCACCATGCACAGCACGGTCCTCGCATGCCTGAGTACCCGTACTCAAAGCGGACCAGAAGGAGCCAGAAGGGGTCCGGCGATCACCACTGCCGGCTACGTTGAGGGGTGGTCCGGCTTCGGGTCTGAAGTTGTTGAGGGCGGGGGCCGCCGGTCCCTCCACGACTGCGACCCTCGCCCAGCCTTCGGGGGCTACGCGCCAGGCGTCGCCGTCCGGGCTCGCGCAGCCGTCGCGGAAGATCCCATGTTCGCCATGGACGCGCGGAAGAAGCTCGTGATGATCATCCGGAATCCCGTGTGGCCCGTCTGGTTCGCGTGACGCAGACACCACACCTCCGGCTGCTTGGCCTCTTCAGTCGCCCCGGATGAGTCGTCGCACGTCGTGCATTCGGCCTCCAAGATCGGCGGACTCCCGGTGACGTCTGCGCTCAGGGTCCACAGGGTCCAATCGCCCTGCCGTATTACGGAGTCTCCGGCGGTCGTCACGACTGTCCCTCTCTACACTCTCCATCGGGCAGTGAGATCCGTTCGTCGGCAGGAAGTGCGAAGACGGCCCAGACCGCCTTGCCCACCGCTGGCCGTGGGGTGACGCCCCACTGATCGGCGAGCGTTTCCACCAGGACCAGCCCTCGGCCGTGTGCCGATTCGGGGGTCGGAGTCCTCAGCTTTGGCAGCTGGTCGGCCGCGTCGTGAACCTCGACCCGCACCTTGTCGCCCTGGTGCAGGTAGCGCGTCTCGATCTGGCGTCCCGGCACCCGTGCATGACGCACGGCGTTCGTTATCAATTCGGACAGCACCAACAGCGCGACCTCTTCGACCGCGATCGACCCCCAACCAGCCAGAACGTTTCGCAAGTCGGCTCGGGCCAGGGCGACACAACGGGGGTGGCGGGTCCAACGCCTCACCACCACGCGTCCATCCGGGCCTGTCAGCTCTGGCTTCATGGCCATAAGCGTGCAGGTGAGACGCCATCATCGGGACAGGCAACGGGGTACCCCGTGCGGTGAAATGGGGTACCTCAATACTCGGCGCTGTCTACGTTGGACGTGACGCACGTCCCTACACCTCGTGAGCAGCCGATGAGTGAACGTGAAGCCAGGCGCAGCGGATACCCCCTCACCATCCCGGACCGGTTGCTCCACAGCGAGGACATGAAACGGGCCTGCAAGCGACGGGACTTCGGGGAGATCTTCCGTCTCGTCAACCGACGAGCCCCAGCGAGCTACGCGGCGATGGCCGCCGCTGTCGGGAAGATGACCAGCGCGCGTGTCGGCGACGTGATCCGGGGTGATCGGGGTATCCGCGGCGTCGCCGTTATGGAACGCATCGCTGATGGACTGGGCATTCCTGGCCACATGCTCGACCTGCCCGAGCGGCCGTGGGAGGGTACCCCGTCGCCGGCCGCCGCTGCCCAGGACCAGGCTTACGCTTCCAGTAGCCCAGACGGCCCGAACGAACCCCTGTCCTTACCCGTAACGGGGCCGATTCCTGGTCTGCCGATCGTGCACGTAGACCCCTCGAATTCGGCGGACGCAGATGCGCTACCCGAAATCTTTCTGGTTTCGGTGTACGTCGATGGAAGAGAGCAGATCGTGCCGATAAATCGCCGCAGCCCTTCTCGGGCACGCAATTGGTGCCGCCCTGCAAGGAAGTGCACCCCTCCGTGCCGTCAACGCTTCCGCTGAGATCGTGCGTCCCAAGCCCGCCAGACCACACCGACTCCCCGCCGGACGAGGCGAAGCAGCCATCGAGCACTTCCGCGACATGTGGCACACCCTGGTCAGGGCCGACAACCTCTTCGGCCCGCGTCACGCCCTCGCGGGAGTCCATCAGCAGCTCGACATGTTGCAAGGTCTTCTGGAGGACAGCCGGGGCGAGCACCGCCAGGAGCTGCTGAAGCTCTCGGCCCAGTACGCCGAGTCCGCAGCATGG
The DNA here is from genome assembly GCF_052665095.1 of Streptomyces sp. NEAU-174. Lineage (NCBI taxonomy): Bacteria > Bacillati > Actinomycetota > Actinomycetes > Kitasatosporales > Streptomycetaceae > Streptomyces > Streptomyces sp. NEAU-174. The sequence continues at coordinate 678,637 of NZ_JBQTCE010000001.1, read as the reverse complement.
CTGCACGAAGACTCCATGGACGTCTCCAGCGCGGAGACATGGACGAGTCGGGCCATGGAATGGGCCATGGAGGCCGGAGACGAAGCCATGCTCTCGTGGACCCTGTTCCGTCGCAGCCAGCTTGCGGCGGGGAAGAAGAACGCAGGCCAGGCCATCGGACTCGCCCAGGCCGTGCAGCGCCACGAACGAGCGCTCTCCCGGCCGATGAAGGCGGCTGCCATCCAGCAGGAGGCGCAGGGACTTGCGCTCGACGGGGACGAGATCGCCTGTCATCGGAAGCTGGACGAGGCCCACGAGTTCGCCGCCCTCGCCGAATCCTCCGGTGACGCCCGATCCGGGCACGGAGATTTCTGCACGCCCAGCTATATCGAAATCCAGCGCGCGAATTGCTGGCTCAACCTGTCCCGGCCCGACCGGGCAGTCTCCACCTTCCAAACCGCACTGGCGGAGCTCCCGGACGTCTATCAGCGTGACCGGAGCTTTGCCCAGGCGCGGCTCGCCATGGCCTACGTCGGAATCCAGGAGTACGAGCAGGCCGCCGCCGAGGCCGCAGCCGTTCTCGACATGGCCCGCGGCTCCGGTTCCGGCCGCACTCTGCAAGAGGCAGTGACGGCGGTCAACGCTCTCGCAGCGGCGAGTAATGTTCCCGCTGTGCGGGAGCTACTCGACGCAGTCAAGGAGAATGCGGGGTTCTGATGGCCACGCCGAACGAACTGACGGCCATGCGGCGAGCAATCGCCATCTCTGCCCAGGGACTCGGAACCACGAGCCCCAACCCGCCCGTCGGGTGCGTGATCCTCGACCGCGACGGCATACCGGTCGGCGAGGGCTACCACCTCCGCAAGGGCGACCACCACGCCGAGGTGAACGCGCTCACCGCAGCGGGGGAGCGGGCCGAGGGCGGGACGGCGGTCGTGACCCTGGAGCCCTGCAACCACCACGGCCGGACCCCACCGTGCCGCCAGGCACTTATCGACGCGAAGGTGTCCCGCGTCCTGATGGCCGTCATGGACCCCACCTCGCGCGGAGAGGGCGGCGCGGTGGTGCTGGAACAGGCTGGCATCGAGGTGGAGCGTGGCGTCCTGGAGCAGGAAGCGCTGCTTGTCCTCGGACCGTGGCTACACTCGCTGTGCACGGGAAGGCCGTACATCACGTGGGCGTACACCGTTGGTGCCGACGGGGACGACGGCGCCCAGGCTGTGAAGGAGCTCCGACGCACACACGATCTTGTGATTCGACGGAACGGGGCGATTGAGGAAGGTGTGCCAGGCGGCCACGGTAAAGATTCCTTCCGCGTACCGCTTTCCCCGCTTGGCGACGAGCCCAGAAAAGCGCTGCATGGTTTGAACGAGTCGGGGGCGCGAACGGTGCTGATCGAAGGCAGCTCCAATGAAGCGGCGCGATTGCTTGCTGACGCTGTGGAACGCGTGATCATTGATGGCCCAGGCACTCCGCCGTCCTCAGCGCCCATAGCAGCGAGTGCGTTGCTTCCGGATGGATTCCGGCTGGTGAACGCTGGGTGTTTCGATCTGCGGACGCGTCTAGTAGCCAGGCGAGATTATTAGTCGCTGTCCAGGCAACTTCTAAAGAGCGTCTCGAACACCGCGGTCTGACACCTTGTGCTCCGCCTACCGCGGCGAATGCTGCCCCCGAAGGCCTCCTGAACGGAGAAACTCGACGTCGCGAGTTTTACGTTGGAGAGGCTGGCGTCAGGCGTCCGTGCCGACACGTTCGAAGGCCAGTGTGGGCAGGTCGACCGCGTGCGCGCCGCCGTCGGCGACCAGTACCGCGCCGGTGATGTACGACGATTCCGGCGAGCCGAGGAACCGAACGATGGAGGCGATCTCGTCCGGTTCGGCCGGGCGTCGGAGCGGGACCTCGGCGGTGGCCCGGCGGTAGCCCTCGTCGCGCCCTCCGGCAAACCCTGCCGCCTCGGCGAACTGTTCCATTGCGCCGTCGGCCATCGGGGTGCGGACCCAACCGGGGCAGACCGCGTTCGCGCGGACACCGTGGGGCCCGTAGTCCCGGGCGATCGACCGGGTGAGGCCGATCAGCGCATGTTTCGCGACGGTGTACCCCGCAAAGTTGGGGCCCGCGAACAGACCGGCCAACGAGGACACGATCACCGCTTGTCCCCCGGCTTCCACCAGCGAGGGCAGCGAGGCCCGGCAGAACACGAACGCGCTCGAGAGGTTCGAACGCAACGCCAGCTCCCACTCCTCGTCGTCGGTGTCGGTCACCGACGACAGCCCGTGCCCGCCGGCGTTCGCGACCACGACGTCCAGCCGCCCGAACCGGCCGACGATCTCCGCGACCGCGTTCTCCGCGTCCGAGGTCACGCTGGCATCACACGCGATGACGTGCGCGCCGGTTTCCTCCGCCACCTTCTCCAGCGGTTCACGCCGGCGTCCGAGGACCACCACCTTCGCGCCCTCGGCCGCGTAGCGGCGGGCCACCGCCGCGCCAATGCCCGTACCGCCGCCGGTGACCGCGACGACCCTGATCTCTGTACTCACCCGGAGTCCTTTCCCTTGTCCTGAGCTGACTGCGTCCGTGCTGGAGCCACGTCGCGGAGTTGCGGTCATGCGGCCAGGTCCAGCCAGCCCCGTCGTCGTACTCGCATCTCGCGCTCCTTCGTCTCGGTGGTTGCGGCGAAATTTAGCGTACGACCGTACGTTAAATCAATAGCGAACGAACGTACGCTATCCTCGTCCCATGTCACTCCGACGCTCAGCGACCGAAGCGCAGGCCACCAGGGGCCGGATCCTCGGCCGCGCCGCCGAGATCGCCTCCGAGGAGGGGCTGGACGGCATCACCATCGGCCGGCTCGCCGAGGAGCTGGAGATGAGCAAATCCCGGGGCCGGTACTGGCAGGCTCGCGTGATCAACCGTCGCGTGTTCGGTAGGTGTTCGGGTGGGCTGGTGACCGAGTGTGGTCACCGGGGGCGTCGCTCTTCCAGAGGGCTCCGGCCTGGCTGGCGATGAGCTCGGCGTGGACCTCGTGGTAGCCGAACATCCGGGCAACGACCGGCGCGGGGTCTTCGAGCAGAAGCTGGCGGATCGCCGCGGTCCGGCCGTTCACTCCGGAGATGCCGATCCGGCGTAGCCGTTGCTGGAAGGTGACCGGGTTCATCAGCCTGCACGTCACCGCGATGCCCGACGTGCACCAGGCACTGCTCACCGCGGCGGCCGCGCTCAACACCGACGGAGCATCCTCAGCGGAGCGTAAGCTGATGGGCTTGCCGATTCGCACCGCCGGATGCCCTACTCCCCGACAACTCCGTCGATCGCTTCACGCAGCAGGTCAGCATGGCCGTTGTGACGTGCATACTCTTCGATCATGTGCGTAAGGACATAGCGCAGCGAGATGGTCTCGCCACGGAACTCCACAGTGTCGTCGAGAGACTCGAAGCCGTCCATAACCGCGCGAGATCTCTGGCACGCCTCCTGCCAGAGCGTGAACGCCTCGCCCACATCGGCATCGTCTACGAGGAATTCGCCGTAGACGCCGTCGACATCGGGCCATCGGGGCGTGATCTGTTCGTCCTTCAGCACTTTACGGAACCAGATGGTCTCGACTACAGCCGCATGCCGGACGAGGCCGAGGAGCGTCAGGCCCGAGGTCGGAACCGCACTCCCCTTCAGTAACTCATCGGTCAAGCCCCGGCACTTTATGGCTAACGTGGCGCGCTGATAGTCGAGGAACGAACTCAAAGACATACGTTCGTCGGCCACCTTGGATGGGTGTACGCGTAGGTCATCACTCACCGAGAGATCATCGCAAAGACCGGTCCGTCAGGACACCGTCAGCCCAGAAGCAGTACGTCAGCCCTTCAACACCTGAGCGCCTGGCACCGACGTGGGGGAACCCATACGGGACAGCTATCAGGCGGACCGTAAGGTGCGAGCTTGAGTCTTTGACGGCAACGTTGACGGCAACGACGGCACATGACGCCTCCCAGGGGCCCAGCACGATCACCAGGCCGGGCCATCGCTGAGGCCCGCACCAGCACCCTGCCCGAACCTACGGATCAAGAGGTTGCAGGTTCGAATCCTGCCGAGCGCGCATCGGCTTAGAGGCCCCTTCCGATCAACGGAAGGGGCCTCTGGTGTATGCGATTGGATGCCCCGGTTCAACCGGGCTTGGCTTCGGTCGTTACGAAGGCGGCCGGCAGGGCGTGCGGGGGCCGCGTCCTACATGCCGGTTGGCGTTTCCCGGGGGGTGGTTCGGTCGGCCGTGCCGCCGCCGCCAGTGCTTACTCCGCCGTGCGGGGGCCGCGGGGTGTGGCCGTCGGGCTTGAACTTTCCGTCTCGCAGCTCGAAGCTTTGGGGCGGTGAGCAGCCGATGGCCGGGGTGATCAGCAGGCTTGTGGTGACGGGGGCGGGGTTGGTGCTCGCCGTTGAGAACTCGCAGATCGCGCCCTTTCCGGTGACCGGGAACCAGAAGAAGCTGTCCACCGCACCGACCCGTACCTCGTCCGACAGCTCGAGCCGGCCGTGCTGCCGGACGAATGCCTTCAGGCGGACGGTGGCCTTCAGCGGGTCGACGGTGGATCGGATCGCGGTCAGGGTGAACTTGACGTTCTGGTCCGCGTCCAGGACAGAGGACGCGATCTGCCTGGTCTCGGCCGCCCGCCCGTCGCTCGGCCGCCCGCCGTGGGCTTCGGCTTCGGTGGTTTCGGCAGGGGTGGCCAGCATGGCGACGGTCGCCGCGGCGGTTACCAGCACCGAGCTGCCGCGCACGAGCGCGCTCGCTTGTATCGGCATGTTTCCTCCCTGGTGCTCATGCGTGTTATTCGCGCATGAATGCCACTTTTTCCTTTCCACCTGGCAACAGGAAAAGCACCTGAATCACCCGTTCGCGCGCGGCGTCACCCGGTCGGACCGGACAACCGCTCCATCGGTCGCCGGCCGCCTATGGTGGGGCGTGGTCGGCCCTACTGCGGTGCCTGGAAGCCGCCGATCTTCTGCTCGAGCAGTTCGGCCAGCCGCAGCGGGGTGCGGTCTTCGAGTGCCGGGCCGATGAGCTGGACTCCCACCGGTAGGCCCTCGGGGGATCGGGTCGCCGGTATGGCGGTGGCGGGTAGGCCGGGCATGGTGGCCACACCGGCCCAGACGAGTTGGTCGAGGTACGGGTAGTCGGTGCCGTCGATGTCGATTCGGCGTGCCATCAGATCGGGGTTGTGGTCGTGGGGGAACGCGGGGGTGGGGGTGATGGGGCACACCACGGCGTCGAACTCGGCGAAGAGTTGCCGCCAGCCGTGGCGGTGGAGTTCGCGGCGGTTGTCGGCCTCGATCCAGTCGCGGTGGCTGAACGCCATGCCGCGCAGCCGTGCCGCGTCGAGGCTCTGGTCGTCCGCGTCCAGTCCGGCGGCTTGGGCCCGCAGCCGCTCGTAGGCTTCGAGGGGGAAACTTCCGCTGAAGCCCGAGAACAGCAAGTGCGTGTAGAGGACCGCGGCTTCGGTCGGGTCGGGCAGCAGCGGGCTGTGCCGTTCGACGCGGGCGCCGCCGTCGACGAGCGCGTCGGCCACCCGGTGCACGCCCGCCCGCACGGCGGACCCGGTCGGGATGAGCGGATGGTCGTCGAGGACCAGGACCCGGAAGTCGCGGAGTCGCTCGTGGCGGGCGGGCGGCAGGGTCACCTCGTGCGCCACACCGAGCGTCAGCGGGTCAGGTCCGGCCATGACGTCGAGCAGGAGCGTCAGGTCGCGGGCGGTGCGCGCCATCGGGCCGACGACGGCGAGGTCGAGTGCGGCCGGCAAGGCCGGTGCGGTCGGCGGGACCATACCGCGGTTCGCCACCAGCCCGAGTGTCGGCTTGTGTGCGTAGACACCGCAGAAATGCGCGGGGGTGCGCAAGGAACCGGCGATGTCGGAGCCGATGGACAGCGCGCCGAACCCGGACGCCAGGGCCGCCGCCGATCCGCCGGAGGAGCCGCCCGCCGTACGACCGTGATCCCACGGGTTATTGGTGGTTCCGTAGATCTCGTTGAAGCTCTGTATATCTTGCAGCCCCATGGGCACGTTGGTCTTACCGAGCACCACCGCGCCCGCGGCCCTGAGCCGCGACACCTGCACCGCGTCCTCGGCCGGTAGGTAGTTCCGGTGTGGTGGCATGCCCCAGGTCGTGGGCAGCCCAGCGACGTTGTAGGACTCCTTGACCGTCACCGGAACGCCGAGCAGCGGCCGGTCCTCACCGCGGGCGCGCGCCTGGTCGGCATCGCGCGCGGCGGCCCGAGCACGGTCGAAGTCCGGCACACAGATCGCGTTGATCGCCTTGTCGTCCCGCTCAATACGGGCGATCGCCTCGTCGGTCAGTTCCGCCGAAGTCACTTCACCGGCACGCAAAGCAGCCGCGAGTTCTTCGGCCGTCAGAAAATTCCACTCCATGAATCCGACCGTATAGGCCTGTGGAGCGAGCCATAAAACGCTGTTTCGCACAATGGGGTGGAGGGCTCAATGCTCATGGTTTTCCGTTCTGGCCGCGGATAATTCGCCCGACCGTCTGCCGTCCTCGGTCGGTCGTCCGGCCATCAACGGGAAGGCGCTGCTGTCCGTGCCGCTGCGCCACTTGGGCGGTCAGCGACTCGCTGCGCCGTGACCCGGTTCGGCGGGAGACCTGGCCTCGGGGCCACCGCATGCGCCGCCGCTGCGACGTATTAGTTGTCCGTTAGCGGAACGCCAACGCGATCTTAGTAGAACGCCAACGCGATCTCCGAAGCTGATTGTCGTCCGGGAGCGAGACGACAGAACACAGCAACGCGAGGTCACGATGAACACCACCACCACCAACCGCTTCCGCGGCCGCGCCGGCCGCCGTATCGCCGCCGCCCTTGTCGCGGCCGCGGCGCTCAGCCTGGGGGCCACGGCCTGCGGGCCGGAGGACTCGGGGGCCGACTCCTCCGGCTCCTCCAGCTCCTCGGCCTCGGCCCAGCCCACCAGCGGCTCCTCCTCGGACACCTCCGGTTCGCAGGGCCAGCACGGCGGTCAGCAGGGCCACAACGGCGGGAAGCAGGGCCAGAACGGCGGCCAGAACGGCGGCAAGGGCGGCGGCAACGGGGGTGGCAACGGTGGCGGCGCCGCCAACGCGGGGAACCACCGTATATACGTCGGCACGCTGAAGTACCTCGCGCCCGGCAAGATGACCATCAAGCCCGAGAGCGGCGGCATGGAGCAGGCCTTCCTGGTCTCCAACGCCACGCGGATCCTCGGCGCGGCCGCGATCTGCTCCGACGACGGCGGCACCGTGTCCATCGGCGACGACGGCTACGGCACCTCCAAGTGCACCGTCGAGCAGCTGGAGAAGGCCGCGAAGACCAACAGCGTGACCGTCCGGGTCACCATGAACCCCAAGTCCGGCGGCGCCGAGACGGTCGAGGAGAAGTACCACCCGTAAGCCACGGAATCCCGCGGTCACGGAACTCCGCGGCCACCGAACTCCGCAGCACGGAACTCCATACTCCCGCGCGCCCGGTGGGCACCCGCCCACCGGGCGCGCGGGCGCGCGTGCCTGCGCGATCACGCACACGTCGTGACGGCCGTCGTACCAGCGGCGGATCCGATCGGCCGGTGCGTACTGCGTTCTCAGTAGTGCGAAGTGTCGGCAGGCGCACGACGACAGGGCGGCCCGCATCCGGAGAGTCTGGGCGGACGGTCGGCACCAGATGCGGACAGTCGGCACCAGATGTGGAGACCTCCTGTCGTGGCTACATTCCTTTACCAAGTGGGCCGCCTGGCCTTCCGGCGACGCTGGTACGTCGCACTGGTCTGGGCGGCCGTCCTGGCCGCCGTCGGGCTGGGCGCGCTCAAGGCTTCGGGGGCGTCCGACGAGGAGTTCTCGATGCCGGGCATCGAGTCCCAGAAAGCGTTCGACCTGATGGAACAGCGCTTCCCCGGAGCCTCCGCCGACGGCGCGACCGCCCGGGTCGTCTTCGTCGCGCCGAGCGGTGAGAAGGTCACCGCCACCGAGAACAGGGAGGCCGTCGAGAAGGCCGTGGCCGACCTGGGCGACGGGGCACAGGTCGCGAGCGCCGTCGACCCGTTCCGGGCGAAGGCCGTCAGTAAGGACGGCACGACGGCGTACGCGACGGTCACCTACAAGGTCGCCGCCAACGACCTCACCGACGTCAGCAAGGACCAGTTGGACCGGGCCATCCACACGGCCCAGGGCTCCGGGCTGACCGTCGAGGCCGGTGGAAGCGCGATGGACGACGGCGCCGGGCCCGGCGGCGCGGCCGAGGTGATCGGTGTCGCGATAGCCGCCGTCGTACTGCTGATCACCTTCGGCTCGCTGGCCGCCGCCGGACTGCCGCTGCTGACCGCCGTCATCGGCGTCGGCGTGAGCATGGCCACCATCCTGACCCTGTCCCAGGCGCTGGGCCTGTCCACGACGACCGGCACCCTGGCGATGATGCTGGGGCTCGCGGTCGGCATCGACTACGCCCTGTTCGTCGTCTCCCGCTACCGGGAGGAGCGCGCCAGGGGCCGGGTGCCGCGGGAGGCGGCCGGTCTGGCGGTCGGCACGGCCGGTTCCGCGGTGGTGTTCGCCGGGCTCACCGTCGTGATCGCGCTGGCCGGACTCGCGGTGGTCGGCATCCCGATGCTCACCAAGATGGGCCTGGCCGCGGCGGGCGCGGTCGTCGTCGGCGTACTGGTCGCGCTGACGCTGGTTCCGGCGTTCCTCGGTTTCTGGCCGAACGCCGTGCTCCGGCGGCGGGCCCGCAGGAGCGGACGGATCGAGGACGAGGGGACCCGGGACAACGGGGGCAGCCGCTGGGCGCGGTTCGTGCTGCGGCGTCCGCTGCCCGTTCTGCTGCTCGGCGTGGTGGGCCTCGGGGCCCTCGCGGTGCCGATGACGGACCTCCAGCTCGGCATGCCCGGGGACGAGGCCAAATCGACCTCCACCACCGAGCGCCGGGCCTACGACGCGCTCGCCGAGGGCTTTGGGCCGGGCTTCAACGGGCCGCTGACCGTCGTCGTGGACGCGAAGGACGCGAAGGACGCGAAGGACGCGAAGGACGCGAAGGGCGGGAAGGGTGCGGAGGGCGCGAAGGATGCGACGGGCGCGAAGGGGGCCACCGGTCCGAAGGGCGCCGCCGATGCGGTCGCGAAGAAGATCGGCGGCACCGAGGGCGTCGTCTCCGTCTCCCCGGCCCGCTTCAACGAGGCCGGTGACACGGCCGTCTTCCAGGTCGTGCCGTCCACGGCGCCGACCGACGAAAGGACCAAGGACCTGGTCACGACCATTCGGGGCGAGCGGCCCGGGGTCGAGTCCGAGACCGGGGCGACGTTCGAGGTCACCGGTACCACCGCGCTGAACATCGACGTCTCCGACAAGGTGCAGTCCGCGCTGATCCCCTACCTGGTCGTCGTGGTGGGCCTCGCGATCGTGCTCCTGCTGGTGGTCTTCCGGTCCCTGTTCGTCCCGCTGAAGGCGGCCCTCGGTTTCCTGCTGTCGGTGCTGGCCTCCCTCGGCGTGGTCGTCCTCGTCTTCCAGCAGGGCCACGGCGCCGGACTCCTGGGCGTGGAGCAGACCGGTCCGATCATGAGCCTGATGCCGATCTTCCTGGTGGGCATCATCTTCGGCCTGGCCATGGACTACGAGGTGTTTCTCGTCTCGCGGATGCGGGAGGCGTACGTCCACGGCGAGGGGCCCGGCCAGGCGATCACGTCCGGCTTCCGGCACAGTGCGCGCGTGGTGGTGGCCGCCGCGCTGATCATGATCGCGGTGTTCGCCGGGTTCGTCGGCGAGAGCGACTCCATGGTCAAGATGATCGGGTTCGGGCTCGCCTCCGCCGTCCTGTTCGACGCCTTCGTCGTACGGATGGCGATCGTGCCTGCCGTGCTCGCCCTGCTCGGCGACCGGGCCTGGTGGCTGCCGAAGTGGCTGGACCGGCTGTTGCCCAAGGTCGATGTGGAGGGCGAGGCGCTCGGCCGCCGGTCGGAATCAGGACCGGAGGCGGGATTGCGGTCGGGACCGGATGCGGGATCGGGGTCCGGGTCGGATGTGGGATCGGGATCGGGTGCGGAACCGGCCGGGGCGACCGGTCGGGAAGTGGCCCGCACCTGATCGACGGCCCGACCCGCCCCCACCGGGGCCGCCCGTGGCGAACGACACGGGCGGCCCCGGCGGCGGTCCGCGCAGGGAACGGGTCGCGGTCGCTCCGGAGTACCGAATCGGTCCCGGCGGCCCACAGAGCCCCGAATCCGTCACAGTGGCTCACAGAGCACCGAATCGGTCACGATGGCCCACAGCACCGAGCGGAGAGCCCAGCCGATGAGCACCAGCCTTGAGCGTTACACGGACCGTTTCGAGCAGTACTCCGACCGCTACCCCCACGTCATCGACGTGGTGCTGGTCCTGTCGCTGATGGGCTGTGCGGCCCTCGGCAGCAGCCTCACCCTGCCCGGCGTTGAGCCACCCGACGAGGACAGGGCCGCCACCGCCCTCATGGGCGTGTCCTGCCTCGCCCTGCTGAAGTACCGCAGCCATCCGCGCACCGCGGTCGTCGTGACCGCGGTCTGCACCGTGATCGCGATCTCGCTCGGGTACCTGCTGACCCCCCTGCTGCTGGGACCCGTCATGGCGGCGCTCTACTGGCTGGCCACGCTCACCGACCGCAAGACCACACGCGTCTTCGGTGTCGCCGTCATGGCGGCGGTGATGGTCGCGTCAGCGGTCTCCGACTCCATGGACAGCCTGTCCCTGGTGCTCCGGACGATCGGCCCCTTCTTCTGGCTGCTGCTGCCGCTCGCCGCCGGCAACATGACCCGGCTGCGGCGCGCCTATCTGGCATCGGTGCAGGCCCGCGCCGAACACGCCGAGCGCACCCGGGAGGAGGAGGCACGGCTGCGCGTCACCGAGGAACGCATGCGGATCGCCCGCGAGCTGCACGACGTCGTGGCCCACCACATGGCCCTGGCCAACGCGCAGGCCGGTACGGCCGCCCACCTCGCGCTCACCAATCCGCAGCAGACGAAGAAGATCCTCACCGATCTGACCGGCACCACGTCCTCCGCGCTGCGCGAGCTGAAGGCCACGCTGGGGCTGCTGCGCCACAACGACGACCCGGCTTCGGCGTCGCTGGAGCCGTCCCCCGGTCTGGCCCGACTGCCCGAACTGGTCTCGGCGTGCGCGTCCGCGGGGCTCGCCGTCACTGTCAGCACGACAGGTGAGGTCCGGCCGCTCTCCCCCGGGGTGGACCTGACCGCGTTCCGGATCGTGCAGGAGTCGCTCACCAATGTCTCCAAGCACGCCGCCGTGGACTCCGCACAGGTACGTCTGGCCTACTCCGGATCTCGCCTGCTGATCACGGTCAGCAACGACGGCCCGGAGACCACCGGCACCAACGGGACTACCGGCACCACCGGCACCACCGGCACTACCGATGCCGCCAAGGCCGTGCCGGGCCGGGGCTTCGGCGTCATGGGCATGCGTGAACGCGCCCGCACCATCGGCGGCGAACTCTGCGCGGGACCGCGCCCGGAGGGCGGCTTCGAGGTCACCACCGCGCTGCCGCTCCAGCCCTCAGCCCCCACGGCTCCCTCGGTATCCGAAGCGGCCGTAGGCGCCACAGACGCTCCAGCGCGAGGAGAAGAGTCATGACCATCAAGGTGTTGCTCGCCGACGACCAGACCCTGCTGCGGGCCACCTTCCGGATCCTGATCGACTCCTGCGAGGACATGACGGTGGTCGGCGAGGCGTCGGACGGCGCGGAGGCGCTGGAGCTGACCCGCGCCCACCACCCCGACATCGTCCTCATGGACATCCGGATGCCGGGCACGGACGGTCTCGCCGCCACCTCCGCGATCTGCGCCGCCCCGGAGTTGGCCGCCACCCGCGTCCTCATCCTGACGACGTTCGAGACCGAGGACTACGTCGCCCAGGCGCTGCGCGCCGGTGCCAGCGGCTTCCTGGGCAAGGACGTCACCGCCGACACCCTGCTGGCCGGTCTGCGCACGGTGGCCTCCGGCGAGGCGCTGCTGTCACCCGCCGCGACCCGCACCCTCATCACGAACTTCCTCATGTCCCCCGCCCCCGACGCCCACCTCGCGCCCCCAGAACGCCTGTCGGAGCTCACCGGCCGCGAGCGCGAGGTGATGGGCCTGGCCGCCGAGGGCAAGTCCAACACCGAGATCGCCGAGGTCCTCACGCTCAGCCCGCTGACCGTGCGCACCCACATCCACCGCGCGATGACGAAGCTGGGCGCCCGCGACCGCGCCCAACTGGTGGTCATCGCCTACCAGACGGGCCTGGTACGGGCGACTCCGCCCGCACCGTGACCGCGACCGTGGACGCCGACCGGCGGCGTCACGGCGGGAGCTCACTTCTCGATCGGCGGGCAGTAGCCGGTGTCGTTGCCGATGGAGTTGATCTCGGCGTTGGACCTGTGGTCGCCCGCGTAGTTGATCTGGTTCGTGCACCTCATGCCGGGCTTCCTGGGGGTGCCCTTGGGGGTTTCGCCCTTCTCGATCGGCGGGCAGTAGCCGGTGTCGTTGCCGATGGAGTTGATCTCGGCGTTGGACCTGTGGTCGCCCGCGTAGTTGATCTGGTTCGTGCACCTCATGCCAGGCTTCCTGGGGGTGCCCTTGGCGGTGTCCTTGGCCTGGTCCTGGCTCTGGTCCTGGCCTTGGTCCTGGTCGTTCGCCGTGGGTGCGGAGGACTGCGGGGCGCTCGCGGAGGCGGAGGGTGAGGACGAGGAGTCGGTCTCACCGTCCTGGCATGCGGTGAGCCCGAGCGCGGCCACGGCGATGATCATGGCGGCGGCGGCCTTGCGGGCGTGGCGGTTGTGGCGGAGGGCGGTGCGGTGCGACATGGTCTTCCCCGTTTTCGTGACGTGGTGTCCCGCGACGTGATGTCTCGCGACGTGGTGGTTCGGGCTCGTGAGAACAAGGCTGTCGGTCACCGCTGTTGATCCATCGCCGTACGGCTAACGCTCCGCTAATGCCCGGGGCGGGCCCTCGGAAGGGGCCGCTGAGCTCAGTTAGGTTAGGCAAACCTAAACTCCTGCTCTATGCTGCGTGCCATGAGCTGGTGGCAGCTGGTCGGGGTGAGCCTTGTCTGTGCTCTTGTGCTGGTGGTGCTGTTCGCCACGGTGATCGTCGGCGGGCTGCTGGTGGCCAGGGACGCGCTGGTCGACGACTATCCGCCGGCGATCCAGGAGCGCTATGGCGCGCAAAGCGCGCGGGGGAAGCGGGCGGCCGGGGTCATGGGGGCGTTGAACGCGGTGGTGTTCATCGCCGTGCCGGTCGTCGGTCTGATGGATCTGCGCGGCCGGGCCGATGGCGGGCTCGGCTTCTGGCGCGCGTTCGTCTTCGGGGCCCTCGTCTGGCTCGCGCTCGTCGTCTTCGATCTGGTGGTTCTGGACTGGTGGCTGTTCTGCACGGTCCAGCCCCGGTTCATGGTGCTGCCCGGGACGGAGGGGATGGCCGAGTACCGGGACTACGGCTTCCACTGGCGGGTGCTCGTTCCCCGGCCCGTTCCCTGGCCGCTGTTGACGGTCCTCGGGTACGGGGCGGTCGTCGGTTCTGTCTCGGCCCTGGTCGAGGCGGTTTTCTGAGAGGTGGTTCTCTGAGTGGTCGGCCGGGGCGGCGGTATGGATTTCCCTTAGCGGCGAGAACGACGTAGAGTCATGTTCACCGACGCGGGGTGGAGCAGCTCGGTAGCTCGCTGGGCTCATAACCCAGAGGTCGCAGGTTCAAATCCTGTCCCCGCTACTCAGGTATCGAGGGCCCGGCACTTCTTCAGTGCCGGGCCCTCGGTCGTTTCTCCAGTGCCGGGCCCTCGGTCGTTCGGTCGCGCCGAGGGCCCCGCCGCCGTCAGCGCGCGACCTCCCAGCCCACAGGGCGCTTGGTGTCATCGCCTGTGCTGTACGTCACCACCGACGGCCGTATGCCGTTGGGCACCAGGAACACCTTGCACAGGGAGATCTTCGCCCCCACCGCGAAGTCATCCGGGTCCTTGCCCGGGCAGGCCGCCACCTCGGTGTCGCCGGTGATCAGCGGCTGGTCGTCCACGCCGCTTGTGTCCTCGAGGCCGGTGGGGGTGTTGAGGAAGGGGTAGTGGAGGGAGTTCTCGCCGATGTTCTCGAAGGTCATCGTGACGTAGTACGGCTGGGTGGTCCGTACGTCGGACGGCTCCGCGCCCGCCGTCCGCAGCTCGGCATGGGAGCCCTTGCGCACGCTCACCGCCGTGACCCGCAGGGCGCCGCGCATATGGTCCGAGCCGCGCTTGTAGGTGACCGACGTGGGCTCGCCGAGCCGGAGGGTCTTGCCGCCGTCGCTGTCGGCCGCCATGTCGGCACGGGTCGCGGGCTGCCGTCGGCCGGACGCGGCGGTGTCGTCCTCGCAGCCGGCGGTGGCGAGGGCGAGGACGGTGACGCCGAGGGCGCAGACGAGGGCGGTCCCGGATCGGGCGGCGGTGCGCGGCGGGCGGTTGGGCATGGACGGTCCCCCGGTGGTCGGTGATGGTCGAGCGGTGACGACGTCGAGCGAGCGGTGACTGCCGTAGTTGGAAACGCCGGTCACGGAGCGTCAGTTCACCCTCTCGGTTCCCGTTGTGGTGATCTTGCTGCCGCAGATCATCATGGGCGTGACAAAACCACTGGTCGAGGCTGTGATCAACTCGGGGCGAGAGCTTGAGACGAGGCTGTAGCAATACGCCCGGGGCAACTACCGTGATCCGCATGGACGATCCAGCAGTGGTGTCGGTGCGGCGGTTCTGGCAGGACCTCGGGCTGCCCGGACTCATCGATGTGCACACCCACTTCATGCCCCAGCGCGTACTGGACAAGGTCTGGGCCTTCTTCGACGCCGTCGAGCCCCGCTGGCACATCACCTACCGCGAGGAGGAGGACGAACGCCTCGCGGCGCTAAGGGAGTTCGGGGTGCGGGCCTTCACCTCGATGCTCTACCCCCACAAGCCCGACATGGCGCGCTGGCTGAACGGCTGGGCGGCCGATTTCGCCGTCCGTACGCCCGACTGTCTGCACACCGCGACCTTCTTCCCCGAACCCGGTGTGGAGGGGTACGTGCGCACGGCCCTCGAGGGCGGGGCGCGGGTGTTCAAGGCCCATGTGCAGGTGGGGGCGTACGACCCGGGCGACGCGCTGCTCGACCCGGTGTGGGGCATGCTCGCCGAGAGCGGGACGCCGGTCGTCATCCACTGCGGCTCGGGCCCGCACCCCGGCAAGTACACCGGACCGGAGCCGGTGGGGCGGGTGCTGGCCCGTCACCCTCGGCTGCGCCTGATCGTCGCGCATATGGGGCTGCCGGAGTACACGGACTTCCTGGGGCTGGCGGAGCGGTACGAGGAGGTCCACCTGGACACCACGATGGCCTTCACCGACTTCACCGAGCGCCAGTGGCCGTTTCCGCGGTCGGAGCAGGGACGGCTGGCCGCCCTCGGGGACAGGGTGCTGTTCGGGAGCGACTTCCCCAACATCCCGTACGGATACCGGCATGCGCTGGACGCGCTGACGCGGGTCGGGCAGGACGAGGAGTGGCTGCGCGGGGTGTGCTACGGGAACGCGGCGCGGCTGTTCGGGATATGACGGGGTGCGGCCGCTCCGGATGCCCCTGCTCCGGATGCGCCCGTTGTGGATGTGCCTGCTCTGGACGCGCCCGTTGTGGATGCGCCCGCTCCGGACGCGCCCGTTGCGGATAGCGCGCGGCCGCTCCGGATACGGGGCTCGCCCGGCGCGCGTCTGCGTCGGCGCCGGGCGAGGGGGCTGAGCCGACCGGTCAGCTCTTGTCCAGCGGCAGCGCCTCGGCCAGCGTGCGCCACTGCTCGCGGGGGAGCGCCTGGTCGTCGCTCACCACCTGGATCGCGAGGTGGTCCGCGCCCGCGGCCAGGAACTCGTCCACGCGCGCCCGGATCGTCTCCGCGTCGCCGAGGGCGTACATGGCGGAGAGGAGACGGTCGCTGCCGCCGTCCGCGAAGTCCGCGTCCTCGAAGCCCAGTCGCTTGAAGTTGTTGGTGTAGTTGGGCAGCGCCAGGTAGCGGCCGAGGTAGTCGCGTGCGGTGGCGTGGGCGCGGTCCAGGTCCGTGTCGAGGACGACCTTCAGCTCCGGCGCGAGCACGGCCTCCTTGCCGAGGACGTCACGGGCCTCGGCGGTGTGCTCCGGGGTGACGAGGTACGGATGCGCGCCGGCCGCGCGGTCACGGGACAGCTCGAGCATCTTGGGGCCCAGGGCGGCCAGCACCCGCTGGGCCGCGGGGACCGGGGTCGGGGCGGAGTCCAGCGCGGTCAGGTACTCCTTCATCGCCGTGTACGGGCGCTGGTAGCGCTCCCCGGCGAGCGCGCTGTGGCTCACGCCGAGGCCGAGGAGGAAGCGGCCGTCGTGGGCCGCGTTGAGCGCGGTGTGCCGCTCGGCGACGTAGGCCGCCTCGTGGTCCCAGATGCTCAGGATCCCGGTCGCGACGGTGATCCGGGAGGTGGCGTCCAGCAGGACTCCGGCCTGATCCGGGCTGGGGCTGCCACCGAGCCAGACGGCGCCGTACCCCAGCTCGTCCAGCTCGGCCACCGCCTCGCCGACCTGCTCCAATGGGGCGTAGTCCGTCTTCAGGGTCGCGGTCCAGATACCGATCTTGCCAAGTGCGGGACGAGAAGTCATACAGGGGGAAGCCGGGGAGCCCTTCCGGTTATTCCGTGGTCCCCACAGCTGTTCCGCGCCCCGGATCCGCTGTTGCGCCTCCCGGCCGGTCCCGTCCCCGCCGCCACAGGATTCTCAGGTAATTCACAGGCGGCCGAAAGGGACCTCTCAGGGCCCGCTCCGAGGGTGGAGGCCATGATGCCGACCTCGCCTCATGGGCGTACCGAGCTGCTGCGCCCCGACGGGAGCCCCGTTCGGGTGCTGGTTGTGGACGACGAGTCGGCGCTCGCCGACCTGCTGTCGATGGCCCTGCGCTACGAGGGGTGGGAGGTGCGCACCGCGGGCGACGGCGCCGAGGCGATCCGGATCAACCGTGAACTGCGCCCGGACGCGGTGGTCCTGGACATCATGCTGCCCGATATGGACGGGCTCGCGGTGCTGGGGCGGCTGCGCCGTGAACTGCCCGATGTCCCGGTGCTGTTCCTGACCGCGCGGGACGCGGTGGAGGACCGGATCGCGGGGCTGACGGCGGGTGGCGACGACTACGTCACCAAGCCGTTCAGCCTGGAGGAGGTCGTCGCCCGGCTGCGCGGACTGCTGCGCAGGTCGGGGGCGGCGGCCGCGCGCAGTGAGTCGGTGCTGGCCGTCGGCGATCTGATCCTGGACGAGGACAGCCATGAGGTGTCGCGCGGGGGACAGGAGATCCATCTCACCGCGACCGAGTTCGAGCTGCTGCGCTATCTCATGCGCAATCCGCGCCGGGTGCTCAGCAAGGCGCAGATCCTCGACCGGGTCTGGAGCTATGACTTCGGCGGCCAGGCCAACGTGGTCGAGCTCTACATCTCGTATCTGCGACGCAAGATCGACGCGGGGCGCAGCCCGATGATCCACACCCGGCGGGGCGCCGGGTATCTGATCAAGCCCGGGGAGTAGGGACCGTGGCGCACCCCCCGCCCCGGCCGCCCCGGGGCCCCGAGCCGGTCGGCGCCCACGGGGCGCCCGGCGT
This sequence comes from Streptomyces sp. NEAU-174, assembly GCF_052665095.1. Classification (NCBI taxonomy): domain Bacteria; kingdom Bacillati; phylum Actinomycetota; class Actinomycetes; order Kitasatosporales; family Streptomycetaceae; genus Streptomyces; species Streptomyces sp. NEAU-174. The sequence goes on along the minus strand of NZ_JBQTCE010000001.1, from coordinate 661,039 downwards.
CCCCGGGACGCCCGATGCCCACGGGGTGCCTGGTGTCCCCGAGACGTTCGATGCCGCCGCGGCGCCCGATGCCGTCGCAGCGCCCGGCGCCTCCACGGTGTCCGGCGCGCCCCAGCCGCCCCCGGGCGCGGGAGCGGCGCGGGGGCGCGCGCACGCCCGGCGCGCCCAACGGGCGGGACGCGCTCAGCGGGCGGGGAGCGCGCAACGAGCCGGGACCGCCCAGCGGGCCGGAACCGCCCAGCGGGCGGCAACCGCTCAACGGGCCGGAACCGCCCAGCGGGCGGGGACCGCTCAGCGGGCCGGGCGCACTCAGCGGGCCGGGCGCCGTCCCTGGTCCCTGCGCACCCGCCTGGTCGTCTCGGCCGTCGCGCTGATCGCGGTGGTCTGCGCGGTGATCGGCACGGTCACCACCCTCGCCCTGCACTCGTACCTCCAGGGCCAGGTGGACGACGATCTGCGCGCGTCCGTCGGGCGGTTCCTGAACAAGCCGGGTCCGGCGGGCGGGCTCCCCCGGGACGATGTGCTCTTCGTCGCTTCGCCCGGTCAGCCCATCGGCACGGTCGGGGCGCGGTTCGGCCAGAACGGCGAGATCTTCCTGTCCGGCAAGAGCAATGACTCGCCCATGACGAACGAGGTCGACGCCGAGAGCCGGGTGGACCCCCTGACCAGCGGTCAGCAGAAGGCGATCGCCGCCGTCCCCCTGGACGGAGACGTGCACACCATCGATCTGCCCGGCCTCGGCGGCTATCGGGCCGTGGCCCAGTCGGACCACCGGGACGGCGGCATCATCCTCGCCTTCCCGCTCGACCAGACGCAGGAGACGGTCAACACCCTCATCCTCGTGGAGGTCTGTGTGGCCGCGGCCGGGCTGGTCGCGGCCGGGATCGCCGGGGCCGCGATGGTCGGCATCTCGCTGCGCCCGCTGCGCCGGGTGGCCGCGACCGCGACCCGGGTCTCCGAACTCCCCCTGCACAGCGGCGAGGTGGCGCTGCGCGAGCGCGTCCCGGCCTCGGAGGCCGATCCGCGCACCGAGGTCGGTCAGGTGGGCGCGGCGCTCAACCGCATGCTCGGCCATGTGGAGTCGGCGCTCGCGGCCCGCCAGGAGAGCGAGACGCGGGTGCGTCAGTTCGTCGCCGACGCCAGCCATGAGCTCCGTACGCCGCTCGCCTCGATCCGCGGCTACGCCGAGCTGACCCGGCGCGGCCGGGAGGAGATCGGGCCCGACACCCGGCATGCCCTCGGCCGGGTCGAGTCCGAGGCCGGGCGGATGACCGGGCTGGTCGAGGATCTGCTGCTGCTGGCCCGGCTGGACGCGGGACGGCCGCTGGAATGCGCGGAGGTCGATCTGTCCCCGCTGGTCGTGGACGCTGTCAGCGACGCGCGGGCGGTCGGCTCGGACCACGAGTGGCGGCTGGAGCTGCCCGATGAACCGGCGATCGTCCACGGCGACGACGCCCGGCTGCGCCAGGTGCTGGTCAACCTCCTCGCCAACGCGCGGACGCACACCCCGGCCGGCACCACGGTCACGGCGCGGGTGCTGTGGGGCGGGCCGCAGGCGTCGCCCTACCCCTCGCCGTACGCCCAGCCGTACGTCTCGCTGGAGATCGAGGACGACGGTCCGGGCATCCCGCCCGAGCTGCTGCCGCATGTCTTCGAGCGGTTCGCGCGCGGCGACGCCTCGCGCTCCCGCGCCGCGGGCAGCACGGGGCTCGGCCTGGCCATCGTGCACGCGGTCGTGGCCGCGCACGACGGGCAGGTGACGGTGGACAGCGTGCCCGGGCGCACCGTGTTCGGCGTCCACCTGCCCGTGCACCGGGTCGTTCACCAGGGCGTGACGGACTCACAGGCAGGCCACAGGCTGACCACACAGCCGTGACAGCGCGGCTCGCGACTGTCGACCCCATGCGAACCGACACCCCTCTCGGGGCTCCGCCCGAGACACCTCTCCAAACCTTGCCCGTGCGCGGGCCGGTGACGGTCGTGCGCGGCCGTCCGGTGCTGGACGTCGTCATCCCCGTCTACAACGAGGAAGCGGACCTCGAGCGGTGCGTACGACGGCTGCACGACCATCTGGCCCGCACCTTCCCGTACGGCTTCCGGATCACCATCGCCGACAACGCCAGCACGGACCGCACGCCCGACCTCGCGGCCTACCTGGACGAGAGCATCGAGGAGGTGACGGCGGTCCGGCTGGAGCAGAAGGGGCGAGGGCGGGCACTGCGCACCGTGTGGTCGCTGTCCGAGGCGCCCGTGCTCGCCTATATGGACGTCGATCTGTCCACGGACCTCAAGGCGCTGCTGCCGCTGGTGGCCCCGCTGATCTCCGGGCACTCCGACCTGGCCATCGGATCGCGGCTCTCCCGCAGCTCACGGGTGGTGCGCGGGCCCAAGCGGGAGTTCATCTCGCGGGCGTACAACCTGATCCTGCGCGGCAGCCTGGCCGCCCGCTTCTCCGACGCCCAGTGCGGATTCAAAGCGATCCGTAAGGACGTCGCGGAGCGGCTGCTGCCGCTGGTCGAGGACACCGGGTGGTTCTTCGACACCGAGATGCTGGTGCTGGCCGAGCGGGCCGGGCTGCGCATCCACGAGGTGCCGGTGGACTGGGTGGACGACCCCAACAGCACGGTCCACATCGTGCGAACGGCCACCGAGGACCTCAAGGGCGTGTGGCGGGTGGGGCGCGCGCTGGCCACCGGTGCGCTGCCGCTGGACCGGGTGCGCCGTCCGTTCGGCGACGATCCGCGCGACCGGGAACTGAGCGGGGTGCCGAGGGGGCTGGCCCGCCAGCTGGTCGGGTTCTGTGTGGTCGGCGCGCTGAGCACACTGGTCTATCTGCTGCTGTACTCCCTCTTCCGGATGGGCACGGGGCCGCAGGTGGCCAACGCGCTGGCGCTGCTGCTGTCGGCGCTCGGCAACACCGCGGCCAACCGGAGGCTCACCTTCGGCGTACGCGGCCGGGACCGTGCGATGCGCCATCAGGCCCAGGGGCTGGTCGTCTTCGGCATCGGCCTGGTGCTGACCAGCGGCTCCCTCGCCGCCCTGGACGCCGTCCCCGGCACCGCCTCGCACGGCACCGAACTGGCCGTGCTGATCGCGGCGAACCTCGCCGCCACCGTACTGCGCTTCCTGCTCTTCCGGGCCTGGGTCTTCCCGTCGGACAGCGGGGCCACGACCGACCACGACCCGAGGACCGATCGATGACCACCTACGACTACGGCACCCGTGAAGCCGGGCCGCCGCCGACCCCCGACGCCGCTCCCCGGCCGGGGCAGCGGGCGCCGGGCGGCTCGCGCCTGGTGCGGGCCTGGAGAGGACGGCCGGAGGACCCGCGCTGGGCGCGGCCCGCCCTGTGGGCCCTGCTGACCGCCACCACCGTGCTCTATCTGTGGAGCCTGGGCGCGTCCGGCTACGCCAACCAGTTCTACTCGGCCGCCGTGCAGGCGGGCGGCGAGAGCTGGAAGGCGTTCTTCTTCGGCTCCTCCGACGCCGCGAACTCCATCACCGTGGACAAGCCCCCGGCCGCGCTGTGGCCGATGGCCCTGTCGGTGCGGCTCTTCGGCCTCTCCTCCTGGGCGGTCCTCGTCCCCGAGGCGCTGATGGGCGTCGCGACGGTCGGGGTGCTGTACGCGGCCGTACGGCGCAGGTTCGGCGCGGCCGCCGGGCTTATCGCGGGCGCGGCGCTCGCGGTGACCCCGGTCGCGGCGCTGATGTTCCGCTTCAACAACCCCGACGCGCTGCTGTGCCTGCTGATGGTCTCGGCCGTCTACTGCGTGCTGCGCGCCCTGGAGGACGCGCGCACCAAGTGGCTGCTGCTGGCCGGGGTCTGCTTCGGCCTCGGCTTCCTCACCAAGACGCTTCAGGCGTGGCTGATCCTGCCGCCGCTCGCGGTGGTGTACGCGGTGTGCGCCCCGGCGAAGTTCGGCCGGCGGATCGGGCAGCTGCTGCTCGCGGGGCTCGCGATGGTGGTCTCCGGCGGCTGGTGGGTCGCGATCGTCGAGCTGTGGCCGGCGTCCTCGCGCCCGTACATCGGCGGTTCGCAGCACAACAGCTTCCTGGAGCTGACCTTCGGCTACAACGGTCTGGGCCGGATCAACGGCGATGAGACCGGGAGCGTCGGCGGCGGCGGTCCGGGCGGCCCGGGCGGCGGCGGTGGCGGCCGGTGGGGCGAGACCGGGATCGACCGGCTCTTCGGCTCCGACATGGGCGGTCAGATCGCCTGGCTGCTGCCCGCGGCGTTCATCCTGCTGGCGGCGGGGATCTGGCTGACCTGGCGGGCGAAGCGCACCGACACCCGGCGCGCGGCCTTCCTGGTGTGGGGCGGGTCGCTGCTGATGACGTTCGCCACCTTCAGCTTCATGTCCGGGATCTTCCACCAGTACTACAACATCGCCCTGGCGCCCTACATCGCGGCGCTCGTGGGCATGGGCGCGGCCCTGCTGTGGGAGCGGCGGAGCGAGGGCGGCCGGGCGGGGGCGGTGGCCTCGGCGGTGCTGGCCGTCACGGTCGCGGTCACCGCGTACATGTCGTACGTCCTGCTGGGGCGGTCGCCGGACTGGCACCCCTGGCTGCGCTGGGCGGTGCTGATCGGCGGGCTCGCGGCGGCGGCCGGGCTGCTGCTGACGGCGCGTCTGGGCCGGAGGGCGGCGCTGGCCGCGGCGGGCCTCGGCCTCGCGGCGGGGCTGGCCGGACCGGTCGCGTACACGCTCAACACGGTGGAAACCCCGAAGCACGGCTCCATCGTGACGGCCGGTCCGTCGGTGGCGGGCGGTATGGGCGGCCCCGGCGGCGGCTTCCCGGGCGGCGGCCGGGGCGGTCCGCCGGGGATGCAGAACGGACGCCAGGGCGCGGGCCAGCAGGGGCAGGGCCAGGGTCAGGGCAATCAGCAAGGTGGTCAGGGCCAGCAGGGCCAGGGCGGTCCGCAGGGCCTGCCGGGCGGCACCGGCGGCGGCACCGGCGGTGGCACCGGCGGCGCTCAGCCGGGTGGCGGCCAGAACGGCTTCCCCGGCGGTGGCTTCCCGGGCGGCGGCCAGTCCCCGCGGAACGGCACGGGCAACGCGCAGGGCGGTCAGGGGCAGAACGGCCGGCCGGGCATGCTGCCCGGCGGCGGCATGGGCGAGGGCGGTCGCCGTGGCGGCGGCATGGGCGGGCTGCTCGACGGCCAGCAGGTCGACGCCGAGGTGGAGGCCAAGCTGGCGAAGAACGCCGACGACTACACCTGGGCGGCCGCCGCGATCGGCTCCCAGAACGCCGCGAGCTACCAACTCGCCACCGAGAAGCCCGTGATGGCCATCGGCGGCTTCAACGGCAGCGACCCGTCCCCGACGCTCGCCCAGTTCAAGGAGTATGTGAAGCAGGGCAGGATCCACTACTTCATCTCCTCGGGCACCGGCATGGGCGGCGGACCGGGCGGCGGCCAGGGGACCTCGTCCCAGATCACCTCCTGGATCGAGTCCACCTACAAGAAGGTCACCGTGGGCAGCTCCACGCTCTATGACCTGACCCAGAAGGCGACCAGGACCGCGAAGTCCTCCGGCTGACGCCGGAGCCCTGTAGGGCACGGGCCGGTGGTCGCGGGTTCATCCCCGCGATCACCGGCCCGTACGCGTATGCGACGCGCGCACATAATTCGCTGTACGCCGTACAGCGACACTTGTACGGTGTAAGACCCAGTACGTCGCCATACACCGTAGAAGCCCCTGCCCCGCCTGGAGTCCCCATGACGGTCTCGACCGCCGACGCCGCCTCCGCGCCACCCGATCAGTCCCCGGGGGGCCATCCCCAGCGCTGGCTGATCCTCGCCGTGATCTGCCTCGCCCAGCTCACCGTGTTGCTGGACAACACGATCCTCAATGTGGCGGTCCCCTCCCTGGCCAGGGAGATGGATGCCCGCACGGCCGACATCCAGTGGATGATCAACGCCTATTCGCTGGTCCAGTCGGGGCTGCTGCTCACCGCGGGCAGCGCCGCCGACCGCTATGGCCGGAAGAAGCTGCTGGTCGCCGGGCTCGCGCTGTTCGGCATCGGCTCGTTCGCGGCGTCGATGGCGCAGGACCCCGGCCAGCTGATCGCCGCCCGCGCGGGCATGGGCATCGGCGGGGCGCTGCTGATGACCACGACGCTCGCGGTCGTGGTGCAGGTCTTCGACGAGGGCGAACGGGCCAAGGCCATCGGGCTGTGGGGTGCGGTCAGCTCGCTCGGCTTCGCCGCGGGGCCGCTGATCGGCGGCTCGCTGCTTGAGCACTTCTGGTGGGGCTCGATCTTCCTGATCAATATCCCGGTGGCGCTGCTCGGGCTGGTGGCCGTGGTCTGGCTGGTGCCGGAGTCGAAGGCGCCGACCAGCGACCGCCCCGATCTGCTCGGCGCGCTGCTGTCCACGGTCGGCATGACCGGCATCGTCTTCGCGATCATCTCCGGGCCGGAGCACGGCTGGACCTCCAGCCGGGTGCTGCTGTCGGCCTTCATCGGCGTCACCGTGATGACCGGTTTCGCGCTGTGGGAGCGTCATATCCCGTATCCGATGCTGGACATGCACTTCTTCCGCAACCGCCGGTTCGTGGGCGCGGTGGCGGGCGGCATCCTGGTGGCCTTCGGGATGGGCGGTTCGCTCTTCCTGCTCACCCAGCATCTCCAGTTCGTGCTCGGCTATGACGCGCTGGACGCGGGGCTGCGCACCGCGCCGCTCGCGCTGGTGATCGTCGCGCTCAACCTCACCGGTGTCGGGGCGCGGCTGCTGCCCAGGCTCGGGACCCCGGTGACCATCGTCGGCGGGATGGGGCTGCTCGCGGCCGGTCTCGCCGCCATCGCGACGCTCGGCGCGCATGGCTATGGCGGGATGCTCTTCGGGCTGGTGGTGATGGGGGCCGGTATCGCGCTGGCCATGCCCGCGATGGCGAACGCCATCATGTCGGCCATCCCGCCGGAGAAGGCGGGGGTGGGCGCGGGGGTCAACGGCACGCTCACCGAATGCGGCAACGGGCTCGGCGTCGCCGTCCTGGGCGCCGTGCTCAACTCCCGCTTCGGCTCGCTGCTGCCCGCCGTCGCCACCGGAGCGGGCTCGCTCCCGGCCGCCCTCGCCGCGGCCCGTACCCCCGAGGACCGCGAGGCCGTCGCGGACGCGTTCGCCTCGGGTGTGGAGACCAGCCAGCTGGTCGGCGCGGCGGCCGTGCTGGCGGGTGGAGTGCTGGCCGCGCTGCTGCTCAGCAGGGCCGAACGATCTTCACAGGAGGCCCCGGCGGCATAGCATCTTCAGGTAGTGAGGTGCCGCGTGCCCGGGCCCGGGACGTATGCGGCGCCAGCGCACCGGAGAAAGAGAGGCGCCGCCATGGCAACCGGCAGCCGCACCGCCCGCCCGCGGTCCAGCGTCTGGCTCTCCGAGCGCAAAACCACCAAGCGCAAGGGCGACCAGCAGCCCGTCGGGCTCGACCATCTGAAGATCGTCGCGGCGACGATGCGGCTGCTGGACGCCGAGGGCCTTTCGGGCTTCTCGATGCGACGGCTCGCGGCGGAGCTCGGGGTGACCGCCATGTCGGTCTACTGGTACGTGGAGACCAAGGACCATCTGCTCGAACTCGCCCTCGACGCGGCCATGGGCGAGATAGCGCTGCCCATCGAGGCCGTCGGCCCCGCCGAGGGGCTCGAGCACACCCCGGCCGAGCCGCGGGACTGGCGTGAGCAGCTGCGCCAGGTCGCCTCCGAGTACCGGCGGGTGCTGGTGCGCCATCCCTGGCTGTCGGCGCTGCTGGGGGAGTATCTCAACATCGGGCCCAACGCGGTGGTCTTCCAGAACGCCGCGCTGGCCGTGATGCGCAACAGCGGACTGCCGGACGACAGGATCACCAGCGGGCTGGCCCTCGTCTATCAGTTCGTCTACGGCTTCGGCACGATCGAGGGCCGCTTCGCCGCCCGCTGCCGGGCGTCGGGAGTCACCCAGGAGGAGCTGTTCCACGAGATGATGGGCACCGTCGAGGACCGTATGGAGTTCGACGAGGCGCGGAAGATCATGGAGGCTCGGGGCGGCGTCACGGTCCAGGAGATGCAGGACCGCGACTTCAGCTTCGCCCTGGACCTCGCGATCGCCGGTATCGAGGCACTGAGAGAGCGATAGCGCGCGGCGGCGGGCGGGCCGGGCGTCAGGCCGTGGGGAGCTCCTCGCCCTGCACCGCCTGTATGTCCAGCTCCACCCGCAGGGTCGTGCCGATCGCCGCGATGCCCGCGGCGACCACCTGGTTGTAGTTCATCGCGAAGTCCTCGCGGCGCAGCTCGGCGACGGCCCGGAAGGCCGCCCGCACCCCGCCCCAGGGGTCGGGGCCCGTGCCCAGGTACGTCAGGTCCAGATCCACGTCCCGGACCACGCCGTGCATCGACAGCTCGCCGTGGACCGTCCAGCGGTCGGCCCCGGCCGCGCTCAGATGCGTGCTCCGGTACGTCAGCTCCGGGAACTCCTCCACATTGAGGAAGTCGGGCGACTTCAGATGGCCGTCCCGCATGGCGTTTCCGGTGTCGATGCTGGCGGCCCGCATGACCGCCTCGACGCGCGACTTCTCGATGTCCTCGGCGACCTCGATCCGCCCGCTGAACTCCGTGAACCGGCCGTGGACGCTGGAGATCCCGAGGTGCTGGGCGACCGCGGCCACCGTCGAATGCGCCGGGTCGATCGTCCACGCCCCGGGCGGCGGAAGCTCCACCCCGCCCTGGCGCGCCAGCACCACCGTGCCCACGTCGGCCCGCCCGGAGGCCGTGACGATCGCCGTGGACGCGACCGGGGCGTAGCCGACCGCGGTGGCGATGATCGTGTACGGCCCCGGCGGCAGCGGCTCGTCGGTCCGCACGGCGCCGTCCGGGTCGGCCTGCGCGCGCAGCACCTGGGCGCCCGTCATATCGGTGACGGTCAGCACCGCGTGCTGGACCGCCCAGCCGTCGCGGGTGTGGATCCGGGCCCGCAGCCCCGCTCCCCCGCCTGCTCCTGCTCCTGTGGTCGTCATGCCGCGTTTCGCTCCCGCTCGGGTGTCGCCGTGTTGCTCGTCCTGCTCGGCGCGTTGCTCGTGTTGCTCGTCTTGCTCGTGTCGCTCATGTCGCCCGGCGCGCTGGTCGTGCGCGCCGTGCTGTTGTGCTGTCGTGCTGGTGGTACTCGTCGGGCTGGTGGTACTCGTCGTGTCCGTGCACCGGATCCGGGCGGCGGCGTCAGGCCGTCCCCTGCCTTCACTACACCGCCGCCGGGATCCGGGTTCCGGGTCCGGCCGAGAAATCCGCCGCCCGGCCGGGCCCGGGGCGCGTCTCCGCTCTTGCGCGCCCCGGGCCCGGGGTTCGGTCACTCGCCCGGGTGGGCGAGCTCCACATCGTGGCCGTCGACGCCGGGCCCGGAGACCGTCAGCGCCCCCGCGACCGGCGGGTAGCCGCTCGCGATGACCGTGTAGTCGCCCGCGTCCAGGTCGGTGAAGGCGTACGCGCCGTCCTCACCGGTGGTGGCGGTGGCGACCACGTTCCCGGCCGAGTCCACGAGGGTGACCCGCGCGTCGGGCAGCGGCCGCCGGTCGGCACCGGCCCGGACTATGCCCTGCACCCGGGCGCCGGCCTGGAGCGCTATCTCCACCCGGGTCAGCCCCTGGGCGCCCACCTCGACGGGCAGGGCCGCGGGCCGGTAGCCCGGCGCGTTCACCGCGACCGTGAAGGTCCCGGAGACCAGCTCCTCGAAGCCGAAGTCGCCCTGCTCACCGGTCTTCCCGGTGGCCAGCACCTCACCGCGGACATCGGTGACCACGACCATCGCCGCGTCCACCGGCCGGCCGTCGGCGGCGCCGCGCACGGTGCCCACCAGACCGCTGGTGGCCGCCAGGACGATGTCGAAGCCGAGCGGCTCGTCCCCGACCACGACCGTGGAGGCCTGCGGCTGGTGGCCGTCGGCCGCCGCGATCAGGACGTACGAGCCGGAGCCCGGCGCGTCCAGGGCGTACGAGCCGTCGGGGTGCGCCACCGAACGGCCCAGCTGCCGCCCGGCGAGCGAGATCAGCGTCACCGCGGCGCGGGCGACGGGGCCGCCCTCCGCGTTCCGCACGAAGCCGTGCACACCCTGCCGGGGCTGACGGTCCGTGCCGTCGCCCCCGGCGGAGGCGAAGGCCGCGAGGCGCTGCGGCGCGATGGCCGGCTGCGAGGCGGTGGCCGCGAGGGCACCGTCGGCGTCCGGCTCGTGCACCTCGGCGGCCGGGGCGCCCACGAGCGCCGGTTCGAGGTCGGCGACCTGCCCGGTGGCCGCCGTGGCCGCCACCGAGTCGGCCGGGGCCGTCGCGTCGGCGGCCGGGGCGTCCGAGGTGGCCGCGGCGGCCTGCTGGGAGCCGGAGTTGGTCTTCAGGGCGACCTCCTTGATGAACAGGGTCAGCAGCAGACCGAGGAACGCGGCCGGGGCGGCGAAGAGGAAGACGTCCGCGACACCGTGTCCGTAGGCGCTCTCCATGATCGTGCGCAGCGGTTCGGGCAGCGCCTTGACGTTGGGGATGCCACCGCCGCCGGTGCCGCCGTGGCCCAGCGCGGCGCCCTTGGGGCCGAGGTCGGCCAGGCCGTCCTTGACGTAGTGGGTGACGCGGTTGGCGAGCACCGCGCCGAGCGCCGAGACGCCCACCGCACCGCCCAGGGAGCGGAAGAAGGTGACGACGGCGCTGGCCGCGCCGAGGTCCTGCGGGGCCACCTGGTTCTGGGTGGCCAGCACCAGGTTCTGCATCATCATGCCGACGCCGAGGCCCATGAGCGCCATGTAGATCGCCATGTGCCAGTACGGGGTGTCGTACCGGATGGTGCCCAGCAGCCCGAGGCCCGCGGTCACCAGCACACCACCGATGACCAGCCATGCCTTCCAGCGACCGGTCTTGGTGATGACCTGACCGGAAACGGTCGAGGAGATAAACAGGCCACCGATCATCGGGATGGTCATGACGCCGGACATCGTGGGCGTCTCACCGCGCGCCAGCTGGAAGTACTGGCTGAAGAACACGGTGCCGGAGAACATCGCGATACCGACGAAGAGCGACGCCAGCGAGGCGAGAGTGATCGTCTTGTTGCGGAACAGCCGCAGCGGGATGATCGGCTCGCTCGCCTTGGACTCGATCAGCAGGAAGATCAGACCGAGCGCGATCGAACCGCCGACCATGGCGTAGGTCTGCCACGAGATCCAGTCGTACTTGTCGCCCGCGAAGGTGACCCAGATCAGCAGCAGCGAGACCGCGGCGCTGATGAAGAAGGCGCCGCCCCAGTCGACCTTGACGTCCCGCTTCACCACGGGGAGCTTCAGGGTCTTCTGAAGGACGATCAGCGCGATGACGGCGAACGGCACGCCGACGTAGAAGCACCAGCGCCAGCCCAGCCAGTCGGTGTCGGTGATCACGCCGCCCAGCAGCGGACCGCCGACGGTCGCGACGGCGAAGGTCGCGCCGAGGTAGCCGCTGTAACGGCCGCGCTCACGCGGGGAGATCATCGCCGCCATGACGACCTGGGCGAGGGCGGACAGACCGCCGACGCCGATGCCCTGCACCACCCGGCAGGCGATCAGCATGCCGGGGTTCTGCGACAGACCGGCCACCACGGAGCCGGCGACGTAGATCAGCAGGGCGATCTGGACCAGCAGCTTCTTGCTGAAGAGATCGGAGAGCTTGCCCCACAGCGGGGTGGCGGCGGTCATGGCCAGCAGGGTGGCGGTGACGACCCAGGTGTAGGCGGACTGGCCGCCGTGGAGATCGGAGATGATCTCGGGCAGCGCGTTGGAGACGATCGTCGACGACAGGATCGCGACGAACATCCCCAGCAGCAGCCCGGAGAGCGCCTCCATGATCTGCCGGTGGGTCATCGGCGCCGAGGAGCCCGCGTCGTGGCCCTGCTGGCCTCTGTGGCCTCCTCCGCCGTGCTTGGCGTGGGCGGGGTGCCCCGCGGGTCCCCGCACACCGCCGTCCGGTGTGGTCGTTGCCATGAAGTTCCTTAACGTTGCGAAGGTGTACGGGTGATGCTGGTCTCCGCCTGATGCGGCAGGGCCCGGGAACGGGTGTCCCCGAAACTCGACCGCAACCGGGCGAGAAGTTCGTTGAGGCGGTCGACGTCCTCGTCCGACCAGTCGCTCAGACAGCTGGCGAGCGCGTTCGTGTAGCGCTCGGAGACCTGACCGAGCAGGGCTCGACCGCTGGGGTTGATGCTCAGCAGCCGCGACCGCCGGTCGAGCGGGTCGGGCTTGCGGTCCACCCAGCCGCGGTTCGCGACATGCGCCACATGCCGGCTGGTCACCGACATGTCGATGTCGAGCAGTTCGGCGAGCCTGCCCATGCGCATCTCGCCGTAGCGGTCGAGGAGCATCAGGACGACGGCGGAGCCCGACGGGCAGTCGGCCGGCAGAGCGCGCCCGAGCCCGCGCTTGACGGTGCCGATGGCGCTGAGCTGCCGGGCCAGCTCCTCATAGTGGCGCTGCGTGGCCACGGCACCCCCAGTGGGATTGATCAGAAGGGTCGGTTGCTTAAGGCAACCATAGAAGAAGTTAGTTGCTACAGGCAAATGAAAGGGCGGTCTGGGCGGTAAATTGCCGTTAAAGAGTCGTCCTGGAGTCGGTCAAGCGGGGCGGCTGAGGTGCACGGGACTGCTGAGACCCGGGGGTGTCCCGGAATCCGCTCGTTCGCTAGGGTCGGGGCTCATGGCGAACAACCCCCAGAGCCCCAACGGGAACCAGGACCCGGCCGGCTCCACGCAGATGTTCCGCGCCTTCGTCGACGAGGGCGCTCGGCAGCCTCAGACGTCCACCGCATCGGGCGGCGGTTCGCGCGTCGGCCTGATCGTCGGTGTGGTCGCGGCGGTCGTGATCGTCGCGGCGGTGGCCTGGCTGGCGCTGGGCTGAGCTCGGGGCTGCCGGGTCGGCCTTACGGCTTCCAGCTGACCGAGACGTCCTGTGTCTCGATATGCATGCCCAGCGGCACCCGCCAGTCGTCCACGCACACCGTCCAGGTCTTCTCCTTCTTCTGGCCCGCGCCGATCGGCGCGGGCAGCTTTTCCTTGGACTCCAGCGTGGCCCAGTCGATGCCGAGCGCGTCGATCACATGCGTGCCGAAGGTGACGGTGCCCGAGGCGATCGGCGCTCCTCCGGTGTTGCGGAACTCGACCTTCACCTTCTCGCACCAGCGCTCATCGGTCGCCGTGCGCTCCGGCTTGCCGACCTTGAGGGCGGCCGGTCCGGTGGGCGTGGGGGTGCCGGAGGGGTCCGAGGAACCCGAGCCCGGGCCGGAGGGCGAGGGCTCGCCGGGTTCGCCGCCCTTGGGGCCGTCGTCGCCCTTGGGGCCGTCGTCCGTACGCCCCGGGGCCCCGGATCCGCCCTTCCCGCCGCCTGAGTCGCCCGAGCCGTCCGTGCGGCCGGGAGCCTTCGCGGACGCCGAGGGCGCCCTTGAGGCCGGTCCGTCCGTTCCGCCGTCCGTGCTGGCGGTGGGTCCGGCCGCGCCGCGATCGCGCTTCCCGTCCGTGCCGCCCTTACCGCCGCGATCGTCGTCCGTACCGCCCTCGTCCAGGGGCACCAGGTCGACGTCGCCCTTGGGCGGCACGGCGTTCGCGGTCGGCCGGCCGTCGGGTCCGGCTGCTCCGGCGGCCACATAGCCGTCGCCGCCACCGCCGCAGCCGCTGAGGAGTGCCCCCAGGCACAGCGCGGCCGCCGAGGAGGCGATTGCCGTGCCTCGGCGGCCCGTTGTCCGGCTCCATGCGTATCGCATCGGGCCAGTGTGGCTGACGACCCGTCAGGTGTACAGGGATCCGGCAGGGGGACCGGCCGGTGACGGCTCAGTCCGAGATCAAGCCCTCGCGCAGCTGGGCCAGGGTCCGGGTGAGCAGCCGGGAGACATGCATCTGGGAGATCCCGACCTCTTCGCCGATTTGCGACTGCGTCATATTGGCGAAGAAGCGCAGCATGATGATCTGGCGCTCGCGCGGCGGCAGTTTGGCCAGCAGGGGCTTGAGCGACTCGCGGTACTCCACGCCCTCCAGCGCGCTGTCCTCGTACCCCAGCCGGTCGGCGAGCGACCCCTCGCCGCCATCGTCCTCGGGGGACGGGGAGTCCAGCGAGCTGGCCGTGTAGGCATTGCCCACCGCGAGCCCGTCGACCACGTCCTCCTCGGAGACGCCCAGCGCCGTGGCGAGCTCCGTGACGGTCGGGGAGCGGTCGAGCTTCTGGGACAGCTCGTCACTGGCCTTGGTGAGGGCCAGGCGCAGCTCCTGGAGTCGCCGCGGGACCCGCACCGACCAGCTGGTGTCGCGGAAGAACCGCTTGATCTCGCCCACGACGGTCGGCATGGCGAACGTCGGGAACTCCACGCCGCGTTCGCAGTCGAAGCGGTCGATCGCCTTGATCAGGCCGATGGTGCCGACCTGGACGATGTCCTCCATCGGCTCGTTACGGCTGCGGAACCGGGCCGCCGCGTAGCGGACGAGCGGGAGGTTCAGCTCGATGAGGGTGTCACGGACATAGCCGGCCTCCGCACTGTCCTTGTCGAGTGTGGCGAGCCGCAGGAAGAGGGAGCGGGAGAGGGTGCGGGTGTCGATGGCGTCGCAGTCGTCAGGCATGAGCGGTGCGTCGTTGTTGAGCACCTTCGAGCTGCCCAGTTCTACGGACATGCCACCCCCTAGAGGTCGCGGACGGATCCCAGCTGCGCGGTTCGCGTCCGACGCAGCCTCCCCCTGAATACCGGAGGTCGGGCCGCGGCAAACGCGGTTCACGCAGAATGTCACATGTCGGCAACACGCTGTAGCGCCATGTCGACATTACAGCCTTGAGGCTCCGGGACGGAGGTCCCTCGCAAGGATCAGGACTCGATCCGGTTTGCGGATCTCAGCCTGGCGAAGCTCCGGGACAGCAGCCGGGACACATGCATCTGGGAGACGCCGAGCTCGGCGCTGATCTGAGATTGCGTCAAGTTGCTGTAGTAACGAAGCAAAAGGATACGCTGCTCGCGCTCGGGCAGTTGTACGAGCAGATGGCGCACCAGATCGCGGTGTTCGACTCCGGCGAGTGCGGGATCCTCGTAGCCGAGCCGGTCGACGAGACCGGGCAGCCCGTCGCCCTCCTGGGCGGCCTCCAGGGAGGTGGCGTGATACGAGCGGCCCGCCTCGATGCAGGCCAGCACCTCCTCCTCGCTGAGCTTGAGCCGTTCGGCGATCTCGGCCGTCGTCGGGGAGCGGCCGTGCAGCACGGTCAGGTCCTCGGTCGCGCCGTTGACCTGCACCCATAGCTCGTGCAACCGGCGCGGGACGTGGACGGTGCGGACGTTGTCGCGGAAGTAGCGCTTGATCTCGCCGACGACGGTCGGCATGGCGAAGGTCGGGAACTGCACCCCGCGGTCCGGGTCGAACCGGTCGATCGCGTTGATCAGGCCGATGGTGCCGACCTGGATCACGTCCTCCATGGGCTCATTGCGGCTGCGGAAGCGGGCCGCGGCGTAGCGGACCAGCGGCAGATTGGCCTCGATCAGCGCGGCGCGCACGCGGGCGTGCTCGGGGGTTCCGGGGGTGAGGCCCGAGAGCTCGGCGAAGAGCACCTGGGTGAGCGCTCTGGCGTCAGCCCCGCGGCTTCTGCCGCTTTCGCTGCCGCCATCGCCCTGGGGCGGGGTTCTGGGCGCGGTACGGGCCGACACGGTCACGCCACCCCTTCACGATGTACTCACCCGGCAAAAGCGGTCATAGCATCACAAGACATGTGCACTGTGTGCAAGCACCGCTTTACCACGTGTTGGTGGAGAAATCGCCAGATAAGGGATGGAAGGGGGTGGGGGTTCGAAGGCGGGGGCGGGAGGGGCGCGAGGCTAGTTGGTCAGTTCCGTCATGAACTCGCCGACGCTCTTGGCGGCGTCCGATATGCCCTCGAAACCGACCTGGACGAGGTCGGCTGCCCGGGCCGGCGTCTTGATGATCGTGTACAGCACGAAGACGATCAGCATATAGAGCGCGATTTTCTTCGCCTGGGCCATCTGTGCTGCCTCTCCCCGCTGTGCCCTTGTGCAGTTGCGAGAGTCTATCCACACCTCTGGCGCATCAGTCGTATCAGTCCGATGAACAGATCGGTGTTGTGGGGACACCCCTACGCCGCTGTGGGCGCCGCGCCACATATGGGTGGATTCTGGAGAAAGAGGGGGAGCAAGGATGGCGCCGGAAGGAGCGGCGACGGCAGCGGCGAGCGCCGTCGGCGGAGGGAGCGGAGATGCGTGTCGGTGTGCTGACCGGCGGCGGTGACTGCCCCGGGCTCAACGCCGCGATCCGCGGCATCGTCCGGAAGGGCGTGGAGGTCCACGGCTTCGAGTTCGTCGGGGTGCGGGACGGCTGGCGCGGTGCGCTCGAAGGAGCCATCGTGCCGCTGGACGTCCCGGCCGTGCGCGGCATCCTGCCGCGGGGCGGCACCATCCTCGGCTCCTCCAGGACCAACCCCCTGGCCGGCGAGGGCGGGGTCGACCGGGTGCGGGAGACGCTCGCCGAGTACGAGGTGGACGCGCTCATCGCGATCGGCGGCGAGGACACGCTCGGGGTCGCCGCGGCGCTGGCGGGTGAGGGCATCCAGGTGGTCGGGGTGCCCAAGACGATCGACAACGATGTGGCGGGCACCGACTACACCTTCGGCTTCGACACCGCCGTCAATATCGCCACCGAGGCGATCGACCGGCTGCACACCACCGCCGAATCCCACACCCGCACCCTGGTGGTCGAGGTCATGGGGCGGCACTCCGGCTGGATCGCCCTGCACTCGGGCATCGCGGGCGGTGCCAACGTCATCCTGATCCCCGAGCAGCCCTTCGACATCGGCCAGGTCTGCGCCTGGGTGGAGAACCGCTTCACGATCAGATACGCACCGATCGTGGTGGTGGCGGAGGGGGCCGTGCCGAAGAAGGGCCAGATGGTGGTCAAGGACTCCAGCCTGGACGAGTTCGGCCATGTCCGGCTGTCCGGGATCGGCGAGTGGCTGTCCCATGAGATCGCCGATCACACCGGTAAGGAGGCCCGCACCACGGTCCTGGGCCATATCCAGCGCGGTGGGACGCCCAGCGCCTTCGACCGCTGGCTGGCCACCCGCTTCGGGCTGCGCGCGATCGACGCGGTCAAGGACCGGGACTTCGGCACGATGGTGGCGCTGCGCGGCACGGACATCGTGCGGATACCGCTGGCGGAGGCCACGGTGGGCACCAAGGGCGTCGATCCCGCGCTGTACTCGGAATTCGGGGTGTTCTTCGGCTGAGCGCCTGCGGGGTGCGGGCTCAGGGCGCGGGATGCGGGCTCAGGGCCCGGGGTGCGGTACGACCGCCACCGGGCAGCGGGCGTGGTGCAGCACCGCATGGGCCACCGGCCCCAGCCGCAGCTGGGTGGGCCGGGTGGCCGTACGGCGCCCGATCACCAGCAGGTCGGCCCGCTCCGAGGCCCTGACCAGCGCCTCCGCCGGATTGAGCAGTACGACATCCGGCACCACGGTGACCTCGGGGCAGCCCTCCCGCCACGGCCGCAGGGCGTCGGAGACCACCTGGCTCTCCTGGTCCTCCCACATCGCGCGGTCCTCCTCCAGCACCGTGAGCATCCAGGCCGACGGGGAGGCCGGGGGCAGCGCCCACGCGTGCACCACCCGCAGCGGGACGCCCCGCTCCTGGGCGGCGCGGAACGCGAAGGCGGTCGGCGCCTCCGCCGGGGCGTGCGCGTCGAAGCCGAGCTGCACCTCGTCCGCGTCCGTACCGTCCCACCCGGCGCCCGTACGGCGCTCGTCCGGCACCGTGACGACGGGGCAGTCCGCCATCGCCGCCACCCGCAGTGCCACGGAGCCCACCGCCAGCCCCTCGAAGCCGCCCCAGCCACGGGCCCCGACCACCAGCAGCCCGGCGCTCGCGGCGGCCGTGAGCAGGGCCTCGGCCGGTTCGGTGGCGGTGTGCTCCCCGTCGATCGCGAGCTCCGGAAGGCGTGCCCGGAAGTCGGCCACCGTCTGCCCGAGCATCTGCTCACCCACGTTCTGCCAGGCGTCCACCCCGGGCACCGGCGAGACCCTGAGCGGCAGCGGCGGACAGGCGTGCACGAGGCGCAGTGCGACGCCGCGCCGCGCCGCCTCCCGTGCGGCCCACTCGGCCGCCGTAAGGCTGCGCCGGGAGCCGTCGACCCCCGCCACGACAGGGCCGCTCATCCGGTCCTCCTCGGCTGCCGTCCGGAACTCCGGTCCGTCACTGCGGTTCGTCACTGCGGTTCGTCACTCCGGTCCGTATCTTCTGTCCGTTCTGATGCCAACTGGAGCACGTCCGTTTAGTCTAGATACGCGACGAAGATCCGACATGGTCGGAGGATTCGCCGCGCATGGACCGCGAGGGGTAGTGACCGCCCCCGGTCCGGGTTTGCGCCCGGACCGGGGGCGGCTCTGCGAGCGGCGGCGGGCAAACGCGGCCCAAGTCCCCCAAAGGTGGGGTGAGATGTCAAGGTTTCGGGGGAAGCGGGGGTGCGTGGAGCGAGCGCAGGATGGGGGGCGAGGTAAGGGAAGGAGAGGGAAATGCGCTCGATCTCATGGCACCTCACCTCGCGTCGTTCAGCATTCGTCGTCGGTTTCGTCGTCGTGGTCGCCGTCGTGGTGGTCCTTGGGATGGTCTCCTCCTCCGAAAAGGCATCCGGGGAAGCCTCCAAGGAGGCGCCCGGCGAAGCCCCCGGATATGCCTCGACGGTCGAATACCGGCGGGAACCCGTCGGAAAGACCTCGGTCCCCGCGTTCACCTCCTCCGTGGGCCGGGACCGCAAACACGTGGTCTCGCCGTCCAACGGGGGCCGCGCCTTCCGCGGCAACACCCCCGGTCTCTACGCCGGCGTCCGGAACCGGCAGCCCTGTGACCGGCAGGGACTGCTCCATGACCTCGACGCCGACAAGCGGAAGGGCGCCGCCTGGAGCAAGGTTCAGCACATCTCGCCCGACGGCATCCCCGATTTCGTCAACCGGCTCACGAGCGTCACTCTGCGCTCCGACACCTACGCGAAGACCTACGGCTACCGCGGCGGGGTGAAGCCGGTGTCCGCCGTTCTCCAGGCCGGAACGGCGGTATTCGTCGATGAGCGCGGTCTGCCCGTCGTGAAGTGCGACTCCGGAAATCCGGTAAGGGTCTCGGCCCCGCCGCGCAATGCCAAGCCGACCTTCACCGGGCCCGAGTGGAACGGTTTCTCCCGTAGCACGGTGACCGTCATCCGGCCGGCCACGAAGAACGCCAAGCACCTCGTCCTGGTGGGGATCGGCAAGGCCGAGCTCCTGAAGCGCCCGCTCGGTGACGGCGACGGCAGCGGCGACCCGCGGGACACGGTGCTGGCCCGCGCCGACTACCCCAAGTACCTGGCGATGCCGGGCGAGCAGCACGCCCCGCGGCTGCGGGAGGCGCCGAAGGTCACCATGAAGCCGTCGGACCGGTTCACCCCGCTGGAGACCGAGCGCCCGTCCGGAACCCCCTCGCAGCAGTCGCAGCCCTCCGACGAGCCGTCGGACCCGGGCCAGCAGCAACCGCAGGACCAGCCCTCGGACCCCGGCCAGCAGCCCCAGGACCAGCCGCAGAACCAGCCGCAGGATCAGCCGTCGGACCCGGGCCAGCAGCAGCCCCAGGATCAGCCCTCTGACCCGGCTCAGCAGCAGCCCCAGGACCAGCCCTCTGACCCTGGCCAGCAGCAGCAACCGCAGCCCCCGCCGAACCAGCCGCCGCCCAATCAGCCGCCCCCGAACCAGCCTCCGCCGAACCCGCCTCCGCCGCCCCAGCCCCCTCCGAACCAGCCCCCGCCCAACCAACCGCCCCCGAACCAACCGCCCCCGAACCAGCCCCCGCCCCAGCAGCCCCAGCCCGACCCCAACCAGCAGCAGCCCCCGCAGCAGCCGCCCCCGTCCGGCCCCTGACGGGGCCGCCCCCGGGGCCAGCCCCGGGGGCGGGCCGGGGTCACCCCACCCCGCCGTCCAGCAGCCAGTGGTAGCGCAGCCGCAGTGCCCGCTCGGTGCTGGCCGCCACGGTGATGAGCCCGACCGCGGTGTTGCCCCACGCCGACAGATCGATGGGCGAGGTGAAGGTCCCGACGTACTGGGCGAGGCCCTCCGGGTCCCGGGTGACCTGTTCGGCAAGCTGGAGGATCAGGAGAACCAGGCCGATGACGAGCACGAGCACCGAGAGGAAACCGATCCAGCGGCTCAGCGCGGGGTGTGACCGTTCGAAGCGCGCGCGGCGCCCCTCGGCCGAGGCGGGGTCGGGGACGAGCTGGAACTCCGACCCCTCGGCGGTGACGTAGTGGCAGCGCTTGAGCCCGAAGCCGCTCGCCTTCACTTCGACGGTGCCGCCCTGGACGGGGAAGACGGCGGGGACCCTGGACTCGGCGTGATGCCTGCCATCGAGGTACAGATGGGCCTTGACGTAGCCGTCCGCCGCGCTCTGATGCTTGACGTCGACGGCGTAGACCATCTGCCGGCCGTCGTCGTTCATCAGCCGGAGATGGAACAGTGCGCGGGTAAGCATCTGCCACCAGCGGAAACGCTTCAGCGGTCGCCCGTCCCCGGGCTTGACCCGCTGTACGGCCCGACGATGCCGCCACTCCTTGAACATCCCTCCCCTCCCGTTACTCGCTCGGCTCCGCCGCGCAGGCGAGGTCCCGCGACGGGCGCTGCCCGGTGGTCAGGAACGCCGTCACCGCGTCGTTCGCGCAGGTGTTGCGGCCGAACGGATAGACACCGTGTCCGCCCTGGTCGGCCGTCACCATCGTGGCCCGCTTCCCGAACGCCCGCCGCAGCTCCTGGGCTCCGGCGAGCGGGGTCCCCGGGTCGCGCTCGTTCTGCACCATGAGCACGTTCGACGGGCCCCGGTCACCGATGCGCACCGGCGGCTCGACCCGCTTGTCCGGCCAGAACGCGCACGGCCCGATGTTGGCCGTGAACCCGCCCAGCATCGGGTACCTCAGCCGGTCGACCGCGACATCCCGCTGATACTCCCGGACCGTCCCCGGCCAGCGCGAATCACCGCACATCACGTAAAGGTTACTGGCCAGGGTGTTTTCCGGGGGCTTTGGCAGCTTGGACGGCAGTGGCCTGCCCTTGTCGAGCGCCTGCCAGTTCCCGGCCAGCGAGGACATGGTCGCATCGCTGTAGAGGAGATCGAACGTCATCCCGCGGAACACCGTCCCGTCGATGCCGTGGACCGGTTTCCTCTCCAACCGCTCCGCGAGGTCGAAGAACTTCGCGGTCACCCGCTGTGGTGTGGTGCCCAGACCGTACTCGGGGTGCGCGGCCGCGAACGCCGCGAAGTCCGGGAACCGGTCCTCCATTCCCCGGGCGAACAACCGCTTGGCCGTGACGTCGTAGCCGCCGGGGCCCAGGTTGCTGTCGAGCGTGATCCGGTCGCTCCGCTCCGGGAACAGCGTCGTGTACACCGCGCCGAGGTAGGTGCCGTAGGACCCACCGAGGTAGGAGAGTTTCGGCTCGCCCAGTGCCGCCCGGATCCGGTCCATGTCGCGCGCGGTGTTCGCGGTGGTGGTGTGCGGCAGCATCCACGCCGTCCGCGAGGTGGCGCACTGCTTGGCGACGGTCCGCGCGTTCCCCGCCTCCCGCGCGACATCGGCCGCGGTGTGCGGGTACGGCGGGAAGTTGACGCGGTTCAGCTGTTCCGGCGTCAGATCGCAGGTCACCGGCGTGCTGCGGCCGACGCCACGGGGGTCGAAGCCGATCACGTCGTAGGAGTCCAGCACCTTACGGGGCAGCCCTGAGGCGGCGAGAAGGGCCGGGTAGTCGAGTCCCGCGTGGCCTGGGCCGCCCGGATTGGTCAGCAGCACACCGCGGCGCTTCGAGGGTTCCTTGCTCGCCAGCCGGGAGATCGCGATCTCGATCTGCCGGCCGTCGGGATCGCGGTAGTCCAGCGGGACTTCGAGCGTGGCGCACTGGAGACGGGGTGAGTCGGCCTTAAGGGGGGAGGCGGTCTTCTCCGGGCACGGGCCCCACTCCACGGTGTCCGGCCTCGCGGCCGCCCTGTCCGGCGTCGCCACCGCCGACACTCCCGTGATCGCGGTCGCCGCCACCGCGGTGGCGGCGAGGGCGAGGGGCAGAGATCTGCGCATCTGATGTCCTCCTGTGGGGCACGTACGGCCGTAGACGCGGGTCTGTCGTCCCGATGGGCGTCAGGTCGTTCCCCGGTCGCGGATTCCCCCGGGATGTCCGGCCCGTTCGGCGGCCGGTTCCTTGCGGGTGTGTGCCCAGCCACCGGACACCATGGCGACGAGCGCGATGAGTCCGAGGAGGATCATCTGGCCGGTGAGGCCGCCGGGGACCCAGCTGAGATTGCCCCACAGCGGCTCGCGACCCTGGTCGAGCAGGGCGCGGATCATGGCTTGGACGGCCAGGGCCGTGATCACCATCCCGACCGCCTCAAGGGCCGCATAGCCACCCTTGCGCATCGCGCTGCTCCGCCTGGTGTTCGGTCGTCTCGGCACGTGAACGAGTCTGTCCGCGCGGCCCGGCAGGCACATCGGCCCGGCGGCTCGCATCGCCTCCGACCCCAGGCGGGGTGGTGATTCGACTCTGGTCGGGGGTGGGTCATTCCGCGGCCCGACTCACCGTCCGCACCGTGTCGCGATACTGACCAGGTGAACACGGACGTCGCGCCACGGCTCGGGTGGTGGCAGCAGACCTGGCGGCTGATGGCGGCCGCGGCGGTGGGCATACCGCTCTGGCTCTCCACCGGTGTGGTGATGCGGGGACAGTCGACCGAAACCGGCTCGTGGTTCTTCATCGGTGATCCGCTGGTGGCTCTCGGCTGTCTGACGGCGCTTCTGTGGCGGCGGCGGTTCCCGCTCGGCGTCGCCATGACGGTCGCGATCGCCTCGACCGCGTCGGCACTCGCCTCCGGCGCCGCGTTTCTGGCGCTGGTCTCGCTCTCCACGCGTCGTCGTCCGGTGGAGAGCGGGGTCGTCGGGCTGGCCCTCGTGACCGCGTCACAGTTCGCCGGCGGGTTCTACCCGACCCCGACCGGCCCGTTGTGGCTCGCACTCGCGTTCCCGGCGCTGATCGCGGGCATCGCCGTGGCCGTGGGCATGGCCATCGGTGCGCGGCGCGTCGAGGTGCGGTCCTTGCGGGACCGGGCGGAGAGCGCGGAACGGGAACAGACCGCACGGGCGGCGCAGGCACGGGCCCTGGAACGGAACCGGATCGCCCGCGAGATGCACGACGTGCTCGCGCACCGGATCTCCCTGGTCGCCATGCAGGCCGGAGTGCTGGACCACCGCGGCGACCTCACCGCCGAGGAGAACCGCGTGCTGGTCCGCGGCATCGCCGAAGGCTCCCACCGGGCCCTGGAAGAACTACGGGACGTCCTCGGGGTGCTCCGGGCCGACCCGGGCCGCCCGGAGCCACCCCAGCCCTCCTTCGACCGCATCCCCGACCTGGTGGCCGACGCCCGCACCTCCGGACTGGACGTCACGCTCACCACCACTGTGCCGGGAACACCCTCCGACGTCGTCGGACGCACCTGCTACCGGATCGTCCAGGAAGGGCTGACCAACGCCGCCAAACACGCCCCGGGCGCACATGTACACATCACCCTCGAGGGAACCGTCGGCGACAGTCTCAATGTCAGCGTCCGCAACTCCCCGGCCACCACGGCGACCGCACCACCACCGGCATCGGGATTCGGCCTGCTCGGCCTCACCGAACGCGTCGCCCTCGCCGGCGGACAACTCGACCACCACCCCACGCCCGACAGCGGATACCTCCTCACCGCGCGGCTACCCTGGCCGAACCCCACCCACGAAAAGAGAGCATGAGTGGATACCGAGCGGCAGCCGGTGCGCGTCGTCATCGTCGACGACGACCAACTGGTGCGGATGGCGCTGCGACTCGTCATCGACGGCGAACCGGACCTGACCGTCGTCGCGGAGGCGGCCGACGGGGACGCCGCGCTCACCGTGGTGGACGAGCAGCGGCCGGACGTGGTCCTGATGGACGTGCGGATGCCCGGCCGCGACGGTCTCAGCGCGACCCGGGAACTCCTCACCCGGCCGGCGCCGCCGCGGGTGCTCATGCTGACCACCTTCGACTCCGACGATCTGGTGCTCGGCGCACTGCACGCCGGAGCACTCGGGTTCGTCCTCAAGGACACCCAACCGCCGCGGCTTCTCGACGCGGTGCGGACCGTCGCGGACGGCAACCCCGTGCTGGGCCCGGCCGCCACGGCACGGGTGATCACCGCGGCCACCAGCCCGCGGTCCTCGCACGCTCGCGACTCATCCCGCGAAGCCGCGCGGAAACGGCTGTCCACCCTGACGACACGAGAACTCGACACCGCCCGGGCCATCGCGGACGGGCTGGGCAACCCGGAGATCGCCGAGCGGCTGTACATCAGCGTCGCGACCGTCAAGGCGCACATCGGCAGCCTGTTCGCCAAGCTGGCGGTCGACAACCGGGTGCAGATCGCGCTCCTGGTCCGTGACGCGGAGGAATGAGGCCAGTTGGGGGCGTACGGGCTCACATAGCTGGACGTGTCCACACGGCTGGTGGACACGTCCCCCATGCAAAACACCCCCCTGACCTGCGTTTCCGCGGATCAGGAGGGTGAGTGAGCGGTAGCGGTGGGATTTGAACCCACGGAGGAGTTGCCCCCTCACGCGCTTTCGAGGCGCGCTCCTTCGGCCGCTCGGACACGCTACCGAGGGAGAGCCTAGCGGACGGGTGGCCGGGAACCGAAATCGGTTCCCGGACCTGCCCGCGCGACGGGGCTCGGGGCGGGGCTCAGGGCTTGCGGAAGAAGGCGGTCAGGGGGGCCGCGCACGCCTCCGCCAGGACGCCCCCTATGACCTCGGGGCGGTGGTTGAGGCGGCGGTCACGGACGACGTCCCAGAGGGAGCCGACCGCACCGGCCTTCTCGTCCACGGCGCCGTAGACCAGCCGGTTCAGGCGGGACAGGACGATCGCGCCGGCGCACATCGTGCACGGCTCCAGGGTGACCACCAGGGTGCAGCCGGTCAGCCGCCAGCCGCCGAGGTGGTGGGCGGCGGCTCGGAGGGCGAGGACCTCGGCGTGGGCCGTGGGGTCGCCGTGGGCCTCGCGCTCGTTGCGGCCGCGGCCGAGTACCGAGCCGTCCGGGCCCAGCACGACGGCGCCGACCGGCACATCTCCCGTCTCGGGTGCCCGTACCGCCTCCGCCAGCGCCAGGCGCATCGGTTCGCGCCAGGGGTCGCGCAGGGGGTCGGGGTCGGGGCCGGGCAGGAGGCCGGTCAGCGGATCGGTCATGACATCAGTGTGCGGCGGTCAGCGCACCGCCTCCAGCCCCTCCATGCTGCACCCGAGCATCTCGGCGATCGATTCGAGGGCGTCCCCGTCGAGGGCCTTCAGCTCCTTCTCGTCCATGCCGAGGTCGGCCAGGATGTCGGCGTCGCCGAGCGGGCCGATCGGGACCGGCGCGTCGTCCGCGTCCTCGTCGTCCCGGTCCGGCTCGCCGTCCTCGGTGCCGTCCAGGTCGACCAGGCTGTCCAGATCGTCGTCGGGGTCCCGGCCGAGCAGCTCGTCGGTGAGCATCGAGCCGTACGAGGTGCGGGCGGCGGCTGCCGCGTCCGATACATAGATGTGCGGGTCGTCCTCGCCGTCCACGCGGACGACGCCGAACCACGCGTCTTCGTGCTCGATGAAGGCCAGTACCGTGTCGTCGTCCTTGGAGGCCAGACGGGCCAGTTCGATCAAGTCCGTCAGGGTTTCCACGTCATCGAGCTCTGTGTCGCTCGCTTCCCACCCTTCTGCGGTGCGCGCGAGCAATGCGGCGAAGTACACCGTGACTCTCCCACTGGTCATAGGCGTGCCGGGGGCGGGCGGGACAGTGTCCCGCCCCAATCGGAATCGTGGCAGAAACCGTCGCTTCGCGAGAGGTCTTCCACGCTGCGTCGTGCACCAGTCCAAAGAGATGTGGCTCACGCGGACGGAATCGAAACACGCGGAAACCGTCTCCGGCGGTTCGGCGGAAGCTCACCAGGGCTCACCAGGAGAACGTCCGCATGTGTATCGCCCGGCGCATCCGGGCCGCGCGGGCCTGCCGGGGACGCACCTGGTCCCGCACCGCCCGGGCCTCGTTCAGCGCGCGCAGGAAGCGGTCGCGACGGCGGCGGCGGTCCGCGGCGGTTTCCCTCGCGGTCGCGTCGGCCATGGTCACTCACTCCTCGGGGCCGAGGTGTCGCCCGGTGGGAGCCCGGGCGCTGTTGCCCACTTTCCCCCGAATCAGCGGTTTGATGCCACTACGGCGGCAGACGGTCGAGCGCGGGGCGGCGCACGGAGGGCGTCACCGGCGGGAGCCGGGCTCCGGGCGCTCGGTTAGTGTCGTTGCCATGCGGATCCACGTCGTCGACCACCCGCTGGTGGCGCACAAACTCACCACGCTGCGCGACAAGCGCACCGACTCCCCCACCTTCCGGCGGCTCGCCGACGAACTGGTGACCCTGCTCGCGTACGAGGCCACGCGCGATGTGCGCACCGAGCAGGTCGACATCGAGACCCCGGTGACGGCCACGACCGGGGTGCGGCTGTCCCATCCGCGCCCCATGGTCGTGCCGATCCTGCGGGCCGGTCTCGGGATGCTCGACGGCATGGTGCGGCTGCTGCCCACCGCCGAGGTCGGCTTCCTGGGCATGATCCGT
The DNA here is from genome assembly GCF_052665095.1 of Streptomyces sp. NEAU-174. Lineage (NCBI taxonomy): Bacteria > Bacillati > Actinomycetota > Actinomycetes > Kitasatosporales > Streptomycetaceae > Streptomyces > Streptomyces sp. NEAU-174. The sequence continues at coordinate 634,414 of NZ_JBQTCE010000001.1, read as the reverse complement.
GACGAGGAGACGCTCCAGGCGTCCACCTACGCCACCCGGATGCCCGAGGACCTCTCCGGCCGTCAGGTCTACGTCCTGGACCCGATGCTCGCCACCGGCGGGACGCTGGTCGCGGCGATCAGGGAGCTGATATCGCGGGGCGCCGACGATGTGACCGCGCTGTGTCTGCTGGCGGCGCCCCAGGGCGTCGAGCTCATGGAGCGCGAGCTCGCCGGGGCGCCGGTGACGGTGGTCACCTCGTCCGTCGACGAGCGGCTCAACGAGCAGGGGTACATCGTGCCGGGGCTCGGCGACGCGGGCGACCGGATGTACGGGACCGCGGGCTGAGCCCCACCCGGCTCAGGAACGGCAGGGCGATCCGGAGGGCGCGGGCGAGGGCTTGGCCAGGGCGGCCAGCGCCTTGTTCGCGTCCTTCTGCTCGACCAGGTCCTTGAAACCGTTGCCGATGATCAGGTCGATGTCCTTGCCGCGGCGCGCGTCGTTCTTGGTCTGGGCGCCGGCGAGCTGCGTGCCGAGCACATTGAAGGCCCCGTCGCCGGCGCCGGGCGCGCCGAGCAGTATCCCGGTGGCCTTGACCTTCTTGTCGTACTGGGTCGGGGCGTTGCCCACCTTCCCGATCTTGAAGCCGCGCTTCTCCAGCTCCTTGGCGGTGTCCTTGGCGAGGCCGGAGCGCGTGGTCGCGTTGTAGACGTTGACCGTGATCTGGGAGGGCTTCGGCAGCTTCCCGCCCGTACGGCCGCCCTGGCCGCTCTGGCCGCTGTCGGACCGGCCGGACTTGGCGTTCCCGTCGGGGTGCTTGTCGCCGCGCTCGCAGTCCCCGGTGCCGTGCGCCGCGCGGACCTTCTGGCCACCGCCGCCGTCGCCGGAGAAGACGTCGATGAGCTGAAGCGTTCCCCACCCGACCAGGCCGAGCGCCAGCACCGAGCCGAAGGCGGTGAACATCAGCCGCCGGCGGCTCCGGGGCCGGCTCATCCGCGGGTAGCGATCGCCCGTAATGCGGTACTTTCCGCCCATGCCGGGAGGGGTCAGCATGCTCATGTGCGCAGCGTAGTGCGGCCAGGTGGCGATGCCTACTAAATGATCAATGGTTGGTGCTCAGACCAACCCGAAAGGGCCAACACAGATCGGAAGTCGATCAACGGCGATCGGTCGCCGGGGCGGGGGCGCGGTCAGCCCTCGAGCTCGCGGTCAGCCCTCGAGCTCCAGGACGCGCGCGTGCAGCACCTGACGCTGCTGGAGGGCGGCGCGCACCGCCCGGTGCAGCCCGTCCTCCAGATAGAGGTCGCCCTGCCATTTCACGACATGGGCGAAGAGGTCCCCGTAGAACGTGGAGTCCTCGGCGAGCAGCGTCTCCAGGTCGAGCTGCTGCTTCGTCGTGACCAACTGGTCAAGACGTACCGGGCGTGGGGCGACATCCGCCCACTGGCGGGTGGATTCCCGGCCGTGGTCGGGATAGGGCCGACCGTTTCCGATGCGCTTGAAGATCACACGGAAAGCCTACCGGGCAAGCCCCTCCCGGCGCAGCCAAGGCGCCCGAGTGCCGGGCCGGAGCCGGGCCCCGCCGAACTCGGAAAATAGGAAAAAATTCCCGAAAGGGGCTAGGCGCTCACGGGGGCCCGGAGTAACGTAAATAACAGCCTGCGGGGCGAGCGAGGGAGCTCGACCGGAGAGGCGTTCAGGACAGAGGACGTGAGTCCTCTGAAGAGAACGTCTTCTAGATGGTCGGGCTGAGAGGCTCGAAGGTCGGGGAGACCTGAGAGCGACCTCCAACACCTGATGCGGACAATGCCGCCGAAGGGAGCCCACCTCGCAGGTTTTGTCCTGCGCGGAAATCCCACCGCGCAGGTCCTGTCCTGCGAGCGAATCCCCGCCTCGCGGGTTCCGTGCCGCCCGCGCACCATGGCCTCATGGCTGTTCCCCAGCGCCCGCCGGGCCCTCACGGCGCGCCGGAGCCGCTCCGCTGTCTGGTCACCGGCGCCACCGGCTATATCGGCGGCAGGCTCGTCCCCGAGCTGCTGGCCGCGGGCCATCAGGTGCGGTGTGTCGCCCGCTCGCCCGGGAAACTGCGCGACCAGCCCTGGGCGGGGCGGGTGGAGACCGTACGCGGCGATGTGACCGACGAGGAGTCCGTGCGCGCCGCCATGGAGGGCGTGGACATCGCGTACTACCTGGTCCACGCGCTGGGCACCGGCTCCGGCTTCGAGGAGACCGACCGCCGCGCCGCCCGGATCTTCGGCGAGCGGGCCCGCGCCGCCGGGGTGCGCCGGATCGTCTATCTCGGCGGGCTGACCCCCGAGGGCGTCCCCGAGCGCGCGCTCTCGCCCCATCTGCGGTCCCGGGCCGAGGTGGGCCGGGTGCTGCTGGACTCCGGGGTGCCGACGGCCGTGCTGCGGGCCGGGGTGATCATCGGCTCGGGCTCGGCCTCGTTCGAGATGCTGCGCTACCTCACCGAGCGGCTGCCGGTGATGGTGACGCCCCGCTGGGTGCGCACCCGCACCCAGCCCATCGCCGTCCGCGATGTGCTGCGGCTGCTGGTGGGCTGCGCCTCGCTGCCGGACGAGGTGCACCGGACCTTCGACATCGGCGGCCCCGACGTCCTCACCTACCGCGCCATGATGCGGCGGTACGCGCGGGTGACCGGGTTGCGGCGGCGGCTGATCGTGCCGGTGCCGGTGCTCACCCCCGGTCTTTCCAGTCTGTGGGTCGGCCTGGTCACCCCCGTACCCGGCGCCATCGCCCGCCCGCTGGTGGAGTCGCTGCGCCATGAAGTGGTCTGCGCCGAACGGGACATCACCCGCTATGTGCCGGACCCGCCGGGCGGGCCGCTCGGCGTGGACCGGGCGCTGGAGCTGGCCCTGCGGCGGATCCGCGACGCGGAGGTGGCCACCCGCTGGTCCTCCGCCGCCACCCCCGGCGCGCCCAGTGATCCGCTGCCCACCGACCCCGCCTGGTCGGGCGGCAGCCTCTACCAGGACCGCCGCGAGCGCGCGGTGGACGCCTCGCCGGGGGACGTCTGGCGGGTGGTGGAGGGGATCGGCGGTGCGAACGGGTGGTACTCGCTGCCGCTCGCGTGGGCGCTGCGCGGCTGGATCGACACCCTGGTGGGCGGCGTCGGGCTGCGCCGGGGCCGCCGGGACGCGGCGCGGCTCAGAGTGGGGGACAGCCTCGACTTCTGGCGGGTGGAGGAGGTCCTGCCGCCCCGGCTGCTGCGGCTGCGGGCCGAGATGCGGCTGCCGGGCCTGGCCTGGCTGGAGATGGTGGTCGACCGGGACGCGCGGGGCGGGACGGTGTACCGGCAGCGGGCGCTGTTCCATCCGCGCGGCCTCGCCGGGCATCTGTACTGGTGGTCGGTGGCCCCGTGGCACGCGCTCGTCTTCGGCGGCATGGCCCGGAACATCGCCGCCCGGGCCGAGAGGGGCGGGGCCGGGACGGGCAGGGGCGGGAAGGGCGCGGCCGGGACGAGAGCGTCCGCGTTCCGCGTACGGTGAGCCCCGCTGGTCCGGGGCGCTTGGACCACGCGATCGGCCCCGCCGGTCCGGGGCCGTTGAACCCCGCCGTCACCGGAACCCGTTCGGGGAGCGGTTCCTGGACCCGTTCGGATAGCGGTTCCGGGATCCGTTCGGGGACCCGCTCGGCCGCAGCCCCTCGAAGGCGAGCGGCAGATGCCGTGGCCCGCGCAGCACCGCGTTGCGCCGGTAGGTCGGCGGGTCCTCCAGCAGCCGGGGCTCCTCCAGCCGGCGGACCAGCTCGGTCAGCGCGATCTGCGCCTCCAGCCGGGCCAGCGGGGCGCCGAAACAGCTGTGGACGCCGCTGCCGAAGCCGAGGTGCTGGTTGTCCCTGCGCTGCGGATCGAACCGGTCGGGGTCGGGGAACCGCTGCGGATCGCGGTTGCCCGAGGCCAGCAGCAGCCAGACCGACGCCCCCTGGGGGATGGTCACACCCGCGATGTCGATCTCCGAGAGCGGGGTGCGCCGGGGGAGCATCTGCACCGGCGGATCGAACCGCAGCAACTCCTCCACCAGCGGGACGACCAGATGGGGATCCTTGCGCAGACGGGCGAGCACATCGGGGTTGCGCAGCAGGGTCAGCATCCCGTTGGTGATCAGGTTGACGGTGGTCTCGTGCCCCGCCACCAGCAGCAGCGCGGCGGTGCTCAGCAGCTCCACCCGGCTCATCCGCCCCTCCGGCCCTTCCCCGCCCGGGCCCTCCCCGCCGACCAGGGCCGAGAGCATGTCGTCGCCGGGTGCGCGGCGGCGCTCCTCGATCAGCTCGGACAGATACGCGGCCAGTTCCGTACGGGCCTGCCGGGTGATCCGCCCCCGCTCGGCGGCGTCCGCGTCCGGGTCGGGGTCGGGGTCGGGGTCCAGACTGGCGGCGAGGGTGTCGGCCCAGGCGTGGAAGCGCGGCTCGTCCTCCCGTGGCACCCCGAGCAGCCGGCAGATCACGGTCACCGGGAAGGGGTAGGAGAAGTGGTCGACGAGATCGATCCGGTCCCGCCCCTCGAAGCCGTCGATCAGCTCGCCGACGATACGGGTGAGTTCACCGCGCATCTCGTGGAGCCGGCGCGGGGTGTGCGGCGGGCCGAAGGGCGCCGTCGCGAGCCGCCGCAGCCGGTCGTGCTCGGGCGGGTCCAGCCTCAGGAAGCTGGGCGGCAGCCCCGGGTCGTCGTCCTCCTCGGGCAGCTCCGAGGCGGCCCGGGGGTCCAGGTTGCGCGCGTCGGAGCTGAGCCGGGGGTCGTGCAGCAGACCGTGGATCTCCCAGTAGGTGGAGACGATGTACGGCCCCTCCTCGTCGTGCGCCACGGGCGTCTTGCGCAGCTCGGCGTAGATCGGGTACGGATCGGCTCGATGGGCGTAGTCGGTGATCCGCCGTACGAGCGAGCCTTGCGTCTGCGTCATGGCTGAGTGCGTTCCTTCGTCGGGGTCGTCCCCCTGCTCAGCATCGGTGAGGCGGCCCGGGCCCGCGCGTACAGCCAGGCCAAAGGGGCGAACGCGCGACCGTGGCCCGCTCGCTACGATGGAGCGCCGCGCGCCGGGCGCGTGCGGTGGGGAAGGAGACGGTGTGATGGACCACGACCGGACCGGCGGGCCCGGCTGGCCCCGCCGCCCCCGTCGGCGTGGCCAGGGCGAGCTGGAGGCGCAGGTGCTCGTGGCGCTGAGCCGGGCGCCGGGGCCGGTGACCGCCGCATGGGTGCAGGAGCGGATCGAGGGAGAGCTCGCCTACACCACGGTCATGACCATCCTGTCCCGGCTGCACGCCAAGCAGGCCGTGACCCGTGAGCGCGCGGGCCGCTCCTTCGTCTGGCGGGCGGCGTCGGACGAGGCGGGGCTCGCGGCGCTGCGGATGCGCCGGGTGCTGGACGGCCAGGACGACCGCGAGGCGGTTCTGGCCAGCTTTGTGACCGGGCTGACCCAGGACGACGAGCGGCTGCTGCGCGACCTGCTGAGCGACGTGGCGGAGGAGCCGGAGGACTGACCGATGGGCGTCTTCGTCTTCCTCCCGCTGGTTCTGCCCCTGACGGCGCTGCCGATCGCCCGGCTCGCCGAGCAACATCTCCATCCGCGCACCGCCACCCGGCTGCTGACGCTCGTCGGCACCGTCCTCGCGGTGTGCTCCACGCTGTGCCTGGGGCTGCTGATGGTCGTCGGCACCGCGCAGCTGCCGGGCAACCCGCTGCCGGACAGCTGGTCGGACCCCGAGGTACGGGCGGCGGTGCCCTTCGACGTGGTGGCCGGTAAGGCGGCGATCGGCGCGCTGGCGGCGGTGGCCGTCTCCTGCGCGGCCACCTGTCTGCGGCATGGCCGGGTGCGGCGGGAGGCCCGGCTCGCGCTCGCCGGGCTGCCGGAGTCGCCGGTCGCGGTGCTGCCGGACGACAGGGCGTACGCGTACGCGCTGCCCGGGACCTCGGGGCGGACCGGGAAGCCGGGCCGGATCGTCGTCTCCACCGGGATGCTGGACAGCCTTGAGCCCCGTGAGCGGCGGGCCCTGATCGCGCATGAGCGCGCCCATCTGACCGCGCACCACCACCGCTATCTGCTGGCCGCACGGCTCGCCGCGCGGGCCAACCCGCTGCTGCGGCCGCTGCGGGCCGCGGTGGACTACTGCGCCGAGCGCTGGGCGGACGAGGAGGCGGCCCGGGAGGTCGGCGACCGCAGGGTCACGGCGCGGGCGGTCGGCAAGGCCGCCCTGGTCTCCCGGGGCACGCCGGGGCCGGCGCTCGCCGGGTTCGCCGCGCCGGGGCCGGTGCCGCGCCGGGTCGCGGCGCTGCTGGAGCCCGTTCCGCCGTCCCGGCACTGGCCGCCGACGTGGACGGCCGCGGGGCTGGCCCTGTGGATCGCGGCGGTGGGCACCGCCGCGTCCGCGCTGTCCTCGGCGAACGCGGCGGTCGCCCTGGTCCTCGTCCTGCATGCCGCGACCCCGCTCTAGCTCCGGGTCGCGGCGCCCTTACGGCCGCCGTGGCGGCCGTAAGGCTGCGGGTTATGGCTTGCGGGGCTATCCGCCTCGCCCCGTCTTACAGGTCGAACTCGGCCGGCGGGAGCTCCAGCGTGAAGCACGCCTCGCGGACCATGGCCTGCTCGGTCTTGTCGAAGTTGCCGTCCGCGCCACCGATGACGATGCCGATCTGGATCACGGCGCGCGCCTCGGCGGGCTTCTTCTTGGCCTTGGCGACCTCCTGCATCACGCTCACCTTGCCGAAGGCGAAGTCGGTGGTGAGCTTGTTGACGTAGTCGTTGAAGCGGCGCTGGAGATCGTCGGCCGGGAAGTTCTGCAACACCTCGTTGGTGGCGATCAGCTGGGCGACGCGCTGCCGCTCGGACGGGTCGACCGAGCCGTCCGCCGCCGCCACCAGGGCACACATCGCCATGCTGGCGTCGCGGAAGGCGCCGCTCTTCAAGTCGTTCTTCTTCGAGACGAGCTGAGTCTGCATCGTCTGGGCGGACTCCCTGATGCGGTCCCACAGGGCCATGGCCACTCACACTCCATAGGGTCGTTAGGATCTACAGTTGTGTAGAAGCTAGCAGGCGGGGTCGGTCAAGGCCGGGCGGATCGGCCCCTCTTCAGCACTCTGTGAACTGACCGGAGAGGTAAAGAAGTTCCCAAGTTGAGGAGGTGACCGATGCGCTGGACTGGACCTAAACCCTTGTGCGCGAGAGCTGAGCCTTTTGGGGCGCGGGCTCGCGAGCGCCACTATGGTGCGTGGAATGTTCCACTCCGCAACCCTCCGCCGAAACTCGGAAAGAGCCCGGGCTTTCCCCGCAGGTTTCCCGGGAGGGCATATGTGATGAACGTCTCGCACTTACTGCCGACACTGCCCGCGCGGCGCGCACCGGCGTCCCCGCCCGCCGAGGCGGCACCGGCTCCGTCCCCCGCACCGAAACAACGCGACGCGTTCTTCGACAACGCCAAATATCTGGCGATCGTGCTGGTCGCCATGGGTCATGCGTGGGAGCCACTGCGGGGCGGCAGCAGAGCGGCATCCGCGCTCTATGTGACCGTCTACACGTTCCATATGCCGGCGTTCATTCTCATCTCCGGGTACTTCTCGCGGAATTTCGATCTCCGGCCGGACCGGCTCAAGCGTCTGATCACGGGTGTCGCCGTTCCATATGTCCTCTTCGAGGTCGCGTACACCTTCTTCAAACGGTGGGCGGACGACGATCCGTCCTATCCGATCAGTCTGCTCGACCCCTGGTATCTGACCTGGTTTCTGATCGCGCTCTTCGTCTGGCGGCTGACCGCGCCGCTGTGGCGGATCGCGCGGTGGCCGGTGGCGCTGGCCCTCACCATCGCCGCGCTCGCCGCCTGTTCACCGAATATCGGTGACGACCTCGATCTCCAGCGGGTGCTCCAGTTCCTGCCCTTCTTCGTGCTGGGCCTGCACATGCGGCCGGAGCACTTCCGGCTGATGGGGCGGCGCGCGGTCAGATGGCTGTCGGTGCCGGTGGTCGCGGCCGCGGTGGTCTTCGCCTACTGGGCCGTGCCGCGGATGAACCCGGCGTGGTTCTACCGTCGGGACAGCGCGCAGGAGCTCGGCGCGCCGTGGTGGGTCGGGACGGTCATGACATTCGCCCTCTTCGGCTGCTCCATGGTGCTCACCGTGTGCTTCCTCGCCTGGGTGCCCCGGCGCCGGATGTGGTTCACGGTGCTCGGTGCCGGGACGCTGTACGGCTATTTGCTGCACGGCTTCCTCGCCAAGGGCTCCCGCTTCTGGGACTGGTACGACCACCCGTGGCTGCACCGGCCGCTCGGGGAGATCGTGGTGACGGCGGTGGCGGTGGCCGTGGTGACGGCCTTGTGCGCGACGCCCGTCCAGCGGGCGTTCCGGTTCGCGATGGAGCCACGGATGGAGTGGGCCTTCCGCAGACGCGACGGGTGATCCGCGCACTCGGTCACGGGAGCGCATTCGTGTGACTAATTGGGCTTTCGGATAGGCCAGTTGTGGGATGGGTAGCCCGTAGCGGACCCCGGCCCGTAGCCGGACGACGACTACGGGCCACCGTCGCACGGAGAGGTGCCGGCCCAGCAGTGACACAGCCCTTTCGACTCCCCGACTTCTACATGCCGTATCCGGCGCGGCTGAACCCCCATGTCCAGGCGGCACGGGAGCACTCCACCCGGTGGGCCCGCGAGATGGGAATGCTCGAGGGCTCGGGGATCTGGGAGCAGGAGGATCTCGACGCCCACGACTACGCCCTGCTGTGCGCGTACACCCACCCCGACTGCTCCGACGCGGAGCTCTCGCTGGTCACGGACTGGTATGTGTGGGTGTTCTTCTTCGATGACCACTTCCTGGAGACGTTCAAGCGCTCCCAGGACCGTGAGGCCGGCAAGGCGTATCTCGACCGGCTGCCCGCCTTCATGCCGATGGACCCGGCCGCCGGGACCCCGGAGCCCACCAACCCGGTCGAGGCGGGGCTCGCGGATCTGTGGGCGCGGACGGTGCCCGCGATGTCGGCGGACTGGCGGGCGCGGTTCCGGGAGAGCACCGAGAACCTGCTCAACGAATCGCTCTGGGAGCTCTCGAACATCAACATCCACCGGATCCCCAATCCGGTCGAGTACATCGAGATGCGCCGTAAGGTCGGCGGCGCGCCCTGGTCGGCCGGGCTGGTGGAGCACGCCGTGGGGGCCGAGGTACCGGCGGTGATCGCCGGGTCGCGGCCGATGCGGGTGCTGCGGGACGCCTTCGCGGACGCGGTGCACCTGCGCAACGACCTGTTCTCGTACCAGCGGGAGATCGAGGACGAGGGCGAGCTCAGCAATGGCGTCCTGGTCCTGGAGACGTTTCTGTGCTGCACCACCCAGGAGGCGGCCGACTCCGTCAATGAGCTGCTCACCTCACGGTTGCAGCAGTTCGAGGACACCGCCCTCACCGAGCTCGGGCCGCTCTTCGCCGAGCACGGTCTGGACCCGGCGGCCTGTGCGGGGGTCCTCGCCTACGTCAAGGGGCTCCAGGACTGGCAGTCCGGCGGCCATGAGTGGCATATGCGCTCCAGCCGGTACATGAACGGTGCGCACGGCCCGGAGGGTACGGACCGTGTGAATGGCGCGGACGGCCCGGACGACATGCAGGGGGCGGACGGCCCGCACAAGGCCCCGGTGTGGTCGCCCTTCGCGCTCAGCGGGCTCGGCACCTCCGCGGCGAGCCTGCCGCTGACCACGGGCCGGGCGGAGGCGGCCCGGACCCGCAGGTTCAGCCATGTCCCGTTCCGGAGCACCGGGCCCTCCCTGGTGCCGGACTTCTTCATGCCGTTCACCCTCCGGCTCAATCGGCATCTGCCCGCCGCCCGCGACCACCTGGCCGACTGGGCACATCGGATGGGCATCCTCGGGCCGCAGCCAGGGATCCCCGGATCGCACGTCTGGGACGAGCGGCGGATGCTCGCCGCCGACCTGCCGCTGTGCGCGGCCGGCATCCACCCGGACGGCTCCCCGGACGAGCTCGATCTGGCGTCGGGCTGGCTGGCCTGGGGCACCTACGCGGACGACTACTACCCGGCGGTCTTCGGCCGCACCCACGACCTGGCCGGGGCCCGGGTCTGCAACGCCCGGCTCAGTGCGTTCATGCCGCTCGACGCGGGCCCCACCCCGGCCCCGGCGAACGCGCTGGAGCGGTCGCTGGCCGACCTGTGGAGCCGTACGGCGGGCCCGATGGAGGACCAGTCGCGCCGTGAACTCCGTAAGGCCGTCGAGAACATGACCGCCAGCTGGCTGTGGGAGCTGGCCAACCACACGAAGAACCGGATCCCCGACCCGGTCGACTACATCGAGATGCGCCGGCACACCTTCGGCTCCGACCTCACCATGAGCCTGTGCCGACTGGCGCGCGAACGGCGGGTGCCGCCCGAGATCTACCGCAGCGGCCCGGTCAGGTCGCTGGAGAACGCCGCCATGGACTACGCGACGCTGCTGAACGACGTCTTCTCGTACCAGAAGGAGATCGAGTTCGAGGGCGAGATCCACAACGGCGTCCTCGTCGTCCAGAACTTCTTCGACTGCGACTATCCGACCGGGGTCGCCGTCGTGAACGATCTGATGACGTCCCGGATGCGGCAGTTCCAGCATGTCGCGGCGCATGAGTTCCCCGTGCTGTACGACGACTTCGGCCTGGAGCCGGAGGCCCGGACGGCGATGGACGGCTATGTGGAGGAGCTGCGCGACTGGATGTCCGGGATCCTGAACTGGCACCGGGAGGTCTCGCGCTACCGGGAGGAGGAACTGCTCCGCGCCCACCGGCGGCCGGTGGCCACCGGGGCGGTCCCGGCCCCGGCGGACAGCCGGACCGTGACGGGCGCCGGGGCCGTGACGGGCGCCGGGGCCGGTTCAGGGGCGCGTCCGGTGGCCCCGTGGCACGGGCCCACCGGGCTCGGCACCTCGGCCGCGCGGGTTCCGGTGCCCACCGGAGCACGTACGTAAGGCCTCCGTGGGGACCGTAAGGCCCTCGGGAACGGACCGCCCCCGCCTTTGTCCGCCGGGACAGGGCGGGGCGGCCGCGCCGTGAGACCCGTAAGGACGGCGATTCTTACGGGGCCCGCGGTCCGAAGACCCGCGCAGCGATGACCACCGAGGAAGGCGAGTGACCGTGACGACGACGGACGACGATCTCTGCTTCAGGACCGCGCTGGACCTCAGCGCGCTGCTGCGCTCCCGCGAGCTGTCCGCGCGCGAGCTGCTCGAGGCCCATCTGGCCCGTATCGAACGGGTCAACCCGGCCGTCAACGCGATCGTCACCCTCGTCGCGGACCGCGCCCGCGAGGCCGCCCGGCGGGCCGATGAGCGGATCGCGGCGGGGGAGGAGCTCGGTCCGCTGCACGGGCTGCCCATCGCACACAAGGACCTCCACAACACCGCGGGCATCCGCACCAGCCATGGCTCGCCGCTCGCCGACGGCGTGCCCGACCAGGACGATCTGCTGATCGAGCGGATACGGGCCGCCGGGGCGATCACCCTCGGCAAGACCAACGTGCCCGAGTTCGGGGCCGGTTCGCACACCTTCAACCCCCTATTCGGCGCCACCCACAACCCGCACGACCTGGGCCGCAGCGCGGGTGGCAGCAGCGGGGGCGCGGCGGCCGCGCTGGCCTCCGGCATGGTCCCGATCGCGGACGGCAGCGACACCGGCGGCTCGCTGCGCAACCCGGCCTCGTTCTGCAATGTCGTCGGTCTGCGCCCATCGCCAGGGCGCGTCCCCAATTGGCCCTCCCTGACCGCCTGGGGCACCCTCGGCGTCAAGGGGCCGATGGCCCGTACCGTGGCCGACACCGCCCTGCTGCTGTCCGCCATCGCCGGGCCCGACGCGCGGTCGCCGATCGCCCTGGAGGAGCCCGGCGCCCGCTTCGCCCGCCCCCTGGACCGCGATCTGACGGGGTTGCGGGTGGCCTGGTCGCCGGATCTCGGGGGGCTGGTGCCGGTCGAGCCCGAGGCGGCCGCGGTGGTCGAGTCGGCGGCGGAGGTCTTCACCGGTCTCGGCTGTGTCGTGGAGCGGGCCTGCCCGGACCTGACCGAGGCCGAGGAGGTCTTCCGCACGCTGCGCGCCTCGGCCTTCGAGGTCGCCTTCGGCCCGCTCATGGACCGCCACCCCGACGGGCTGAAGCGGGCGATCCGGGAGAACGCCGAGGAGGGGCGCAAGCTCACCGGGCCGGACATCGGCCGCGCGGAGGTGCTGCACACCCTGCTCTTCCACCGTGTACGGGAGTTCTTCGGCCGCTATGACGTGCTGCTGCTGCCGGTGAGCCAGGTGGTGCCGTTCGACGTCGGCATCGAGTACCCGACCGAGGTCGCCGGGGTGGCCATGGACGACTATCTGGACTGGATGCGCTCGGCGTATCTGATCAGCTCGACCGGCAGCCCGGCGCTGTCCGTACCGGCCGGGTTCACACCCGGCGGGCTCCCCGTCGGGGTGCAGATCGTCGGGCCGCACCGGGCGGACTTCGCGGTCCTCCAGGTCGGCCACGCCTTCGAGCGGGCCACCGGGCACTGGCGGCGGCGCCCGGCGGGGATCGAGTAGCGCACGCCCCTGGAGAGCCCGTGCGCTCTCGGCCTCCGGGCCAGTGCGGTGTCCGGCCCGCTTCCCCGATGATGGCGGTTCACCCATGGGAAGGAGCGCATCCGTGCCCACTGCCATCGGTCCGTCCCGCCCACCGCGCAGCGCCGTCGTCATCGGTGCGGGCATGGTCGGTCTCGCCACCGCCTGGTCGCTGCGGAACCACGGCGTCGAGGTCACCGTCGTGGAACGGCGCCACCCCGCGGCCGGGGCGTCCTGGGGGAACGCCGGCTGGCTGTCCCCGGCCCTGACGCTGCCGCTGCCCGAACCGGCGGCGCTCCGCTACGGGCTGCGCGGCCTGGTCTCCCCCGAGTCGCCCGTCTACATCCCGCCCCGGCCCGACCCCCGGCTCGCCCGCTTCCTGCTGACCTTCACCCGGAACTGCACCCCGCGCCGCTGGCGGGTCCTGGCCGCCACGTTCGCCACGCTGAACCGCCATGCGCTGGACGCGTACGACGCGCTCGCGGCGGACGGCGTCGCCGAGCCGACCCGGCCCGCCGAACCCTGTCTGATCGCGTTCCGCACCGCGGCCGAGCGCGCCGCGATGGTCGAGGAGCTGGAGCACGCCCGCGCGGCCGGTTTCCGAATCGCGTACGAGCGGATCGACGGGGAGCGCGCCCGGGCGCTGGAGCCCGCGCTGGGCGACCGCATCGGCGCGGCCGTGGAACTCCACGGCCAGCGCTATCTCAACCCCGGGAACTTCGTCCGCGCCCTCGCCGACGCGGTGCGCAAGCGCGGCGGCGAGATCCTGGAGCGGACGGAGGTGTCCGGTATCCGGGACCTCGGGCGGGCGGGCGTGGCCGTCACCACCTCCGGGGGCCAACTCCGCGCGGACGTCGCCGTCGTGGCCACCGGCGCCTGGCTGGACCCGCTGGTGCGTCCGTTCGGGGTCCGGGTGCCGGTCCAGGCCGGACGCGGCTACAGCTTCAGCGTCCCGGCCGAGGGCGCCCCCACCCGCCCCACGTATCTAGCCGCCCAGAAGGTCGTCTGCACCCCGCTGGGCGAGGGCCGGGTGCGGGTCGCCGGAATGATGGAGCTGGCCCCCGCGGACCGGCCGGTGGACCCGCGCCGGATACAGGCGATCATCGCGGCGGCCCGTCCGCTGCTGCGGGGCGTCGACTGGGAGGCCCGTACGGACACCTGGGTCGGCGCTCGCCCCTGCACCCCGGACGGACTGCCGCTGATCGGCCCGACCGGTTCGCCGCGCGTCTACGTCAACGGCGGGCACGGCATGTGGGGCGTGGCCCTCGGCCCGCTCAGCGGACGGCTGCTGGCGGACGCCATCGCGACCGGCACCTCCCCGGCCGAACTGGCCCCGCTGCACCCCTTGCGCTGAGCGGAACCGCTCCCCCCGACCGTTCATGTTTCGGCTCGGCGGTCCCGGAAACCCGCCGTGGTGCGCGACGCGACAACGTCGAAAGGAGTCACCGATGAGCACCGTGCGGGAGTCCGTCGAGGTTGGGGTTCCGCTCCACACCGCGTACAACCAGTGGACCCAGTTCACCGAGTTCCCGAGGTTCATGGAAGGCGTGGACCAGGTCACCCAGGTGGACGATCGCCATAACCACTGGGCGACCTCCATTGCCGGTGTGCACCGGGAGTTCGACACCGAGATCGTGGATCAGCTTCCCGACGAGCGCATCGCCTGGCGCACCACCTCCGGTGATGTCCAGCAGCAGGGCCTGGTCACCTTCGAGCCCTTGGACGAGCGCCACACCCGGGTCAATCTGGCCCTGGTCTTCGAGCCGAGCGGAATGGCGGAGAAGGCCGCGGACATGACCGGGACGCTCGACCGGCGGGTGAAGGGGGACCTGCGGAGGTTCAAGGACTTCATCGAGCACCGCGGTGAGGCGGAAGGCGCCTGGCGCGGCCGGATCTCCCCCGGCTGAGCGCGGCGCATCGCACCGCACCGCACCGAACCCATCCCATCCATAAGCCCGCGAGGGCGTCGGCCGCACCGGTCGGCGCCCTCGCGCGTGTCTCCGGTGGAGATCGGATCCAGCGAGATCACATCTTGCTCATCCGGTCACATCAGGAGCAAGCTGAATATATGGGTGCGCAAACGGCGCCTACGCTGATCTCATCCGTTCAGCGGGCTTTCCGGTTGATGGAGGCAGTGGGCGCACACGAGGGCGGTGCGCCGGCCAAGCGTCTCGCCCGGGAGACCGGGTTGCCGCTCGCGACCACGTACCACCTGCTGCGGACGATGGCCCACGAAGGCTATGTGTCCCGGCTGGACGACGGCGGCTTCGTGATCGGCGACAAGCTGCGCGCCCTCGAATCCGGCAGCCGTGAGCAGGCGATGCTCGCCCGGGTCCGGCCCACCTTGGCCGCGCTGCGCGACGAGCTCTCGGCCGCCGCGTATCTCACCTTCTACGACGAGGGCGAGATCCGGGTCGCGGAGATCGTCGATGGCCCGCAGGCGCCCCGGGTCGATCTGTGGGTGGGGTGCGAGGATGCCGGGCACGCCACCGCGCTGGGCAAATGCGTACTGCGCGAGCTGGACGACGAGGCCCGTCACGACTATCTCTCCCGCCATCCGCTCGTCGATCTCACCCCGCGCACCGTCACCCGCTCCGACGATCTGCTGCGCCGTCTCGACTCCCCGACCGGAAGTCCCCTGGTCGCGGACCTGGAGGAGTACGCTCTCGGCACGGTCTGCTTCGCGGTGCCGATTTACTACGGGGACCGGCTCGGCTCGCTCGGGATCTCGCTGCGGGCGGACCGGCTGGCCCGGCTGACGGAGCTGGATCCGCACCGTGAGCTGTTCCGGACCCGCCTGGTGCCGACGGCGAGCCGGGTGAGCAGGAACCTCTCGCTCACTATCTGAAAACGCGGGCCTTGCCGAACCTATCGAATCGCTGTTTCTCTGGATGAAACGGACAAACCCGGTATCACTTGCCCCCGTGGAGAGAGAGCAGCGAAGCAGGTCATGTTCCCGGCCCGACTCCGCCCGTACGACCCGGACCAGCCGGACGGCGCTGGGCGCATAGCCCCCGCGGTCCCCGTCATCATCATCATTGGCGTGGCTCTGCTCGCCCTCGTCACCTCGGAGGGGCTGGCCTGGCTGCCACTGCTCGCCGTCGGCCCGGCGCTCGCCGCCGCCCACTCCGGACCGTACGGGGTGATGAGGATCGGCCTGCTCGCCGTGGTGGTGGGCGCCCTGCTGGGCACCCAGGGCGATGAATCGATGCGCACCCAGGCGATCATCCTGGCCACGCCCGCCGCCGTGGCCCTGGCGAGCTGCGGGGCGAGCGCCCTGCGCAGACGCCGTGAGCAGGTACTCGCCGCCGTCCGCTCGGTCGCCGAGGCCGCCCAGAACGCCCTGCTCACACCGGTGCCCGCCCGGGTCGGCCAGTTCCAGGTGGCGGTCCGCTACAGCGCCGCCGCCGCGGAGGCACGGGTGGGGGGCGATCTCTATGCCCTGCTGCCGACCCCGCACGGGGTGCGGCTGATCGTCGGCGACGTACGCGGCAAGGGGCTGCCCGCGGTGAGCACCGCCGCCCTGGTGCTCGGCGTCTTCCGCGAGGCCGCCTACGACGAGCCGAACCTGCTCGACGTCGTCGCCAGGATCGAGCGCAGCCTGTCCCGCAACCTGGCGCCCGACGACTTCGTCACCGCCGTGGTCGCCGGATACCCCAGCGAGGGCCGTATGGAGCTCGTCAACTGCGGACACGCCCCGCCGCTGCTGGTCGGCGAGACCGGCATCGTCGCCGTCGAGCCCACCCGCCCGGCCCCGCCGCTCGGTCTGGCCTCCCTGGGCGGCGAACTGCCCAGCCTCCAGGTGGTGCCGTTCGCCGAGGGCGACCAGCTGCTGCTCTACACCGACGGGGTCATCGAGGCGCGGGACTGCGGCCGGGAGTACTTCCCGCTGCTGGAACGGGTGCCGCGGCACATCTGCGACGAGCCGTCCCGCACCCTCGCCTCGCTCCACGACGAACTGCTGTCGCATGTGGGCGGCCGGCTGCACGACGACGCGGCGCTGCTGCTGCTCCGCAAGCCGGTGCTGGGCGCGGTGCGCAGGGTGGCGGATGTGCCGTCGGCGGGAGCGGATGCGCCGTCGGCGTGAGCGGATGTTGATGGATCGGCTGTTGATGGGTCGGCTGTTGATGGATCGGCTCAGTTGATGGGTCGGCTCAGTTGATGGGTCGGCTCAGACGACGCCCTGGGCGGCCATCGCCTCCGCCACCCGCACGAATCCGGCGGCGTTCGCGCCCAGGGCGTAGTCGTCGGGGGAGCAGCCGTAGCGGTCGGCGGTGGCCCGGCACAGGGTGTGGACCTCGGTCATGACGGCGGCGAGGCGGGCCTCGGTCTGGGCGAAGGTCCAGCGCTCGCGGGAGGCGTTCTGCTGCATCTCCAGTGCGGAGGTGGCCACCCCGCCCGCGTTGGCGGCCTTACCAGGGCCGAAGAGCACATCGGCCTCCCGGAAGATCTCGATCGCCGCCGGGGTGCAGGGCATGTTGGCGCCCTCGGCCACGGCCATCACACCGTTCTTGACCAGGGCGATCGCGCTCTGCTCGGTCAGTTCGTTCTGGGTCGCGCAGGGCAGGGCGACCTCGCAGGGCAGCTCGAAGACCGAACCGCGGCGGGAGAAGATGGCGCCGGGCTTGGCGTCGGCATAGGCGGAGATCCGCTGCCGCCGGACCTCCTTGATCTCCTTGAGCAGCGCGAGGTCGACACCGTCCGGGTCGACCACATGGCCGGAGGAGTCGGAGCAGGCCACCACCCGGCCACCGAGGGCGTGGACCTTCTCGATGGCGTAGAGGGCCACATTGCCGGAGCCGGAGACGACGACCGTAAGGCCGTCGAAATCCCTCTTGCGGGTGCGCAGCATCTCCTGGGCGAAGTGGACGGTACCGTACCCCGTGGCCTCGGTACGCGCGGGTGAACCGCCCCAGGCGACCGGCTTACCGGTCAGCACACCGGCCTCGAAGCGATTGGTCAGCCGCTTGTACTGGCCGAAGAGATAGCCGATCTCGCGGGCGCCCACCCCGATGTCCCCGGCCGGTACGTCGGTGTGCTCGCCAAGATGGCGGTGGAGTTCGGTCATGAAGGACTGGCAGAAGCGCATCACCTCGCTGTCCGAGCGCCCCTTGGGGTCGAAGTCGGCGCCGCCCTTGCCGCCGCCGATGGCGAGGCCCGTCAGCGCGTTCTTGAAGATCTGCTCGAAGCCGAGGAACTTCACGATGCCCAGATCGACGCTGGGGTGGAAGCGCAAGCCGCCCTTGTAGGGGCCCAGCGCGCTGTTGAACTCCACCCGGAAGCCCCGGTTGACCTGGACCTCGCCGTCGTCGTCCACCCATGGCACCCGGAACACGAGCTGCCGCTCCGGCTCGCACAGCCGCTCCACGATCCGGGCCTCCAGATACTCCGGATGCGCGCCGAGCACGGGGGCGAGGGCCGGCAGCACCTCGCGCGCCGCCTGGTGGAACTCGGACTCCCCGGGGTTGCGGTGCACGATCTGCGCGTAGACGGCCTCGATACGGGCGCTGACGTCCATGGGTGCGTGGTGCCTCTCTGTGGGCTTCTGTCTCATATGCCGGTCCTGCGGGGGTCCAGGATCTTGTCCTCGGCGGGGTTCACCACGGCGGCGCGCCCGGGGAGTCGCCCGCGAACCGGGAAGACCGGGGCTTCGGTCAGTGGAGGGCCGGGGGAGACCGGGGCTTCAGGTCGGCGGAGGACCGGGGGAGACCTGCGGTGATCGAGAGGTGGTGGAGCCAGCTCCACTACCGGGCCGGAGCCCCGTACCCCTCCCCTTACGGGACCGCGCTCTCTCCCGCCCGCCCCCGCCCGTTTCTAGCGTTCTTCGTGACCGGCGGACCCGTTTGATCCGCCCGGCGCGACGGAGGGGCGGAGAGATGAACCGGCAGTGGCGTGGCCGTACGACGGCCACCGCGGAGCGGACGGGGACCTGGCACCATGCGCTGACCCTGGACGGGGTCACCCGGGAGTACCGGCCGGGGGCCGTGGCGCTGCACCCCATCCATCTGACGGTGCCGCGCGGACGGTTCCTCGCGGTGATGGGCCCCTCGGGATGCGGGAAGTCGACCTTGCTCCAGTGCGCCGCCGGGCTGGACCGGCCGACGGCGGGCACGGTGCGCATCGGCGGCACGGAGCTGTCCTCGCTGAACGAGGCGGCGCTGACCCGGCTACGGCGGGAGCGGATCGGCTTCGTCTTCCAGGCGCACCACCTGGTGCCGTCCCTGAGCGTCGCGGAGAACGTCTCCCTGCCGCTGATGCTCGGCGGCCACAGCGTCGACGGCCGGGACCTGCGGGCCCTCGCGGCGGTCGGGCTGGGGGACCGCGGCGGCGCCATGCCGTACGAACTGTCCGGTGGGCAGAGCCAGCGGGTGGCCATCGCCCGCGCGCTGGTGACCTCGCCCGACATCGTCTTCGCCGACGAGCCGACCGGGGCGCTCGACCCCGCCGCCGCGGAGGAGGTGCTGACGCTGCTACGGCAGGCCGTCGACCGTGACGGCCATACGGTCGTCATGGTCACCCACGACCCGTTCGCCGCCGCCTGGGCCGACGAGGCGCTGTTCCTGATGCGGGGGAAGCTGGTCTGGCGGCAGGAGCGGCCGGAAGCGGCCGACATCCGCCGCGTCCTCAAGGACCTGGGAGGGCGGACCGCATGAAGGTGTCCGCCCTACTGGCCGCGCGCGCCACTCGTGCCCACCGTAAGGCGTGGACCGCGGTCTTCGCCGCGCTCGCCCTCACCTCGCTGCTGCTCGGCGCCTTCGGGCTGACCCTCGTCTCGGCCTGGAGCGCGCAGCCACGGGTGGAGCGGTACGCCGGGGCCGATCTCGTGGTGGCCGGCGACCAGACCACCCGCTTCAGCGCGACGTCCCTGGGCGAGCGCGAGACCGCGAGCGCCGGGCTCACCGAGCGGGTCCGGATCCCCCGGACGGCGCTGAGCGCGGTGCGAGGGGTGCCCGGGGTGCGGACGGCCGTCGCCGACACGGAATTCCGGGTGGGCCTCGCGGGCCGGGCCGCCACCGGCCACCCCTGGGAGACCGCCCGCCTGGCGCCCTACGCACTACGAACGGGCCGCGCCCCGGAGCGGGCGGACGAGGTGGTGGTGGGCGATGGAGCGGGCCGCGGCGACGCGGGCAGTGCCGAGGCGGGCCGTGGTGGTGTGGGCAGTGCCGGGGCGGGCCGTGGTGGTGTGGGCAGTGCCGGGGCGGGCCGTGGTGGTGTGGGCAGTGCCGAGGCGGATCGTAACGGCTCGGGCAGTGCCGAAGCGGGCCGCGGCGGTGCGGGCAGTGCCGAGGCGGGCCGTGGCGGCGTGGGACGCATCGGCGCGCGGCTGACGCTGCGCGTGGGCGGCCGGGACGCGTCGTACACCGTCGTGGGCGTCGCCGACGGCCCCCGTACGGATGTCGGCGACGGCCCCCGTACGGCCGTGTGGTTCACCGGCGCCGAGGCCCGGCGCCTGTCCGGCCATCCGGAAGCCCTGGACGCCATCGGGGTCGTCGCCGAACCCGGCACGGACCGGGCGGAGCTGGCCGAACGGGTGCGGAAGGCCCTGGACACGGCCGGTGTCACCGGCATCGGGCACCGCGCGGACGGCGACCCGGCCGCCGTGCGCGTCCTGGCCGGAAGTGAGCGCGGCGAGGCCGAGTTCCTGGCCGCCGTGCCCGCCCGTGGCGAGCTGCTGGCGGCGCTCGGCTCCGTGGCCGGAGCCGTCGTCCTCGTGGCGCTGCTCGTCGTGTCCTCGACCATCGTCCAGGCGCTGCGTCAACGCTCCCATGAACTGGGCCTGTTGCGGGCGGTCGGCGCCACCCCCGGACAGCTGCGCGGCGCGGTGGGCCGAGAGGTCGGGCGGGTCGCGGCCTGGGCGGCGCTGGTGGGCGCGGCCGGGGCGGTCCCCGCGTACCTGGGGCTGCGCGCACTGCTGGACGCGCGCGGCGCCCTGCCCACCGGACTCGAACTGACGCTGCCCCCGCTGCTGTGGCCCGCGCCCCTGGTCACCGCCGCCGTCACCGTCCTGGTGGCCCGGATCGCGGCGCTCATCGGCTGCTCCAGGACCGCCACGGCGCGCCCGGCGGAGGCGCTGCGCGAGAGGGCACCCGGCAGGGCACGGGGCATCACCGGTCTTGTGCTGCTGGGCGTGGGCGCGAGTTCGGCCGGAACGGCCGCCCTCCAGCAGGGCGCGACCGCGGCGGCCGCGGCCGGTGCGGCGGCGGTGACGATGGTGATCGCGTGCGCGGTGCTGGGGCCGTGGATCGCCGAGGGGGCGATGCGGCTGCTGGGCGCCCCGTTGCGGCTGTTCGGCCCCGGCGGCCGCCTCGCCGCCGCCAACTGCGCCGCGTCCGCCCACCGGCTGGGCGCGGCGATCACCCCCATCGTGCTGGTCACCGCGTTCGCCGGGGTCCAGCTCTCCGGCGGCGCGACGATGACCCACGCGGCGGACGCTCAAGCCCACCGGATGCTGCGCGCCGACGTGGAGGTGCGCGCGGACGGCGGCCTTACGGCCGGTGCGGTGGAGCGGATCCGCGAACTCCCCGGGGTGCGGGCGGCGACGGAGGTCGTCCCCGGCACGGTGCTGCTGGCGCGCAGCGAGCTCGGCTCGCCCGAAATCGAGCGGCTGCCCGTCTTCGGCGTCACCCCGGAACGGCTGACGCGCACCCTCGACCCGGGCGTCCGGAACGGGGACCTCGCCCGGCTGCGCCCCGGCACGGTCGCCATCGGCGCCGACCGTGCGGACTCCCTCGGCGCCCGGCCCGGCTCCACGGTGACCCTGCGGTTCGGTGACGGCCAGGAGGCGCGGCTGCGGGTCGTGGCGACGTACGAACGCTCCATCGCGCTCGGGGACTTCCTCCTCTCCCGCGATGAGCTGCTGCGCCACACATCAATGCCCGGCACAGGTCGGATCCTGGTCGCGGCCGCGCCCGATGCCGACCGTAAGGCGCTCACGAAGGCCCTGGCGCGGGCGGTTCCCGGGGCCCGGGTGGAGCGGGACCCGGCGCCCGTAAGGGGCGAGGCGGCGGGCGAGGCGCTGGCCGAGGTGGTGTCGGTGGCGGTGGTCGCGGCGATCGGCGCCTTCACGGTGATCGCCGTCCTGAGCACCCTCGCCCTCATCGCCACCGGACGCCGCCTCGAACTCCGCCTGCTCCGCCTCGCGGGCGCGGGCCGCCGCCAACTGCGCCGCATGCTACGGCTGGAGGCGGCGGCCACGGTGGTGACCGGCCTGGCGGTGGGCGCGGCCGTAGCGTCCGTACCACTCCTGGCCTTCAGCGCGGCCACGGCGGGCACACTCCCGTACCTACCGCCGCTCCAGGCCGCGGCCATCGTCTCGGTGGTGGCGACCACGGCAGCGGCGGGCTCACTGCCACCGGTATGGGGAACACTGCGAGGACGGTATGTTCCCAGCCCCTCCGGCGATTGAGGGTTCCCAGCCCCTCCGGCGATTGAGGAGCGGGGTCCGGGGCAGAGCCCCGGCGGGGGCGAGGGGGCGGAGCCCCCTCTTTCGGGAAGGGGCGGGGCGGGGAAAACCACAGCTCACCCGGCCGCGAACGCCGCTGGGGCGGCGAACGCCGCTGGGGCCGAACCCCCGCCGGGGCCGGGGCCGCGAACGCCGCCGGGGCCGTGAACGCCGCTGAGGCCGAGCCCCTCGCTGGGCCGAGACCCCCGCCGGGCCGGGCCAAGACCCGCACCGGTGCCAAGACCCGCACCGGCCTCGACCTCACCCCCTGCCCGCCGACTCCCCCATGCCCGTCGCCCCCTTGTTGAGATACGCGAGAACCGCCAGCACCCGCCGATGCCCGCTATCACTCGGCGGCAAGCCAAGCTTCGCGAAGACATTGCCGATGTGCTTGCTGACCGCGCGCTCCGAAACCACCAACGTGCCGGCGATCGTCGCATTGTCCCGGCCCTCAGCCATCAGATGCAGCACCTCACGCTCGCGCGGCGTCAAGGAGTCCACCGGATCGTCCCGGCGCCGGGTCATCAGCTCCTTGACCACCTCCGGGTCCAGCGCCGTACCGCCCGCGACCACCCGTTCCAGCGCGTCCAGGAACTCCTCGACCCGCCCCACCCGGTCCTTCAGCAGATAGCCGAGCCCGCTCGCCCCGTCGGCCAGCAGCTCGGCCGCGTAGGTCTCCTCGACGTACTGCGAGAGCACCAGCACCGGCAGACCGGGCATCTCCCGCCGCGCCGCGAGCGCCGCGCGCAGCCCCTCGTCGCGGAAGCCCGGCGGCATCCGGACGTCGAGCACGGCCGCGTCCGGGCGGTGTTCGAGGAGGGCGGGCAGTACCTCGGGACCGCTGGAGGCGACGGCCACCACCTCGTGCCCGGCGGAGTTCAGCAGCAGGACCATGCCCTCCCGCAGCAGAGCGTTGTCCTCGGCGATCACCACACGCACGGCAGCTCCACTTCGATCAGCGTCGGCCCCCCGACGGGGCTGGTCATCTCCACGGTCCCGTCGAGCGCCGCGACCCGGCGCCGCATGCCGAGCAGCCCGCTGCCGCCCGAGGGATCGGCCCCGCCCCGCCCCTCGTCCCGTACCGCGACCCTCAACCTATCGGGCATCCGGACGAGGCCGACCGACGCCTGCCGCGCCCCGCTGTGCTTGGCCGCGTTGGTCAGCGCCTCCGCGATCACGAAGTACGCGGCCGCCTCGACCGCCGCCGGGGCCCGGGTCCCGTCCTCCACCCCGTCGTCCCGTACGGACACCTCGAGCCCGCTGCCCGCCGCGAGCGCCCGTACGGCGCCGACGAGCCCTCGGTCGGTGAGGATCGGCGGATGGATGCCGCGTACGACATGGCGCAGCTCGGTGAGGGCCTCCTCCGCCTGGTCCTGCGCGTCCGCCAGCAGCTTGTGCGCCGCGTCGGGGTCCTTCTCGTACGCGCGCCGGGCCAGCCCCACCCGCATCGAGAGCGCCACCAGGCGCGCCTGCGCACCGTCGTGCAGATCCCGTTCGATGCGCCGCAGCTCCGCCCCGTGCGCGGCGACGGCGCCCGCCCGGGTCTCGGACAGCTCCTCCACCCGCTCGGCGAGCCGCGCGCTGCGCAGCGCCTCCGTCGACGGCAGCAGCAGCGCCCGCGACCACGCCGCGTCGAGGTCGACGAGCCGCTCGATCAGCGGCAACACCACGGCCCGTTGCTTCAGCAGCCCGCACCACACCCCGTCCACGAGCAGCCCGATCACCCACACCGGCATCGCACAGCAGGCCAGCAGCCAGCCGTAACCCGCGTGGGCCACCAGCCAGCGCAGATCGCGGTACGTGGCCGGATCGCCGACCGCCACCCGCGCCCGCGCGAACGCCTCCCCGGTCAGCGGCCGGTACGCCTCGGGCACCGGCTCGCCCGTCCAGGCACCCACCAGCCGCCGCTTGTACCCGGCCGTCCTGCGCAGCAGCAACACCGACTCGGGCAGCACCCCGGCCCCCACGACGGTGGCCATGGCCACGGCGGCGAAGATCACCACCCCGATGGACAAGTACGAGGCCAGCGCCAGCCCGGCCGCACGCAGCAACTCGACCGAGGCCCACCCCGCCCGCCGCACCGTCTCCCGCATGGCCGTCAGGCTAAGCGACCGGCCGGGCCCGCGGGAGCGGAGTGGGCCGACCGGTAGGTGAATCGGCGGGGTGTAGCCCGCTACACCACGGATCCGGGGGCGTGGCCCATCGAGCGGACGAGACGAACCCGGAATCGTGGACCTCAGCAAACGAACGTCCGATACAACGCCCGAACCAAACGCCCGAACCAAGGGCGGCCCCTCCGAAAGGACCCCCTCATGAAGTCCCTGCTCTGGCTGGTCCTGGCCCTCGCCGCCATCGTGAACGTCGCCTCGAGCTTCGCCTTCGACGGCATCGAGCAGATCCTGATCAGCAGCGTCACCGGCCTCACCGCCATCGCCTCCGCCACGGCCCTCTACCTGACCCGCGCCCGCCGCACCGCCTGAGCGGATGCCCCGGCGCCTACCTCACCTCGGACATCCCCCGCCACCACCGACTGTCCGGAGCGTCCACACGAACGATCCTGGCCCTCGCCGTGATCTTGGCGTCGAGGGCCCAGATGAGAGCCCGCAACTCGCGCGCGCTCTTCTTGGGCAGGGCGTGGAGCGCGGTCTCGAGGAGGTCGCGAAACGACCCGGGATCGCACCCACACTCATAAATCCCGCACCGAGGCCCCCAGAAAGCGTCGGTCACACCTCTGAGCGGACCGTGGGCCAGGGCCCTCCAGTGCCAGAAGGCTTCCTCGACCGCCTCGGGCCAGAAGCGAGTGCGCTCGAGCCGCCGCAGATCGGCGGCGCAGCTCCCCGAGAGACGGCCGATCGGCGGATACCGCCGCCGCCTCAGGAGACGGACCGGAATATCGCCCCGCAGGGCTGATGGGCGCCTACGCGGCATGACCCTTTCGACAGCTGCTCATGCCGGCCAACGTACCGCCCACGAAGAGCGACCGACCAAGCGTTTTTCGGCAGTACGCTCCCGGGTCGCTCAGGTCCCGGGCGGTGCGGGCGTCGGCGTGCGAACCTGCCTTTCGTGAACCACCTCCCTGGATGACCTCCTTGCTGCTCCAGAGGAGCAGCCGACGACAGGGCGGCGCTCATCATTGTGCCCCTGTCGGGAACGGGTCCGTGGGCGCACGTCAGACCTGGCCGTAGAGGGTCGCCAGGTCGATTAGTCGGATATTCCGGTCGGTCGCCGCTGCGGCGTGCGCTTTGTCGTTGAATCCGGCTCCGCTGAAGCAGATGAGCCGGGCGTTGGTTGTGTCATAGCGCCCGGCCCGGCCGATGAGGTCGCGGATGTGCCGGAGGCGTTCGATGTGAGCGATGCCCATGGTGTCGTTCCACTTGGCCTCCCCGATGGCCAGGAGTGGCGGCTTGGCGCCGTCGGCGATTCCGATGGCCGCGACGTCGACTTCGTGGCCGGTGCGTGCCTTGGGGTCATGAACGACACCGTGTCCGACGCGGGCGGGCAGACCGCCCAGAAGCTCGGGATCCGCGTGATGCAGCGCCCAGTCGCGGCAGACTTGTTCGAAATGGGGCCCGAGGACATTGCTGACGAAGCGGCGACGGCTGGCCTGCCAGACCCGTGTCGCGCTACCGGGCCGCTCGAGCTGGTCCCAGAGTGGTCGCATGATCGCGTGGTAAAAGCCGATCAGTGGCTCGGCGATGCGGTACGTGGGCCGGTTGTCGCGGAAGGCATCCGCGTCCCGGTGGAGCAGGCCGGCGTCTTCGAGGATGTTGATGGGGTGGGCGATGTCGGTGGCCTTGCGTTCCAGGTAGCCGGCCATGCCCCCGCGGGTGGCGTTGCCGTCGGCGACGGCGGCCAGGACGGACAGGTACAGGGCGGTGTCGCGGAGGTCGGGTTCCTCGGCCAGTAGATAGCGGGCCTCGCGGAAGAGGGGGGTTTCGGGATTGAGGACGGTGCGGATGACCCAGTCGTCGAAGTCGTCCGGCCCCTTGGGTGTGTCGCCACGTGCGAATTCGCGCCGGTAGGCGGGAGTGCCGCCCACGATCGAGTTCACCTTCATCGCCAGGTGGGGGTCGGTGATGTCCCAGAACTCGGCGGCGAGGCGGTGGTCGAGGGGGCGGACGACCAGTTCCAGCCCCGCCCGTCCGCGCAGTGGGGCGTTGCCCGACAGCAGTCGGCCCATGAAGGACAACGCGGAGCCACAGAGCAGCAGCCGGGTACGTGAGCCGACGCGCTGGTCACGCAGAGGCCGCAGCGCCTCTTGGATGATCGAGGGCAGCTCGGGGTTGGCTTTGACGAGGTAGGGGAACTCGTCGATCACCACGGGGACAGGCCGCTCGGCGCCGAGCGCGAGCAGTGCATCGACGACCTCTGACCAGTTGGCGAAGTGGAACGGGCTGGCAGGGCGGACGTGGGCGCTCAGCGCTGCGCTGATCCGCCGTAGCGACTCGGCGTCGGCGGCCTCGGTCGCACCGAAGTAGAACCCTCCGGCGACCCGGCAGGCGGCATCCAGTAGGAACGTCTTGCCTTGGCGGCGACGCCCGGAGACCACACCCAGGGTCGCTCCTGGCTGAGGATCGGTGATGAACCGGCTCAGCGCCGACCACTCGTTGTCCCGATCGAACATCCCGGCAGGCTTGTCCACGAGCCGCTCCAGATATAGAAGTACGCCTACATAAAACATACCCCTACTTCCTGGGGGGTGCGGGTGCCTCTACGCGATCGTCCTCTCGTGGTGCTACGGCTGAGGGTCGGGTTCCGGCGCGCTCGGAGGCCTCGAGCAGCCGGTGGGCCAGGGCGTCGCGTCACGGGAGCGCGGACCGAAGCCGCTTCGGCGCGGAGTTCTTTGATGCCTGCGACCCTGAAAGGCCAACAATACTGGCCGCCTCGCCAAAGCCAATATGTTGTGGCAGGAGATCAGAGACTCGATAGTAGAGATTCTTCCCGTCCACCCTGCCTCATTACGGCAGCCACTGCGGATTTTGTCATGAAGGATCTTGGCGTGGCCCATGGCTCCCATTCGTTGCAATAGGGATCCTGTTCGCTCACCGCGAATTCTCTCATTCGCGTCGGGATCGCGCACCGTGCTGGCATCAATGATTGAGGATGCGCGCAGCGTGGAATCTTCTTCATGCGTGGCATCGGCGATCACATACTCTGCACTTACTGCACACGTTTCCGGGCTTCCGGCTTCCACCAGGCCACGAGCGCCGGCGAACGCGCGAGTCATCATAGTGTCCAGGAGTTTCTTGGAAGGTATGCCACTTGGCAGGGAAAACCCTGCCGCCAGGGCGCCTTCAATCATCGCAGACCTGATGTCGGAGACATCGTAATGCCATGTTCGTGTCAACTCTTTCGACCATCCCCCAAAATATGGAGTAAGTAGATCCAGCAGGATGATCGACCACTTCATGTTTAGCGGCACGGCAATATGCGGGTGCATGAGTAGCGGCACTCGCCAGGTGGCGCTCGGCCCGACTGCGTCAATCACAGCGGACGCCAGCCTGGCGACTGCTGCCCTGGGTGAACGCCGCGACATGCTCCACGGCTTGTACTCCCGTGGCGTCGCGCTTGCTGAGGCACTGCTCGTGCATGAGCTTGTGGCTGCGGCGGTTGCCGAGCGCTGGCAGGTGGTCGCCTTGGCCGTCGATGGCGACGAAGTGGAGGCCGTTGAGGGTGCCGTCCACTGCGTGCTGGGTTCGTGGAGGCAGCTCGGACCTCGTCGGGGAGGCCGTGGCATGTTCGGTGGTGACGATGCGGATGCCAACGGCGCAACCGAAGAAGGGCCCGGACCGTGATCGGTCCGGGCCCTTCGGCTGCCCTCGCAGGCGGGTGCGGAGGATACGAGATTCGAACTCGTGAGGGGTTGCCCCCAACACGCTTTCCAAGCGTGCGCCCTAGGCCTCTAGGCGAATCCTCCGCTGGAGACTCTACAAGACGATCGGGAGTGCTTGCGAACTCGTTCCCACCCGGGTCTATCCGCTAGGGTAGGTGCCAGCCCCTCACGTGGCGCTATCTCACCGAACTCCCCCAGGGCCGGAAGGCAGCAAGGGTAAGTGAGCTCTGGCGGGTGCGTGAGGGGCCCCTTGCGTCTCTGAGGGCTGCGGGGGGCCGCGGGGGGTGTGGGGATGTGGGTGGGGGCCCGTTGTCCGTGGTCCCCGATATCGTCGTAAGCGTGTCGTCCCTCGCGCT
Organism: Streptomyces sp. NEAU-174; assembly: GCF_052665095.1. NCBI lineage: Bacteria > Bacillati > Actinomycetota > Actinomycetes > Kitasatosporales > Streptomycetaceae > Streptomyces > Streptomyces sp. NEAU-174. The sequence continues at coordinate 606,257 of NZ_JBQTCE010000001.1, read as the reverse complement.
GTACCGCCGCTACCGCCCCGAGACCTTCGCGGAGGTCATCGGGCAGGAGCATGTCACTGGCCCGTTGCAGCAGGCGCTGCGCAACAACCGGGTCAACCACGCGTATCTCTTCAGCGGCCCCCGCGGATGCGGCAAGACGACCAGTGCGCGCATCCTGGCCCGCTGTCTGAACTGTGAGAAGGGTCCCACCCCGGCGCCGTGCGGCGAGTGCCAGTCGTGCCAGGACCTCGCGCGGAACGGGCCGGGGTCGATCGATGTGATCGAGATCGACGCCGCGTCGCACGGTGGTGTGGACGACGCCCGTGAGCTGAGGGAGAAGGCGTTCTTCGGGCCCGCGTCCAGTCGCTACAAGATCTACATCATCGATGAGGCCCATATGGTCACCTCGGCGGGGTTCAACGCCCTGCTGAAGGTGGTCGAGGAGCCGCCGGAGCACCTCAAGTTCATCTTCGCGACCACCGAGCCGGAGAAGGTCATCGGCACGATCCGGTCGCGTACGCACCACTATCCGTTCCGGCTCGTGCCGCCCGGGACGCTCCGCGACTATCTGGGGGAGGTCTGCGGGCGCGAGGCGATTCCGGTCGAGGACGGGGTGCTGCCGCTGGTGGTGCGGGCCGGGGCCGGGTCCGTGCGGGATTCGATGTCGGTGATGGACCAGCTGCTCGCGGGCGCGGCCGACGACGGCGTGACGTACGCCATGGCGACCTCGCTGCTCGGTTATACGGACGGCTCGCTGCTGGACTCGATCGTGGACGCCTTCGCGGCGAGCGACGGGGCGGCGGCCTTCGAGGTCGTCAACCGCGTGATCGAGGGGGGCAACGACCCCCGGCGCTTCGTCGCCGATCTGCTGGAGCGGCTGCGCGATCTGGTGATCCTCGCCGCCGTGCCGGACGCGGCGGAGAAGGGGCTCATCGACGCCCCGGCCGATGTGGTGGAGCGGATGCAGGCGCAGGCGTCGGTCTTCGGCGGCGCCGAGCTGAGCCGCGCGGCGGACCTGGTCAATGAGGGTCTTACGGAGATGCGCGGCGCCACCTCGCCGCGGCTCCAGCTGGAGCTGATCTGCGCCCGGGTGCTGCTGCCCGCCGCCTTCGACGATGAGCGGTCCGTCCAGTCGCGGCTGGAGCGGCTGGAGCGCGGGGCCCTCGCGGGCGGCCTGGGCGGTGGAGCCGGTGCCGGTGGTGGTGGCGTTGGTGGTGCCGGCGGTGGTGGCGTTGGGGGGCCCGGGCCCGCCATGGGGTACGTACCTGGGCCCGACGCGCACGCTCCTGTCGGTCCCCCCGCCGGTGGGCCGTCCGGTCCGGCCGCCGCGCGTGCGGCCATGGCCGGGGGCGGGCCTGGTCAGGGGCAGGCCCCAGGCGGTCCGGAGAGCGCGGGAAGTGGCGAGGCGCCTGGTGGGTGGCCTGCCGGGGCGCGCCCTGCCGCGGACAGCGGGCCGGGGGGTGCCGCGGACAGTGGACAGCAGGGCGGTGCCCCGGCTGCGGCCGCGCCCCCGGAGGGCGGTGGCGGGCAGCGGCCCGGAGCATGGCCGTCGGGTGCCCAGACCGGTGCCCAGACCCCGGCTGCCGAGGGCGGCGGATCGCGGCCCGGAGCCTGGCCTGCCGCCTCCGCGCCCGGCTCCGGGGCTTCCGGTGCGGGCAGTACAGGCAGTACAGGCAGTACGGGCAGTTCTGCTGATGGCGGTGGACAGGGCGCCGCGGCGCCCGCCCGGCAGCCCGGCGGCTGGCCCACGGCCACCGCGCCGGGGCAGGGTGGCGGTCCCTCCGCGCAGACACCCGCGGCGCCCTCCGCGCCGACCACCCCGAGTGCCCCCAGCGCCCCGAGCGCGCCTTCTGCCCCCGCCGCCGGACCGGGGCCCTCCGCACCCGCGCCGGGCGCGCCGAGCATGGCGCAGGGCGCCGTCCAGGTGCGGCAGATGTGGCCGGACATCCTGGAGGCGGTCAAGAACCGCCGCCGCTTCACCTGGATTCTGCTGAGCCAGAACGCGACGGTGTCCGGCTTCGACGGCACCACCCTCCAGCTCGGCTTCTCCAACGCGGGCGCGCGCGACAGCTTTGTGGGCGGCGGCAGCGAGGACGTCCTACGGCAGGCGCTCCAGGACGCCATAGGGGTGCAGTGGCGGATCGAGGCGATCGTCGACCCCTCGGGCGGCGCCGGACAGCAGGGCGGCGGCCCAAGTGGTCCGGGCGGTTTCGGTGGCGCCGGTGGGCACGGGGGACCCGGTGCCCAGGGCGGTCCCGGCGGCTACGGCGGCGCCGGTGCCGGTGGTGGTGGCGGCTTCAGCGGCGGGAGCGGCCCCAGCTCCGGCGGCGGCCCCGGCGGCTTCGGCGGCGGTTCCGGCGGCTTTGGCGGTGGCCAGTCCGCCCCGCCCCGCCAGTCCGCGCCCCAGCCCGCCGCTCCCGCCTCCCCGCCCCCGGCCGCGCCCTCCGCGTCCTCCGCACCGTCCGGCTCCGCGAACGCGGGCCCGCCCCCCGAGGCGGCGCCGTATCGGGAGCCCGCGCCACCGCGGGTCTCGATCGAGGACGACATGCCGGCCGAGGACGACCCGGACCTGGACGACACCGCGCTGAGCGGCCACGACCTGATCGTCCGCGAGCTCGGTGCCACGGTGATCGAGGAGATCGTCAACGAGTAGGAGGCGTGGGCCCCGCACCCGCGTTCCACGTCGCCGGGTCTCCTCCGTACGGCGTAGAGCAAGGCGCTCTGGGAGCACGTAGGCTCGGGCTATCGAAGAGAACGACTGTCGAGCGCCAGGAGCGAAGCCGTGATCCCCGGTGGTGGCCAGCCGAATATGCAGCAGCTGCTGCAACAGGCTCAGAAGATGCAGCAGGACCTCGCCGCGGCCCAGGAAGAACTGGCCCGTACCCACGTGGAGGGTTCCTCGGGCGGTGGCCTGGTGAAGGCGACCGTGACCGGTTCCGGTGAGTTGCAGGGCCTGGTCATCGATCCCAAGGCCGTGGATCCTGAGGACACGGAGACCCTCGCGGATCTGGTCGTCGCGGCCGTCCGGGACGCCAACCACGCCGCGCAGGAGCTCCAGCAGCAGAAGCTCGGCCCGCTCGCCCAGGGGCTGGGCGGTATGCCCGGGCTCCCGTTCTGACCTTCGGGTTCTCCGGAGTCTTCGGATTCTCCGGGGCCTCTGGGTTCCCCAGGTCTCGGGTTCCCCGGGGTCTCCGAGGTCTCGGGCTGCCCGGGCCCCGGGGCCCGGCCGCAGGAGCGTGATGCCCCCTGGCCGTGAGGGCACGGCGCAACCGAATATTCATGTGAAGTACGGCCACCGCGCGTCGGCGCGAGATTGGATGATGGCGTGTACGAGGGCGTGGTCCAGGACCTCATCGACGAGTTGGGCAGACTGCCCGGCGTCGGTCCCAAGAGCGCGCAGCGGATCGCCTTCCACATCCTGCAAGCCGAGCCCACCGACGTCCGCCGTCTCGCGCAAGCGTTGACGCAGGTCAAAGAGAAGGTGCGGTTCTGTGCGGTCTGCGGGAACGTCGCCGAGGCCGAGCAGTGCCGCGTCTGCCAGGACCCCCGTCGCGACCCCGCGATCATCTGCGTGGTCGAGGAGCCGAAGGACGTTGTCGCGATCGAGCGGACGCGTGAGTTCCGGGGCCGGTATCACGTGCTCGGCGGGGCGATCAGCCCCATCGAGGGCGTGGGCCCGGACGATCTGCGGATCAGGGAGCTGCTGGCGCGGCTCGCGGACGGTACGGTCACCGAGCTGATCCTGGCCACCGATCCGAATCTGGAGGGCGAAGCCACCGCCACGTACCTCGCGCGCATGATCAAGCCCATGGGTTTGAAGGTCACCCGCCTGGCCAGCGGCCTCCCTGTCGGTGGAGACCTGGAGTACGCCGACGAGGTCACGCTGGGTCGTGCCTTCGAAGGGAGAAGACTTCTCGATGTCTGACGCAACGCTGCACGACGCCCACCCGGACCCGGACGACTTCGCGGTCCAGATCTCCGACCAGATCGAGAGCTTCATTGTCGCGGTCACCGAAGTCGCCAAGGGGGACGAGCCGGACAGCGCTGTGCCGTTCCTGCTGCTCGAGCTGTCGCAGCTGCTCCTCGCGGGCGGTCGGCTCGGCGCGCACGAGGACTTCGTCCCGGACGAGCGGTACGAACCGGACGTCGGACCGGAGCCGGACGTCGACGAGCTGCGTGAGCGCTTCGCCCAGCTGCTGGAGCCGGTGGACATCTACTCGGAGGTCTTCGACCCGTACGTGCCGCGCAGCCAGCCCGTGGCCTGCCGGATCTCCGACGACCTGGCCGGGATCATCACCGATCTGCGGCACGGAATGGCGCACTACCGCGAGGGCCGGATCAGCGAGGCGCTGTGGTGGTGGCAGTTCTCGTACCTCTCCAACTGGGGGACGACCGCCTCGGCGGCCCTGCGCGCGTTGCAGTCGCTGGTCGCGCACGTACGGCTGGACAGCCCGCTGGACGAGCTGGACGGCCTGGACACGGACAGCAACGCGGGCGGTGACGAGGAGCTTGCGGAGGAGGCCGGCCGGGTCATGGCGGCGGAGATCGCAGGACCACTCGGGCTGCACTCGGGACCGCGCTGAGAAGCGCTTGAGACCGCGCTGAGGCCGCGCTTGAGACGGCCGCGGGGCTGGCGACGAGACGCCCCGCGACGCGGCCCGCCGGACGGCCCGCAAGGCCGTCCGATCCTGTGAGCTGGGTTACGTTCCCGTGTGCTTCCGCGGTAAGCGGGCAGGGTTCGTCGCTGAGCGGGTGGGAGGGACGCGGGGATCTCGCGAGCGCGTGGACGTTGCGCCGTGTGATGCCCCTCGTACTCCCCTGATCACTTTGCGAGGCATTCGTCTCGCTATGTGATATTGGGAGGGCGCATTCCGGCCGCTCGTTAGACTGAGCCGACCGCATTATTGAGAGCTGCGAGGAGCGCACGTGGGCCTTGTCGTGCAGAAGTACGGAGGCTCCTCCGTTGCCGATGCCGAAGGCATCAAGCGGGTCGCCAAGCGAATTGTGGAAGCCAAGAAGAACGGCCACCAGGTGGTCGTCGTGGTCTCCGCGATGGGCGACACGACGGACGAGCTGATCGATCTCGCCGAGCAGGTATCCCCGATTCCTACTGGGCGCGAGTTCGACATGCTGCTGACCGCGGGAGAGCGGATCTCCATGGCCTTGCTGGCGATGGCGATCAAAAACCTCGGTCACGAGGCGCTGTCGTTCACCGGCAGCCAGGCGGGAGTCATCACCGACGCGGTCCACAACAAAGCACGGATCATCGACGTCACGCCGGGCCGCATCCGTGACGCGCTGGAACTCGGCGCGGTCGCGATCGTCGCGGGCTTCCAGGGCGTGTCCCAGGAGAGCAAGGACATCACCACCCTCGGCCGGGGCGGTTCCGACACCACCGCGGTCGCGCTGGCCGCGGCCCTGGACGCCGAGGTGTGCGAGATCTACACCGACGTGGACGGCGTGTTCACCGCCGATCCGCGCGTGGTGAAGAAGGCTCGCAAGATCAACGAGATCCCGTACGAGGACATGCTGGAGCTCGCCGCGAGCGGCTCCAAGGTGCTGCACCTGCGCTGTGTGGAGTACGCGCGCCGGTACAACATCCCCATTCACGTACGGTCGTCGTTCTCCGGTCACCAGGGCACCTGGGTGCGCAACCGGCCGGAGGCGGGAGAAGGAGAAGAAGGCATGGAACAGGCGATCATCTCCGGAGTCGCGCACGACACGTCCGAGGCCAAGGTCACGGTCGTCGGGGTGCCGGACAAGCCGGGTGAGGCCGCGGCCATCTTCCGCACCATCTCCGACGCCGAGATCAACATCGACATGGTGGTGCAGAACGTCTCCGCCGCGTCGACCGGGCTGACCGACATCTCCTTCACGCTGCCCAAGACGGACGGTCACCGGGCGATGGAGGCGCTGACCAAGGCGAAGGCGCTGATCGGCTTCGACTCGCTGCGCTACGACGACCAGATCGCCAAGATCTCCCTGATCGGTGCCGGTATGCGCACCAACCCGGGGGTCACCGCGACCTTCTTCGAGGCGCTGTCGAACTCCGGGGTCAACATCGAGCTGATCTCGACCTCCGAGATCCGCATCTCGGTCGTGACCCGCGCCGACGATGTGAAGGACGCGGTCGTGGCCGTGCACAGCGCCTTCGGCCTGGACAGCGACACCGACGAAGCGGTGGTCTACGGAGGGACCGGACGATGACCGGCCATGGCGGTGCCGGCGGTGGCGACAAGCCCACCCTCGCGGTCGTCGGGGCCACCGGCGCGGTCGGCACCGTCATGCTCTCGATCCTCTCGGAGCGCGCCGACATCTGGGGCGAGATCCGGCTGATCGCCTCGCCCCGCTCGGCCGGCCGGAAGCTGACCGTCCGGGGTGAGCAGGTCGAGGTCGTCGCACTGAGCGAGGAGGCGTTCGAGGGCGTCGACGTCGCGATGTTCGACGTCCCCGACGAGGTCTCGGCGCAGTGGGCACCCATCGCGGCGAGCAAGGGCGCGGTGGCCGTCGACAACTCCGGCGCCTTCCGGATGGACCCCGATGTCCCCCTGGTGGTGCCGGAGGTGAACGCGCACGCGGCCCGGGTCCGCCCGCGCGGCATCATCGCCAACCCCAACTGCACCACCCTGTCGATGATCGTCGCGATGGGCGCGCTGCACGCCGAGTTCGGGCTGAGCGAGCTGATCGTCTCCTCGTATCAGGCGGTCTCCGGCGCGGGCAAGGAAGGCATCGACGCCTTGCGCGAGCAGATCGCGCTGGTCGCCGGTACGGAGCTGGGCACCCACCCGGGGGACGTACGGCGGGCGGTGGGCGACACCGGGCCCTTCCCGGCACCGATGGCGCTCAATGTGGTGCCGTTCGCCGGTTCGCTCAAGGAGGACGGCTGGTCCTCCGAGGAGCTCAAGGTGCGGAACGAGTCCCGCAAGATCCTGGGGCTGCCGGAGCTGAGGGTCACCGCGACCTGTGTACGGGTGCCCGTGATCACCACGCATTCGCTGGCCGTGCACGCGCGGTTCGAGAACGAGGTGACGGTCGAGGCGGCGCACGAGATCCTGGCGGGCGCCCCTGGTGTGGTGCTGTGCGACAACCCGGCGGAGGGTGAGTTCCCGACGCCCGCCGACGCCGTGGGGACCGACCCCACCTGGGTCGGCCGGGTGCGGCGGTCGCTGGACGACCCGAGGGCGCTGGAGCTGTTCGTCTGCGGCGACAACCTGCGCAAGGGCGCGGCGCTGAACACCGCGCAGATCGCGGAGGTCGTCGCGGCCGAGCTGGCGGGCGGGTCCGCCGCGCGGTGATCTTGGGCCCGCTGCTGGGTCAACCCGCTACTGGGCCAGGAGGGGGCCCGGCCGTCGTAGGAGGGGGCCGGGGCGGCGTAACGTGAGCGACCGTCTTAAAGTGACGTTTCACCAGTGCGTCGTCCGATGAATGTGAATATCCTGTGTGCGTGTCACTGGCCTGGACCAGCTGAGCTGGGCCGTTGATGTGATCGACATATTCGCTCCCCGCCCGCTGCAACCGGCAGTAGGCGGGGAGCGTCTTTCCAGCCGCCCCGCAGTGGGCGCTGGGATAACTGGGGCATTGGGGAAGAGTTGGTGCGCATGGGGGCATTCAACGCATCGTCAAAAGCGATGCCTCACGCGTACAACCCTGACAGGGGGCGGCGTGTCCAACAGGCGTGGCAGAGGTATTCGGCATCGCAACGGTTCCAGGGCATGGCGGCGCGGCAGTACGCCCCCCGCGTGCCCCAGGTGGCATGCCGGTGATCGCGCCATGGCCGTCGGCCCGCCCCGCGCACATCACAACAGGGCGCGAGGACACTGACGACGCGATGGCAGCGGGCACCACAGTCGATCACCTCACCGAGACCTACCGCGCCCATTACCGGTCGCTGCTCGGTCTCGCCGCGCTCCTTCTCGACGACACCGCCTCCTGCGAGGACGTCGTGCAAGAAGCGTTCATCCGTGTGCACTCGGCGCGCAAGAGAGTCCGGGATCCCGAGAAGACCCTCGCCTATCTGCGGCAGACGGTCGTCAATCTCTCCCGCTCCGCGCTGCGTCGGCGCATCCTCGGGCTGAAGCTGCTCTCCAAGCCGATGCCCGATATGGCCAGTGCCGAGGAGGGGGCGTACGAACAGCTAGAACGCGATCAACTGATCAAGGCGATGAGGGGACTTCAGCGCCGTCAGCGCGAGGTTCTCGTGCTGCGCTACTTCGCCGATATGACCGAGGCCCAGGTGGCCGAGACGCTGGGCATATCGCTCGGCTCGGTCAAGGCGTACGGTTCGCGCGGCATCGCGGCGCTCCGCGTCGCCATGGAGGCTCCGGCATGAACCACAACACATCTAGGCCGGACCGGGGGGATTCCGGCCGGCGGCACGGCCATGAGCCGGAATCCAGGGAGCCAGGGGAGCCCAGGGAGACCACGGAGCCCATGGAGCCGGTAGAGGCGACGGAGGCCGCGGAGGCGCCTGAGACCGCGGAGGCCGCAGAGCCCACGGCGGACGGGGAGCCCGACGGGTCCGAGCCTGGACGGGTGACGCCCCTCCGTATTCAGCTGGACGACGACGAGCCCGGCGGTGAGGACGAGGAGGCGCTGCGGCGGCTGCTGCACCGCGCCGTCGACGAGCTCGAACCGTCCCCCGAGTCCCTCGACCATCTGCGGCGCGCCGTGCCCGCCCGCCGTGCGCGGCGGCGCCAGGCCCTGGTCGGGGCCGCGGCGGCGCTGGTGCTGGGCTGCGCGGCCGTACCGGCGCTGGTGCACGTCGCGACCACCAACGACGGCTCGAACGACCGCCCGGCCAACGCCGCCAGCAGCCACCGCACCCCCGAGGCCGGCGGCGGCCCGCACGGCGAGGGCAGCGGCGGCAAGGACGCCGACGGGCCCTCCGACACGGTCGAGGAGCACAAGGGCGACAAGGGCAAGGACAAGGAGAAGGACAAGCCGCCGAAGGGCGAGCAGGCCGGCTCCGGCGGTACGGTCCCCGACCCCACCAACACCCTGAACGCCACCTCCCCCACGTGCAGCCGCGCCCAGCTCACCAGCGGTGGCGCCGGATCGATCGGAGCGGCCGACGCCGAGGGGCGGGTCTACGGCTCGTTCCGCGTCGTGAACATCTCGGACCGAGCCTGCACGGTCGAGGGCAGCGGCTCGGTGGGCGCGAGCGCCCAGGGTGGCGCGGACGCCTCGCGGATCCTGGTCGTGGACCATACGGCGGGGGACGCGGCGGCGGGGCTGCCCGACCCCTCCACCCAGCCGGGCACGCTCATCCTCAAGCCCGGCCAGGCGTACGAGGTGAAGTTCGCCTGGATCCCGGCGTCGGGCGGCGGCACCAGCGGCTGCTCCACCACCGGCACCCCGACCCCCGACCCGACCACGGACGCGGCCCAGGACGGACCGCAGGACGACCCCAGCACGGGCGATCCGGGCGGCACCCCAGGTGGCGGCGGCGGTGGCGGTGAGCCGCAGGACGCGAGCGTCCTGGTCAGCCACACACCGGAGGCGGGCGACCCGGCCTCGGCGAGCGTGTCGATCGGCGGCGCCTGCGCCGGAACGATCTACCGCACCGGTCTGCTGGCGTCCTAGGGCCCGCTGCCCTCCCTCCGGAGCCCGGTGGTGTCTCTCCGGCGGGATCCTGGGGGCGCGGCACGGGGCTCCGTGGGGCGGCCCCGCCGCCGGGGCCGCGACGCGAAGCCCGTACCGTGGGGGTGTGTATCGGTTTCTGCTGACACCCCGCTGGTGGGTGATCAACGTGTTCACCCTGCTGGCGATCCCGGTCTGTCTCTTCATGGGCAGCTGGCAGCTCAGCCGCTTCGAGACGCGTGTCAATACGCACAACCAGCAGCAGGACGAGGCGTCCGCCGAGCGGAAGGCCGCGGCCCGTCCGCTGGGCGAGCTGCTGCCGGTCACCGCGAAGACCTCCGGGGAGCGGGCCACCGCCGCCGGCCGATACGACACCGCACATCAACTCCTCGTGCCCGACCGGCGGCTGGACGATCGCGACGGCTTCTATGTACTGACTCTGCTGCGCGTGGATGAGGACAAGGTCGGAGGCAGGGGCGGGGGCAAGGACGGAGGCAGCGGCGAGGGCAAGGCCGGGGCCGAGGACGGGGCCAAGGCGCTGCCCGTCGTCCGTGGCTGGCTCCCCGGCGACGCCGACGATCCGGCGGCCACCGCCAAGGTGCCCGCACCCCCTTCCGGCGAGGTGACCGTCACCGGTGCGCTCCAGGCGTCCGAGCACCAGGGCGGCGACGGGGTGAGCGCGAGCGGCGGCCTCCCCCGGGGTCAGCTGGGCATGATCAGCGCCGCCTCCCTGGTCAACCTGGTGCCGTACCAGGTGTACGACGCCTGGGTCACCTCCGCCGAGGCTCCCGGGGCCCTGAAGCCGGTGCCCCCCACGGCGGCGGAGGGCACCGGGCTCGACATCAAGGCGTTCCAGAACCTGGGCTACACCGGTGAGTGGTTCGTCTTCGCGGGCTTCGTGGTCTTCATGTGGTTCCGGCTGTTCCGCCGCGAGGCCGAGACGGCCCGCGATCTGGCCCTCGGCATCACGCCACCCGAGCCGACGGCTCCGACGGCGCCGGGTGCGGACCCGACCCCAGATGACGCCGAGCGAACTCGATCTCCAAGCGCAACTGCTTGATCCGCTCCTCGACGACCAGCGAGCCGTGGCCCGCGTCATAGCGGTAGACCTCATGCGGGGTGCCGCGCCGCTCGAGCCGCTCCACATAGTTGTCGATCTGCCGTATGGGGCAGCGCGGGTCGTTCACCCCCGCCGAGATGTAGACCGGCGCCCGCACCTCCTCCACATAGGTCAGCGGGGACGACGCCTCGAACCGCTCCGGCACCTCCTCCGGGGTGCCGCCCAGCAGGGTGCGGTCCATCGCCTTCAGGGCCTCCATCTCGTCGTGGTAGGCCGTCACATAGTCCGCGACCGGGACCGCGGCCAGACCCAGCGCCCAGGACGCCGGCTGCGTCCCGAGCCCCAGCAGCGTCAGATAGCCGCCCCAGGAGCCGCCGGCCAGCACCAGCCGCTCGGGGTCGGCGAGCCCGGAGTCCACCGCCCACTCCCGCACGGCCGCGATGTCCTCCAGCTCGATCAGCCCGACCCGGTGCTTGAGCGCGTCCGTCCACGCCCGCCCATAGCCGGTGGAGCCGCGGTAGTTGACCCGCACGACGGCGAAGCCGTGGTCCACCCAGGCCGCGGGACCCGCCGCGAAGGCGTCGCTGTCATGCCAGGTCGGCCCGCCGTGGATGTCGAAGACCGTCGGGAAGGGGCCCTCGCCTGCGGGCTTCTGCACCAGCGCGTGCACCCGCCCGCCGGGGCCGTCCACCCAGACGTCGGTGACCGGCACCGACTCCGGGGCGATGAAACCGGGCGGGTCAAGCACCGTACGCCCGCTCGTGGACCGCACCTGGGGCGGCTTCTCGGCCGACGACCACAGGAACTCCACCGTGCCGTCCGGCCGTGCCGTGGCGCCCGAGATCGTGCCCGGCGGGGTCTCCAGGCGGGTCAGCTCGCCCGAGGCGAGGTCGTACCGCCACAGCTCGCTGCGGGCCTGATGGCTGTGCTCGACCAGCAGCGCCGATCCGTCCGGGAACCAGTCCGCCCCCACGTCGCCGGGCAGGTCGATCGCCAGCGCCGTCTCCACACCGGTCGTCGGATCCCACACCATGGGCTCCCACCGGCCGCGCCGCTGATGCCCGACCAGCAGCCGCGTGTCGCCCTCGACGGGCGCGAAGCCCATTACGGACAGGCCCAGCTCCTCCGTGCCGCCCTTGGTGTCGTCCAGCTCCGCGACGGCCGTCCCGTCCGGCCGCAGGACCCGGATCGCCGAGTGCATCGCGTCGCCGTGCTCGGTGTGCTCGATCGCGATCAGCGTCCCGTCATGGGAGAGATCGCCCACACCGGCGGACTCGCGGTGCCGGTAGATCTCCTCGGGCTCACCGCCCGGCCGCAGCACATGGATGGTCGAGCCGTCCTCGTCGGTGGACCGCCCGACGACCGCCGTGCCGTCCCGGCCCAGCGCGAGCCCCGCGGGGTAGGAGGGCTCCAGACCCGGGGTCGCGGGCTCGTCGGCCGGGCGCTCGGCACCCTCGTCACCCTCGCCGCGGCTGAACGGCTGGCGCAGCCACACCCCGAACTCATCGCCGTCGGTGTCCGAGAACCACCAGATCCACCGGCCGTCCGGCGACAGCACCCCGTCGGTCGTCCCGTTCGGCCGGTCCGTCACCTGCCGCTGGGCACCGGTGGCCCGGTCCCATGCGTACAGCTCGTACGTACCCGTGGCGTTCGAGACGAACAGCGAGTGGTCCGGGGCGTCTTCCGCCCATTCGGGCAGCCCCACTCGCGGCGCCCGGAAGCGCTTTTCCCAGTCCGGCATGGACTCCGTGCTCTCAGTCATGCCCACCATTCTGCGCCGCACCCCGACATGCGCGCTGGCGTCGCCCCGCGCCTGTGGATAACGTTCCCGGCGGGATGGACGCCAGGCCGCACACCGAGGGGGAGCTGATGGCCGACATAGGCGCGACGGTGGAGACGTACTGGGCAACGGCCCAGGCCAGGGACTGGCGGGCGTTCGGCGCCACCCTCGCCGACGACGTCCGCTACGAGCTGCCGCAGACCCGCGAGCGGGTGCTCGGCCGGGACGGCGTGGTCCGCTTCAACGCGGAGCACGTGGGCGAGTGGAGCCTGGAGGTCGAGCGCGTCATCACCGACGGCGATCAGGCGGTCTCCTGGGTCAGTTTCAGCGTGGACGAGGAGGAGACGCAGGCGATCAGCTTCTTCACCGCCGCCGCGGACGGCCGGATCCAGACCATCACCGACTTCTGGCCGGCGTCGTACGAGCCCCCGCGTGAGCGCGAGCACTTGGTCGAGCGCTTCTGAACACCCTCCCGGTCTCCGGAACACCCTCCCGGTCCCGGAATGCCCTCCCGGTATCTGAACACCCTCCCGGTATCGGATGTCCGATGCCCGATACCCTCCCGCCCCTCCGGGCCCCTGCCCCTCCGGCCCCCGCCCCCTCCCTTTCACCCCGCCCCCTCCCCGGGCTCGGCTACTTCAGCAGCACCGGCAGCTCCTCCACGCCGTAGACGATGGAGAGCTTGCGGAACGAGAGCTTCTCCGCCGGTACCGCGAGCCGCATCTCCGGGAACCGCCGTATGAGCGCGGGGTAGGCGGCCCGGAGTTCCATCTTGGCCAGCTCGGCGCCGATGCAGCGGTGGATGCCGTACCCGAAGGCCAGGTGAGAGGGGGCCTGCCGGTGCGGATCGACCCGCTCCATGTCCGGGCCCAGCTTCTCGTCCCGGTTGGCCCCGCTCAGTGAGCACAGCACCAGATCACCGGCGGATATTCGGGTGCCCGCGATCTCCATGTCCTCGCGGGCGAACCGCGGGAAGGCCACCTGCACCACGGTGAGATAGCGCAGCAGCTCCTCCACGAACGGATCCACGACATCGTCCTGGTCGCGTATCGCGGCGAACTGCTCGGGGGCCTGGAGCAGCACCAGCGTGCCGAGCGCCAGCATGCTCGCCGTCGTCTCCAGACCGCCGGTCAGCACCCCGTCGGCGAGCCCGGCCAGCTCATGGTCGTCGAGCTCGTCGCCGTGCTCCTTCACCAGCATGCCGAGCAGCCCGTCGCCGGGCGTCTCACGCTGCTTCCGCACGATCCCGTGCAGATAGGAGAGCGAGTCCGACATCGCGCCGAGGGAGGCGTTCGCCCCGTCGAAGAGGTCGAACCGCGCCGTGCTGTGGCGCTGGAAGTCGTCGCGGTCCTCGTACGGCACACCCAGCAGTTCGCAGATGACCAGGGCGGGAATGGGGAGCGCGAACGCCTGTACGAGATCCACCGGGCCCTCGGCCGCGGCCATCTCGTCGAGGCGCTCCTCCACGATGGAGTGGATGCGCGGGGTGAGCCTGCTGAGCCGCCGCATGGTGAATTCGGGCGTCAGCAGGCGTCGCAGTCTCGTATGCGTCGGTGGATCGCTGAAACCGAGGCCTCCCGGATTCTGCTGCGGGGCGACGCCGATGTTCCGTTCCGCGAGGTTGGTGAAATCGGAGCTGAAGCCCTTCGCCTTTCCGAGCACCGCCTTGGTCTCGTCATATCCGGTGACAAGCCAGGCATTGATTCCGAAAGGCAGCCATATCTTGCTGATGGGTTCCTTTGCCCTGGTTCGGGACAGATCGGCGATGGGGTCGAGGCCGTCGCGCCTCAGCGGTGCCAGTGTGGCGTCCGGGAGGAACGACATCTTGGACAAGTCGAAGCCGTTCTTCTGGATTCTCGAAAAGTACTTGCGGCCCAGCCAGGCGACGATGTTTGAGCGGAGATTCGACATGGCGCAATACTGCCCTGCCATGCCCGGACGGCCATGCTCCGATGCCGGACGCGCCCCGGTGTGATGCGCCACAACGGCGTGTGCGCCCTCCCCGCGCGGGCACTTCGGAGAGCACGCCCGTGGGTGCGGGCGGGCACTCCGGAGGACGCGCGAGCGGGCATCAACGCGCCGGTGGGCACCAAGGTGGCGCCGACCGCAAAATCGGAGGAAGGTGTAGATATCGGGCGTGAAGCCCGAGCGGTGACGGCTGCCTGCGGGACGTCTGTGGCGTCCCCAGGGATATGAGTGAGGTGAGCGGCCTTGCGGGAGAGGTTCCGTGCTGTCCAGGGCGCGCCCTGCTGGGTGAGTCTGATGGCAGCGGATCTGGACCGCGCGCACCACTTCTACGGAGAGCTCTTCGGCTGGGGCTTCCGCCCCACCCGGCAGGGTCACGGCCGTTACACCATCGCGTACACCGAGGGCGGCGTACCGACCGTCGGCATCGGCGCCTCGTCGCCGTCGGCAGGGGTGAACCTGCCGGTCACCTGGACCACGTACTTCGCGGCGGACAGCGCGGACGAGGTGGCCTCCCGCGTCCAGGAGCGCGGCGGCACGGTCGCGGTCGGGCCGCTGGAGTTCGGCAGCGGCCGGGTGGCCTGGGCGGCCGACCCGGACGGGGCCAACTTCGGCATCTGGGAGGGCGATCTGACCTCCGCCTGGTGGGGCGAGCGCAGACCGGGCGCTCCCGTATGGCTGGAGCTGCGCACCCGTGACGCCTTTGAGGCGGCGCTCTTCTACGGTCAGGCCTTCGGCTGGGACACCCAGGGGCGGGAGCGCTGCGACGTCCGCTTCGAGCACGACCGGGTGGTCCTCCATATCGACGGTAAGGCGGTCGCGGGGCTGCGCGGCGGCGCCATCGAGGCCGCCCCTGACCCGAATGTCCGGCCCCGCTGGCGGGTCTACTTCTGCGTGAAGGACGTCGACGAGGTCGCCGAACGCGCCGCGGAGCTCGGCGGCGGCGTCATCTCCCTGCCGGCCGACACCCCCTATGGGCGCATCGCGACGCTGCGCGACCCGGAGGGCGGGATCTTCAGCGTGGCGGCCGTGCGGAAGGGACCCGCGGACGGGGATCCTGGCGGTGACGGTCGTAGCTGAGGAGGGGGCGTAGCTGAGGAGGGGGAGGGGGCTGGGGCCCTCTGTGCCTGTAGTTGAGGGGGCTGTGGGCCCTCGACGGCCGTAGGCGTCGGCGCCTACGATCGGAAGTACGGCATCGCGTGTCGGTCACCGACTGGGTGAGGCATGGAGGTGCCCGTGAGATTGCCTTACGGAGGCATTCCACAGTGTCTGTCGAGTTGAATCACACGATCGTCCATTCTCTGGACAACCACGAATCCGCGGAATTCCTGGCGAATATTCTCGGCCTCGAGGTGGGAGAAGAATGGGGCCCGTTCGTTCCGGTGGAGACCAGTAACGGTGTCACCCTGGACTTCGCCACCATTCCCGGCGAGTCGATCGTCATGCAGCATTACGCGTTCCTCATCTCGGACGAGGAGTTCGACGCGGCCTTCGGGCGGATCCGGGAGCAAGGGGTCACGTACTACGCCGATCCCCATCTGAAGCAGCCGGGCGAGATCAACCACCATCACGGCGGGCGCGGGCTGTACTTCATGGACCCGGCCGGTCATGGCATGGAGATCATCACTCGCCCGTACGGCAACGAGGAGTAGTCCGGCACCGCGGGTGGACCGGGGCGCCGTACGCCCCGGTCCACCGGCTCAGCACCGACTCAACCGGCTCAGTCGTCCCCTGCCTGCTCTTCTTGCTCGCGGTCCCGGCGCTCCCTGCGCTCCCGCCACGCCCGTACGGCCTCGTCGACGTCGAAGGGCGCGAGATTGAGCGGTGGGCCGGGCGGGGGCCGCCGGATCGCCTCACGGATCTTGTCATTGACCTCGGAGAGGATCTCCCGCACCATTCGCTCCGACGGCGCCTTTTCCACGGCGGCGAGCGCGTCCTCCGCCTCTTTTCGCAGTACGAGTGTCGGCGGCAGAAACGACAGATTCTCGCGGGCCATCTTCTCCTTGACCCACCACAGATCGTCATAGGGCCGGTCGAGATGGGGGAGGGGTTTTCCCTTCCCCTGAAGATTGGCGAACGCGCCGCGTTCCTCGGCCTCACGGATCTGTCGGTCGGCCCACGTTTCGAAACTGATACCCGGTGGCTTTCGCTCGGTCACCCTCAGATTCTCCCTCGGGCGGCGCGAAACGCGCCACAGGCCGTATGGGAATGGGAGGTCAGAGGTGGGAGGCGAGGACCGGCAGCAGATCCTGGAACGTCCGCCCGGTGGCGGGCGCGCCGATCGCCGACATCTGCCAGGCGCCGCCCGCGCCGCCCCCGCCCGCCCCACCCGCGCGGTGGACCTTGGCCATGATCTGAGCCGTGTACGGACCGCCGCCGCTCAGGGTGTAGCGGGCCAGCTCCTGGCCATTGGTCTCGTCGACCAGACGGCAGAAGGCGTTCTGCACCTCGGCGAAAGTCTGTCCGGAGAAGGAGTTCACCGTGAACAGGATCTGATCGACATGGACCGGAACACGCTGTAGATCGATCAGGATCGATTCGTCGTCGCCGCCCTGGCCCGCGCCGCCGACGAGGTTGTCGCCGGTGTGCCGTACGGATCCGTCGTCGCTCGTCAGATGCTGGAAGAACACGACGTCGACGGCTTTGCGCCCGGCGAAGAGCACGGCCGAGGCGTCCAGGTCGATCTCCTTGGCGGTCAGCCGGGCGAGGAAACCCTTGCGCGGCGCGGCCTGCCAGCCCAGGCCCATGCGCACCGCGGTGAGCTCACCCCCGTCGGACTTGCTCAGGCTGATCCGCTGGCCCTTGGCCAGGTTTACCGTCATGTGGTTCCTCTCTCGCTCTTCTGACTCGACTCTTCCGACTGGACTCGACTCGTCCGGGACGGGCTGTGCGACCTCTCCAGCCGGTCGCGCAGAAACGGCAGGATGCCGCGGTGAAGAAGGGCCCTCAGCCAGGCGTCGCGGGCCGTGGCGACGGCCGCGTCAACCCGGTGCCCGAGGTGGGGCGGGCGCGTGGGTGGATGCCGGTGAAGACGTAGACGCCCATGAGGACGTGGACGTGGACGTGAGCGCGGACGTGGACGCGGGCGCGGGTCGGGGGCCGGGGTTCGGTGGCGTACGGCGGTGACGAGCAGGCAGGCCGCCCCCACCACCAGAGTGAACGCCGCGATCGTCGCGCTGGTCAGCCCGGCGGTCAACAGCGCGTCGGCCAGCTCGCGTTGGGAGTCGAGGAGCCCCAGCAGCCCGCCGAGGAGCAGAAAGGCCGCGGTCGAGGCGCCGGCCAGAGCGGGGGTGAGGACGGCGAGCACCGGCAGCAGTCCACGGACGCCTGCCGCGGGGGTGGGTGAGCCGGATCGGACAGATGCAGCGGGCGCGGTGGACGCGGTGGACGCGGTCGTCGCCGCGGCGGCGGCGCGTTGCCGGAGGTATGCGGCGTATTCGGGGGCGGCAGCCGTCGCGATCAGCTTGCTCGCCACGAGCGCTTGGGAGCGCAGCCGTTGGATGTCCGCGTCCCCGGTGGCCCCGTTGCGCCGCAGGGCCGCACGGATCTCCGCCGTACGCAGCGCCTGGTGCAGCGCCCGCTCGAAGTCGGGTCTGTCCTCGGCCTGTAAGCCGGGTGGGGCGGTCATGTCCGCGCTTCCTCGAAGCTCGATGAGTTGAAATGAACCCGCCGCCGGGCCCGACTCACCGCCTCACCGTCTCAGGGGGAAGGCCGGGCCCGGCGGCCGCAGGAGGGCGCCGGTCAGAGGTTGACGCCGAAGTCGGAGGCGATGCCCGCGAGCCCCGAGGCGTACCCCTGGCCGACCGCGCGGAACTTCCACTCCGCGCCGTTGCGGTAGAGCTCGCCGAAGACCATCGCCGTCTCGGTCGCGGCGTCCTCGCTCAGGTCGTAGCGGGCGAGTTCGACGTTGTCGGCCTGGTTGACCACCCGGATGAAGGCGTTCCGGACCTGTCCGAAGTTCTGGCTGCGGCTCTCCGCGTCGTGGATGGAGACGGGGAAGACGATCCTGGCGACCTCGGCGGGCACGGCGGCCAGATTGACCTTGATGGCCTCGTCGTCGCCCTCGCCCTCACCGGTGAGGTTGTCACCGGTGTGCTCCACGGAGCCGTCGGGGCTGGTGAGGTTGTTGTAGAAGACGAAGTGCCGGTCGGACGCGACCTTCCCGGCCTCGTCGCACAGCAGCGCGCTCGCGTCGAGGTCGTAGTCGGCGCCGGTCGTCGTCCGCACGTCCCAGCCCAGGCCGACGAGGACGGCGGTCAGGCCCGGCGCCTCCTTGCTCAGCGAGACATTGCCGCCTTTGGACAGGGAAACTCCCACGATCTTCTCCTCGTGCTCGGTGGACCGGAGTCAAAATCTACAGCACTGTAGAAGTTGGTAGGGCAGGGACGGAGGGGTTGGCGAGATCTGGGCGGAACGAGGCGGAGGCGGGGCAGGACGAAGGCGAGGCAGGAAGGACGAAGGCGAGACAGGACCCACCCATCACCCACCACCCATAGGCCTACGCGGTGGCGAGCGACACCTCGGTCGACTTGATCAGAGCGGTGACCCGGCTGCCCTCGGCGAGCCCCAGCTCCGCCGCCGCGTCCTGGGTGATGGCGGCCGTGAGCTCCTGGCCGCCGCCGATGTCGATGACGACGGTGGCCATGGCGGCCCCGAGGGTGAGGCGGCTGACGGTGCCCGGGAAGCGATTGCGGATGCTCAGCCCCGAGACCTCCCCGGTGGCCAGCGCCACCTCGGTGGCCTTGGCCAGCGCCGTCACCTCGGAGCCCTCCCCGATCCCGAGCTCCTTCACGGCACTCATGGTCACGGCGGCCGTCACCATCTGCCCCCCGGACAGCCGCCCCTGGATCGTTGCCATGGCCTCGCCGGGCGTCACGGAGACGACGGTGGCGGGAAGCTGATTGCGGATGCTGAGACTCATGGATGCACCACCCCGGAGGCGGAGGTCAAGGGCCTGATACGCCTCACCCTAGGCATCCGTCCAAGGATCCGCGCGCCGACGCACGACGGCCCCATACGCCGCACAGGGCTGAGCGGCGCCCCGCAACCCCCTGACCCGCACCCAGCCACCGCACCCCTCCACGTACGATCGGACGAATGCGCCGCTCTCCCGCCGACCTCGTCCGCGAATTCCACCTGGCCTTCGGCCTTGACGCCCGCAAGACCCCCACCGAGGTCTCACCGGAACTCGCCGCCCACCGCCAGGACCTCCTGGCCGAGGAGTGCGCCGAAGTGGCCGAGGCGAGCGCCCACGGCACCCTCGACCACCTCGCCCACGAACTGGCCGACGTCGTCTACGTCGCCTACGGCACGGCCCTGGTCCACGGCATCGACCTCGACGAGGTGATCGCCGAGATCCACCGGGCCAATATGACCAAACTCGGCCCTGACGGCCGCCCCACCCTCCGAGCCGACGGCAAGGTCCTCAAGGGCACCCACTACCAGGCCCCCGACATCCCGTCCGTCCTCCGCCGCCAGGGCTGGACCGACGCGGCCGAATAGTCGGCGGGCGTCATCCATGTGCCGTTGGAGAACGGGATCGCTGCCTTCGTGCTGCCGCCGGTCGATGATTGCTTCCAACTGGGGCCCCATGGACGCGCATTGAGTGGGCGTGAGGTCGTGGCCGTAGTCGTCCGGATGGTCGAATAGCGCTGCCAGTGCCTGAACCTGTTGAAGCCGCCGAGCACACGTGGCGAGTGAGGTGCGCCACGGCGCGAGGCGGCTGCCCCACCACTGGAGTCGGCCCCCAAGATGGCCCCCGGAAACGAGTCAGGGGCCCGACCCGCTTTCGCGGATCAGGCCCCTGACCTGTGTTCCTTCAGTCGGGGTGGCGGGATTTGAACCCACGACCTCTTCGTCCCGAACGAAGCGCGCTGCCAAGCTGCGCTACACCCCGAAGCAACGAGCTCTACTTTAGCGGACCTGTGGCCAGAGACGAAATCCGGTTTTGGAGGTCCCGCAGGTCGGGGCGGTCGGGGTGGTCCCGGTGGGTGGGGGGTGGGTCAGGGGGTCTGGGGGGTGAGGGTGAGCAGGGTGGCTTCCGGAGGGCAGGCGAAGCGGACCGGGGTGTAGCGGTTGGTGCCGCAGCCTGCGGAGACGTGGAGGTAGGAGGTGTGGCCGCCGGCCTGGTGCTCGGAGAGGCCCTTCACCCGGCGGGCGTCCAGGTCGCAGTTGGTGACCAGGGCGCCGTAGAAGGGGATGCACAGCTGGCCGCCGTGGGTGTGGCCCGCGAGGATCAGGGGGTAGCGGTCCGCGGTGAAGGCGTCGAGGACGCGCAGATACGGGGCGTGGACCACGGCCAGGGAGAGGTCGGCGCCGGACTCGGGGCCGCCCGCCACCTCGGCGTAGCGGTCGCGCTTGATGTGGGGGTCGTCGAGGCCGGTGAGGGCGATCTCGACGTCCTCCAGCTTCAGCCGGCCGCGGGTGTTCGAAAGGCCGACCCAGCCGGCCGCGTCGAAGGCGTCGCGGAGCTCCGTCCACGGGTTGTGGATGGCGCCGACGATCGGGGGATTGCCGTTCAGGCCGTGCTTACCGCTGGCCTTCTCCAGCAGGTAGCGGGCGGGGTTGCGCGGCTTCGGGCCGTAGTAGTCGTTCGAGCCGAAGACATACGCACCGGGGAACTCCATCAGCGGGCCCAGCGCGTCCAGGACCTCCGGCACGCCCTCCGGGTCCGAGAGGTTGTCCCCCGTGTTCACCACGAAGTCGGGGCGCAGCCCGGCCAGGGACTGGAGCCAGCGCTGCTTCTTGCGCTGTCCGCTCACCATGTGGATGTCGGAGACTTGCAGGACGCGCAGGGGGCGCATCCCCCGCGGGAGCACCGGAACGGTGATCCGCCGGAGCCTGAAGGACCGGACTTCGAAGCAGGCGGCGTAGGCGAGGCCGGCCGCCCCGACCGCCGTGATTCCCAGGGGTACTCCGTATCGCGCGCGCATGCCGTCCATGGTCGCAGAACGCCGCGGGGGGAGAAATCTTCGGGTGATTCCCGGCCAGTGCTGGCACACTCGACGCCATGACCACCACGCTCAAGTCCAGGCTTCAGGACGATCTCACCGCGGCGATCAAGGCGCGCGACGAGCTGCGCTCCTCGACTCTCCGGCTCACCATCACCGCGATCACCAAGGAAGAGGTCGCGGGCGAGAGCGCACGTGAGCTGTCCGACGCCGAGGTGGAGAAGATCGTCGCGCGGGAGGCCAAGAAGCGCCGGGAGGCCGCCGAGGCGTTCGAGAAGGGCGGACGCGCCGCGCAGGCCGAGCGGGAGAAGGCGGAGGGCGAGGTGCTCGCCGAGTATCTGCCGAAGCCCCTTACGGACGACGAGCTGAACGCCCTGGTGGCCGATGCGGTCCGGGAGGCCGCGGCGGGCGGCGCGGAGGGGCCGCGGGCCATGGGCGCCGTGATGAAGATCGTGAACCCGAAGATCGCCGGGCGGGCGGAGGGCGGCCGGGTCGCCGCCGCGGTGAAGCGGCAGCTCGCGGGCGGGTAGTCCCCGCTCGGAGGGTACGTCGTCGCGTTGTGTTATGAGTCATGTGCAGTGCGCGCACCGTGCCATCGGGTGCGCACATAAGAAGGGGGCCGGACGTCTTCGTCCGGCCCCCTTCAGCGCTCCATTACGCGCCACCGCTACCGCGGAAAGTTCCAGCCGCCGTTCCCGTTGCCGTTACCGCCATTCCCATTGCCGCCGCCGATCAGGTCCGGGGGCAGGGAGATGTCCGGCCACGGGTTGTCCTGGCCGCCGTTGCCGCCGTTGTCGTTGCCCCTGTCGCGGCCCGGCTTGCGGTCGCCCGGCTTCTTGCGGTCGTGGGGCTTGCGCTGGTTCGGGTCCTTTATCTGGACGTTCACGAAGTTCGGCGCCTCCTTGCCCTCCAGCGCGCCGCTCATCGCGTCCTTCCAGATCGGGCCGGGGGTGTCCGCGCCGTAGACCTTGTCGTGGGGGACGCCGCCGATGGTGATGTTCTCCATCTTGACGCCCTTGGGGCCAGGACCGCCGACCCACACCGCACCGGCCATGTTCGGGGTGTAGCCGACGAACCACGCGGCCCTGCGCTCGTCCGTCGTGCCCGTCTTACCGGCGCTCGGGCGGCTCTGGAGCCCGGCCTGCTTGCCGGTGCCGTCCTCGACCACTCCGCGCAGCAGCGTGTTGATGGTGTCCGCGGTCTTCTCCGACATCGCGCGGGAGCACTTCGACTGCGGCACCTTCAGCTTCTTGCCGCCGGGGCCGGTGATCGACTCGATGAAGACCGGGGAGCAGTAGACACCGCGGTTGGCGAAGGTCGCGTAGGCGTTGGCCATCGTCAGCGGCGAGAAGCCCTCGGAGCCGAGGGTGACCGAGGGCACCTGGTTGTGCTCCTGGCCGTCGGCGCGCTTCGCCCCCATCTTGTCGGCCATCCGCGTCACCGGGCAGACCCCGATGTCGCTGATCAGCTGGACGAAGTAGGTGTTGACCGACTTGGCGGTCGCCTCCTTCATCCCGTACGGGCCGACCTCCTTCTCGTTCTCGTTCTCGACGGTCGCGCCCTCGTCGTTGCTCCAGGTGCCCTTGCAGGTGGTGACCGGGCTCGGGTACTTCATCTTGTACGGCGAGGAGTAGCGCTGGTACGGCTTCTTGCCCTGCTCGATGGCGGCCGCCGCGGTGATCGGCTTGAACGTGGAGCCGACCTGGAAGCCGTAGTTCGAGCCGCCCATGGACTTGTCCGCGGACAGGTTGATCTGGGTCTCGTTCTCGCCGAAGCCGTACGGCCTGGACTGGCCCATCCCCAGCACCTTGCCGGTGCCCGGCTCGACCAGCGTCACCGCGGTGGCCACCGGGTCGGACTGGTAGACATGCTTCTTGATCGACTTCTGGACCGACTCCTGGGCCTGCGGGTCGAGCGTCGTGCGGATCGTCAGACCGCCCTGGGTCCAGCGCTTGGCGCGCGCCTCCGCTGTCTTGCCGAAGGTCGGGTCGTTCAGCAGGGTCTCGCGGACATAGTCACAGAAGAACCCGGCGCCCTTGACGGCCGTGATGCAGCCGCTCCTGGGCATGCTGACCTTGAGGCCGAGCGGCTTCTTCTGGGCCGCGGCGGCCTGCGCCGGAGTGATGTCCTTCACCTCGGCCATGCGCCGCAGAACGGTGTCGCGGCGCGCCTTGGCGGACTCCGGGGCGTTGATCGGGTCGTAGCGGCTGGGCGACTGGACGAGACCGGCCAGCAGCGCCGCCTGCTCCAGCTTCAGATCCTTGGCGGACTTGCTGAAGTAGCGCTGGGAGGCCGCCTCGATGCCGTACGCCTGCTGCCCGAAGAAGGTGATGTTCAGGTAGTTCTCGAGGATCCGCTTCTTGCCCAGTTCCTTCTCGACCTTGATCGCGTACTTCAGTTCCTTGATCTTGCGGCCTATGGACTGCCGGGTGGCCTGGGCGACCTTCTCCTTGTCGTTGCCCGCCTCCTCGACGAACACGTTCTTCACATACTGCTGGGTCAGGGTGGAGGCGCCCTGGGAGACCCCGCCGTCCTGCGCGTTGCTGTTGACCGCGCGGAGCACGCCCTTGAGGTCGACCGCCCCGTGCTCGTAGAAGCGGGCGTCCTCGATCGCGACGATCGCCTGCCGCATGTACGAGGAGATGTCGTTCAGCTTCACGATCGTCCGGTCGCGGGAGTAGACCTTCGCGATCTCCCCGCCCTTGGCGTCCAGGATCGTGGTCCGCTGGCTGAGCGGCGGTGTCTTGAGATTGGCCGGAATTCCGTCGAACTCCTCGACCGTTCCCTTGGCCGCCAGGCCGAGCGCCCCGACGGCGGGAAGCGCGAGCCCGGCCATCACGGCACCGGCCAGCGCGCTGACGCCGAGGAACTTGGCGGCCTGTTGAGCGGTGGACAGTCCCCCGCTCGAGCGCGTGTTTCCCATAGGACGCAGCCTACGTCTCGAATCGCCGGACAGGGGACCGGGCGTTCGCATAAGCTGTTTCACGCCAGTCACAGCTGTGTGGCTGAGCCACACCCCCACTCTCACTCAAGTGAGTGATGAGGCCTGCCCGGATTGCGGCCCCTGTCCTGAGCTGCCCGCTGTTCGGCGCGTGAACTGCCCTGATTTGCACTAGTAATCGCAAATGTCACCAGCTCACTCCGTTGGGTGATCTGCCGCGTACCCATAGTCCGTTCGGACCATCCAAGATTGGGCCCGCAGGGGGTGTTGCGCTGTGTCTCGCTTCCGTAACGTCCTCAACTGGCGACGGTGAATATGCCGTTTGTCGCCGTGGGGGAGCTCCGATTCGGGAGAGGACGGCGCCAGCATGGGCTGGGTAACCGACTGGAGTGCGCAGGCCGCCTGCCGCACTACTGATCCAGATGAACTGTTCGTCCAGGGCGCGGCACAGAACAGGGCCAAAGCGGTCTGCACCGGATGCCCGGTGCGCACCGAGTGCCTTGCGGATGCCTTGGACAACCGCGTGGAGTTCGGTGTGTGGGGAGGGATGACCGAGCGGGAGCGGCGAGCACTGCTGCGCCGCCGGCCGACTGTGACCTCCTGGCGCAGGCTCCTGGAGACCGCGCGCATCGAGTACGAGCGCAGCGCGGGGATTCTGCCCTTCGACGACGAGGACTATGAGCGCTTCGCCGCGGTCGGATAGGCC
This sequence comes from Streptomyces sp. NEAU-174, assembly GCF_052665095.1. Taxonomy (NCBI): domain Bacteria; kingdom Bacillati; phylum Actinomycetota; class Actinomycetes; order Kitasatosporales; family Streptomycetaceae; genus Streptomyces; species Streptomyces sp. NEAU-174. The sequence continues at coordinate 581,297 of NZ_JBQTCE010000001.1, read as the reverse complement.
GGACGGCGGTCCGCCGGTGGTCGGCTGACAGCCTGCCGGGCTGACGGCCTGCCGGGCTGACGGCCCGCTGGGTTGACGGCCCGCTGGGTCGACCTGGTTTGACCTGGGTTGACGCCTGCCGGTGTGAGCGTTTCGCCTCATCATCACCTCACCCACCTCTCGTCTCGGCATGTCTCGGCACGAGTGGGGGTGCGAGTACGGGCGCGCCTCGTCAGGGGCGGGTACGGGTACGCGCACGCCTCCGAGCACGACCGCGGCCACAGCCGCGGTCGGCCGTGGGGCTGTGGGGGCGCGTCTGACACGGCCTCGGGCGACCTGGCCTCCCGTGGCATGCCTGGTGCGGCATGGCCCGGTGTGACATGGCTAACAGGTCCTCGGGGGCCGGGGGTTGGTCCGCCGCTTGGGCCCGCCGCCTGGGCCACTGGTGCCGCCTTCGGCCTTCGGCTGCCAGTTATGCCCTCGGCCACCGGTGACCGTGGCCTGCCTGCTTGTCTGCCTGCCCGTGTGTGGGGCGTGGGTCGGCCTGTGCGTGCCGTAGGCCGCCGGCCGGGCGGACGCGTCCGCCGGAACCTGAGGGAAGAGGCAAGAGGGCCGTTGTGCTGTCGCGGTTGTGGTCGTGCTGTCGTGCGTCTCCATCCATGCGCGGGCGGCCGACCGCCCGGCGGGCACCGACTCAGCCCGCCACGCGATTGGTCCGCTCCGGCGGGACCGCGAGGCGTTCGCCGATCGCCCGCAGTCCTGCCAAGTCGTGTACGTCGCCAGGGAGTGCGGCCACTTGGGCCACCGGAACCTCGGGGTGGAGCGCCGTGAAGCGGTCGTGTGTGCGCTGCTCGCGTCCGAGCACCTGCATACGCTCCGCGTGCAGCCGAAGCAGTCCCGCGGCGAGCCGCTCCGCCGACGAGTCCGCCGACGTGGGGGAGACGTCGGGGTCCGCTGCCGAGGGGTTCCGCGCTTGAGCATTCCCTGAGGGGGGATCGACAAATCCGCCGTCGGCAAGATTTTCTGCCCCGGCGCCGTTCTTGGCCGGATCGCTTCCCTCCGCGCCGTTCGCGAGCGCATCGTCCGGTTCCACGGGATCGCCCGTCAGGGTGAGGATCTCCGCGGCGGCCAACGCACGTTCCGCCGACAGCTGTTCTGCACCGCTGCCGTGCACCCGGTTCAGCACCAGTCCGGCCAGCGGCATCTGGTCCGCGGCCAGCCGTTCCACGAAGTACGCGGCCTCCCGAAGGGCGTCCCGCTCGGGCGCGGCCACCACGAGGAAGGCCGTGCCCGGAGCCTGTAGGAGCCGGTAGGTGGCCTCGGCGCGAGTACGGAATCCGCCGAACATGGTGTCCATCGCGGCAGCAAACGTCTGAACGTCGCGCATCAGCTGTCCGCCGAGCACCTTGCTGACCGTGCCCGTCATCATCGAGACGCCCACGTTCAGGAACTTCATCCCGGCCTTGCCGCCCACCTTGGCCGGGGCCATCAGGACCTTGATGAACTTCCCGTCCAGGAAGGAGCCGAGACGTTTCGGCGCGTCCAGGAAGTCCAGCGCCGACCGGCTGGGCGGGGTGTCGACGACGATCAGGTCCCATTCGTCGCGGGCCCGGAGCTGGCCGAGCTTCTCCATGGCCATGTACTCCTGCGTGCCCGCGAAACCGGCCGAGAGCGACTGGTAGAAGGGGTTCGCGAGGATCGCCCGGGCGCGCTCGGGGTCGGCGTGCGCCTCGACGAACTCGTCGAACGTCCGCTTCATGTCGAGCATCATGGCGTGCAGTTCGCCGCCGTTCCCGCCGCCGATGCCCTCCACCCGGCGCGGGATGTTGTCCAGCGCGTCGATGCCCATGGACTGCGCGAGCCGGCGGGCCGGGTCGATGGTGAGGACGACGACCTTACGGCCGCGCTCGGCGGCCCGTACGCCCAGGGCGGCGGCGGTGGTGGTCTTACCGACGCCACCGGAGCCGCAGCACACCACGATGCGGGTCTGCGGATCGTCCAGCAGGACGTCGGTGTCCAGCCGGGGTGCCACGTCCATGCTCATGCCGCCTCCTGCGTACGACTCGTCGTCCGTGGCGCCCTTACGGCGGGCGCCGCTCACGCCGGCCACTGCTTGCGCAGATCCGCCGCGAGCCGGTACAGCCCGGCCAGGTCGATGCCGTCCGTGAGCAGCTCCAACTCGTGCAGCGGCAGCCCCAGCCCGGTCAGCTCGGCGCGCTGCGCCCGCTCCAGCGCCACCCGCTCGGCGTGCTCGCGCGCCTGCTCCAGCAGCGGGTCGACCAGCCGCTCGGCCATGCCGCCGCGGCGCGCACCGCCCAAGCCCGCCTGGGAGAGCGCCTTGGCGACGGCCGCGCGCTGCCCGTTGGCGGCCACCTCGACGGCCTCGTGGTCGAGGATCGCGGGCCGGACCATGTTGATGATGATCCCGCCCGTCGGAAGGCCGTCGGCGCGCAGCTCGGCGATGCCGTCCGCGGTCTCCTGGACCGGCATCTCCTCCAGCAGGGTCACCATGTGGACCGCGGTCTGGGGGGACTTCAGGACGCGCATCACGGCCTGGGCCTGATTGTGTATCGGACCGGTCCTGGCCAGCCCGGCCACCTCGTGGTTGACGTTCAGGAAGCGGGTGATGCGGCCGGTGGGCGGCGCGTCCATGACCACGGAGTCGTAGACGAAGCCGCCGTCCTTGCCCTTACGGCGCACCGCCTCGCACGCCTTGCCGGTCAGCAGGACGTCCCGCAGCCCCGGGGCGATGGTGGTCGCGAAGTCGATCGCGCCGAGCTTCTTGAGGGCGCGTCCGGCCGAGCCCAGCTTGTAGAACATATGGAGGTAGTCCAGGAGTGCGAACTCCGGATCGATCGCCAGGGCGTGCACCTCCCCGCCGCCCGGCGCGGTGGCGATCTTCCGCTCCTCGTAGGGCAGCGGCTCCGTCTCGAAGAGCTGCGCGATGCCCTGGCGGCCCTCGACCTCCACCAGCAGGGTGCGCCTGCCATTGGCCGCTAGGGCCAGCGCGAGTGCGGCGGCGACCGTGGTCTTGCCGGTTCCGCCCTTGCCACTGACGACATGGAGCCTGCTCACAGTGGGGAGCCTAACCAGTCCCCCCTCGCCCTACGCACCAGGGCCCGGCGGAGAGGCATTACAGTCGGCCCCATGACCAAGTGGGAATACGCGACCGTACCGCTGCTCGTGCACGCCACGAAGCAGATTCTGGACACCTGGGGCGAGGACGGCTGGGAGCTGGTCCAGGTGGTCCCCGGCCCGAACCCGGAGCAGCTGGTGGCCTATCTGAAGCGGGAGAAGGGCTGATGGCGGGCGGCACGGTCGAGGGCAGGCTCGCCGGGCTCGGCCTGACGCTGCCCGCGGTCGCGGCGCCCCTGGCCTCCTATGTGCCCGCGCTCCGCACCGGCCCGTACGTCTACACCTCGGGTCAGCTGCCGCTGGTCGAGGGGAAGCTGGGCGTGACCGGCAAGGTCGGCGCGGAGGTCACGCCCGAGGAGGCCAAGGAGCTGGCGCGCACTTGTGCGCTGAACGCGCTGGCCGCCGTGAAGTCGGTCGTCGGCGACCTCGACCGGATCGTGCGGGTCGTCAAGGTCGTCGGCTTCGTCGCCTCGGCGGCGGACTTCACCGGCCAGCCGGGCGTCATCAACGGCGCGAGCGAGCTGCTGGGCGAGGCCCTGGGCGACGCTGGCGTGCACGCGCGCAGCGCGGTGGGCGTGGCGGTGCTGCCCCTGGACGCGCCGGTCGAGGTCGAGATCCAGGTCGAGGTCGCGGACTAGCCGCGGACTGGCGGCCGCCGGGATCGCGGACGCCGGGATCGCGGACCGGCGAGCGGCCCCATGGGTGGTCCCGTCGGCGGTCCCGTCGGCGGGCCGGTGGGCGCACGGGCGGACGTACGTGGACGCGGACCGGTTGTGGCGGCCGGTGCGCGGACCCGCCCCGGCGTGGCGCCGCGAGGGCCACTCGAACATCAGCCCGTAAGCGCATAGCATCCGGCCATGTCCACTACGAATGGCCAGTGGTATCCACCCGAGTGGCCAGAGCGGATCCGGCTCCTGTCGGCCGGTGAGCTCACACCGGTGACACCGCGCCGGGCCGCCACCGTTCTGCTGCTGCGGGACGGACCGCACGGAACGGCCGGGCAGGACGCACCACAGGACGCACAGGACGCTCAGGGCGGGGACGGGGAGCACACACCGGACGAGTCCGACGCCGCGGCGCGGCCTGGCGCGGCGCGGGAGTCCGCGGCGGCGCCGGAACCCGGGGCGGCCGCGGAAGGCCCTGAAACGCCCCCGGAGGGCTTGCCGAACGCGGCGGGAGAGGCCGTCGGCCCCGCCGTCTACATGCTGCGCAGACGCGCCTCCATGGCCTTCGCCGGAGGCGCGTACGCCTATCCGGGCGGTTCCGTGGACCCGCGCGACGAGCGGATGGTCACCTGGGCCGGCCCCTCGCGGGCGCAGTGGGCGCGGCGGCTGGGCCTGGACCCGAGCGAGGGCACACAGGCGCAGGCCATCGTGTGCGCGGCGGTCCGCGAGACCTTCGAGGAGGCGGGGGTGCTGCTCGCGGGCCCGACGCCGCACACCGTGGTCGCGGACACGACGGGGGACGACTGGGAGGCGGACCGCGCGGCGCTGGTCGCCCGGGATCTGTCCTTCGCGGAGTTCCTGGACCGCAGGGGGCTCGTACTCCGCTCGGACCTGCTGAGCTGCTGGGCGCGCTGGATCACCCCGGAGTTCGAACCGCGCCGCTACGACACCTGGTTCTTCGTGGCTGCGCTGCCGCGGGGGCAGCGCACCCGTAACGCCTCCACGGAGGCGGACCGGACCGTCTGGATCCGTCCGGGAGACGCGGCCGACGGCTACGACCGGGGCGAGCTGCTGATGATGCCGCCCACGATCGCGACGCTGCGCCAGCTCGCGGACTACGGCTCGGTCGCCGACGTGCTGGCCGCCGCGGTGGACCGGGATCTGACGCCGGTCCTGGCCCGGGCGCGGGTGGAGAACGGGGAGCTGGTGCTGAGCTGGCCGGGCCATGATGAGTTCACCAAGCACATCCCGGGAGCCACGGGGGGACCTTCCGCATGACGTACGCATCCGCTCTGCCCGGCCAGCCGCGCGGTGGCACCATCGGCGGCCCGGCCACCGACCGGGCCGTCTGCGTCCTGGCGCCGAACGCCTCGCCCATGACCCTGGACGGCACCAACACCTGGATCGTCGCCGAGCCCGACTCCGACCTCGCCGTCGTCATCGACCCCGGGCCGCTGGACGACGCCCACCTCGAGGAGGTCATCGCGACCGCCGAGCGGGCGGGCAGGCGGGTGGCGCAGACGCTGCTCACCCATGGCCACCCGGACCACGCGGAGGGCGCGGCGCGCTTCGCGGAGCTGACGCGGACGTCCGTAAGGGCGCTGGATCCGGCGCTGCGGCTGGGGGACGAGGGGCTGGAGTTGGGGGACGTCATAACCACCGGCGGTCTGGAGCTGCGGGTGGTGCCCACGCCCGGCCACACCGCTGACTCGCTGTCCTTCCACCTTCCGGCCGATGGCGCGGTCCTTACGGGCGACACGGTGCTCGGGCGGGGCACGACCGTCGTCGCGCATCCGGACGGGCGGCTCGGCGACTATCTGGACTCCCTGCGGCGGCTGCGCTCGCTGGCGGTGGACGACGGGGTGGACACCGTCCTGCCGGGCCACGGGCCGGTGCTGAACGACGCCCGGGGCGCCGTGGAGTACTACCTCGCGCATCGCGCCAACCGGCTCGCGCAGGTGGAGACGGCGGTCGAGAACGGCTACCGGACGCCCTCGGAGGTCGTGGCGCATGTGTACGCGGACGTGGACCGGTCCCTGTGGCCGGCGGCGGAGCTGTCGGTCCGGGCCCAGCTGGACTATCTGCGTGAGCACGGGTTGATCTGACCGGGCCCGCGGCCTGTGGGACCGGCCGTTCATGAGTGCCGTGCCGTCCTTGAGCGCCGTAGCCCTTCATGAGCGCCGTAGCACTTCATGAACGCCGTAAGGGGCCTGCCGGAATCCGGCGGGCCCCTTACGGTCGGTCTTCCCGTCCCGTCCGGCGTCAGCGGGAGCGCTTGGCCAGCCGCTCGACGTCCAGCAGGATCACCGCGCGCGCCTCCAGCCGCAGCCAGCCGCGGCCCGCGAAGTCGGCGAGCGCCTTGTTGACGGTCTCGCGGGAGGCGCCGACCAGCTGGGCCAGCTCCTCCTGGGTCAGGTCGTGGACGACGTGGATGCCTTCCTCCGACTGCACGCCGAAGCGGCGCGACAGGTCCAGCAGGGCCCTGGCGACCCGGCCCGGAACATCCGAGAAGACCAGGTCGGACATCTGGTCGTTGGTCTTGCGCAGGCGCCGGGCGACCGCGCGCAGCAGCGCGGAGGCGACCTCGGGCCGGGCGTTCAGCCACGGCTGGAGATCGCCGTGGCCGAGGCCGAGCAGCTTGACCTCGGTGAGGGCGGTGGCGGTGGCGGTGCGCGGGCCCGGGTCGAAGAGCGACAGCTCGCCGATCAGCTCGCCGGGGCCGAGCACGGCCAGCATGTTCTCGCGGCCGTCGGGAGAGGTGCGGTGGAGCTTCACCTTGCCCTCGGTGACCACGTACAGGCGATCGCCGGGGTCCCCTTCGTGGAAGAGTGCGTCACCCCGCGCGAGGGTGACCTCTCCCATGGAGGCGCGCAGCTCAGCGGCCTGCTCGTCATCGAGCGCCGCGAAGAGCGGGGCGCGCCGCAGAACGTCGTCCACGAGTCTCTCCTTGTCGACATGCACAGGGGACCGACGTCCCCATGATGCCGGACGGTAAAACAGTGCGATCAATCACAAGTTTGACGCACTGGCCTGCCGAGCTGTGCGGCAGGGGTCCGATTGGGGGCCTCTTCGCGGTGGCCGGGCCGGATGTCAGTGGGTGGGCTTAGGCTGGCCGGGTGTCCAATACGCCGGTGAGAGCACAGGGCAAGGGGGCCGGACGGGTGACCGCACCTCGTAATTCCGCTGTGGGCGAACAGGAGTCCGCCGATTCGACAGAAGCCTCGAAACCGCATAAATCGGTCAAGGGCTCGAAGGGCGCCCGTCCCGAGTCCCGGCTCGCCCTCGTCCGCCGCGCCCGGCGCATCAACCGCGAGCTCGCCGAGGTGTATCCGTACGCCCATCCCGAGCTGGACTTCGAGAACTCGTTCCAGCTGCTCGTGGCCACGGTCCTCTCGGCCCAGACCACCGATCTGCGGGTCAACCAGACCACCCCCGCGCTCTTCGCCGCCTATCCGACGCCCGAGGACATGGCCGCCGCCGACCCGGAGGCCCTGGAGCAGCTGATCCGGCCCACCGGCTTCTTCCGCGCCAAGGCCAAATCGCTGCTCGGCCTGTCCGCCGCCCTCCGCGACCGCTTCGGCGGCGAGGTCCCGGGCCGGCTCGAGGACCTGGTCACCCTGCCCGGTGTCGGCCGTAAGACGGCCAATGTGGTGCTCGGCAATGCCTTCGGGGTGCCGGGCCTGACCGTGGACACCCACTTCGGGCGGCTGGTGCGGCGCTGGAAGTGGACCGCCCAGGAGGACCCCGAGAAGGTCGAGGCCGAGATCGCCGCGCTCTTCCCCAAGAGCGAGTGGACGATGCTCTCGCATCGCATCATCTTCCACGGCCGCCGTGTCTGCCACGCCCGCAAGCCCGCGTGCGGCGCCTGCCCGATCGCCCCGCTCTGCCCGGCGTACGGGGAGGGCGAGACCGACCCGGACAAGGCGAAGAAGCTGCTGAAGTACGAGATGGGCGGCCAGCCGGGCCAGCGCCTGCGCCCGCCGTCCGACTACCCCGGCCGTCCCGCCGCCCCCCTGGGAGCCGCCGAATGACGAGCACCTACGGGGATGTGGAGGTCAGCGCCCAGGGGCTGCCGGAGTGGCTGCTCCCGGTGGCCCGGCTGGCCGAGACGATCGAGCCGCGCCAGCTGAGCCGGTTTCTGCCGCCCGCGCAGGGCGGGGGCCGCCCCTCCGCCGTGCTGGTGCTGTTCGGTGAGGGCCCCGCCGGTCCGGAGCTGCTGCTCATGGAGCGCTCCGGTTCGCTGCGCTCGCACGCCGGCCAGCCCTCCTTCCCCGGCGGTGCCCTCGACCCGGAGGACGGCGATCCGGAGGAGGAAGGTCCGCTGCGCGCGGCGCTGCGCGAGGCCGAGGAGGAGACCGGGCTCGACCCCTCGGGGGTCCAGGTCTTCGCGGTGCTGCCGCGGCTCTACATCCCGGTGAGCGGTTTCGTCGTCACCCCGGTGCTGGGCTGGTGGCGCCGGCCGACCCCGGTCGGGGCGGTGGATCCGGCCGAGACGGCCCGGGTCTTCACGGTCCCCGTGGCGGATCTCACGGACCCGGCGAACCGGGCCACCACCGTCCACCCCAGCGGCCACCGAGGGCCCGCCTTCCTGGTGGGATCCGCTCTGGTCTGGGGTTTCACCGCCGGAGTGATCGATCGCATCCTGCACTACGCGGGGTGGGAGCGACCGTGGGACCGGGCCAAGCGCGTCCCACTCGACTGGCGCGCGTGAGACGGTGTTCCGGTGAATGTGCTGGACATCCTGCTGCTGCTCGCCGCCGTGTGGTTCGCGATCGTCGGCTACCGCCAGGGTTTCGTCGTCGGCGTGCTGTCGGTGACGGGATTCATCGGAGGCGGGCTGATCGCGATCTATCTGCTGCCCCTCATATGGGACGGCACCACCGACGACAAGGCATCCCCCGGCACCGTCGGTGCCGTGGTGGCGATCGTCCTGGTGATCGTGTGCGCCTCGGTCGGCCAGGCGGCCACCACCCACCTGGGGAACAAGCTGCGGCGGTACATCACCTGGTCACCGGCGCGCGCCCTGGACGCGACCGGCGGCGCGCTGGTCAACGTGCTGGCGATGCTGCTGGTGGCCTGGCTGATCGGCTCCCTGGTGGCCCAGACCTCGCTCCCCACGCTGGGCAGGGAGGTCCGTGACTCCAAGGTGCTGCTCGGGGTGTCCCGCGTCGTTCCCGACGAGGCGAACACCTGGTTCACCGACTTCTCGTCCGTGCTCGCGCAGAACGGCTTCCCGCAGGTCTTCTCGCCCTTCGCCAACGAGCCGATCACCTCGGTGCCGCAGCCCGACCCCGCGCTCGCCCAGTCCCCGGTGGCCACGCGGGCGCAGGAGAGCATCGTCAAGGTCGTCGGCACCGCTCCCAGCTGCGGCAAGGTCCTCGAGGGCAGCGGCTTCGTGTTCGCCCCGAACCGGGTCATGACCAACGCCCACGTCGTCGGCGGCGTCAGCGACCCGACCGTGCAGATAGGTGGCGAGGGCCGGCTCTATGACGCCAAGGTCGTGCTCTACGACTGGAAGCGCGATATCGCGGTCCTCGATGTGCCCTCGCTCCAGGCCCCGCCGCTCCAGTTCGCGCAGGACGACGCGCGCACCGGTGATGGCGCGATCGTCGCCGGCTTCCCGGAGAACGGCGCCTTCGATGTGCGCGCGGCCCGCGTCCGCGGCCGTATCGAGGCCAATGGCCCCGACATCTACCGCCGCTCCACCGTGCACCGCGATGTGTACTCGCTGTACGCGACGGTGCGGCAGGGCAACTCCGGCGGTCCGCTGCTCACCCCGCAGGGGCGGGTGTACGGCGTGGTCTTCGCCAAGTCCCTCGACGACGCCAACACCGGATACGCGCTGACGGCGGACGAGGTGAGCGAGGACATCCAGAAGGGGCGCACGGCCGACCAGCCGGTGGACAGCCAGGGGTGTGCCCTCTAGTTTCCGGTGTCGCTGTGGCCCCGGGCCGCGCCCAGGAGACTGCTAGCGGCTGCGTGGATGGCGCAGTCGCGCCGAGACCCACCGGGCCCGGCGGCGGATGATGCGGGGAATCCCGATATTCGGGTCATGGCCTTGGGTAGGCCCGGAGCCGCCCCGCTCGGAAACACTCAGCGCGGCATTGGCAGTAGCGGCGGCCTCGGGGCCGCGGCTGTTTGGTGCGTCACGGTAGTCGTGCGTCCAGCCCATACCTCGGTGTGTGCCCCTGACCCAAGGTCCGTAATCGCCGCTGGCTGCGGCAATTGGCGTATGCTCCAGGCAATTGGCTGTTCGAAAAACAGATGTTCGCTCGCGCGTGAGGGCGCGGTCGGAATGCGTACGTCCGATGACGCTCAGCGGTCGGGTTCGGGGTCCTTCAGCCAGTTGATCAGCTCGGTGGTGAAGGCCCGGGGGTCCTCCTCGTGCGGGAAGTGGCCGAGCCCGTCGAAGAGCCGCCAGCGGTAGGGGGCCTCGACATACTCCCCGGAGCCCGCGGCGCTGCGGGTGCGCATCACCGGGTCGAGTGAACCGTGCAGATGCAGGGTGGGCACCCGCACCGGCCGCTTCATCCGCCGGTTGAACTGGAAGCCGTCCGGCCGTGCCAGCGACCGCACCATCCAGCGGTACGGCTCGATCGAGCAGTGCGCGGTCGAGGGGATGCACATCGCCCGCCGGTAGACGTCCACCGCCTCGTCCTCGGGCAGCCGCGGTCCGGACCAGTCCCGGAGCAGCCGCCCCACGGCCGCCGCGTCGTCCGCGACCAGCTGGCGCTCGGGCAGCCAGGGCCGCTGGAAGCCCCAGATATGGGAACCGGCGGCGCTCTGCTTGACGTCCGCGACCATCGCAGAACGCCAGCGGCGGGGATGCGGCATCGAGGCCACCGCGAGCCGCCGCACCAGCTTCGGCCGCATCACGGCGGCCGTCCACGCCAGGTATCCGCCCAGGTCATGGCCGACGAGCGCGGCGTCCGGCTCACCCAGTGAGCGGATCACACCGGTGATGTCGAGGGCGAGGTTGGCCGGGTCGTAGCCCCGCGGCGTACGGTCGCTGCCGCCCACCCCGCGCAGATCCATCGCGACCGCGCGGTAGCCGGCGTCGGCGAGCGCGGGCAGCTGGTGCCGCCAGGTCCACCAGAACTGCGGAAAGCCGTGCAGCAGCAGCACCAGCGGGCCGTCACCCAGCTCGGCGATGTGGAAGCGCGCGCCGTTGGCCGCGACATCCCGGTGGGTCCAGGGGCCGTCGAGCCGTACGACCGACGCGGAGGTATCAGGGGCGGTCATGCCGACGAGCGTGTCACATCCCGCGCGGGGCGTCCGCCATTGCTCCCGGCACGCGGATGCGGCTTGACGCTCCCCAGTACGGCGGCCGTCTCCTTGGACGAGGAGATCGACCGCTTCGGCGCCTTGACCTTCTTGAACTTCAGCAGCGCCACCAGACCCAGGATTCCGGCGAACAGCCAGTAGATCCCGCCCACGATAAGGAAGCACCAGGCGAGGCCGAGGCCGGTCCACGAGCGCATCCCGTAGGCGAGGGCGAAGCTCAGCACCGGCAGCGAGAACAGCAGCAGCACCCCGGCCACCACCCCCGCGCCGCTGCCGACCGCCGCCTTCTTGGCCCCCACCCGGAGCTCGGCCTTGGCCAGCGCGATCTCGTCGTGCACCAGCGCCGACAGCTCGGTGGTCGCCGTCGCCACCAGCTGGCCGAGGCTGCGGTTGCCGCCGTCGTCGGCTGCGCTCATCGCCATCTCCCTCTGCTCTTGTGCGTCTTACCGCTCGTGTCGTGTGCGTCTTGCGCTCGTATGTCGTGCGTGCTTGTTATGTCGTCAGTGCTTGCTGTGTCGTCTGAAGTGCTTGCTACGTCTTCTGCGCATTTCTGCGGGTGTCAAGCCTCTCAGATCATGCCGGACCATCGTCGCCGGAGTCGTTTGCGGCGGCCACTTCGGCAAGCCGTCGGTGCTCGGCGGCCTTTGCCTCGTGGATGGCGGCCATCCGCAGGTGGTACGCGGGGCTGTCGAGCTCATAGACATCCGGGATGCCGTCCATGTCCTCGTCCCGCTCCTCCTCCTGACACAGCCGCTGGTACGTGGTGTTGCGCAGTTTGAGGAGGATCCCGGCGAACAGGGCGGCGGTCAGCGAGCCGATGAGGACCGCCGCCTTGACCTCCTCGGCGAGCGTGGGATCGCCGGAGAAGGCGAGCTCGTCGATGAGGAGGGAGACGGTGAAGCCGATTCCGGCGAGGGCGGCCACGGCGAAGACATCGGCCCAGGCCAGGTCCTCGTTCAGCTCGGCCCTGGTGAAGCGGGCGGCGCACCAGGAGCCGCCGAAGACGCCGACGGCCTTGCCCACGACGAGGCCGAGCACGACGCCGAGGGTCTCCGGGCGGGTGAAGACATCCGCCACGGCGCCGCCGGAGAGCGGCACCCCGGCCGCGAACAGCGCGAACAGCGGCACCGCCACCCCCGCCGACACCGGTCGCACCCGGTGCTCGACGCGCTCGGCGGGGGAACGCTCCTCACCCTCCCGTACGGTGCAGCGCAGCATCAGGCCCATCGCGACGCCGGCGATGGTGGCATGCACACCGCTGGCGTGCATCAGCGCCCAGATCACCACGGCGAGCGGGACATATATCCAGGCCGTCCGGACGCCCCTGCGGTGCAGCAGCCAGAAGAGGGCGAGCGCGGCGATCGACAGGACCAGGGCGATGACGTTGATGTGCTGGGTGAAGAAGATCGCGATGATGAGGATCGCGCCGAGGTCGTCGACGACCGCGAGGGTGAGCAGGAAGGCGCGCAGCGCGGCGGGCAGCGCGGTGCCGATCACGGCGAGGACGGCGAGCGCGAAGGCGATATCGGTGGCGGTCGGCACGGCCCAGCCCTTGAGGCTGCCACCGCCGCTCGCGCTGACGATGACATAGACCAGCGCGGGCACGGCCATGCCGCAGACGGCGGCGATCACGGGCAGTGCGGCGGCCTTGGGGTCGCGCAGCTCGCCCGCGACCAGCTCGCGCTTGAGCTCGATACCGGCGACGAAGAAGAAGATCGTCAGCAGGCCGTCGGTGGCCCAGGAGGCGACCGAGAGACGCAGATGCAGCGTCTCGGGACCGAAGGAGAAGTCCCTGATGTCGCCGTAGACGCCGCTGAGCGGGGTGTTGGCGAGGATCAGCGCCACGATGGCGGCCAACAGGAGGATCACACCGCCGACGGTCTCGGTGCGCAGCGCGTCGATGACGAATGTCCGCTCGGGCAGCGACAGGCGTCCGAGGAACTTGCGGCTGGTGGGCGCGGCCACGGGCGGGCCTCCTGGGTGGGTCGAGGTGCGGATACACGTGTGGCGTATGCCGACCAGACTTCCCGGCGCTCCTGTTCATCATCTTGTCGCAATTTTTACGCGGCAGCCACCTGCGGCGGTCGCCTGCGGTGGCGACCTACGGCAGCCCTTGCGGCGGCCACTTGCGGTGGCGACCTGCGGCAGCCCTTGCGGCGGCCGCCTGCGGCGGCGACCTGCGGTGGCGACCTGCGACCGCCACCTGCGGCGGGGCCGCCCGGCGTCCGTGACCGCTACGGCGGCAGCCGGCGCGAGGGGCGCCCCCGCCAGGCGGGAGCGCCCCTCGTACCTCGTGCAGTGCTGACCCCGGGTGGCGGGGTCAGTCCTCGCTGGGGGCGGAGGGCAGCTTGCTCTGGATCAGCTCCATGACGGAGGAGTCGGTGAGCGTGGTGACATCGCCCAGCGCCCGGTTCTCGGCGACATCGCGCAGCAGACGGCGCATGATCTTGCCGGAGCGGGTCTTGGGCAGCTCCGCCACCGGCAGGATCTTCTTGGGCTTGGCGATCGGGCCGAGCTGCTTGGCCACATGCGCCCGCAACTCCTCGACCAGGCCCTCGTCCTCGGCCGCGCCGCCGCGCAGGATGACGAACGCGCAGATGGCCTGGGTGGTCTGCGGGTCGGTGGCGCCGACGACCGCCGCCTCGGCGACCTTGGGGTGCGAGACGAGCGCCGACTCGACCTCGGTCGTGGAGATGTTGTGGCCGGAGACCAGCATCACATCGTCGACCCGGCCGAGCAGCCAGATGTCGCCGTCGTCGTCCTTCTTGGCGCCGTCGCCCGCGAAGTAGCGCTTGTCGAAGCGGGACCAGTAGGTGTCCAGGTAGCGCTGGTCATCGCCCCAGATGGTGCGGAGCATGGACGGCCACGGCTCGGTGAGCACCAGATAGCCGCCATGGCCGTTCGGCACCTCATTGGCCTCGTCGTCCACGACGGTGGCGGCGATGCCCGGCAGCGCTACCTGGGCCGAACCGGGCTTGGTCGCGGTGACGCCCGGCAGCGGGCTGATCATGATGCCGCCGGTCTCGGTCTGCCACCAGGTGTCGACGACGGGAGTGGTGTCCGCGCCGATGTGCTTGCGGTACCAGACCCATGCCTCGGGGTTGATGGGCTCGCCGACCGAGCCGAGGATCCGCAGCGAGGAGAGGTCGAACTTGGCCGGGATGTCGTCGCCCCACTTCATGCAGGCGCGGATCGCGGTCGGGGCGGTGTACAGGATGGTGACCCCGTACTTCTGGACGATCTCCCACCAACGGCCCTGGTGCGGGGTGTCCGGGGTGCCCTCGTAGAGCACCTCGGTGGCGCCGTTGGAGAGCGGGCCGTAGACGATGTACGAGTGGCCGGTGACCCAGCCGACGTCCGCCGTGCACCAGAAGACATCCGTCTCCGACTTGAGGTCGAAGACGGCGTGGTGGGTGTAGGAGACCTGGGTGAGGTAGCCGCCGGAGGTGTGCAGGATGCCCTTCGGCTTACCGGTCGTGCCCGAGGTGTAGAGGATGAACAGCGGGTGCTCGGCGTCGAACGCCTCGGGGGTGTGCTGCTCCGGCTGGCGCTCCACGATCTCGTGCCACCAGACGTCGCGGCCCTCGCTCCAGTCCACCTCCTGGCCGGTGCGGCGGACGACCAGCACATTGCGCACGTTCTCGGTGCCGGGCCGGGTGAGCGCCTCGTCGACGGCGGGCTTGAGCGCGGACGGCTTGCCACGGCGGTAGCCGCCGTCGGCGGTGATGATGACCCGGGCGTCGGCGTCCTGGATACGGGTGGCGAGAGCGTCGGCCGAGAAGCCGCCGAAGACCACCGAATGCGGGGCACCGATGCGGGCGCAGGCCAGCATCGCGACCACGGTCTCCGGGATCATCGGCATGTAGATGGCGACCCGGTCGCCCGACTGGACCCCCAACTCGGTGAGTGCGTGGGCCGCTTGGGAGACCTCCCGCAGCAGCTCGGCGTAGGTGAGGGAGCGGGTGTCACCGGGCTCGCCCTCGAAGTGGAGCGCCACCCGGTCGCCCAGGCCGTTCTCGACGTGCCGGTCGACGCAGTTGTACGCCACATTGAGCTTGCCGTCGGCGAACCACTTCGCGAAGGGCGGGTTCGACCAGTCGAGTGTCTCGGTCGGCGGGGTCGCCCAGGACAGCCGACGGGCCTGATCGGCCCAGAAGCCCAGGCGGTCCACCTTCGCCCGCTCATACGCCTCGGCCGTGACATTGGCGTTCGCGGTCAGCTCGGCGGGCGGCGCGAAGCGACGCTCCTCCCGAAGAAGGTTGGCCAGGCTCTCGTTACTCACGACATCTCCCATTCCCAGGGTGTCCGTTGTGTCCCAGGCCATAGCTCATCAGCCAACGGCACACCCTGACAAGGGCTGTCGCCGAAAATTGGTTTAGACCTGTCGTCGTGTATGTCACCGTCCCAGCTCCAGGGCGCCCCGGGTGGGGTCGCCACCCCGCTCCGCCACGCCGGAATTGCCGCTTCCAGGCCGGGCGGGTGCCGCCGTGGTGGCCAGGCAGACGGGTGTCGGGGCGCCATGGTCCGGGCGGACGGGCAGAAACCTCCCCGTACCCGTGTCCAGGACATACGCCTGGGCCTCCGCCACCTGGAAATACATGCCGTGCAGCGCCAGCCCGCCCTCCGCCACCCGCCGTGCCACACAGCCGTGCTCCATCAGATGGTCGAGCTGCTGTCTCACATTGACCAGCGCCAGTCGCTCCGCGTCGTCGGCGATCGCCCGGCTCGACAGGGCGACCTCGCCGCGCCCCAGTCGACCGATCCGTTCCATCCGCGCCAGTGCTGGTCTGCCGTGGCGCAGCCAGCGCTCCAGCGGCGTCCGGCCCCCGTTGGAGGATGCCTCGGGCGCGTTGGAGGTTGCCCCAGGTCCGCCGGATGACTCGGGCCCGCTGAAGGGTGCCCCGGGTCCGCCGGAGGTTGCCCCAGATCCGCCGGATGGCTCGGCTGTGCCGGGGGAGGCCCCGGTCTGGGGCGGTGTGCGGAGCGGCGCCGATGAGTCGAGCAGCGCCTGCATCGCACCGCATCCGGAGTGGCCGCACACCGTGATGCTGCTGATCTTCAGCACCTCCACCGCGTACTCGATCGCCGCCCCCACCGAGTCACAGGAGTCATCGGCGCCCGGTGGTGGCACCAGATTCCCGACATTGCGCACGGTGAACAGATCGCCGGGGCCGCTTGAGGTGATCATGCTGGTCACCAGGCGGGAGTCGGCGCAGGTGAGGAACAGCTGGCTGGGCCGCTGCCCCTCCCGCGCCAGCCGGGCCAGCTCATCGCGGACCAGCGGTGCCGTATGGCGCTGGAACGCGCTCACGCCGCCGAGCAGCTGACCGCCCGCGTCCCCGCCGGCGGCGACGCTCGCCCCGACGCCCACGGCAGCCGGGGCCGGACGGGTGCAGTGGTGATCACGCCAAGGCGTCCACGGCCGGCAGGGCCGGGCGCCGTCCGCCTCCGCGACCCGCCGCGCCGCCCGTCCATCGGCCGCCGCCCGTCCGGAGGGCGCCACCCGCCGGGAGCCCGAAGGCTGCCCGGAGCCTGAGGGCCGCGCGGAGCTTGAAGGCCGTGCGGAGCTTGAAGGGTGCCGGGAGCCAGAAGGCCGCCGGGACCCCGAGGGCCGGAGGAGCACCGCAAGGAGGACGACCGCGAGGGCCGCGGCGGCGGCCATGAGTCCGGCCGCCCGGAGCGAGGCACCGCGGGCCGATGCGATGCCCAGCGAGACGGAGGCGATACCCAGCGAGAGAGGAACGGCGAATCGGAAGAGGGCGGCCGAGGCGGAGAGATCTCCGAGTCTGAGGCGGGAGACCCGGTGGATTCGGTCCAAGAGCTTCAACATTCCCGTCTCCTCCGGGGCTTCGGTCGCGGATAGGCGCGCGGCCGTGGGTCACGGCGTACTGCGGTACTGACTGCCAAGCGTTGGTAAATGAATCGTAATGCTGAGTAAAGTCGCTGGGAAGCTTTTTGGGAGAGAGTGGGCTGCTATTCCCCCTATGGGGTGAATAGTCATTTAAGACGCCTTGTCATCCACTGTCTTTTTCTCCGCCCATGCGATGTTTGCTCCTATCCGGCCGGATCTCCCGGGTCAGGGCGCGACACGAGGAACGAGGTGGCGGTATGAGGGCCAGAGGAGGCGGAAGGGCCGGAAGAAACGTCACCGCACTGCTGGCCGCGGCGGTGGCGCTCTCCGTGCCGGTCGGCTGCTCGGAAGACTCCCCCCAGGCCCATGGACCGGGCGGCACCGCGGGCTCGGGCCACGACAGGGACAGCCCGCGGAAGGGGCCGGGAGCGCCGATCCATCCGGACAAGGCTCCGAAGGTGATCCGGCTCATCGGCGACGGATCGACCTCCGACACCGGCCCCCAGCCCCATCAGCCGAAGGCCGAGCCGCTCGAACCGGGCGAGAAGCCACCGCAGTTCGTCGTCTTCTCCTGGGACGGCGCCGGCCAGGACAAGCAGAAGCTGTTCTCCCACTTCCGCGCGGTCGGCAAGAAGTACGGCGCGACGATGACGTACTTCCTCAGCGGGGTGTACCTGCTGCCCGCCGAGAAGCGGTACCTCTACGATCCGCCCGAGCATCGGCGCGGCGCCTCGTCGATCGGCTTCAACGACGTCGAGGGGATCAGGGCCACGGTGGAGCAGCTCCGGGGCGCCTGGCTGGACGGCAATGAGATCGGCACCCACTTCAACGGCCACTTCTGCGGGCGCCGCCACGGAGTCGGCACCTGGTCGGCGCGCCAGTGGACCAGCGAGATCCAGCAGGCCGAGTCGTTCGTCAAGAACTGGAGGACCAACGCGGGTCTGGAGCACGAGAAGCCGCTCCCCTTCGACTACGACAAGGAGCTCGTCGGCGGTCGCGCACCCTGTCTCCAGGGGCAGAAGAACCTGGTCCGGGCGGCCGCGAAACTGGGCTGGCGCTATGACGCGAGCTCACCCGGCGGTCTTCAGATCTGGCCCCGCAAGATCCACGGCATCTGGGACTTCCCGCTGCAACAGATCCCGGTACCGGGCCGTGCGTTCGAGACGCTCTCCGTGGACTACAACTTCCTCGCCAACAAGCCGCGCAAGAAGAAGGGCAAGCGACCCAAGCGCTCCACCTGGGGCCGTCCGATGCGCGACGGCATGCTGGCCGCCTTCGACCGGGCGTACGAGGGCAACCGGGCGCCGCTGTTCATCGGCAATCACTTCGAGTCCTGGAACGGCGGAACGTATATGCGCGCTGTGGAGGACGTCATCAAGAAGGTCTGCCCGCGCAAGGGGGTGCGCTGCGTCTCCTTCAAGCAGCTGGCCGACTGGCTGGACGCGCAGAACCCCCGCGTCCTGGAGAAGCTGCGGGTGCTGGACGTCGGGATGCGGCCGCCGGGCGGCTGGAAGGGCTACCTGGCCGCCGAGCCGGGGCGGACGTCCGATCGCGAAACGGCGCACGAGCGGACGTCCGGGCCCCACACACGGACGGCTAAGCGGGAGCGGGAGTAGCCGTCGAGCTCTCCTCCGGCGCGAACTCCCGCAGCCCGAAGGCGGGGTCGACCTGGGCGGCAAGGTCGGCGCCCGTCTTCTCGTTCCCCCAGCTCTGTGCGTTCTTGAGATGGAAGTGCACCATCTGACGGGTGTACCGCTGCCAGTCGCGCCGCTCGTACGAGGCGTCCACCGCGCCCTGGAGTGTCCGCAGCGCCTCGCGGTTCGGTTCCTCCAGCTCCGCGAACCGGGGCGCACGGCCCTTCTCCATCGCCCGGACCCAGTCGGAGTGGCCGAACGCGACCAGCAGGTCATCGCCCACCTCCGCACGGAGGAAGTCCAGGTCGTCCGGGCCCTGCACCTTGTTGCCGACCACCCGGAGCGCCACATCGAAGTCGCGGGCGTACTCCTTGTACTGGCGGTAGACGGAGACGCCCTTACGCGTGGGCTCGGCCACCAGGAACGTCATGTCGAAGCGGGTGAAGAGGCCGGAGGCGAAGGAGTCGCTGCCCGCCGTCATGTCGACGACGATGAACTCGCCGCGCCCGTCGACCAGATGGTTCAGACACAGCTCGATCGCGCCGACCTTGGAGTGGTAGCAGGCGACACCGAGGTCGGATTCGGTGAAGGGGCCGGTCGCCATCAGCCGCACCGACCCGTCGTCGAGCGGCAGGGTGCGGGCGCATGCCTGGTAGACGGGGTTGTCCTCACCGATCCGCAGCAGCCTCGAGCCCTCGCCCGG
Organism: Streptomyces sp. NEAU-174; assembly: GCF_052665095.1. Lineage (NCBI taxonomy): Bacteria > Bacillati > Actinomycetota > Actinomycetes > Kitasatosporales > Streptomycetaceae > Streptomyces > Streptomyces sp. NEAU-174. The sequence goes on along the minus strand of NZ_JBQTCE010000001.1, from coordinate 562,046 downwards.
CGGGGTGGTCTTGATCATGGTCTCGGCGGAGGCGATCCGGGGGTTCGTACCGCGCAAGTAGTCCTTGATCAGCGGGAGATGGGCACCCATCGCGGGCAGTGCGGCGGCCTCCGCCTCGTCGAGTCCGAGCGCCACACCCAGATGCTGATTGATATCGGCGTCGACGGCGACGACGGGGGCGTGGGTGGCGGCGAGATGGCGGATGAACAGCGACGACAGCGTGGTCTTGCCGCTTCCACCCTTGCCTACGAAAGCGATCTTCATGTTCACCTAGCGTAGGTGAGTGATCCCGGACCATGAGGGATTTACGTGAAGAACACCACTCCAACGAGGGGCGCCCGCTGCGAGGTGCGTAGTGTCGTACTCATGAGTACGTCAGCTGATCCGCTCGCCACCCTGGCCGCGCTGCCCGGTGTGGCCGAGTCCGTGAACGCCGTACGGACCGCCGTGGACCGGGTCTATGGGCACCGGGTGATGCGCCGCCGCAGCAATGAGGTCACCTCCGAGGCGGCGTTGCGCGGAGCGCGGGGTTCCGCCGCGCTGGCCGGTGCGGACTGGGCGCTGGAAGAGGTGCGCCGCCGCACCGACTTCGGGGCCGAGGGCGAGCCGCGCACGGTGGGGGCGGCGCTGCGGCTGACCGCCGAGGCGGGGCAGCTGCTGAGCATCTGGCGGCAGTCGCCGCTGCGGGTGCTGGCCCGGCTGCATCTGGTCGCGGCGGGCGGGGCGGAGGGCGACGAGACGATCGGGCGCCCCCGGCAGTCGGGTGAGCCGGTGGACGAGCCGCTGATCGGGTCCGATCTGCCGCTGCCGGACGCGGACGAGGTGGCGGGGCGGCTCGATGGGCTGGCCGGGCTGCTGCTCGCGGGCAGCGAGGCTCCGGCGCTGGTGACGGCGGCGGTGGTGCACGGCGAACTGCTCGCCCTGCGGCCCTTCGTCTCCCGCAATGGTCTGGTGGCGCGGGCGGCCGAGCGGATCGTGCTGGTCGGCAGCGGTCTCGATCCGAAGTCCATCTGCCCGGCCGAGGTGGGGTACGCGGAGCTGGGCGCCGCGCCGTACATGGCGGCGCTGGAGGGCTATGCGTCCGGGACGCCGGAGGGGATGGCGGTGTGGATCGCGCACTGCGGACGGGCGGTTGAGCTCGGGGTGCGGGAGTCCACGGCGGTCTGCGAGGCGCTCCAGCGCGGGGCGGCCTGACGCGGACAGGCCTGACCTCGGAGAGGTGCGGGCTGAGGCGGGACAGTGGCCTGACGTCGGAGAGGCGCGGGCTTGAGGTGGGACGGGCGCGGTCTGACGTGGGACAAGGCGGGCCGGTCCGGACAAGAGTTGCGGCGGCACCACATGGGCACCGCCGCTGGCACAGCTGCCGGGTTACCATGCGTGCAATCTCATTCGCCCATCAGGTCGGGAACTTCTGCCCGTCACCTGGTGCGGCTGGCCCGTAATCGACGGGTCGACGTCGCGTGGGTGCTCAGCATCTGTGCTCGGTCCGTGGGGCCTTGGCGTCTGAGGGTTTCCTCCCGGATACCCCTGGTCTCGCGGGCCGTCGATTCCTTTGTACTCCTGCGAGAGGCCAATCGGAAGCCCTCACCGCAGATCTTTGCTGTCACCCCTAAATGCGGGCATAAAGGGCGCGGCGCCGATTGGTGTACCACAGCAGCCCGGCCGTGGCGGCGGCCGCGCCGACGGCCGCCGCCACGGCGAGAACCGGGCGTGGTGGCATGGAGAGTGAGGGCCTGCGCTGCTTCAGCCGCACCGGGCGGTTGAAGGAGAGCACCGGCCAGCCGCGCGCCGCCGCCTCGCGCCGCAGCGCCCGGTCCGGGTTGACCGTATGGGGGTGGCCGACCGCCTCCAGCATCGGGAGATCGGTCACCGAATCGCTGTAGGCGTAACAGCGCGACAAGTCGTAGCCCTCCGACTCCGCCAACTCGGCGATCGCCTCCGCCTTGGTCGGGCCATAGGCGTAGTACTCCACCTCGCCGGTGAACACGCCGTCCTCGACGACCATGCGGGTGGCCACCACGCGGTCCGCGCCCAGAAGCTCACCGATCGGCTCGACCACCTCCGCCCCGGAGGTGCTGACGATTACCACATCGCGGCCGGCGGTGTGATGCTCCTCGATGAGCGAGGCGGCCTCGTCGTAGATGATGGGGTCGATGAGGTCGTGCAGGGTCTCCGCGACGATCTCCTTGACCTGCTGGACATTCCATCCTCGGCAGAGCGCGGAGAGGTACTTGCGCATCCGCTCCATCTGCTCGTGATCGGCGCGGCCGGCGAGGAAGACAAACTGTGCATAGGCAGTACGCAGTGCGGCCCGGCGGTTGATCAGCCCACCCCGGTAGAAGGACTTGCTGAAGGTGAGAGTGCTTGACTTCGCAATGACCGTCTTGTCCAGGTCAAAGAAGGCAGCTGTCCGAGGCAAGGAGTGGTTTTCCACGACGCCGAGCATAGGGCCCACCATTCGGCGTAAGCTGAGGCGCGTGGGTTTGCCTGAGAAGGCTCTCGGGTACACCATGGAAGTCACGGATCGTTCGCGACCGTGCTAACCCGGCCCGACTCCTCCCCCCCCGAGTCGGCCGTGGGGACGACCCCCGCTCTCCCCCCCGGCGGGGGTCGTCGCATGTCCGGACGCATTTTCGGCGTTCTCATGAGATCTTGCTCCCCTCCCTCGGGCCCCTGCGGCCCCGCCTCTCCACAGCTTGAGCGGTAACCGTACGTAATCGCTAGGCTGCTCTCCGGAAGTCACTGGTTTAGGTGACTGGGATATTCACAACTGATGAGTTGTCCACGGTTTTGGACCAAGATCCCCAAGATTTTCTGGATCGCAGCACGGTGATTCTCCGCGCTGCTCGCACTCGCCGTTCGCGGGAGTGAGAGCGCGTAACGGATATGGGAGGGGATCGTGACTGCATCCATCACACCGGAACGCCCTTCGGCGACCGAAGGACAGCGAAGCAGACCGCTCATCGTCACCGAGGACGAGGCGCTTCTCGACGATCTGCTGCGGTTGTGCGCGGCGGCCGGAGCGGAACCGGAAGTGGCGCACGGCGCGCTCACCCGCCGGGGCAGCTGGGAGGCCGCACCGCTGATTCTGGTCGGTGACGACTCGGCCGCCCGGCTGTCCGACCGAGCCCGCAGACAAGGGGTGCTGCTCATCGGGCGCGATCTGGACGACCACGGCATCTGGCGGCGGGCTGTGGCGCTCGGCGCCGACAATGTGGCGTTCCTGCCCGATGCCGAGACCTGGCTGGTGGACCGGATCGCCGATGTCGCCGAAGGCGTGGGGCGGCAGGCCCTGACCGTCGGGGTGATCGGCGGCCGCGGCGGCGCGGGCGCCTCCACCCTCGCCTGCGCCCTGGCGGTCACCGCCGCCCGCTCCGGTCGGCGCACCATGCTGATCGATGCCGATCCGCTGGGCGGCGGGCTCGATGTGCTGCTCGGCGGCGAGGGCGCGCAAGGGCTGAGATGGCCCGCCTTCGCCGAGTCGCGGGGGCGGGTCGCCGGAAGCGCCCTGGAGGAGTCGCTGCCGGAGCTGCACGCGCTGCGGGTGCTCAGCTGGGATCGCGGCGATTCGGTCGTCATCCCGCCGTCCGCGATGCGGGCGGTGCTGGCCGCGGCCCGGCGGCGCGGCGGGGTCGTGGTGGTGGATCTGCCGCGCCGCGTCGACGACGCGGCGGCCGAGGCGCTGTCCCAGATCGACCTCGGGCTGCTGGTCGTCCCGGCGGAGCTGCGAGCGGTCGCGGCCGCCCACCGGGTGGCGTCCACGGTGGGCATGGTGCTGCGGGATCTGCGCGCGGTGGTGCGGGGCCCGTGCGGGCCGGAGCTCGGCGACGAGGAGATCGCGGAGCTGCTCGGGCTGCCGCTGGCCGGTCAGCTGCCACCGGAGCCGGGTCTGGCGGACGCGTTCGAGGGCGGGGAGCCCCCGGGCGGCAGCCCCCGTGGCCCGCTCGGCCAGTTCTGCGCCGAGTTCTGGGCGCGTGCCCTCGCCGACGAGGGAGGTGTCAGCGCATGAGCGCCGTATCGCCGGATCTGCTGGACGCGGTGCGGCTGCGGCTGGCCGGGAGCGGCGCGGAGCCCACACCCGCGCGGGTGGCCTCGGCCCTGCGCGAGGAGGGTCGGCTGCTCGGCGACACCGAGGTGCTCGGGGTCGTGGAGGCGCTGCGCTCGGAGCTGGTCGGCTCCGGTCCCCTGGAGCCGCTGCTGGCCGCCCGCGATGTCACGGACGTCCTGGTCACCGCCCCCGACGAGGTGTGGGTGGACCGCGGCTCGGGGCTGGAGCGCACGGCCGTCACCTTCGTGGACGCGGCCGCCGTGCGCAGACTCGCGCAGCGGCTCGCCGCGGTGGCCGGGCGGCGGCTGGACGACGCCCGGCCATGGGTGGACGCCCGGCTGCCGGACGGGACCCGGCTGCATGCGGTGCTCCCTCCGGTCGCGGTCGGCTCGACCTGCCTCTCGCTGCGGGTGGTGCGCCCCCGGGCGTTCTCCCTCGCGGAGCTGGAGGCGGCCGGGACGGTGCCGCCGGACGGCGCGCGGCTGCTGCGGGCCATGCTGGACGCCCGGCTGTCCTACCTGATCAGCGGTGGCACGGGCTCGGGCAAGACAACGCTGCTGAGCACCCTGCTCGGGCTGGTCGGGCCGCGGGAGCGGATCGTCCTCGCCGAGGACTCGGCCGAGCTGCGGCCCGACCATCCGCACGTGGTCCGGCTGGAGACCCGCCCCGCCAACCAGGAGGGCCGGGGCCAGGTCACCCTGCGGGACCTGGTGCGGCAGGCGCTGCGCATGCGCCCCGACCGGCTGGTGGTCGGCGAGGTGAGAGGCGCCGAGGTCACCGACCTCCTGGGGGCCCTGAACACCGGCCATGAGGGCGGCTGTGGCACTGTCCACGCCAATACGGCGGCCGACGTGCCCGCGCGGCTGGAGGCGCTCGGCTCGACCGCCGGCCTGGACCGGGCCGCGCTGCACAGCCAGTTGGCGGCGGCGCTGTCGGTCGTGGTCCATCTGGTGCGCGACCGCGCCGGGCGGCGCAGGATCGCCGAACTGCATGTGCTGGACCGGGACCGGGCGGGCCTCGTCACGACCGTCCCCGCGGCCGTCTGGGGCCCCGAGGGCTTCGAGCGGGCGGCGGGCTGGCAGCGGCTCCAGCGGCTGTGCGCACGGGGCGGAGGCGCGGCATGACGGGCGCGGGAGCGGACCCGGGGGCGCTGACGCTCTGCGCCGTGACGCTGTGCGTGGGGGCGGCCTTATGGCTGCTCACCGGGCGGGACCGGGAGCTGCGCCGGGCCAGGCTGCTGTTGGCCGGCGGCGGACCCGTCGAGCCCGCGGGAGCCGACCCGGTGCGGCCGCTGTCCGAGACCGCCGTCTGGCTGCGGGAGCGCTGGCGGGTCAAGTACGGCGGGCGGATGGGGCGTGAGCTGCTGTGCCTGCCGGTCGGATGTGTGATCGCGCTGCTGGGCGCGTCGGTCCTGCCGCTGCTCGGGGCGGTGCTGGCCACTCCGGTCGTCGGCCGTCGGCTGCGGTCCCGGCGGTGTGAGCGGGACCGTGTGCGCCGCGCCTCCGGGGTGATCCAGCTCTGTGCCACCGTGGCGGGCGAGCTGCGGGCCGGGCGGCATCCCGGTGAGGCGCTGCTGGCGGTGGACCCTGGTCATCTGAGGGAGCGTTGGGGGCTGGTGACGGCCGCGGCGCGGTTCGGCGGGGATGTGCCGGACGCCCTGCGCAGAGTCGCCCGGCTGCCGGGCGCCGAGGGGCTGACCGGGGTCGCCGCCTGCTGGCAGGTGGCGGTCGACGAGGGCGCGGGGCTGGCGGCGGGTCTCGACCGGGTGGCGGCGGCGCTGCGCGCCGAGCGGGACCAGCGGGAGAGCCTGGACGCCAAGCTGGCGGGAGCCAAGGCCACCGCCCTGGGGCTGGCCGTGCTGCCCATGGTCGGGCTGGCGCTGGGCGGTCTGATGGGCTCCGATCCGCTGCATGTGCTGCTGCACACCCCGGCCGGGCTGGGCTGTCTGCTGCTGGGCGGCCTGCTGGAGTGGGCGGGCCTGGTCTGGACCGGCCGGATGGTGCGGGCGGCGCGTGAGCCGGGGCGGCGGCGAGGGGATCCGCACCTGCGCCGAGGTCCGGTGGATCGCCGGGGTGGCCGATGAGCGCCGAGGTTGTCCACAGGCTGGGGATTTCGCTGTCCTTCCTGGCGGCGGTCCTGTGCACGGCGATGGCGATGGTCGAGGCCCGTCGGGAGCGATGCGCCCGACGACGGCTGGCGGCGCTGCTTCCGGGCGCGGAGCACCGGCGGCCGAGGCGGGCCCGGCCGTGGCGGCGGTGGCGCGCCAGGGCCGGTGCGGGCGCTCTGCCCGCCTGGGCCGCCCCGAGCGGCGGGTTGACGATCGCCGTCGTCCTCGTCGGAGGGCCACCGGGGTGGGTGCTGGGTCTCGCCGCGGCCTGCGGCCTCTGGCGGTGGCAGCGGCACCGCCGGGCCACGGCTGGGCGGTCCGGCCCTGACCGGCACCTCGAGGCCCTCGCCGCGCGTCAGATCCCGCTGGCCGCCGATCTGCTGACGGCCTGCCTGGCGGCCGGAGCGAGCCCGCGGAGGGCTGCTGAGGCGGTGGGAGGCTCGCTCGGCGGCCCGGTCGGCGAGCGGCTCGCCCAGACCGCGGCGGAGCTGCGGCTGGGCGGCGAACCGGCCCACGCGTGGGGGCGCGTCAGCGCCCTGCCTGGAGCACAGGGGCTGGCGCGCGCCCTGGAACGCGCCGGGACAACGGGCGCTCCGGCGGTGGAGCAGGTGTCCCGGCTGGCGGCCGAATGCCGGGCCGAGCAGGGACGGGAGGCGATGCGAAGGGCCGACCGCACCGGTGTGCTGGTCAACGCGCCGCTCGCGGGCTGCTTCCTCCCCGCGTTCCTGCTGGTCGGTCTGGCCCCGGTGATGATCGGGCTGGCCCGCGGCCTGATGGGCGACGGCCCCTGAGCACGGGCAGGACCACGACAGCCGCACGAGCGGCAGCTGCACGACAACAGCATGACGAACGACAACAGCACGACGAACGAGGACACCGCGGTCGGTGACGCCGCGGACAGGACAAGGGGGGCCGACATGGTGAAGCAGTGGTGGGTACGGCGGTACGCGGCGGCGCGGGCGAAGGCCGAGGCGGGCATGACCACCGCCGAGTACGCGATGGGCACGATCGCGGCATGCGGTTTCGCCGCGGTGCTCTACAAGGTGGTGACCAGCGGGGCCGTCAGCAGTGCGCTCCAGTCGGTCATCGGACGGGCGCTCGATGCGCAGTTCTGAGTCGCCGGGGACGGGGGAGCGGACGGGCTCGCGCGCCAGGAGCGGCGCGCGGGGCGTCCCGAGGGCCAGTGGCGTCCTGAGGGCCGGTGGCGCCCGGAGAGCCCGTAGCGGCGTTCCGAGGGCCCGTAGCGTGCCCAGGATGGGCGTGCCGGGGGCCCTGGGCCCTGCGCGGGACAGCGGCTACGTAACGGCGGAGGCGGCGGTCGCGCTGCCGGTGCTGGTGTTGTTCGCCGTGACGCTGATCTGGGGGCTGATGGCCGCGTCCGCGCAGCTTCAGTGCGTGGACGCGGCCAGAGCCGGGGCGAGGGCGGCGGCGCGTTCGGAGCCGGAGGCAGACGCGATGGCCGCCGCCCGCTCGGCCGCGCCCGATGGGGCTCGGGTCGAGCTATGGCAGGAGGGGGACCTGGTGCGGGTGCGGGTCCGTACCCACGCCGTCGGTCCTGGCCCGCTGGCGGTGGATCTGCGCGGCGAGGCCGCCGCGCTCGCCGAGGACTCGGTGGGCGCGGATGACGCGATGAGCGGGGGCGGCGAGCCCGGCGCGGTCGGTACGGCCCGGGAGACGGTCCCGTGAGCTCGGGAGGCCGTTCTGTGAGTCCGGGAGGTGGTCCCGTGAGTCCGGGAGGCGGTCCCGTGAGCTCGGGAAGCCGTCCCGTGAGTCCGGGAGGCCGTTCCGTGAACTCGAGAGGCGGCCCGGTGAGGTGGGCGGCCGACCGGGGGTCGGCCACCGTCTGGACCGCGCTGGCCGCGACGGCGCTGTGCGTGGTGTTCGCGGCCGTACTGGCGGCCGGGCAGGCCATGGTGGCGCGCCATCGGGCGGGCGGAGCCGCCGATCTGGCGGCGCTCGCGGCGGCGGACCACGGCCTGGAGGGGGCTCGTACGGCGTGCGGTCTCGCCCGGCGGGTGGCCTCCGCGCAGGGGGCGCACGTGGTGCGATGCGCCCTGAGCGGTGAGATCGCGGATCTCACGGCCGAGGTGCGCACCGGCCCGTTCACCCTCCGCGTCCGGGCGCGAGCGGGGCCCGCGGGCACTCCGGTCACCGGACCGCCGTCCCCACCGGGCGGCGGGGAACGCTCACTCGGCGGTCGGCGGCTGCTCCGGGGCGCCGGCGAGCAGGGTCGTCAGCAGGCGGATGGCGGCCTTCTTGTCCAGCGGGTCGTTGCCGTTCCCGCACTTGGGCGACTGGATGCAGGACGGGCATCCCGCCTCGCACTCGCATACGGCGATCGCCTCACGGGTGGCCGCCAGCCAGCGGGCGGCCGTGTGGAAGGCGCGCTCGGCGAAGCCCGCGCCACCCGGATGCCCGTCGTAGACGAAGACGGTGGGCAGCAGCGTGTCGGGGTGCAGCGGGATGGACACCCCGCCGATGTCCCAGCGGTCACAGGTGGCGAAGAGCGGCAGGATGCCGATCGAGGCGTGCTCCGCGGCGTGCAGGGCGCCGCCGAGGGCCTGGGGGTGCACCCGGGCCTCCTCGAGCTGGTCGTCGGTCACCGTCCACCACACCGCCCGGGTGCGCAGGGTGCGCGGCGGAAGGTCCAGCTTGGACTCGCCGAGGACCTCGCCGGTGATCAGCTTGCGGCGCAGGAAGGAGACCACCTGGTTGGTGACCTCGACGGAACCGAAGCACAGCCGCGCGTCCCCCCAGGGGATCTCGGTGGTGGTCTCCAGGATGGAGATCGCCGTGGTGTCGCGGGCCGTGGTCGAGTAGGGCGGAGTGGCCTCCTCCACCAGGGCGACCGAGTCGTCGAGGTCGAGCTGTTTGACGAGATAGCTCCGGCCCTGGTGGAGGTGGACGGCGCCCTCGTGGACGGTGGTGTGGGCCGCCGCGGCGTCCACGGTGCCCAGCAGCCGCCCGGTGGCCGCCTCCACGACCTGGACCGGGCTGCCACCCGTCCCGCGGATGTCGGTGAGGTCGGCGGCGCGCTCACGGCGGGTCCAGTGCCAGGCCTTCGCCCGGCGGCGCAGCAGCTTGCGCTGCTCCAGCTGCGGCATCAGCTCCTCCGTGGCGGGCCCGAAGAGCTCCAGGTCGGGCTCGGTGAGCGGAAGCTCGGCCGCGGCGGCGCACAGATGCGGTGCGAGGACGTAAGGGTTGTCCGGGTCCAGCACGGTGGACTCCACCGGCTGCCGGAAGAGGGCGTCCGGGTGATGGACGAGATAGGTGTCCAGCGGGTCGTCCCGGGCGACCAGGATCGCGAGGGCCCCTTCGCCGGTGCGCCCGGCCCGCCCCGCCTGCTGCCACAGGGAGGCGCGGGTGCCGGGATAGCCCGCCACGACCACGGCGTCCAGCCCGGCGATGTCCATCCCCAGCTCCAGGGCGGTGGTCGCGGCGAGCCCCAGCAGCTCACCGGAGTGCAGGGCCTTCTCCAGAGCGCGGCGCTCCTCGGGGAGATAGCCGCCCCGATAGGCGGCGATCCGGTCCGGCAGCGAGCGGTCCACCTCCGCGAGCCGCTCCTGGGCGATGAGCGCGATGAGCTCCGCGCCCCGCCGGGAGCGCACGAAGGTGACCGTACGGACGCCCTGGACGGCCAGGTCGGTGAGCAGGTCCGCGGACTCGGCCGTGGCCGTGCGCCGCACGGGGGCGCCCTGCTCGCCGTGGAGCTCGGTCAGCGGCGGCTCCCAGAGGGCGAAGACGACCTCGCCGCGGGGCGAGCCGTCCTCGGTGATCTCCACCACGGGCACGCCGGTCAGCCGGCCCGCGGCGACCGCCGGATCGGAGGCGGTGGCCGAGGCGAGCAGGAACACGGGCGAGGAGCCGTAGCGGGCGCAGACGCGGCGCAGCCTGCGCAGCACCTGGGCCACATGGGAGCCGAAGACACCCCGGTAGGTGTGGCACTCGTCGATCACCACATAGCGCAGCGCGCGCAGGAAGGAGGACCATCTGGGGTGGCCGGGCAGGATGCCCCGGTGGAGCATGTCGGGGTTGGTGAGCACGTAGTTCGCGTACTGCCGGACCCACTCGCGCTCCTCGACGGGCGTGTCGCCGTCGTAGACCGCCGCCCGGATGCCGGAGCCCAGCGGGGCGGTGAGGGCGGCCACCGCGCGCCGCTGATCGGCGGCCAGCGCCTTGGTGGGGGAGAGGTACAGGGCGGTCGTCCCCCGGCCGCTGGGCTCCTCCGAGCCGTCCAGCAGGGTGCTGAGGACGGGGGCCAGATAGGCGAGGGACTTGCCGGAGGCGGTTCCGGTGGCCACGACCGCCGATTCGCCGCGCAGCGCGTGTTCGGCCGTGCGCGCCTGGTGGGCCCAGGGGCGATCGATGCCGACCGCGCGAATGGCGTTGATCACCTCCGGCCGGATCGCCGAGGGCCAGTCGGCATGGGTTCCCGGGCGTGGGGGCAAGTGCTCCGTATGAGTGATGCGCGTGCTCCGGCTCGCCCCCGTGCTCAACCGGCCGAGGACGGCCCGGGGTGAGGGGCGTATGCCCGCCTGCCGCGGGATTTGGTTGTCGGCCATCGACACCGAGTGTGTCACTGGTCTGACGGACAATGGTCTCAAGGCGTCGTGCACGCCTGCTGGTAAGTGATTGAATGCCATCGCGGCTGCCGATCCATGGGGGGCGACCGCTCGATGCAAGGTGCTGGAGGATCCGTGGACCTGTCCCTGTCGACTCGGACCGTCGATGACCGCACGGTCGTCGAGGTCGGTGGCGAGATTGATGTATACACCGCGCCCAAGCTGCGCGAGCAGCTGGTCGAGCTTGTCAACGACGGCAACTACCACCTGGTCGTCGACATGGAGGGCGTCGACTTTCTCGACTCCACCGGACTCGGCGTGCTCGTCGGCGGGCTCAAGCGAGTGCGGGCCCACGAGGGCTCGCTGCGCCTGGTCTGCAACCAGGAGCGCATTCTGAAGATCTTCCGCATCACCGGCCTGACCAAGGTGTTCCCGATTCACACCTCGGTCGAGGACGCTGTCGCGGCGACCGACTGACAAGATCGCCGAAGGAAGACACAGAAGGGGGTTCCGGGCGGTGCCCGCCCGGCCCTCCCCATACGCACGCCCATACGCCCGAGGGGGATGGCATGGCCACCGTCGAACTCCGCTTCAGCGCGCTGCCCGAGCACGTCAGGACCGCTCGTCTTGTCGCGGCGGCCGTGGCGCGCCGGGCGGGGGTGGATGAGGCCGTGCTCGACGAGGTGCGGCTCGCGGTCGGCGAGGCCTGCACACGCGCGGTCGGGCTCCACCTGAGCAATGGGGTGGAGGCACCGGTGCGGGTGATCCTGACCGAGGAGGAGAAGAAGTTCTCCATCGAGGTCGGTGACGAATCCCCGACCTCGGCCGCCCTGGCGCCCGGCTCCCATCCGGAGGCGGACGACGAGGCCGAGGGCGAGGACGAGATGGGTCTCGCCGTCATCAGCGGGCTCGTCGACGATGTCGAGGTGACGACCAGCGAGACCGGTGGAGTGATCCGGATGAGCTGGCCGACCGCGCCCCAGCCTCTGGTGTCCTAGCCCGAGCCAAGGCCTTCGGCGGGCCTGGCCCACCGGTTCGGGTTCCGCCCGTACCGGTTTCGGGCCATGTCGTCGCCGGATCGGGCCCTTCGCGGGGTCATTCGTCCGTCATCCCTCGCCCGATCTTCCGGACCACCGGACCGGCCGTTTCAAGATCGCCGGTCCGGCTGTCGGCGTGTCCGCGCCCACTCGGCGGCGCCGTCCCGGCGCGCCCCGGCGCACCCCGCGGCGCATCTCTCGGCGCGCGCTTTATCGATCTCGGGCGTACGCTCTGAACAGCGTTTTTCTCAGTGCCGCGCGATCGTCGCAAGATCGCCATTAAGATCGTTCATATAGATCATTTATGGCGATCACTTTACATCCGTCACCGAATTGTCGACCTTCCTTCTTCCGAAGGAATTCGTACCGCCAAACCTATTGATCTTCGCTGGTGCGGGGGAATTCCCATTCCGGCGCCCTGTTTTGATCGTGTGACGCTCCCTACAATCCGTCCACATCTCGAGCTCAGGACGCCTGAGCGCGGCGGCTCTTCTGCGGTCGCAGAACTGCTGCGCGCCCATGTGCCAAACGTCAAGGAGGACGAATGGCGGGGCCTCTCACCCCTCATCAGCTGGACCTCACCCCAACCCTGGCCGCCGCAGAGCTGACCGACGACAACCGTGTGCTCGTGCTGGTGATCGCCGCCGTCGCGATCGCGGCGCTCGCGGTCGCGGTGGTGCTGGTACGACAAGTCCTCGCGGCCGGCGAGGGCACGGACGGTATGAAGAAGATCGCCGAAGCCGTTCAGGAAGGCGCCAATGCCTATCTGGCCCGGCAGCTGCGCACCCTCGGTGGATTCGCCGTGGTGGTGTTCTTCCTGCTCATGCTGTTGCCGGCGGACGACTGGGCGCAGCGCATCGGGCGTTCGGTGTTCTTTCTGATCGGTGCGGCATTCTCGGCGGCGACCGGCTATATCGGGATGTGGCTCGCGGTGCGCAGCAATGTGCGCGTCGCGGCCGCCGCCCGTGAGGCCACCCCCGAGCCCCCCACCACACCCGTCAATGGCGATTCGGCCGCTTCCGCACCCGGTAAGCCGAGCGTGGATCTCACGGCCGTCTCGCACAAGGCAATGAAGATCGCATTCCGTACCGGCGGTGTGGTGGGCATGTTCACCGTGGGCCTCGGACTGCTGGGCGCCTCCTGCGTGGTGCTGGTCTACGCGGCCGACGCGCCCAAGGTGCTGGAGGGCTTCGGGCTCGGCGCCGCGCTGATCGCGATGTTCATGAGGGTCGGCGGCGGCATCTTCACCAAGGCCGCCGACGTCGGCGCCGACCTCGTCGGCAAGGTCGAGAAGGGCATCCCCGAGGACGACCCGCGCAACGCCGCGACCATCGCGGACAACGTTGGCGACAACGTCGGGGACTGCGCCGGTATGGCCGCCGACCTCTTCGAGTCGTACGCCGTCACCCTGGTGGCCGCGCTGATCCTCGGCAAGGCGGCCTTCGGCGACTCCGGGCTGGCCTTCCCGCTGCTCGTCCCGGCCATCGGCGTGGTCACCGCCATGATCGGGATCTTCGCCGTGGCCCCGCGCCGCTCCGACCGCAGCGGGATGAGCGCCATCAACCGGGGCTTCTTCATCTCCGCCGTGATCTCTATGGCGCTGGTGGCGATCGCGGTCTTCGCCTATCTGCCGTCCAGCTACGCGGACCTCGACGGTGTCACCAACCGCGAGATCCTCGGCCACAGCGGTGATCCGCGGGTGCTCGCGCTCGTCGCGGTCGCCGTCGGCATCGTGCTGGCCGCGCTCATCCAGCAGCTCACGGGCTACTTCACCGAGACCACCCGGCGCCCCGTGCGGGACGTCGGCAAGACCTCGCTGACCGGCCCGGCCACCGTGGTGCTCTCCGGTATCTCGCTGGGTCTGGAGTCCGCCGTCTACTCGGCGGTGCTGATCGGGCTGAGCGTCTACGGCGCCTTCCTGCTCGGCGGCAGTTCGATCATGCTGGCGCTGTTCGCCGTGGCGCTCGCCGGTACCGGTCTGCTCACCACGGTCGGTGTGATCGTCGCCATGGACACCTTCGGCCCGGTCTCCGACAACGCCCAGGGCATCGCCGAGATGTCCGGCGATGTCGAGGGCGCGGGCGCGCAGGTGCTCACCGACCTGGACGCGGTCGGCAACACCACCAAGGCGATCACCAAGGGCATCGCCATCGCCACGGCGGTGCTCGCGGCGGCCGCGCTCTTCGGCTCGTACCGCGACGCCATCGCCGAGGCGGTGAGTGACGTGCACACCTCCGTGGCCGGGGAGATGAATCTGAACCTGGACATCTCGCAGCCCAACAACCTGGTGGGCCTCGTCCTCGGCGCCGCCGTCGTCTTCCTCTTCTCCGGGTTGGCGATCAACGCGGTGTCGCGTTCGGCCGGTGCGGTGGTCTTCGAGGTGCGGCGGCAGTTCCGCGAGAAGCCCGGGATCATGAACTACACCGAGAAGCCCGAGTACGGCCGGGTCGTCGACATCTGCACCAAGGACGCGCTGCGCGAGCTGGCCACACCGGGTCTGCTCGCCGTCATGGCGCCGATCGCCGTCGGCTTCACCTTCGGGGTCGGCGCGCTCGGCTCGTTCCTGGCGGGCGCGATCGGCACCGGCACGCTGATGGCCGTCTTCCTCGCCAACTCCGGCGGCGCCTGGGACAACGCCAAGAAGCTGGTCGAGGACGGTCACCACGGCGGCAAGGGGAGTGAGGCCCATGCCGCGACGGTGATCGGCGACACGGTCGGCGATCCCTTCAAGGACACCGCCGGACCCGCGATCAACCCGCTGCTGAAGGTGATGAACCTGGTGGCGCTGCTGATCGCCCCGGCGGTGGTCAAGTTCTCCTACGGGAACAACGCCAGCCCGGGGCTGCGCGCGGTCGTCGCGGTGATCGCCGTCGTGATCATCGTGACCGCCGTCTACATCTCCAAGCGGCGCGGAATCGCCGTAGGTGACGAAGACAACTCCGAGCGCGTGGCGAAGTCAGCCGACGCGGCGGTGGTGTCCTAGCCCAGGAGGGGGCCAGGGGGCCGGGAAGGCCCCCGCGACATGCGGGCGGGCGGTGTGCGACGGCACATCGTCCGCCCGCCTCCCTGCCCACGATGTGCCATCCGCTCGATGAGGCCATGTCCACAATGAGCGTGGTGCAAATGCTCCTAAAGATATTCATACGGGACGCTCTCCCGGTGGGCTTCGCCGGATGGACGTGTATGTTCCGGGGCCGAGAGCCATGGAAGGGACCAATCCGGTGAACAAGAAGCTTGTGGCTGCACTGTCCGGCGGTGCGGCACTCGTACTGGCGCTGACCGGCTGCGGGGGCGGCGACGACGACAAGAAGGTCAACGACTGGGCCAAGTCGGTCTGTGACGAGGTGCAGCCTCAGCTGAAGAAGATCCAGGGCGCCAACACCGCGATCCAGGGCGCGGCCGACGAGCAGGACTCCAAGAAGCTCCAGCAGACCGACTCCAAGGCGTTCCAGGAGATCTCCGAGTCCTACGGGGCGCTCGCCAAGGCCGTGAACAAGGCGGGCCCGCCGCCCGTGGACAGCGGCGACAAGACCCAGAAGCAGGCGGTCAAGGAGCTCAACGCCACCTCGGGGTCGTACACGAAGCTGAAGTCGGCCATCGACAAGCTGGACACCTCGGACAAGTCCAAGTTCGCCCAGGGACTCGCGGGCGTCGCCGATGAGCTCGACAAGCTCAGCAAGTCGGGTGACCAGGCCCTACAGAAGCTCCAGGAGGGCAAGGTCGGCTCGGCGATGGCCAAGCAGCCCGGCTGCCAGAAGCCGAAGACGGCCGGCGGCGGCGCCACGACGCAGTCCTAGCCGGTCCTGGTCGGTCCTCGTCGGCCCGCGTGGCACCGTAGCCCTCGTGGTCCTTCCGGGCGGTCCCCGTAGTCCTTACGTGGACCGTTCCGGAGTTCCGCCGTCAGGGGGTCAACGCCGCCCCCTGGCGCGCCCTTTGTCGGCCCGTCACCGCGGTCGGCGCGGGCGATGTCGTCCCGATGCCGACTGCCGTCGCCCGCTGTCGGTGATTGCCCCGACAATGGGGGCGTGAGTACGCACCAGCCCTCGTTCCGCCTCCCCACCGCCGACCCCGAGCGCACCGCCCGCCTGCGCGAGGCGCTGGCGGCCGCCTCCTTCACCGCCGACGGTCTGCTGGACCTGTTCGGCCCGTCCGCCTACACGGCCCTGGCGCGCGGGGAGACCGTCCCGGCGCTGCGCGCCACCCGGGCCGGGAGCGGCCCGCTGGAGACGCTGGTGCGGCTCTTCCTGCTCCAGCGCCCGGTGCCGTACGGGCGGGCGGCCGCGGCCCTCCCGGCCGAGGGCTGCCGCGCCGACGGCTGGCTGGTGCGCGACGGTGACGAGGTGCGCGCGAGCGTGGACGTGCGGCCTTACGGCGGGCCCGAGGGCCAGGACTGGTGGATCGTCTCCGACCTGGGCTGCGCGGTCGGCGGCGCGGCGGGGATCGGCGGCCCGGGCGGCGCGCGCGGCCGTGAGGACCGCTCCCGGCTCGTCCTGGGTGTCGGCGGCGCGTCCACCACGCTCGCCGGTCTGACCGTGCCCGCGCCCGTGGACCGGGTCCTCGACCTCGGCACCGGTTCCGGGATCCAGGCGCTGCACGCGGGCCGCCACGCCACCCGTGTGACCGCCACGGACCGCAATCCGCGCGCCCTGGCCATCGCCCGGCTGACCCTCGCCCTGTCCGGGGCGCCGGAGCCGGATCTGCGGGAGGGGTCGCTGTTCGAGCCGGTCCGGGACGAGACGTACGACCTGATCGTCTCCAACCCGCCCTTTGTGATCTCCCCGCGCTCCCCGGAGGGCAGCGAGCTGGTCTACCGGGAGGGCGGGATGGCCGGGGACGATCTGTGCCGCACCCTCGTCCAGCGGTCCGCCGGGCACCTCGCCGACGGCGGCTGGTGTCAGCTGCTGGCGAACTGGCAGCACGTCGAGGGGGAGGACTGGCGCGAGCGGCTGGCCTCCTGGGTCCCGCCCGGCTGTGACGCGTGGATCGTGCAGCGCGAGGTGCAGGACATCACCCAGTACGCCGAGCTGTGGCTGCGCGACGCCGGTGAGCACCTGGCCGGTCCCGAGGCGTACGCGGCGCGCTACGACGCGTGGCTGGACGAGTTCGAGGCGCGGAAGACCACGGCCGTCGGCTTCGGCTGGATCACCCTGCGCAAGTCCGGCGCCGACCGGCCCTCGGTGACCGTGGAGGAGTGGTCCCATCCGGTCGAGCAGCCGCTGGGGGCCGAGGTCATGGCCCACTTCGACCGGCAGGACTTCCTGCGCACGCATGACGACGCGGCGCTGCTGACCGCCCACTTCCGGCTTGCCGACGAGGTCGTCCAGGAGCAGGTGGGCCCGCCCGGAGCCGAGGACCCCGAGCACGTCGTGCTCAGGCAGCACCGGGGGATGCGGCGCGCGACGAAGGTGGACACGGTCGGGGCGGGCTTCGCGGGTGTGTGCGACGGCACACTCAGCGCCGGCCGGATCCTGGACGCCATCGCCCAGCTGCTCGGGGAGGACCCGGTGGTGCTGCGCGACCGCACTCCCGAGTCCATCCGGCTCCTGGTCGAGCAGGGCTTTCTGTGGCCGGTCGGCGACGACGGCATAGGGATGTCATGACGGCATAGGGACGCCACAGCAAGAGCACGGCAGGACGCGACGAGAAACGCGCGCTATGCGCGCGCCGTGCGTGGGGGGGCGTGCGCCGGTGGTACAGCCCTCTGCTTCGCGCCCCCGTATGGCAGGAAGCTGCCGCCGGGGGCGCCGAAGGGGCCATCCCGGGGCGGGTGCGGACGGGGCCCTGCGGGGCGATGCGCGCTGTTCACCCGGGGTTCGCGCGCACGCCTCCCGCCCGTGCCACGCTCCCGCCATGGAGAGCGGACCTGCGATCTTCGCCGGAACGGCATTCGTGTTGTTCGGCGCCGCGCTGCTGCTGTGGACGGCGGCGCGCCTGAGGCAGCGTGTGCCCGTCGCACACGGTGTGAGTCCTGTCGCTTCCGCGGTGCTCTCCCTCTTCTTCGGCATCGCCGCGCTCGGCGGCGGAATCTGGTGCCTGGGTTACGCCTGACAGGGCCTTCCACGCTGCCTCGTGTCGGTCCGGGCGGCAGACAGGACGGTTGTCGGGTTACCGTTCGAGTGGCGTTGCGGGCTTTTTCCGTTTGACACGGGGGCGGGATGTACCGTCACACTCCGCAGCGTCACCGCAGAGGGAGGCCGTGAGCGTTACCCGCACGGCACTGCCCGTTCACCGAGAGTCGACCGGAGAGAAGAGCCAAGTTGTCCCCGACCACCAGCGAGACCGCACAGGGCGGCCGCCGACTCGTCATCGTCGAGTCGCCTGCCAAGGCGAAGACGATCAAGGGCTACCTCGGCCCGGGCTACGTGGTCGAGGCCAGCGTCGGGCACATCCGGGACCTGCCGAACGGTGCGGCCGAGGTCCCCGACAAGTACACCGGCGAGGTCCGGCGGCTCGGCGTGGACGTCGAGCACGACTTCCAGCCCGTCTATGTGGTCAACGCTGACAAGAAGAGCCAGGTCAAGAAGCTCAAGGAGCTGCTCGCCGACTCCGACGAGCTCTTCCTGGCCACCGATGAGGACCGCGAGGGCGAGGCGATCGCCTGGCACCTCCAGGAGGTCCTCAAGCCCAAGGTCCCGGTGCGCCGGATGGTCTTCCACGAGATCACCAAGGACGCCATCCGGGCCGCCGTGGCCAACCCGCGCGAGTTGAACCAGCGCCTCGTCGACGCCCAGGAGACCCGCCGCATCCTCGACCGCCTCTACGGCTACGAGGTCTCGCCGGTCCTGTGGAAGAAGGTCATGCGCGGCCTGTCGGCGGGCCGGGTCCAGTCCGTCGCCACCCGTCTCGTCGTCGAGCGCGAGCGCGATCGCATCGCCTTCCGCTCCGCCGAGTACTGGGACCTCACCGGCACCTTTGCCACCGGCCGGGCAGGTGACGTCAGCGACCCCGGCACCTTCGGTGCCCGCCTTACGGCCGTCGACGGCCTCCGGGTCGCCCAGGGGCGCGATTTCACCTCGCTCGGGCTACTCAAGGACGGCCTGAACGTCCTCCACCTGGACGAGGCGGGCGCCCGCTCGCTGGCCACGGCCCTCGCCGACACCGCCTTCACGGTGCGCTCGGTCGAGTCCAAGCCGTACCGCCGCTCGCCGTACGCGCCGTTCCGCACGACGACCCTCCAGCAGGAGGCCAGCCGCAAGCTGGGCTTCGGTGCCAAGGCCACCATGCAGGTCGCGCAGAAGCTGTACGAGAACGGCTACATCACGTATATGCGTACGGACTCCACCGTCCTGTCGGACACGGCGGTGGCGGCGGCCCGGGCGCAGGTCACCCAGCTGTACGGGGCCGACTACCTGCCCGACAAGCCGCGCACCTACGCGGGCAAGGTCAAGAACGCCCAGGAGGCGCACGAGGCCATCCGTCCCTCGGGAGACCGCTTCCGCACCCCGGCGGAGACCGGCCTCACCGGCGACCAGTTCCGGCTCTATGAGCTGATCTGGAAGCGGACCGTCGCCTCCCAGATGAAGGACGCGATCGGCAACTCGGTCACCGTCAAGATCGGCGGGCGGGCGAGCGACGGCCGGGACGCCGAGTTCTCCGCCTCCGGTAAGACGATCACCTTCCACGGCTTCATGAAGGCCTATGTGGAGGGCGCCGACGACCCGAACGCCGAGCTCGACGACCGCGAGCGCCGGCTGCCGCAGGTCGCCGAGGGCGACCGGCTCACCGCCGAGGAGATCACCGCCGACGGCCACGCGACCAAGCCCCCGGCCCGCTACACCGAGGCGTCGCTGGTCAAGGAGCTGGAAGAGCGAGAGATCGGCCGCCCGTCGACCTACGCCACGATCCTGGGCACCATCCTCGACCGCGGCTATGTCTTCAAGAAGGGCACCGCGCTCGTGCCCTCCTTCCTGAGCTTCGCCGTGGTCAACCTGCTGGAGAAGCACTTCGGCCGACTGGTCGACTACGACTTCACCGCCAAGATGGAGGACGACCTCGACCGCATCGCGCGCGGCGAGGCCGAGGCCGTGCCGTGGCTGAAGCGCTTCTACTTCGGCGAGGGCGCGCAGACCGGCGCCGCCGAGGCCGGGAACGGCGACGGCGACCACCTCGGCGGCCTCAAGGAGCTGGTCACGGACCTGGGCGCGATCGACGCCCGGGAGATCTCGTCCTTCCCCGTGGGCGACGGCATCGTGCTGCGCGTCGGCCGCTACGGGCCGTACGTCGAGCGCCCGACGGAGGTCGAGGGCGGCACCGGCCGGCGCGCCGACGTCCCCGACGACCTGCCGCCGGACGAGCTGACCGTGGAGCTCGCGGAGGAGCTGCTCGCCAAGCCGAGCGGTGAGTTCGAGCTGGGTCCCGACCCCGAGACCGGCCGCATGATCGTCGCCAAGGACGGCCGCTACGGCCCGTACGTCACCGAGGTGCTCCCCGAGGACACCCCCAAGAGCGGTAAGAACGCCATCAAGCCGCGCACGGCCTCCCTGCTGAAGTCGATGTCCCTGGACACGGTGACCCTGGAGGACGCGCTCAAGCTGATGTCGCTGCCGCGCGTGGTCGGCGCCGACGCCGAGGGCGTGGAGATCACCGCGCAGAACGGCCGCTACGGCCCGTACCTGAAGAAGGGCACGGACTCGCGGTCGCTCGAGACCGAGGACCAGATCTTCAACATCACGCTCGAGCAGGCGCTGGCGATCTACGCCCAGCCCAAGCAGCGTGGCCGGGCCGCGGCCAAGCCGCCGCTGAAGGAGCTGGGCACCGACCCGGTCAGCGAGCGGCCCGTGGTGGTCAAGGACGGTCGCTTCGGCCCGTACGTCACGGACGGCGAGACCAACGCGACGCTGCGCCGCGACGACGACGTGGAGACCATCACGCCCGAGCGCGGCTACGAGCTGCTGGCCGAGAAGCGCGCCAAGGGCCCGGCCAAGAAGACCGCCAAGAAGGCGGCGGCGAAGAAGACCGCGGCCAAGAAGACGGCGGCGAAGAAGACGGCCGCCAAGAAGACCGCGGCGACGAAGACGACCGCGAAGAAGACGGCCGCCAAGAAGACGACCGCGAAGACCGCCGCCAAGAAGACGGCGGCCGGGAGGTCGTCGGCCAACGCCGAGTAGCCGGCCGAGCGGCGGGCGGGAAAGCGGAGGAAGGCGGAGCAATCCGCACGCCATCCACGGCTCACCGCCCGTTTGTTCGGCCGGGGGGCCGTGGATTCATGTGATCCGGATAGGCTGGCGGGATGACGCGAGAGCAGCCAACGGACGTGACCGCCACTTCCGGTGCCCTTGCCGCGGACTCCCGCGAGCGGGCCGTACGAGCCCTGCTGCGCTATCAGCCGCTGAGACGGCTGTGGAGCGCTCAACTCGTCGGCGGTGCCGGGGACGTGCTCGCGGTACTGGTGCTGGTGCTGCTGACGCTCCAGGCGTCGGTGGCTGCCGACTCCTTCGGCGGCGGGTATCGCGGCGCGGCCTTCGCGGTGGCGGTGGTGCTCGGCGTACGGCTCTTCGCGACCGTGCTGTTCGGCGCGGTGCTCCTCGGGCCGCTCGCCGCGCTGATCGGACCCTCCGGGCCGCTGGACCGCCGCTGGACCATGGTCGGCGCGGACGGTCTGCGGCTGGTGCTGCTCCTCATCGCACCGCTGTGGATCGACTGGGCCCCGGCCGACGCCGTCGCCTGGCTGCTCATCACCACCTTCGTCGTCGGCGTCGTGGAGCGCTTCTGGACCGTCGCCAAGGACGGCGCGGCCCCCTCGCTGCTCCCGGCGCCGCCCGCCGAGGGCGCCGCCGTGCGGCCGCTGCCCGACCACCTGGACGCGCTGCGGCGGCTCTCGCTCCGTACGAACTTCCTGACGCTGCCGATCGCGGCCGCCGCGCTGCTCGTCGTCACCCTCATCGGCAGGCTGCTGGGCACCGGCGTGGAGTGGTTCCACACCCACCAGGCCGCCCTCGGCTCGTATGTCGGCGCCGGGCTCTTCGCCGCGTCGATCTCGATCCTCGCCTTCATCGAACTGCCCGGCGCGCAGACCAGCCGCACCCGCTCCCCCCTCGAGGGGCTGCGCCGTCCCCGTGCCGCCTCCGGGAGCGGCGCCGACAAGGGCCGCACCGGAGCCGTTCCGCTGCTGGTGCTCGCCTGCGCCGGAGTGGCGGGCGCGATCGCCGCGGCCGTGGGCGTCGCCCCGCTCCAGGCCATGGACCTCGGCGGCGGGCCGGTCGGCTTCGCCCTGCTCGTCCTCGTCCTGACCGGCGGTCCGGCGATGGGCATCCGCTGGGCCCCCAAGGTCCTCCCGGGTCTGTCGCGGCGCCGGCTGCTGGCGCTGACGGTCGCGCTGACCGGGCTCGCGCTGCTCACGGTGGGCCTGGTGCACGACACCACCACCGTCGTGCTGATCGCCCTGATCGCGGGCGCGTCGGCGGGTGTCGCCGCCCACACCGGCCACTCCCTGCTGGACCAGGAGTCCGAGGAGACCCGCCGGCCCCGGATGACCGAGCATGTGCAGGCCGTCGTCCGCGTCGGCGTCGGGCTCGGCGCGGTCGCCGCGCCGCTGCTCGCCGCCGTCATCGGGCCGCACCGGCTCGGCAGCGGTGACTTCGTCTTCGCCCACGGCGGCGCGGCCTTCACCCTGATGCTGGTGGGCGCGCTGCTGCTGCCCGTCGCCGCGCTGGTCCTCGGCCGGACCGACGACCGGCAGGGCGTGCCGCTGCGGCGCGATCTGCGCGAGGCGCTGCTCGGCGGGGGCGGCGCGGACGAGGGCCCGGCCGCCACCGGCTTCTTCATCGTCGTCGAGGGCGGCGATGGCTCGGGCAAGTCCACGCAGGTGGAGGCGCTGGCCGAGTGGATCAGGGCCAAGGGGCACGAGGTCGTGGTGACCCGTGAGCCGGGCGCCACCGCGATCGGCAAGCGGCTGCGCTCCATCCTGCTCGACGTCTCGTCCGCCGGGATCTCGCACCGCGCCGAGGCGCTGCTGTACGCGGCGGACCGCGCCGAGCACGTCGACACCGTCGTCCGCCCCGCTCTGGAGCGCGGCGCGGTCGTCATCTCCGACCGCTACATCGACTCGTCCGTCGCCTACCAGGGCGCGGGGCGCGACCTGGCCGCGACCGAGATCGCCCGCATCTCGCGCTGGGCGACGAACGGCCTGGTGCCGCATCTGACGGTGCTGCTGGACATCTCGCCGGAGACCGCGCGCGAACGCTTCACCGAGGCCCCGGACCGGCTGGAGTCCGAGCCCGCCGAGTTCCACCAGCGCGTACGGGCCGGATTCCTGGCCCTCGCCGCCGCCGACCCGGCCCGCTACATCGTCGTCGACGCCGGGCAGCTGCCGGAGGCGGTCACCTCCGTGGTGCGCCACCGCCTGGACCAGATGCTGCCGCTGTCCGAGGCGGAGGTGAAGGCTCAGGAGGAGGCCCGTAAGGCCGCCGAGGAGGAGGCCCGCCGGCGCGCCGAGGAAGAGGCCGCCCGCAAGGCCGAGGAGGAGCGGCTGGAGCGCGAGCGCCAGGAGGCGCTCGCCAAGGCCCGCGCCGAGGAGGAGGAGCGCAAGCGGCGCGAGCTGGAGGAGGCCCGCCGGCGCGAGGCCGAGCGGCAGGCGGAGGCGGCCCGGCAGCGGGCCGAGGACGCGCGCCGCAGGGCCGAGGAGGACCGCAAGCGCATCGAGGCCGAGGACCGCGCCCGCGCCGCCGAGGAGGAGCGGCGCCGCCTCCAGGCGGAGGCGGACGCGCTGCGCCGGGCCGAGGCCGAGGCGCGCCGCCAGGAGGAGCAGCGCAAGGCCGAGGAGGCGCTGCTGCGGGCGGAGCAGGCACGGCTGGCGGCGGACGCGGCGCCCTCCGGGGCGGACGCGCCGACCGTGGAGACCGAGGCCCCGGCCCCGCCGCCCGAGGACGAGGACGGCCCGCACGGCACCGGCGGCGCCCGGGGCGCGGCGGGCTCCGGCGCGGACGACCCGCACCTGCACCCGCACCCGGACACGACGGAGACGGTCCAGACGCCGAGGTTCGACCCCCGGGCGGGGCACGGCGGCGAGTCCGGCGACTCCGGCCGTCCCGGCACCGGCTCGGCGGCGGCCGATGAGACCGCGGTGCTGCCGCCTGTGCCTCCCGCGCCGCCCGTACCGCCCCAGAGCGGCCCGGACGCCGACGAGACCGCTGTGCTCCCGCCCGTACGGCCCCAGGACGGCCCGGAGCGCCGGGGCGACCCGGACGCCGCGGAGACGACCGTCCTGCCCCAGCCGCCCGCCGAGCCGCCCACGAACGCGGCCGACGAGACAGCCGTCCTGCCGCCCGTACGGGACGAGCGCTCCGCCGACCCGGCGGACCGGGTCCCGCCGTGGCTGTTCCGCCCGGACGAGGGCCAGGGCCAGGAGCCCGGACAGGGCAACGAGCGCACGCGCGAGATGCCGCAGTACGGGCAGGGCCAGGGCCATGACCCGGGCCAGGGCCAGGGCTACGACCAGGGTCAGGCGCAGGGCGAGGCCGAACCGCCGCGTCGGCGCCGCCGCCCCGAGTGGGCCGAGGAGACCCCCCTCGACGACCTCCCGTCCCTGGCCGACGAACTGCTCGGCCCCCGCGACGACGAGGACGGCCGCCGCCGCTGACGGTATGGCCGGGTGCCGCTGCGGATGGCGGCGCCCGGCTGTTGGCTGGGGCGCCGAAGGGGACGTCGTCGGCGGGGCACTGACTTTCCGGCCTTCCGGCGTTTGGGGAGTCCTGGGGTGGAGCTGCACCCTCCAGCCCCTCCGGCGTTTGAGGAGCGGGGTCCAGGGGCGGAGCCCCGGCGGGGGTTCGGGGGCGGAGCCCCCGGAACGGGGTCTGGGGCGGAGCCCCAGCGGGGCCCGGGGCAGCGCCCCGTTTTCGGGAAGGGGCGGGGTGGGGAAGACCGACCGTCCGCGCGCCGCAGCCGGTGGCCGCGCCCGGCTGTCGGCGGGGCGGCGGAGTCAGGGCGCCCACGGCGGGTGACCGCCGCAGGCCCGCCGGCCGGGTGGCGTCACCGGTGGGCGACGCGTTCGGCTGTCGGTGGGGTGGACCACAATGGGGTGCGGTAGGGACGAGCGGCGGAGGCAGCCATGACGGTGTGGGACGACCTGGTCGGGCAGGACCGAGTGGCGGCCCAGCTGTCGGCCGCCGCGCGGGACGCGGACGCCCTGGTCACGGCGGCCGGTGAGGCGGCCGACGGCCCCGCCGGGGAGCCCATGGCGTCGTCCAAGATGACCCACGCCTGGCTGTTCACCGGCCCGCCCGGCTCCGGCCGGGCCACCGCCGCCCGCGCCTTCGCCGCCGCGCTCCAGTGCGTCAGCCCGGACCGGGCCCTCGGCGGCGCCCCCGGCTGCGGCTTCTGCGACGGCTGTCACACCGCCCTGATCGGCACCCACGCCGATGTGGAGGTGGTCCGTACGGACATGCTCACCATCGGCGTCAAGGAGACCCGTGAGCTCGTCCGCCGGGCCCAGCTCTCGCCCGCCGGAGGCCGGTGGCAGGTGATCGTCATGGAGGACGCCGACCGCCTTACCGAGGGCGCGGGCAATGTGCTCCTCAAGGCCATCGAGGAGCCCGCGCCGCGCACCGTATGGCTGCTGTGCGCGCCCTCGCTCGAGGACGTGCTGCCCACGATCCGCTCCCGCTGCCGTCTCCTCACCCTCCGTACGCCCCCGGTGGACGCGGTGGCGGACATCCTCGTCCGGCGCGACGGCATCGACCCCGAGCTCGCCGCCTCCGCCGCCCGCGCCACCCAGGGCCATATCGGCCGCGCCCGCCGTCTGGCCACCGACGAGCGGGCCCGCGCCCGCCGCGCCGCCGTCCTGAAGCTCCCGCTGCGCGTCGACGACGTGGGCGGCTGCCTCAAGGCGGCCCAGGAGCTGATCGACGCGGCGGCCGAGGACGCCAAGCAGGTGGCGGAGGAGGTCGACGTCAAGGAGACCGAGGAGCTGCGCGCCGCCCTGGGCGCCGCCGCCGGTACGGGCGGGCGGCTGCCGCGCGGCACGGCGGGGGCCATGAAGGACCTCCAGGACCGCCAGAAGCGCCGCGCCACCCGCACCCAGCGCGACAGCCTCGACCTCGCGCTCACCGATCTGACCGCCTTCTACCGCGATGTGCTGGCCCTCCAGCTCGGCTCCCAGGTGGCGCTCGCCAACACCGACGTACGGGACGCGGTGGAGCGGATCGCGTCGGGCTCGAAGCCCGAGCGGACGCTGCGCCGGATAGAGGCGATCACGGCTTGCCGCCGGGCGCTGGACAGCAATGTGGCGCCGCTGCTGGCGGTCGAGGCGATGACCATGGCGCTGCGGGCGGGCTGAGTCACTCGTACGGGTTTGTCGCTGGACGCATGGAGCGTGTCCGGGTGGATACTCTCCGTAAGGGGGCGAACCGGTGCCATCCCGTAGGAACCAGTACAGGGTGATCCATGCGATCCGGCCGGCGCGATCCCGCGACTCGACCGCGAACCGAGGGATCAGCCCATGCACACCCGCCACAGCAGCCGCCCGCTCCGGACCCTCGGTGCCGCCCTTACGGCCGCCGCCCTGCTGTCCTCCGGCTGCTCGGCCGGCGCCTCCGCGCCGCGCGCCGCGTCGCTGTCGAAGAAGGCCGTCCCGGCCGCCCTCAAGCCGTACTACGAGCAGACGCTGAGCTGGCGCCCGTGCGGCGGCGCGGACTTCGAATGCGCCACGCTCAAGGCCCCGCTCGACTACGCGAGACCCGGCACCGGCCGGGATCTGAGGCTCGCGGTCTCCCGTAAGAAGGCCACCGGCACCGGCCGCCGCCTCGGCTCGCTCCTGGTGAACCCCGGCGGCCCCGGCGGCTCCGCGGTCGGCTATCTCCAGAGCTTCGCGGCCGTCGGCTATCCGGCCCGGGTGCGCGCCCGTTACGACATGGTGGCGATGGACCCGCGCGGTGTGGCCGAGAGCGAGCCGATCACCTGTCTGAGCGACAAGCAGATGGACACCTTCACCCAGACCGACCAGACGCCCGACGGCCGCGGTGAGACCGACCGCCTCGTCGCGGCCTACAAGAAGTTCGCCCGCGGCTGCGCGACCCGCTCCGGCCGGATCCTCGGCCATGTCTCGACGGTCGAGGCGGCCCGCGACATGGATGTGCTGCGCGCCGCGCTGGGCGACCGGAAGCTGACGTACGTCGGCGCCTCCTACGGCACCTTCCTCGGCGCGACCTACGCCGACCTCTATCCCCATCGCGTGGGCCGTCTCGTCCTCGACGGCGCGCTCGACCCGACGCTGTCCTCGCGGCGCATCAACCGCGACCAGACCGCCGGTTTCGAAACCGCCTTCACCGCCTTCGCCAAGGACTGCGTGCGCCGCACCGGCTGCCCCCTCGGCACCGGCTCCGTGGCCACCGCCCGTGACCGGCTCGGCGCCTTCTTCGCCCGCCTCGACTCCCACCCGGTCCGCACCGGCGAGTCGCGCGCCCTGGGTGAGCCGCTCGCCACGATCGGCGTGATCTCCGCCATGTATGACGAGACCGCCTGGCCCCAGTTGCGCACCGCCCTCCGCTCCGCGATGGGCGGTCACGGCGGCGGTCTGCTCAACCTGGCCGACCTCTACTACGAGCGCGACGCCGACGGCTCGTACGCCAACCTCATGTACGCCAACCCCGCCGTCAACTGCCTCGACCTCCCACCCGCCTTCCGCACCCCCGCCGACGTCAGGAAGGCCGTCCCCGACTTCCGGAAGGCATCCCCCGTCTTCGGCAAGGCCCTCGCCTGGGCGGCCCTGAACTGCGCCTACTGGCCCGTCCGCCCGACCGGCACAGCCCACCCCCTGCACGCCAGGGGCGCCGCCCCCATCGTCGTCGTCGGCACCACCCGCGACCCCGCCACCCCCTACCCCTGGGCCCGCGCCCTCGCCACCCAGCTCTCCTCCGCCACCCTCCTCACCTACGACGGCGACGGCCATACGGCCTACGGCCGGGGCAGCGGCTGCATCGACAACGCGATCAACACCTACCTCCTCACCGGCCGCCCACCCGCCCCCCACACCCGCTGCCACTGACCGGCCCCGCTCCAGCCCAGGCCCCACCCGGCCCCGTACGGAGCACCCCTCGAAACTGTGTAGACTTGGCGACGCTGCTGCTGCCAATCTGGCTCCGCAGCGTGCCGCCTTAGCTCAGTCGGCCAGAGCGACGCACTCGTAATGCGTAGGTCAAGGGTTCGATTCCCTTAGGCGGCTCCACTGGAACCCCAGCCCGGACAGTGTCCGGGCTGGGGTTCTTCTTTTCGGCGGACACCTCGTGTGGACGCGGTGATCGACACCATCGGCGTCGGCACCTACCCGAAGGTTCTGCCGGGTGCTGGTGAGCGAGGGGTGAGTCATCTGTCACCGCCTCTCGCAAGCCTGGGACGCATGGCGACAGACGAGCCGGCATGGATCCCGCTCCCCGCCTGCCCGGCTCCGGCACTGACCCCGCCCGGAGAACGCGCGGAGCGTGAAGAGCCGCTTATGAACCAGAGCTACCGGGACCTGGTCGGCAGCATCCTGCGGCTGGCCGTAGCACACCGGCGCGCGGACGCGCACGAACGGACCGGGGGTGACGACTCGTGCTGGTGATCCTCTCGGTCCTGGCCCTTACCCTCACCCGGTGGTTGCGCCGCCGGAAGAAGGCCGAGGGGAGGGGGAGGGAGGGCCAACCACGTCTCCGCGACAGTGTGGAACGCCGGAGTGAACCGACCGCGTGCCGGTACCGGCACGGTGGACAGAAACCTGGGGGTCGACGGGGTATCCGAGGCGTCCGTCACTCGGCCGGTCCCGTGTCCTGGCGATCCGCTCGGATGCGGGCCATCTCATCGACGTAACGGGTGAACAGCCTGGCGAATTCGTCGCGTTGTCCCGGGGGCCAGTCCTTGGTGACCGTCTCGAAGACCGCGCGCGGCTGGCGCCGGAAGCGGTGCAGCAGGACATAGCCGGAGCGGGTGATGCGCAGCACGCTGCGCCGCCCGTCAACCTGAGAGACCCGGCGCGCGAGGTGGCCGTCGCGGATGGCGCTGGAGACCATGCGGCTTGCGACGGACGGGTCGACGTCGAGCCCCTCGGCCAGTGCCCCGACGGTCACCTCGCCCTCCGACGTGCCGACCCCCTCGTCGACGATCTGAAGCACCCAGCCGCGGCTGATCTCGTTCTGGGACATCAGCCTGCCCAGCGAACCGACATCACGCGCCTGGAGTTTCCCCCACATCCGGTGCAGCCGGAGGAAGGCGAGAGCAGCCTCATCGTGCAACCGGTCTGCCTCAGTCGATATGTGACGGTCCATGGCGTCAACCTACTCTCCGCGCCCGCGTTCAACCCTAGGAGACTTGACCCAATCATGGTCAATCCTTGGGTTTTCAACAAGGCGCGAGAGTAGTCGAGTTTGCATGTCGAGCCTTGCTCTGTGTATTCGCTCGTTTTAGACTCGGCCAAAGTATGCATGCCATCATGCAGATGATCAATTCCGTCTGACCAAGCGGAATTTGTGACTCACACTTCTTCACGCAAAGAGCGGGGGCCCGTGTGAAGTACGGAGTGTTAGGACCGTTCGATGTCACACTGGGAAAGCGCAACATCACGCCAACTGCTCCCAGGCTGCGTCAAATACTCGCGCTGCTGGTCGTTCAGAGCGGCCGGACAGTAACGCTCGCGGAACTCATTGACGAGATGTGGGGCGACACACCGCCCGTCAGCGCGCAATCCACATTGCAAACCTACATCTACAAGCTACGGAAATCCCTGGAGGGCAGCGGCCTCGACTCCTCCGAGGTGCTGCGGACTCGCCCCAACGGCTATGTCCTGGAGGTTCCGGACGACTGCATCGACCTGCGCCTCTTCGACCGTGCCGTCGCCCAGGGGCGCAAGGCCCTGCCAGAAGCGCCGGACAAGGCACTCGGGCATCTCAAGGAAGCGCTCGCGCTGTGGCGCGGTCCGGCCCTGACGGACGTGTCCGCGGGAGAGGTGCTGACCGCGCACGCGACCCGTCTCCAGGCCGACCACCTCAGCGCCCTGGAACTGAAGATCGAGGCTGAGCTGAAGCTCCGCAACCACCGGGCCGTCATCCCCGAGCTGACCAGCTTGTCGGCCGCTCACCCGCTCCATGAGGGCTTCCACTCCCTCCTGATGCACGCCCTGCACTGCTCGGGACGCAGGTCGGAGGCGCTTCAGGTGTACAACAGACTGCGCCACGCCCTCGTGGAGGAGCTGGGCCTCGAGCCCTCCGACCCGCTCCAGCGCGCGCAGCAGGCCATCCTCTCCGGCGACCCCGCTCCGCACACCGGCCCACCGGCTCCGCTCCAGGCCCCGGCGCCGCAGCCGCACGTCGCGGTCACTCCGGCGCCGATCACCTCGGCCCCCGCGTCCACGGTCGTCCGACCCGCGCAGCTTCCCCCGGACCCCGGGCCACTGATCGGCCAAGGCGCCCTGGTGGATTCCGCGATCCGCGCGACGGGCGCCGCGGAATCCATGGAGGAGGGTGTGGGAGTTCTCCTGCTGAAAGGAATGCCTGGAGTCGGGAAGAGCGCGCTGGCGGCGCGGATCGCACACGCTGTGCGGGACCAATTCACCGGCGGACAGCTGTATGTCGACCTGCGTGGGTCACGCCCCCGTGCGACCAGTCCCGATGACGCGCTGACGGCCTTTCTGCACGCTGCCGGAATTCCCGAACCCTATCCCCGGAGTCTCGACGAGAAAAGCAGCCTCTTTCGATCATGGGGAGTCGAACGGGATATCCTGCTCGTTCTCGACGATGCGTTGACGCACTCGCAGGTCACCCCCCTGCTGCTGGACGGGATGAAATCCCGCACCATCATCACGAGCCGAGTCAACCTTTACAATCTGCCGAACTCGCGGACCTTTGAGGTCACTCCACTCGGACGGGCGGAGAGTTTCCAGCTCCTGGCAAAGGCCATGGGTTGGAAAAGGGCCGAGAAGGAGCACGCGGCGGTGGAACTCATCGCCGAGATGTGCGGCCGGCTGCCGCTGGCCTTGCGGTGCGCGGGCGCTCGGCTCGCGGCGCTCCCCGACGTGTCGCCCAGGCAGTTCGCCGAGCAGTTGTACCGCGACAACCGGAGGCTGGACCAGTTGCAGGGTGCCGATGTGAGCATCCGGGACCGGTACCTGGTCGCGTACGACCGGCTCAGCGGCCGGGAACGGGCCGTGCTCCGGCTGCTGGCACTGCTGCGCCAGCGGGAGTTCACCACGGCCACGCTTGTCGGGCTGCTCGGCTGTACCGAGGCGGTGGCGGAGACCGCGCTGGCGAACCTGGTGGAACACCACTTCCTGCACACGGTCCCGACGTCGCCGGACGGCGAGACCACCTACTCATTCCACGAGCTGAGCCGGGTCTTCGCCCGCGAGCGGATGGAGTCGGAGCTGGCCGAGCCACGCGGCGGGGCTCCGCTCGCCAACGCCTCGTAGTCCACGGGGCCCGACAGGGGGCCGCCGGCCTGGCCGTCCGGCGGCACGCCGCCCTTCCGATTCAGCAGCGGCGCCGTGAGCATCGTGGTCGCCAGGGTCATGACCACCAGCATGGCGAACAGCCGCGGTGGGATCAGCCCGAGCTGGAGCCCGGTG
Source organism: Streptomyces sp. NEAU-174 (assembly GCF_052665095.1). Classification (NCBI taxonomy): domain Bacteria; kingdom Bacillati; phylum Actinomycetota; class Actinomycetes; order Kitasatosporales; family Streptomycetaceae; genus Streptomyces; species Streptomyces sp. NEAU-174. Next base: position 530,767 of record NZ_JBQTCE010000001.1, on the reverse strand, counting down.
TCGAGGACCACGAGTTCGGTCAGCCCGCGGCAGCTCATCATCACGCCCAGCCGCGCCGCCGAGCGCGGCTGGACGCCCAAAAGCCGCGCCGGCAGGGCCGTGCCCGCCAGCTTGGCCGCGACCGCCAGGGCGACGAAGAGGCCGCACAGCAGCCAGTCGGCCGTGCCACCGATCAGCCCGATCCCCGTGCGCAGACCCACCGAGGCGAAGAACATGGGCAGCAGCAGCCACGACGCCATGGTGTCCGTACGCTCCGCGATCTCCTCGATCCGAGGCAGCCGCGGCATGGCCAGGCCCGCCAGGAAGCCGCCGAAGACCGCGTGCACCCCGATCGCGTCGGTGAGGGCGGCCGAGCACAGCAGCGGCACATGGACGAGCATCACCGACCCCGCCGTACGGCGCTCCCAGAGCCGTCGCAACACCGTCCGCCCCACCGTGAGCATCACCGTCGCGAGCAGGGCGGTCAGCGCCGCGGTGCGCAGCGCGCCCAGCGGGGTGCCGCCCTGGGCCACCGCGACGCCGCACGCCAGCAGCGACCAGGCGAGCACATCCGCGACGCCCGCCGTGGCCATGGCCAGGGAGCCCAGGGCGGAGGAGAGCATGCCGTTCTCCCGCAGGATTCCGGCCAGTACGGGGAACGCCGTGACGCAGAACGCGACCCCGACGAAGACCGCGAAGGGCCCGCTGCCCACCCCGTTCGGCCGGTATCCGGAGGGCAGCGCCAGCGCGAGGCCCACCCCGGCCAGGAGGGGGGTGAACACCCCCGCACAGCCCAGCACCAGCGAGGCGGTGCCATGCTGGATGAGCTGCGTGGGTGTCAGCTCGTAGCCGATCCGGAACGCGAAGAAGACCACCCCGAGCTGGGCCATGGCCTCCACGGGCACGGTCGCGGAGGGCGGCAGCAGCCAGTGCTGGACCTCCGGCGCCAGGGCGCCGAGGGCCGAGGGGCCCAGCAGGATTCCGGCGGCCATCTGCCCGACGACCGTCGGTTGGCCCACGCGCCGGGCGAGCGCGCCCAGCGCGTGGGCGGTGAGCAGGACCGCGGTGACCGCGACCAGCAGACGGTAGGTCTCCGGCGGGGCCGCTGCCGGGCCCGCTCCCCGCCGGTGGCCGCCGGCCTCCGCGGATGCCCAGCCGTGCCCCCAGGCCGCAAGGACGGCGACGGTACCGGCCGCGGGTACGGCCACAAAGAGCACCAGCGCGGCGACGGTTCGTCTGTTCATGGGGCGCGTGGCTACTTCCGGTCGAGCTGGTCCGGTGCCGCTTCCGAGGTACGCCGCAGACCCAATGTCGGCCCGAACGACAGATACAGGCCGTCGATGGCGTCGTCGGCGGAGAGCGGCTCCTGTCGGAGCTTGCCGAGGTTCTCGAACGGGTTCCTGCCGGGCTCCGAGCCGCCCCCGCTCAGCTCCTCCAGCACCCGGTCGTACGCCGCCTCCTTGGCGTCCTCCATGTCCTCGATGCCGGAGATGATGCGCAGGAAGGCGAGGTGCAGGTTGAGCTGGTCGACTTCCCGGGAGGAGAGCCGCTGCGCATGGTAGAAGTGGTAATCGCGCCCGCGGTAGCTTTGGTAGAAGACCGAGACCAGCAGCAGCATCCGCTCGTAGGCCCGGCGGTAGACCTGCTGGTAGAAGCCGAACGCCTCGTTCTCGGCGACCTCTTCGCGCAGCACGCTCCCGATGGACGCCGCCGCCACCATCCCGCTGTAGGTGGCCAGGTGCACCCCGGTGGACAGCAGCGGGTCGAGGAAGCAGGCCGCGTCGCCGCTGAGGACGTACCCGGGCCCGGTGAACGCGTCGCTCGTGTACGAGTAGTCCTGCTCGACCCGGACCTCCTTCACCTGCTGGGCGTCGGCGAGCAGTTCGTCCAGCGACGGACAGGCGGCGATGGCCTCCTCGTACGCGGCGGCCGGTCCGCCCAGCTCCTGGCGGCGGGCGTCGAAGGAGCTCTTCGCGCACACGAAGCCCACGCTGGTGGTGCCGTCGTGCAGCGGGATGACCCAGAACCAGCCGTTGGGCACCGAGATCACGGCCGTGGAGCCCTCCGGGCTCTTCTCGACCGTGCCCACGTTCCGCCAGTACGTCCAGGCGGCGACGTTCTTGAACGCGTCGTGGTGACGGCGGTTCTTCAGGTAGCGGGTCGCCATCACACCGCGGCGCCCCGAGGCGTCGATCAGGTAGTCGAAGGCGATCCGCCCGCTTTCGTCGCCGCCGTTCTTGCCCGCGCTCCAGTTCGCCGCCACCGGGCGCCCTTCGTGGAACTCGATGTCCCGCACCGTCACTCCCTGGTGGACGGTGGCGCCCAGCTCCGCGGCGTGGTCGAGCAGAAGCTCGTCGAACTCCGAGCGGATCACCTGCCAGGCGTACGGCGTCGTGTCACCCAGCTCGTTGAAGCTCAGCTGCCACTCGTCGGGGCCCCACTCGAAGTACGTGCCTCGCTTCACCTGGAAGCCGTGAGCCTCGACTTTCTCTCGTGCCCCGAGCAGCCCGAGGATGGGCAGGCAGGAGGGCAGGATGGACTCACCGATGTGGTAGCGCGGAAAGGTGTCCCGTTCGATCACGGTGACGTCGATTCCCTGCCGGGCCAGTAGACCCGCCGCAGTCGACCCGGCGGGGCCGCCTCCGATGACCAGAACCTGCGTTGATGTTGCGATCACTGCTGTTCTCCACTTCTCGTGGCGGACCGGGACGTCTGCTGCTGGAGCGTCGCAGCGGGCGATGGCCTCTCGGTCCAGATCCGCTGGCAGGCCGCCCGGCCCGGCGGGCGCCCTGGCCGTACGGGGCCCGAGCCACGGCGAGTGCGCTGCCATCGGATCGCCAGCGGCGGCCAGCAGGCTCGGGGCGTTCCCGTACCTACCGAGAGGTGAGTGGTGTCCGTGCTGGCACAGGACGATCAGCCTGCGGCAATGGAACTCGTGCGCAGGCTCGAACACTTGGCGGTGGGCGCCGGGGTCGCCGCCGCGCTTCAGGCCGCCGTGCGGCTCGGAGTGCCCGAGGCCGTCGGCGACGACCCGATGGAGATCTCCGAGGTCGCGGCCAGGACCGGGGCCGTGCCCGGCACTCTCGGCCGGCTGCTGCGCGCCCTGGAGCGACAGGGGGTCTTCGAGGAGGCGTCACCCGGGCGGTACCGGCACAACGCGCTCTCCCGGCTGCTCCGGGACGACGCGCCGTACGGGCTCAAGCACCTGGTGCTGTGGCTGGGCGCCCCCTGGACGTGGCAGGCCTGGCCGCTGCTCGACGAGGCCGTACGGGACGGCAAGGCCGTGGTGCCGGAGATCTTCGGAAAGGACTTCTACAGCTATCTGACCCAGGACGCACCCGAGTCGGCGCGGCTCTTCGACAAGGCGATGACGGCGGTGAGCAGCCTGTCCTCACGTCAGGTCGCCCGCGCCATCGATCTGACGGGCGTGGACTCCGTCGTCGACATCGCCGGCGGACAGGGCCATCTGCTGCGTACCCTGCTCGCTCGGCACCCGCATGTGCGGGGTGCCCTCTTCGACCTGGCGGGCACCGTCGCGGACGCTGTGCCGGAGCTGCGCGCGGACGGCGCCTACGGCGACCGCTGTCGGCTGGTGCCCGGCGACTGCCTTGACGAGGTCCCGGTCAAGGCCGATCTCTACATCCTCAAGAACATCCTGGACTGGCCGGACGAGAACTCCTTGCGGGTGCTGAAGAACATCGGCGCCGCCGCGGACCCCGGCGCCCGCGTCCTGGTGATCGACAGCGTGATGGACGCCGATCCCGAGGAGATGCGGGTCACCAGCGTGATCGATCTGTTCATGCTGCTCAACGTCGGTGGACAGCGACACACCCGACGAGAGTTCGAAGCCCTCTTCGAGAAGGCGGGGCTCGAGCTGACCGGTACGAAGGCCGTGTCCGGCACGTTCCCCACGCTGCACCTGGTCCAGGCGACCTTCTCCGGCTGAGCGGCGCCCGCTCGTCCGGTGGGCGTGCACAGCAGACCGTAGGCGCCCCGCGGACCTTCCGTCCGCGGGGCGCCTCGGTGCGGTCGCCGCCGTTCGCCCGGCCGTCCCGTCTCAAATCCCCCCGTCCACGCGGAGCGTGACCCCGTTGATAAAGCTCGCGGTGTCACCCGCGAGGAACACGACGGTGCGGGCCACCTCCCTCGCGGTGCCGAAGCGCCGCAGTGGAATGGCGGACCGCAGCCCTTCGCGCACGGGGGCGGGCAGGTCGAGGCCGCGCTCCGTTTCCACCACGCCGGGCGCCACGGTGTTGACGCGGATACCGCGCGGTCCCAGTTCCTTGCCGAGCGAGCGCACGAACCCGGCCAGGCCCGCCTTGGCCGCGGTGAAGTGGACGTGCCCGGGCCGCCCGCGCTCCGCCATCCCCGCGCCCACGTTCACCACCGAGGCGCCGTCGGCGAGCAGCGGCAGAAGCTCTCTGGTGAGCTGGATGTGGGCCGTCAGGTTCTTGTCCACGCAGCGCGCCACGTCGTCGTCCGACAGCTCTGCGAATGGCCGCGGGGCGTATGTCCCCATGTTGTTGATCAAGATGTCGACGCCGCCGAGCAGCTCCCGGCAGGCGCCCGCCGCCGCGGCCCGGCCCGCTGGGGTCGACAGGTCCGCGCGCAGCGTGCGATGAGCCTCCGCGTCCCAGCCGGGCTCGTCCTCCAGCCGCTTGGCGGCCTCCTCGTCGTCGCGGTAGCAGGCCACCACCCGCGCACCCGCGCCGGCGAGCAGCAGCGAGGTGGCGCGGCCTACGCCGCGCGTACCGCCGGTGACCAGGGCGCGCTTCCCGGCCAGACCGGGTGTGTCCGGATCCGTCACCGCGGCTCCTCCCCTGCGTACGCGTCCTGCACCTCATAGACGCCGAACACCCGGCGCTGCTCGTGGTCCTGGAAGGGGCGCAGCGGGGCGGTGGTCTCCCGGTGCCCGGCACCCTCCTCCCACCGGCGGAAGGCCGCCAGGTCGCGCCACTCGCTCAGCACCACATACCGGTTCGGCTCGTGGGCCGAGCGCAGCAGCTCGTTGCCGAGCAGCCCCGGCACTCCGGCCAGGTCCTGGCTGGTGCGGTGGTAGGCCCGCCGCACGGCCTCCTCGCCGGAGGGGCCCTCGGCGGAGGCGGCGTAGACGAGCACCCGCACCCGTCCCCTCACCGCGCGACCCCCTCACCGGCGCCGACCATGCGCAGCACGGTGCGCATCGTGACCATCGATCCGCCGTCTCGGTAGGGATGCAGCTTGGTGCGGTGCGCTACATGTTCCTCGCTGCGCTCGAACTCCCGGAACGAGGGCTCGTCCACCCAGTCGCTGACGATGTAGTAGACGCTCGGCTCCTCGACGCTCCGCGACAGCCACTGGCCGAGGTTCGCCGGCTGCCGGGTGATCACCTCACCCACCCTTCCCCAGGTCTCCTCGAACTCCTGCTCCATGCCGTGCTTGATCTGCATGCGCAGCAGCACCCGGAATGTGCCCGGTCCGTCCGCCATCTCAGATCCCCCCGTCGACATCGAGGGTCTGGCCGTTGACGAAGGACGACTGGTCGCCGGCGAGGAAGAGCACCGCCCGGGCCACTTCGTCGGCCCGGCCGAGGCGGCCGAGCGGGATCATCTTGCGGTAGCGGGCCAGCACTTCCTCGGGGACCTCCGCATCGGTCGCGGTGGGCCCGGGGGCGACGATGTTGAACCGGATGCCCCGCGGCCCGAACTCCTTGACGAGGGAACGGGTGAGCCCGATCAACCCGGCCTTGGAGGCGGTGTAGTGGGCCCGCAGCGGGACTCCCATGGTGGCGACCTTGGAGCCGACGAAGATCACGGAGGAGCCCTCGGACAGCAGCGGGAGCACCTTTTGGGTGAGCAGGAACGGAGCCGTGAGGTTGGTGTCCAGGACGCGTCGCCACTCCTCCAGCGACAGTTCGGCGAAGGGCACATGGCTGATGGCGCCGGCGTTGTGCACCAGGGCGTCGAGGGAGCCGAAACGCTCCCGGCACTCTTCGGCGAGCCGGATGGTCTCATCGGCCTCGGCGAGGTCGGCCTGGATGATGTGATGAGTCCCTTCGGTGGCCTTGAGGTCCCGGCTCAGCCGCTCGGTGTGCTCGCCCGGCCGCCGGTGGCAGACGATCAGGTCGGCCCCGCGGTGGGCGAGCGCCAGCCCGATCTCCCGTCCGATACCCCGGGTCCCGCCGGTGAGCAGGACCTTCTTGCCCCGCAGCCCCAGGCTCAGCCCCGCGTGTGCCCGTTCCTCGATCAGCCGCTTGATGCGCCTCATCTGCACCGGGGTGTTGGCGTTGAGACGGCGCTCCATCGCTTCATCGTCGACCGGGGCGCCGGGCTTCATGTGGAAGTCCTGGGTCCAGAGCATGCGCACGCCGTTCGGGGTCTGCTCGTAACTCCAGAAGATGTTCATGAACTCGAAGGGGCCGGTCTCCAGCCGCTTCGCGCGGACGGTGCGGCTCCCGGGGTCCGGCGTGCGTTCCGAGACCCAGCTCCAGACGTCGCCGTTCTCGTCGGGGTGCATGGTGAGCCGGAAGACGACGGTGTCGCCGCGCTGCTCCAGGACCTCCGCGGCGGCGTATTCGCTGAAGAGCCGGGGCCAGGAGGGGACATCGTTGGTCATCGACCAGACCAGATCCATGGGCGCGTCGATGGTGATCTCGTTGTCGGTGTGACCGGTCATGGTGCTGAACCTCTCGATCAGTGGTTCGTTCAGTCGGCGTGGACGACGGAGTTGATCTGTTCGATGGCCTCACGGGGCGTCCGGGTGGGGACGGCGATGTCCTCCGGTAGGGAGATGCCGTACTGGTTCTCGATCCGTGTGGTCACCTCCAGCAGGGCGAGTGAGTCGTAGCCGAGGTCCCCGAAGGGCATGTCGAGAATGTCGCCCTCCAGCTCCTCCCGGTCCGCGCCGCCGCCCGCGCGCATGATCAGTACGAGGTCGTCCAGGGTGAAGGTGGTCATGTGCTTCTCCCGTTCGATGTGCGGTTTGCCGGTCCGGCCGGAGTCGCCGTGACCGGCCGGGGTCAGGCGTTCAGCTGGCGCCGGAGACGACGAGGGCGGCGTTGAAGCCACCGTGGCCCCGGGCGAGGATCAGAGCGTTGCGCAGCGGAGCGGGGCGCGGCTCGTCGCGCACGAGGTCCAGCTCGCAGCCGGGCGCGAGCGTGGGCACGTTGATGGTCGGCGGGATGACCCCGTCGCGCAGTGCCAGCAGCGCGGTGGCCATGTCGAGCGCCGCGCCGCCGCCGTAGAGGCGGCCTGTCATGGTCTTGGGCGCGGTGACGGGCACCCCCCGGGGGCCGAACAGCCGGGTAAGCGCCGCCGCTTCCAGCCGGTCCCGCTCCGGGTCGCCGCTGGCGTCGGCGAAGACGACATCGATCTGGCCAGGCTCCAATCCGGCGTCCTCCAGCGCCTGTCCGGCGGCCTGACGCAGCCGCGATCCGCCGTCGGGATCCGGGCGGCCCGGCCGGGGGTCGAAGGTCGTGGCGTACCCACTGATCCGGCCGTATACCCGCGTGGCGCCCCTGGCCTCGGCCGCGTCGGCGGCCTCGGCCACCAGGATCGCGCCGCCCTCGCCGGGCAGATAGCCGTCGGCTGTCGCGGCGAACGGCTGATAGCCGCGGTCCGGGTCATCGCTGCCGCTCAGCCGCCCGTTCGCGGCCTGGGCGGTCACCCCGTACGGGCACAGCGACGCGTCGGTGCCGCCCGTCAGGACCAGACGCGCGCCGCCGTCCATGAGGAGCCGCCGGGTTCGTCCGGCCGCGTCGAGACCGCCCGCCTGCTCCGTGCACACCACGCCGCAGGGGCCGCGCATGCCGTGCCGGATGGAGAGCTGTCCCGTGGTCGCCGCGTAGAACCAGGCGATCGACTGGTAGGCGGTGACGTAGCGCGGGCCCTGCGACCACAGCCGCTCGATCTCGTACTGTCCGAACTCCGTGCCGCCCGATGAGCTGGCCGTCAGCACCGCCATGTCGTACTCGGGCAGCCCGGCCGGGTCGGCGCCGGCATCCGTCAATGCCATGTCGGCCGCGTGGAAAGCCAGTTGTGTCCACCGGTCGGTCTGCACGCGCAGCCGCGACGGGACGTGCTCGACCGGGTCGAAGCCGGTGACCTCGCCCGCGACCCGTACCGGATAGGCGTCGGCCTCGAACCTGCTGAGGGGCGCCAGGCCGCTGCGCCCGGCGAGCACGGAGCGCCAGTAGTCCTCCGTGCCGACGCCGTTGGGCGCCACGATCCCGATGCCCGTCACCACTGCCGCGGTCACAGCGCCTCCGCCCGCCGCAGGAACATGGCGGACTGGAAGCCGCCGAATCCGCTGCCGACGCTGAGCACCGCGCCCATCGGGTGTTCCCGCGCCGTGACGGGGACGTAGTCCAGGTCGCACTCGGGATCGGGGGTCCTGAGGTTGGCCGTGGGCGGAACCACTTGGTGGCGCAGGGCCAGGGCGCTGGCCGCGATCTCGATGGAGCCGATGGCGCCGAGCGAGTGCCCGATCATCGATTTGATCGAGCTGACCGGGACCTGACGGGCTCGTTCCCCAAGGCTGCGCTTGAACGCGGCTGTCTCATGGCGGTCGTTCTGCCGGGTGCCGGAGCCGTGCGCGTTGATGTAGTCGACCTCGTGCGCCGGGGCCCGCGCCTCGGCGAGCGCGGCGGTGATCGCCTCGGCCATCTCCCGGCCGTCGGGCTTGAGTCCGGTCATGTGAAAGGCGTTGCTGCGGCGGGCGAACCCGGAGATCCGTGCGTACTGCCGGGCGCCGCGCCGCCGCGCCGCCTCCCGCTCCTCCAGAACCAGCACCGCCGCGCCCTCGCCCAGCACAAAGCCGTCCCGGTGCAGGTCGAAGGGGCGGGAGGCGGTCTGTGGCGTCTCGTTGCTGGGGGAGGTGGCACGGATCGCGTCGAAGCACGCCACGGTTATCGGGGAGAGCGGCGCGTCCGAGGCACCGGCGAGCACCAGGTCGGCCGCGCCCTCGCGGATCAGCTGGGCCCCCTGCCCCACCGAGTCGATCCCGGCCGTGCAGCCGGTGGAGGTGAGCGATACGGGCCCCTCGGCGCCGCATGCCCAGGCGACCTCGACGGCGATGCTGCTGGGAACCATGTAGTCGTAGAGGTGTGGCACCGCGTAGTCCGGGTCGAGTAGCCAGTGCCGCCCGCCGTCGCTCAGCACGACGTACTCCTCCTCCAGACCGGTCGTGCAGCCCACCGCGCTGCCGATGCTCACTCCGGTACGGCCGGGGTCCACGCCGTCGAACGCGAGCCCGCTGTCGGCCATCGCCTCGCGCGCCGCGACGACCGCGAATTGCGCGGCCCGGTCCATACGGCGTATCTCCTGGGGCGTGAGACCCTCGGCCACCGGGTCGAAGTCGCACTCCGCCGCTATCCGGGAGCGGAAGCCGGCGGCGTCGAACAGCGAGATGGCGCGCGTCGCGGTGCGCCCGTCGGTCAGCAGGTCCCAGAACTGCTTGGTCCCCACCCCGCCCGGGGCCACCACGCCGATCCCGGTGATCACCGGCTCCCGTGCGTGCGCCTCGGTGCTCACCGGACCTCCCCGACTTCCACCCCGGCCTCGTCGGCGTGCGGCGGGGGTTCCGTGTCCACATGTCCGAGGTCCGGGCGCGGGGCGAGCGGCGCGAGCTGGAAGACGGCCCGCGTGGGCTCGGTCCCGGAGTGGGACACCCGGTGCCGGATGCCGATCGGCACCACCAGGCCCTCGCCCGCGACCAGCTCGATCTCCCGAGTGCCCGCCAGCCGTACGGTCAGGGCGCCGTCGATGACGAAGAGGTATTCCTCGGAGTACGGGTGATAGTGCTCGGAGACGAACTCACCCGCGCCCAGGGTCAGTTCGCCGAAGAATCCGGTGCCACACCCCACCGTCCTGGGGCTCAGCAGGACCCGCATCTCCCCGCCGCGCCGCCGGTTCACCGCCACGTCGCGGAGGGCCACCTTCTGGATCGGGGCGTCAGCCACGGGTCACTCCCTCCTGCGGCGTCCAGGTGTAGAACGGCACGGCCATGGCGTCCTTGGGCTCCTTCCAGTTGGGGTCGTAGGGCCTGATGTGCTCGGCCAGCTCGGCGCTCATGTCCTGGTAGAGATCGGTTTCGCGGGCCTCGTAGAGCCGTTCGGTGATGCCGTGGTCCGCCTCGACCAGGTGGAAGTAGAGGTCGTGGAAGCGGAAGAGGGTACGCCGCGTGACTCCGATCATGTGGGGCAGTTGGGTGGCGTCCGACTTACTGAAGATGTCCGCCACCGCGTCCATCTCGCTGGGGGCCATACGCGCCACGATCAGCGTCCGGTGCATCGTGCTCTCCCATCGGTCTTCGGGACACCCGCGGTGTCGCTGGGGCCCATACCGTGCAGGGCACGGTTCGCAATCGGCTCACCAACCACTGACACCGCCCACCGCGGCCGTCCGGGCCGCGCTCGGACGGCGGCCGTGCGCCGTCAGCCGATTCCCACTCGACGGCCACTGGGGCGCTCCAGGCTGCGGCGTACCGACGCCTGATGACGAGGAGCTCCCATGGCAGCATCCGCACGGACGACCGCGGCGGACTCCGCGACCGCGCCCGGCCCGGCGGCCGGCGCGGTGCCGAGCCCGGCCCCACTCATCCGCCTGAACCTGGCCTTCGCCTCCTCCCGGATGCTGATGAGCGCGGTGGAACTCGATCTCTTCACCGTTGTGGAGGAGGCCCCGGCGACCGAGGCCGAGCTGCGGCGGCGGCTCAATCTGCACCCCCGCTTCGCCGGGACCTTCCTCGACGCCCTCGTGGCCCACGGGCTGCTGAGCGTTCAGGACGGCCGCTACGCCGGCACCGCGCTCGCCTCGGAATTCCTGGTGCCGGGCAAGCCCCGGTACATCGGCGGCTTCATCGAGGTCGCGACGCGTGTGCAGTGGCAGGCGTGGAGCCGCTTCACCCGGGCGCTGCGCACCGGCGAGCACCAGGACGATTCGCCCGTCGACGACGGCAACGAGCTGTTCCGCACCCGTCCCGACGAGGACCCCGACCGTGTCCGGCGGTTCATGGCCGCGATGGACACCCATACCGGCCGGGCCGGCGCCGAGATCGCCGAGCGGCTGGACTGGAGTGGGTATGGCTCGGTGGCGGACCTGGGCGGTGCGCGGGGCAATCTGCTCGCGCACCTCGTCCGCTGCCGGGCTCATCTGCGGGGCGTCAACGTCGACCGGGCACCGGCCCGGCCGTTCTTCGACGAACACATCACCGCCCTGGGCCTGGCCGACCGCGTCTCCTTCCTGGAGGCCGACTTCTTCCACGACCCCCTCCCCGCGGCAGACGTGCTGATCTACGGCCATGTGCTGCACGAGTGGAGCCAGGACACCCGGGCGATGCTCGTGCGCAGGGCGTACGAGGCGCTGCCCGCGGGCGGCTCGCTGGTGATCTACGACCGGATGCTCGACGACGCGTCTCCGGACCGGGACGCGCTGCTGCTCAGCCTCACCTTCATGCTCACCTCACCCGGCGGCGGCGAGTATCGCGTGGGCGAGTGCGCGGAGTGGCTTCGCGAGGCCGGCTTCCAGGACGTCACCTTCAGCCCCGTACTCGACAACCACACGCTGGCGATCGCCCGCAAGTGACCGCCCTCCCCGGAAGGACAGCGCCCATGTGCGGGATCGCCGGATGGCTCGACTACGCGCGCGACATGACCGCGGAACACCGTACGGTCGCGGCGATGACCAGGACGCTCTTCAGCCGCGGCCCGGACTCCTCCGGGCTGTGGCTGGACGCCGACGTCGCCCTCGGTCACCAGCGCCTGTCGATCATCGACCTGGACCACGGCGGCCAGCCGATGCGGACCGACGACCGGGACCCGGCCGCGCCCGTGATCGTCTTCAACGGCGAGATCTACAACTACCGCGAGCTGCGCGACCAACTCGTGCTCGCGGGGCACCGGTTCACCACCCGCAGCGACACCGAGGTCTTGTTGCGCTCGTACCTGGAGTGGGGGCCGGAGTGCGCGGAGCACCTCAACGGGATCTTCGCGTACGCCGTCTGGGACCCGGGCCCGCGCAGGCTCGTGCTCGCCCGGGACCCGCTCGGGGTCAAGCCGCTCTTCTACCACCGCACCGGGCACGGCCTGGTCTTCGGCTCCGAGCCCAAGGCGGTGCTCCGCCATCCTTGGGTGGACCCGGTGGTCGACGCCGACGGGCTGCGCGAACTGCTCTCGCACGCCCGGACCCCGGGGAAGGCGGTCTTCCGCGACATTCCCGAGGTCCCGCCCGGCCACACACTCACCATTACCCCGGACGGGCACCGGCTCTCCGCGTACTGGGCGCCGTCCGCCAACCCGCACACCGCCGGGCTCAACGCGACCGTGGCGGACGTCCGGGAGCTGCTGGAGGACATCGTGGCCCGGCAGCTCATCGCCGACGTGCCCACCAGCCTGCTGCTCTCCGGCGGCATCGACTCCAGCGCCCTGGCCGCGCTCGCGGCCCGCACCGTGCCACGGCAGGGCGCGGGGCCCGTGCACACGTACTCCATGATGTTCCGCGGGTACACGGAGAACTTCCGGCCGCAGAAGCTGCGCGGCACCCCCGATCCGCCCTTCGCCGCACAGGTCGCCGAGCACCTCGGCACCGTCCACACCGACATGGTGGCGACGCCCGGCCAGCTCGCCGATCCGCTGATCAGGTCGCGCGCCATGCGGGCCCAGGACATACCGACCCACCACGGCGACATGGACAGCTCGCTCTACCTCGCCTTCCGCCATCTGCGCGAGGAGAGCCGCGTGGTGACGCTCTCCGGTGAGGGCGCCGATGAGGTCTTCGGGGGCTACTTCTGGGCCCACGACTCCGAGCTGACCAGCGCGGGCACCTTCCCCTGGGTCGCCTTCGAGCGGCGCAAGGCCGCCTCGGGTGGTCTGGGGCTGCGCCTCTTCGATCCCGCGCTGCGCAAGGATCTGGACCTCTATGGGTACGCCGACCAGCACTATCGGGAGGCGGTCGCCGAGGCGCCGGTTCTGGAGGGCGAGAGCGCCGCGGAACGGCATGCCCGCCAGGTGGGCTATCTCGTCCTCACCCGCTGGCTGCCGACGCTCCTCGACCGCGAGGACCGGCTCAGCATGGCCAACGGCGTGGAGCTGCGGGTGCCGTTCTGCGACCACCGGCTCGCCCAGTACCTGCTGGACGTACCGGTCGGCCTGCGACGCCGCGATGGTCAGGAGAAGAGCCTGCTGCGGGCCGCCGTGGCCGATCTGCTGCCGCCCGCCGTCGTCAACCGGCCCAAGAGCGCCTACCCGGCAACCCAGGATCCGGTCTACGGACGTGCCGTGCGCGAGAAGTTCCTCCGCCTGGTGCGCGACCGCGAGGCGCCCGTGGCGCCGCTGCTCGACGCGCAGGCGACCCGAGCCGTGCTGGACGGGGGCGGCGGTGGCGACGAGGAGGCGGGCGCCTGGGTGGACCGGGCGGGCTTCGAGATGGTCCTCCAGTTCGACTCCTGGATGCGGGAGTACGACGTCCGGCTCGACCTCTAGCGGGGCCGGCCCCTCCGTTTCCCCGACAGCCTGATCAGGAAGGTGTGAGGTGCCTCTTCCCTTGGAATTGGTCCAGGCCCTGGTCATCGTCGCAGCCGGCATTGTGACGGGGACCTTCTTCGCCGTGGCGGTCAGCGTCTTCCCCGTCCTGATGACCATGCCGCCCCGGCAGTACGTGGCGACCCAGCGCAGGCTGGGCGAGGGCTATCACCCCGTGATGCCGATCATCGTCTCGTCCGTGCTCGTGGGCGACGTACTGCTGGCCGTCTTCGCGGACGGCGGAGGGCTCCGCGCCGTATACACGGTGGCGGCAGCGCTCTTCCTCGCCGTCCCGCTGATCTCGCAGTACGGCAACCTACCGCTCAACAAGGCCATTCAGGCGGCCGACCGGGACGGCGTCCCGGACGACTGGGCGGACCCCCGCCCCGGCTGGCGCCGGTGGCACCTGATCCGCTCGGTATTCGCCGTCGTCGCGCTGGTGCTCAACGTGCTGGCGGTCGCGATTCCGGCGTAGACCGCGACCGCCGGTCCCCGTTTCCCGCGGGGGCCGGCGGTCGGCCGTGCCGGTTCGGGCGTTCCGGCCGGGTCATCCCGGGTCCGACACCGGCTCCCGCCCCCGGCCACACGCCGCGTCCAGCGCCGCGCCGAGTCGCTCGGCCGTGTCGTCGCCGCAGCGCCGGCCACGCCACACGATGTAGCCGTCGGGGCGCACCAGTACGGCCCCCTCGGCGGGCAGGCCGTAGGCCACGCGCCAGCGCTCCGCACGGGCCGCGCCCTCCGCCGAGGCGTCACCGGCCCCGGCCGCGTGCACCGCGAGCGGAATCCCGCGACCGTCGGCGGCCTGCTTGGCCGCGGTCCGCCACTCGGCGTCGCAGTCCCCGGTGAGCAGGACGAACTCCCGGCCGAAGAGGTCGAGGGTGGAACTGGCCCCGTCCGCGTACCCCGTCGGCAGCGGAACGTGCGCCGCCCGCGTGCCCGGGCGCCCCGAGGGCGCTGTCGGGTCCTCCAGCTTCTCGTTCCCACCCGGCCCGTCCGCGCCCTCTTCGGCGGCGAAGGCCGGTGAGTGGTAGCGGTAGCCGAGCGAGACGGTGTTGTACTCCTGAGTCCACGGTTCGCCACGCATCCGCCCGAGCGCGTACTCCATGTTCAGGAAGGCGATGGGCCGCCGCTCGGTCTCGTAGGTGTCGAGGAGCCGTTCACCGGCGTGGCCCGCCAGCACGGCGGCCAGTTTCCAGGCGAGGTTGTGCGCGTCCTGGATGCCGCCGTTGCCGCCCAGCCCGCCGCGCGGCGAGGAGACATGGGCGCTGTCGCCCGCCAGGAAGATCCTCCCCTCCCGGAACCGGTCGGCGACCAGGGCGGCGATCTCCCATGTCAGCACGCTGTCGATCTCCGCGTCGAGGTCGGCGAGGCCGGTGCCGGTACGGACCACCTCGCGGCAGCGCTCGTCGGTGAAGTCGTCCGCGCTCTCGCCCAGTTCGGGTGTGAACGGCACGCCCATCTGCCAGACGTCCGCGTCTCGCCGCACCAGCACCCCGGACATGGTCTCCAGGAAGCAGGCGAACACCTCCCGGCCGCGCAGCGCCCGGTCCAGGTCCGCCCGGAAGAGGATGCTGACCTGGTGCTGAAGGGTGCCGGGCCCGGACCTGGAGATGCCCAGCCGCTCCCGGACGGGGCTGCGCCCGCCGTCGGCCGCGACGAGGTACCGCGCGCGCACGGTGCGCCGTTCGCCCGAGCCGCGGTCCCGGAGCACCGCGGACACCTCGTCGCGGGACTGCGTGAAGTCCACCAGCTCGGTGCCGAAGCGGACATCGGCGCCCAGCTCGCGGGCGCGGGCGAGCAGGAGCGGTTCGAGCCGGTCCTGGTCGCAGGCGTACAGCGTGGTCGGGCTGACCTCGTCCGGTGTCCTGGTCTGCGGCATCACGACCGCATGGTGGTCATCGTCCGCCAGTGCGCGGGCGCGGACGAACACGCCGATGTCGTCCTGGCCGTGCGCCCGCACCGCGTCTTCCAGGCCGACCTGACGGAAAAGTTCCATGGAGCGGGCCGTGATGCCGCGTGCCCTCGGATGGATCGAGGTGCCGACGTGCCGCTCGGCTACCACACACGGGACTCCCTGGTGGGCCAGGAACACGGCCGCGGAGAGCCCGACCAGGCTCCCGCCCACCACCAGTACCGCGGTTCGCTCTTCCATAGGGGTCTCGCTCTCGGGTCGAGGACAGGGCCGTGCCCTGGTCACTGGACGGTGACCAGGGCCTCGCCCGTCACCCTGCGCGAACCCGCTCGCAACCGGGTCCACGCCCAGTGGTCGTCGCCCCTGGCCCTCACCCGGCGCTCGGGCCCGATGCCCCGGGTCCGGCGCACCCGGGCGTCGGCCCTACCCGGCGGCCTCGCACCACAGCACGTAGACCACGCCGTTCTTCCAGGCCAGTTCCATGCGGACCGGCCGGCCCATGACGGCCTCGGCGACCAAGCCGATCCTGACCATGTCCCGGATGCGCCGCTCGGGCAGGCAGGGGCGATCGCGCAGGGCTTCCGGCAGCGGCCGCTCGGCGAGTCCCGCCGGGGTGGGGACCAGCTGCCGGTACTTGTCGGCGAACCACTCGACCAGGATGTTCAGATCGGTGCGGCGCACGAGGTAGGTGTCCGCCGCCCCCACGGGATCCACTCCTCCGACGGCCACCCCGTGGGCGGCCCTGACCAGGGCGACCGCCTCCTCGAACCGCCCCCGCGCCCGGGAGTGCACGTGCGCGCTGGCGTCCGCCGCGATGAACTCCTCGACGACCACCGCTGTACGCCCTGTGGACCGGCACCTCCGGGAACGGCTGAGATGCTCGCGGACGACGGCGAGAGCGTCGTCGGCGCCGATGATGTGCCGCGAGACCCAGGAGCCCTCCCGCCATCCGGCGCCCCCCGGGGCCGACCCGAAGGGCACGGCCCGTATGTCGACCGCGGCGTCTCGTGCGCCGCCGCGCCGTGTCAGCTCCCTGACTCCCTCGAGGAAGTGCTCACCGCACGGAGCCGGGGACGGGGCCACCCCGCAGACCGAGCGCGGGATCGCGCACCATCGCCCCAACCGGCTCAGGGCCGCCGCTTCCGGCCCTACCACTCCCGCCGGGGGGTGGACGCCGAGGTGCAGCCGGTACACCCCGGTGCGGCCCGGCCGGCTTGGTCCGCCCGGCCCGGCACCGTCATCCGCGGGGCCCGGAGGGGCCCCGCTCACTTCGCCCGCCGCCGCGCGTGCTTCTTGTGCGCGGACTGCCGTGAGATGCCGAGCGGCTCCGCGATGTCGCCCCAGGCCCACCCGAGATCACGGGCGCGGCGCACCTGGAGCGTCTCGATGTCCTCGACGAGCCTGCGCAGCGCACGCACGGCGGCGAGCCCCTTGAGGATGTCGTCGGACGTCGCCTCGGCTACCAGCTTGTTCACTTCTTCTTTGTCCACGCCGTCAACTTTAGCTGACACCATGGCCTCGTCAAGAGATCCTTCGTGTCAGAAGAGGTTGACACGTTTTCCTTGTAAGCCTAAGTTGACACGAGAAAAGTGTACCCCCACGCGCGGAGCTCATGTGCGGAGCTCATACGAAAGCGAAGGAGGGAATCTCATGTCGCACGCTCAGACAGCGCCCGCCGTGGATCCCGGTGCCGCCGCCATGCCTCGTAAGCAGGCGTTACTGGTCTTCATCGGCCTTATGCTCGCGATGCTCCTGGGCACGCTGGACACCCAGATCGTGGCCACCGCGATGCCGACCATCAGCGGTGATCTCGGCGGCGTCAGTCAGTTCGCCTGGGTCAGTACGGCTTATCTGCTGACCTTCAGTGTGACGACGCCGCTTTACGGGAAACTCGGTGATCTCCTTGGGCGTAAACGTGTCTTTGTCTTCGCCATTGTCGTCTTCTTGATCGGGTCTGTGCTGTGCGGCGCCGCCGGATCAATGACGCAGCTCATCGTCTACCGCGCCGTTCAGGGTGTCGGAGCCGGCGGCCTTACGGTCTCCATCTTCGCCATCCTCGGCGATCTGTTCTCGCCCCGCGAGGGCGCCCGCTATCAGAGCTACGCCACCGGGACCTTCGCTGTCTCCAGCGTCAGCGGCCCCCTCCTCGGCGGTCTGATCACCGATCATCTGGGCTGGCGCTGGGCTTTCTACATCAACATGCCCGTCGGCGCGCTCGCCCTGTTCATGGTCGTCTCCTTCCTGTCCCTCCCGGCCTGCCGGGGCACACCGCGCATCGACTACGCGGGCATCGTCGCCCTCGGCGGTGCGGTGAGCTGTCTGGTCCTGCTGACCAACTGGGCCGGGAGCGAGTACGCGTGGGGCTCCTCGGTCATCGTGAGCCTCGCGGTCGCCACCCTCGTCCTCGGCGGGCTCTGGTTCGGCGCGGAGCGCCGGGCGGCCGAGCCGGTGGTGCCGCTGCGTATGTTCGGCAGCTCGACCTTCAACATCTCGAATGTGGTGGCGTTCGTCGGCGGCTTCATCTCCATCGGTGCCCTCAACTATCTGGCGCTCTACCTCCAGATGGTCACCGGAACCAGCTCGCAGAACGCGGGCCTGCTGATGCTGCCGATGACGGCGGGCATGCTCCTCGCCACCATGGGGACCGGCCACTTCATGACCAAGACCGGCCAGTACAAGTGGTATCCGGCCGCGAGCATGGCCGTCTCCTCGCTCGCGCTTTATCTGCTGTCGACCATGACAAACAGCACGAGCTTCGCCGTCGCCTCCGCGTTCATGGCCGTTCTCGGCCTTGGTGCCGGGCTGTCCCAGCAGGTCACCGTGGTGGTCTCGCAGAGCGCTGTGGAGCTCCGGGACATCGGCGCCGCGACGTCCACCGTGACCTTCACCAGGATGCTCGGCACGTCGCTCGGCGCCTCGCTGTTCGGCGTCATCCTCAACAACGGCCTCGCGGATCACAGTTCCAAGCTCACCAAGGGCGCCTCGATCAGCCCGGAGGCGGTGCAGCGGCTGCCGGAAGCCGCGCGGGACGCCTACACCTCCGCGTATGCCGATGCCCTGTCCTCGGTGTTCCTGACGGCTCTGCCGCTCACCCTTACGGGCCTCGTCGTCGCGCTGTTCCTGAAGAAGCTTCCGCTGCGCTCCGGGGGCGGCCCGGGCCGCGGACCGGCCGGCCCCGGGAAGGCGGAAGGCAATGTCCCGCACCCCGCAAACGGCCCGGACACCTCGGCAAGCTGCGAGAACCCGGAGAAAGGGACGGCATGAGAACGGGCGGTGGGGGGGTCCCCCCCCCCCCCCCCCCCCCCCCACCCCCCCCTCCCCCCCCCCCCCCCCCCCCCCCCAACTCCAGACCACC